>JAIEMB010000033.1 GCA_019752515.1 Alphaproteobacteria bacterium | reverse complement strand
GGCGGAATAATAGGAGAACCTCAAACCCTGACCCTCTTAGGAGATAGCAAGGTCCGTAACCAAGTAGCCCCTGGTGTAGGCGTTACGGTCCAGTTCACCAAAGGCCTCTACGTTATTGCGAACGTAAGTGCCCAACTCGGCAGCGGCCAAAACCTCGGCGATGCCCTCGTCAGGGTTGGGTATGATTTTTAAAGAAAAGGAATAGCTCATCCCCGAAAAATTAGATTTTAATGGTGCCGGATGAGGGATTCGACCCCTTAACATGCTGATGACAAATCAGTAAATTACAATAAATTATTATTTTGATTTATCAAATAGTTAAGCAGAGAATCTCCGAATAATATTTTTTAATTGTCGTTAAATTGTTACCTGCAGATACGATTCTTGTTATTATTTTAGAAATTGGTAGTTCTCATCAACATGGAGGAACTTTTTTCTGCCCATTTTAGTAATAATATCAAGGAGAAATCCATGGTTCTCCGTAGCGATTGAACTATATTTATTTTTCAGTTAACCTTACAATCACAAATTAAAAATAGATAATAGGGGTATATGGGTAGACGATATCGTGTGATGTATTTTTTCTCTCGTTTATTCATAGACATAGAGAATTTCTGTACAAGGATTTATCCTCTTTTTTACCAAACACAAGCTTCTCCTTTAAAAGACCCTCCTCATAAGATACTCAAGCTTCGATGGAAAATGGGTAGAAAAATTGTTGAATATGAATTCCAAAGGGTCGTAAGAGATGGTGATTACCTGGAGAATCTGTCCCAAATTTTTCAATGGCTTGTCAAAAATTTTTTGAAAGGGCTTTATTATTCAATTCTTAAAGGGTGCTGTAAATTCTATTCTGTCTATCCCCCTGTTCAAAAGAAAAACTTTCTAATTGAGAATACCGAGACCCCACAATTTCAGATTCCTCGCAGAGGGGATTATTATCAACTTTTTATAAATGTACTTCTACTCTTAGCTTTCACATCTTTTTTAGTGGAAACCACAAATTTATGGGCAATGCATGAAACTTATGAAGAAGAATGTGCAAAAGATCCAAGTTTGCCTAAAAAGAGGACTAGAACCTCAAACAGCCGTCTAGCAGATGGGAGAGACATATTAGATGATACCGCTCTCAAGAAATTATGCCCTCCTACACCTGTTATGGTCGCACAAGCCTTACCAGTTTCTTCGAGTGCTTCCCAGAAACGAACTCTTTTCGATCTATTTAAAGAGATTCTGGTTTCTGAACCTTGTCCTCTTCAGGAAATGAGACAAATTACCGCACCCCAAGAAGATCAAGAGGGAAGTCGTAAATGGGTGAAATTTTTTAGCGATCCGACTGATAAAGAACCTCACGAATGGCATCAAAAAATGCCAGAAGTTATTACGGCTTTAAGGCAACAAAATGATAGGGGCAAATACTTTCCGGGTGAAACAAATTTTGCGGTTGCTCGATTGATCTTTATTCTCCAAGAAGGAAACCCTCAGATTTTTGATATCCCCTATTTTTTTGCAAGTGGCTGGCCTGCTAATAGAAACAAAAGTTCAGCACTTAAATTTGCAAAAGCTTTAGCTGAGGAAAAACTAGGAGAAAAACTGAAAGTTTATAAGAATTATGGTTTAAGGTTTATAACAAAGAGTTATCAAGGAGAGGAAGAAGTAGAGCTCCGAAGGTCTTCGTTTGATCCTTTTAGGGATGAAATTAAAGAAATCATGGACAAAGAGTTGGAAAGAGAAGATAGCATTCCTGGGAAAGATCGTCTTCAAACTCATTCAAAATTGATGAGTAGTCCAGACAATGAAATTTTAGGTAAGCTTTATTTTCACAGTGAGCAATCCATTTGGATGACCGTACAAAATGAAATTGCTAAATTCAAAGAGGCTCTAAAACGAAGAAGTATGGGTGATATTCGTTCGTATTGTTCTACATTTCCTGATCCGCTTCGTCATGTTTTTCTCGATATTTGTTCCTTTTATGACATGTGTTGGTGTTGTGGAGACACATTAGCAAGCTGTTGCCATACACTTACATTAGGGACTCAAGTCTATGTCCGAGCTTCAGGTTGTAGTGCTTATTATGATAGACCTTTTGAAGTTAGACCTCCCTATGCGTTACGTGATCATAGAAAAGAATTTTTAGGGTATGAAGAGGGAAAGTCTTTTCAAATACCCGTGCAAGAAGGTGAGGATACTCTTTATAAGCCCTATATTGCCCATTCTGTCGCGAGTGATTTCCCATGAGTAAAATCAGAAATCTTTTTCTGTTCTTTCCCATATTTCTTGGACTTTCTTATTTATCGTTAAATATGCTAGCTCAAGCTATGCATGATGATACTCCTTATTCTATAGGGAGGAGAGGAATGACTTTTTATGAGGGCGGAGATTATCAAAATGCAGCCCCTCTTTTACATACAGCCCTTGAGGCAGGAGAAATAATATTTGCCCTTACCTATGCTGATATCTGCCATCGTAACCTTGATAAAAGAAAACACCCTCCTAAAGAAAGTGCTCTTTGGTATGTAAGAGCAGCAGATGCAGGTGATGGTGATGCTCTTGCCTATCTTCGTTCTCTTTCACCAAGCTTTTTGCAAGAACTCTCTGAAACCCAGAAAGTACAGATGCTTGTCCATCACTGGACGCGTCAAGATGCAAATGCAGGTTATACTTCATATGTGAGAGAGGAATTTGTTGAAGCCTCTAAACCTCTCAAAAGAGCATCCCGAGGAAATCATAGCCTTGCTCAAGAATTGTATGGTGATATTTGTTTGCGCCAACTGGATGGAAAGCCTCATTCTTACTTAGAAGCAGCTATGTGGTATCTCTTGTCTGCTCACGGAGGAGACTCTCAGACGTTCTCCTATTTAAAGAGCCTTATCCCTACTATACTGGATGGTGATAACTACGAAGCGCAGATGAAAAGTATTGTAGGATGCTGGGTTATGCAAGAGACGTTACCAAACTTAAAACCTTTAAAACCTGATCAAGTTAATAACTATCTCATGTCAAAACATAAACGAAAAATTGGCAAAACAGCTGCTCAAAAATTGCCATATCTTTTTGAAAGAGTAGCAAGTTCAATCATGTTTGATTTAACTGGACGAACTCATTCTGTTTTGGATGACCAGTTTTTTCCACAAGCAGATATCTTAGAATTTTTACCTGAAATACGGAGCTGCGCTTTACGGGCAGGAGTGAAAAGTAAATTTATAACTTCTCGTTTGTCAGCTTGTGTCTATGGCCCAGTATATATGAAATATTTTCATTCCTTAGATTCAAATTTAGATGAAAAGTATTTAAAAGTGCCCGCAAATGCACCTGAAATTCCACCAATCTACGAACTCCTCTTAGATGCTCTTCATGAAACAACAAAGCATAAAAGTGCTAAAGATCTTAGCAAGCTTTCTCATCACGACTACCCCTGGCTATGGGCTGGTATAAAGTTTTGGAAAGAACAACACCAAGAGCCTTTCAACTTTACCTCCCTTTCAGAGGAAGAGCTTCTAAAGAGACTAACTGAAATGTCTGAACCTGTCTCTGAACAAGATGTACGCACTATTCTCCATCACATTGAACGTGAAGAGGTTTGGCCAAATGATGGTACACATCCCATCTGTATTGAATTCGATCAACAAATGCGACGCTATTTTACAAGCACCTTATCAAAACAAGAAGAGGTTGTGAGAGTAGCAGAATCTCAGTTTTATATAAAACTAAGAGAGCGTAATCTAGATTATTCTAATTCGCGAGATCGAGAAATACTTAAAACTCCATTTTTAATATTTTACTGTCATCACCTAAAAATCTGTAAGATTTCCAGCACTAAACGATGTTATCAGGCCCTACAAGAAGCTCAACGCTACTTCGTTGATTTAGAGTTAACTATTGCGCTCTCGAGGAATTTCAATTCGGAATCTGAGCAGGGGAAAAATATACTCAAACTCCTCCGTAAAATAGAGAATAGAGGAATTCAGGTTACCATAACAAAAGAATAACAAAAGACTCAATGACAACCAGCTGAAGCTGGTAGGTTGACTTCTAGACTGAAAGTCGGGATTACTCTAAAGAGATATTCAAAAGATTTTCTGTTTTGTGTGCATCAGAATGTTGATCAATATAGTTGTTAATAAACTCGAGATACTTAACTAAAAGACGATAGTAAGGGAGACAAAAGAGAATCTAAGATTTCCTGAGATTGGAGGTGATGGAACAGAAGAAGAGAAGCTTCGACCATATTCTTGCTTTGAGAAGTTACTTTTGATCTTCGATGGAAACGAGCGAGGCTGTGCCTTATGTCACTGTTAGTCGCTTCAATAGGAAATGTAAGGTCTTTTCCCGGAAAATGTCTTTCTTCAGGCAACAGTCTAAAGAATCCGCCCCACGCATCTGTTACAAAAGAACAAGTACCTGTATCTACTTTTGCGATAAGTCTTTTTGCGTAGGCATCGCCACGATGGCCCAATTGCCATCCAAGAGGTTTACGCGATACCCCATCAATGGCTCGCCAGATCCATATTTTGTTTTTTTTCCATTCACAAAATGCTATATCTCATCTAATTCAATATCACAATCACCTTCAGCCACCTGCGGAAGTGGAAGGTCCTCGCAGAAATTACGAATCCATTGATAAACAGCTGTTCTCGAGACTTTAAAGAGTTTTGCGATAAACCCGTAGCTTGATTTGCCCATTCCATACAATAAGACTGCTAAGGCTTACGCTTCAACAGGCGTCTTCTGTCGTCGATCACCTTCTATAAATGAAAGACAAAATTCTTTACATTTATATCTTTGGTATTTTCTTGCCTTCCCATTTCTAACACATTTATAGCTTCCACAATCCTTGCAAATGACTTCCATCCCTGCCTCCTATTTTTGTTTGAAGGGAATTAAACTTATTATATATAATTATTCTAAATGATAAACCACCAGCTCTGCTGGTGTACTCCAAATGTTTTACATAAAAATGAAGATCTCCTAAAATTCTTCGACCGCTCGAAGCATATAGGAGATCTATATGACAACAATACCAAATCATTTAAACCATAGCACGTGGGAATGTAAGTAACATGTAGTTTTTACCCCAAAGTACAGAAAGAAAGCTCTTTATGGCCTTATCCGTAAAGAACTAAAAGATGTATTGCATCGGTTAGCACGGCAGAAAGAGTGTGTTATTGAAGAAGGTCATCTAATGCCTGACCATATTCATATGCTCATCTCTATTCCTCCAAAACATTCTGTTTCTCAAATCTTAGGATTTATAAAGGGAAAGAGCTCAATCTGGATACCTCAAAATATTGCAAACAAACAGCGCAATTTCGTGGACCACAAGTTTTGGGCAAGGGGATATTTTGTTTCCACAGTAGGAGCAGATGAAAAAACCGTACGTTCCTACATCCAAAATCAAGAAGTAGAGGACAAACGGCTTGATGAACTTAGCCTGTTCAACAGGCAATAAGTAATATTAACCGCTTCGAGCGGTTCCCATTCAAACTCCCAGTTATACTGGGAGTTATTGGCTACTATTTATTAAAAAACAAGTTTTTTTCATTTACAGATCTTTCAGCAGAAGTTTTTGGAAGATATCAAGCGGCAATTTTCTTATCACCAGCAATGACTTCCAAGCCATTAGAAAATTTGACCCCTGAGATGATCTTTGGCAACTGATTTTTCCCATCCAGTTTTCTCCATGTTTTTTCGGCATTTTTGATCAGCTTGAATACCATGATAAAAACTGTTTCTCGAGATAAACATCCCTTAGATGTTTAGTCCCAACATGTGATGGTTTGGATTAATAATAAAGCGATCTGGCTCTGCTTGCCATGTTTTTATAATAAATTCATAAGGTGTAAGTCCTCTAAGCGTTTTAAGACGTTTAGCAAAGTTATAGGCATTAACGAAGTCATGTAAATGCCGTCTGAGTTGTTGATGGTTATCATAATAATAACGTTTTACGGTTGCTTCTTTAACTGTTCGGTTCATGCGTTCGACTTGTCCATTTGTCCAAGGATGGTTAACTTTTGTTAAACGATGGTCAATTCGATGCTCTTGACAGACACGATCAAAAATATGAGCCCAGGCATACTTACCCATTTTACAGAAGGATACGATGGAGAATCAGTCATGATTGATTCCACAATTATTCGCGCTCATCCTTGTGCTGCAGGCTACGAAAAAGACCAGAATGCTCGTGAATGTTTAGGGCGGAGCAAAGGGGGATTTACCACTAAAATCCATATGGTTGTTGATGCTTTAGGGCAAGCTCTGAGATTTTCCCTAACACCCGGCCAAAGGCATGACATAACCCAAGCTTCAACTCTTCTTCAAGGGTTTAAACACGCCAATGTTATTGCTGATAAAGGGTATGATTCAAATGCGTTGATTGATCAGATCCAAGAACAAAATTGTATTCCTGTTATTCCTTGCCGCTCTAATAGAAAAATACCCAGAGAGTATGATGAACATTTTTATAAAGAGAGGCACCTCGTGGAATGCTTTTTCAACAAAATTAAACACTTTAGACGCATCTTCTCACGCTTTGACAAAAAAGCTTCTTCTTTTGCTGGATTCTTAGCTTATGCTTCATTTATACTTTGGCTCAGATAAGTGCACATAACCTAAAAAAGGAGAGCTTGTTATTGTGATGTCAAATCAAGATAAGGGCCTCAAAATCTTGGCGATCTATAAAAGAAGATGGACGATCGAATTGTTGTTTGCCAATTGCAAAAAAAATGGCTTTAATCTTGAAGATACTCACCTGATTGACCTTGAGCGTATTGAAAAGTTGTTCGCAGTTGTGTGCTCCGCCTTACTCCTTTGCTTTATGGTTGGAAGTGTTGAAGAGAAAAAATCTCCAACTCCCTTCAAGAAAACCATTAATACTCCGGCCTTCTCAACCTTTAGACAAGGATTTGATTGCTTAAGAAAGCTCCTCATTCAGGCCAGGGATCTAGCGTTAAAACTCATTCTGTCTCTCCTCAATACATCTCAAAAAATTAACAAATCACTATGTCTTCAAAAAATTATAGGGTAGTGAGTTTTAGTTTAACAAAGTCTCAGTCTATTAACTCTCTATCAGGAACAGGAGGGACAGTATCATTGAATGAGAATACATTAACAATTAATGGAAGTGGCAGTTTTGTATTCGCTGGTCAAATTACAAGTCAGATTCCAGACAACAAATAAAGTTCGACATCATTAATATTGGACAATCAAAGTACGCTCACTTTAACAGGAAGTAATACCTATTTAGGGCAAACACTTATAAATACGGGAACCACACTTATAGGAACTCCTCAAAGTTTGGCCCCTCCTTTCCCTGAAATTTCAGTGGCCGGAAGTATAAACAATAATGGTGCTCTTATTTTTGCGTCACAATCCAATGGAACATTTGCAGGGGATATTTTTGGAAGTGGAACTGTTACGATACAAGGAGGAAGTGCCACTCTTACAGGAAGCAACTCGTATACAGGAGAAACCACTATTAACTCAGGCAGTACGCTCATTGGTCCAGTAAGTAGCTTCCCCGCTCCTAATTCGAAAGTTGTGAATAGCGGTAACATTATTGACAATGGCACTTTAATCTTTAATCAAGCTTTAAGGGTATCTGGCGGAGAAACATTTGCGGGATCAATTTCTGGGTCAGGTAATGTAATTGTTGAAGGAGGCAATGTTAATTTTACAGGAACGAATACCTTCAAAGGTGGCATTACAACTCAAAACGGCGGTAGTTATACGGGGAATACGGATAGTATTACAGGAGATATCGTTAACAATGGGAGTGTCACTTTTGACCAACTCACCCCCGGAACCTATACAGGTACTATCAGCGGAAGCGGTTCGTTGATTAAGAAAGGGATGGGTCCTCTCACTCTCACAGGCACTAGTCCATTTACAGGCACAACAACCATCAAGGAAGGAGCTTTGAGGGTTCAAGGAGCCTTATCCAATAGCCACTATTGTTGACAAAAAGGGGACCCTTAAAGGAACAGGTAAGGTTGGTTCTGCAGACATTGTAGGGACCATTATGCCTGGGAGTTCCATAGGGAAAATAGGGGTTATCAATGATCTTGTGATGAGGCCTACATCTACCTATGAAGCGGAAGTGAGTGTGAATGGATCTGATACCATTCAGGTAGGAGGCAAAGCTAAGCTTGAGGGGATTTTGGATTTGAAGCTTTTTCACACAACACGTCCCCAGCTCAAGAATAAAAGCTTTACCATTCTAACCTCAGGTCAACGAAGGCAAGGCACTTTTACACCGATCTCAAGAGATCGAATTAAGTATATGGTTCAGTACTCCACGAATGCTGTGAAGGTTCTCATCGGAGAACTGCAAGACTTTGCGGATGCGTCTTCCCCTACGTCCACAAATAACGTCGCAAGGACAGAACGTTACTTTGACACCTTTGCTGATAACACGGTTGGCAGGCCTGATTTGACTCATGTGATTAACATTTTAGATGGATTGCTCTTAACGGAGAACACAGCTCTTGTTAACA
>JAIEMB010000008.1 GCA_019752515.1 Alphaproteobacteria bacterium | reverse complement strand
CTCTAATCGTTAAGGTGCATCTAGGAACTGACTTGAACTAAAGCATTCTAGAACATCAAATGATCATAGAACACCAGAAAATGGCTATACTTATTATTATGTAGGTGACGACGAAGAAGTGATAACACATACACGATATGATAATGGCCTTTTGCCTAATAAATCCATTGTCCGCCTTGCTGCAACAGGTAATCATTACTTATCAGTAGTGAGTGATCCTTTTACAATTAACTAAAAGGGAATAACGTGTTAAGAAGCCTGAAAAAGTAAAGGGGCATTATGACCTACAAGCATTGTTAAGGCATATCTGGCCCAGTGTGAGGGAACGTGCCTTAGGCGTTTGAGTGAGATGAAGAGCATAGTGAAAGCCCTAGATTATCCTGGAACTACGGATGAAACGGTACATAAGAGTAACAATGTGACGTCGACCTCAAGTTCTTAAAATGGGTTTCTTAATGGGCACTTTATATTCCTTAAGCATTAAGATGCCAAGGAAATCAAAATGAATAAAAAAATAATTCCAACTATATGTGGTAGATTTTCATAAATTCATTGGACGATTTTCGTCTTTTGTGCAGGCGTTTCTCATGCTAGTATCATTCTTATCAGTACACTATTAATAAGGAAAATACATGACGTATCCACGGTTTCTTACTCCTCGTTTACTTGAAGCTGCTCAAGATACGCCATTGCTATTAATCAAAGGGGCACGCCAGGTTGGTAAAAGTACATTAATGCAAGAAATAATAAACCATTTTGGAGGACGCTCTCTTTCTTTAGATGATCCAAGTCTTTTATCCATAGCTCGGCAAGACCCCCGTGGTTTTATCGATCAGATCAAAACACCCATCCTTTTAGATGAAGTCCAACGCGCACCTGAAGTTATTCTTCCTCTTAAGTTACATATCGATAGGAACCGTCAACCTGGACAATTTTTTCTTACGGGCTCAGCAGACTTTCATACTCTTCCTATGATTGCTGATTCTATGGCTGGACGAATTGAAATAAGAACTTTGTGGCCTCTTTCTCAAGGAGAGATAAATAAACAACAAGAAAAATTCCTAGAAATGGCCTTTAGTGGAGAGTGGCCAACCACTCTTCCTACAGTTTCACGAGATGATCTTTATTGTAAAGTCATTCAAGGAGGGTATCCTGAAGCTATTTCCAGAAAAGCTGCGGAGCGTCGGGCAATTTGGTTTGATAGCTATTTAGAAGCCATCATACAGAAGGATATAAGGCAAATTAGTTCTATTGAGGGGTTTGAAAGTATTCCAAATTTGCTAACAATTCTTGGATCTCGAGCAGCAAATTTGGTGAATGCCGCGGATATCTCTCGGATTTTAGGATTATCTCAGTCAACTGTAAAACGTTATATATCTTTGCTACAGTCCATCTTTATTATATTCAAGCTTAAACCTTGGTTTTCTAATACAGATAGACGTCTTGTAAAAACACCAAAAGTTTACTTTGTTGATAGTGGTCTTTTGTCCTATCTGCTGCGCCTTCCCTCCACCTGGAGCCTCTCTGAATCCTCCAGATTTGGTCAAGTTTTAGAGAACTTTGTTGTTTCAGAGATTCTTAAACAATGCTCTTGGGAAAAAGAACGTATGGAAGTCTATCATTTTCGTACGCAGAATGGTGAAGAGGTTGATATTATTTTACAAGACAGGAAAGGGAATTTTGTTGGGATTGAGGTTAAGAGCTCCTCAACTGTATCACTGAAGGATTTCAAAGGATTAATAAGTTTTAGAGAGATAATAAAAGAGAGATTTTGTAGAGGGATCGTCCTTTATACAGGGGATACCATCATTCCTTTTGGCGAAAATTTATGGGCTATCCCTATTCAGACTCTTTGGGAATAGCTTTTTGGAAGGGTATAAAACAAAAATAATCGTTTAATATTTAGCATATATACGGCTGGGCACTAAGTTGTGCAATGTGTAATACGTCGTCTCATCGACCACATAAAAATACTAAATATATTTAAATAAAAACAATAAAGAGGATAATATGAAGAAAAATTTAGAGAAACATGTTGTGCGCCTGACACTGGAGGAGAGATTATATCTTTTGCAATTAGTTTCGAAAGGGGAAGTGTCTCTCAAGAAAACAATCCATGCACGCATTCTATTAAAAGCCAATGCTGGAGAGGGTGGTGAGAATTGTACAGATGAAGAAATTAGAAAATCAGAAAACATTAGCCTAGAGACGGTTAAGCGAATACGACGATTTTACGTTACAGGAGGATTAGAGAAGTTGCGATTAGCCACAAACTGAGAAAATATAGTAGACCTGCTGCGAAAGTAGATTTTAAGGACGCAGAAAAAACCCCAAGATCTTGAAAGTATAATTATTTTTTAAATTGTAGAAAACCCGTTTTTGAAATTAACGATTCCAGCAATAATATTAAATTTTAAATTGTAATGTTTGTTCTTATTTCGGTAACGATCTGAGAGAATCCCAAAAATTTTAATTTGTCTCAATACATTTTCAACTTTGCTCCGAATGCGGGAAAGGGCTCGATTATAGGCTTTATCTTCTTTATCTAATGGTTTGTTTCTTGACACTTTAAAAGGAATCTCTGTTCTAATGTGAAGTTTATCAAGCCCTTGATAGCCTGAATCCGCAAAGGCTGTAGAATCTTTAGGAATAGGGGTTCCTTTTTTATATAACTCAAAGTCATGAACCGCTCCTGGCTTTGTTTTAAAGACATGAATGATCCGCTCTTTAGGGAGTATGCGTATTTTTGTTTTGTTGGTATGGAGCTTTTTCTTGCCAGAATAAAAAGCTCTTTGGCCCTTTTTAGGTCTTTCAATTTGTTGTTCCGTTGCATCAATGATAATTTCTTCAACCTCTTCTTGAGAAAGGTGACGCGTTTTTGAGATGGCCATTACTCTTGCTAAAATAGGCTCTAACCTTTGGATATCGAGAATCATCAATGCCAAAGAGGAAACCAATGAAAATCTGGGTCGCATAGGTTCGATAATACAATAACAGCATTAAAATTTGTTCGCTCAAGGAAAGTTTATTATTTCTACCAGGGCGTTATAGCCCCGGACAACTCTCTTCTCCCATTGGGGTTCAACAGCTCTGAGAATAACGTTCAAACTCATCAATCCACAGACCAAATAATCTTTTAAAAGTTGTTGGATGGTTTTTTAGCTTGTTTTATCTTAAGGACATGGGGGCTCCTTTTTGCAATTAGGGCCCCCTACTTTCTTACATTTTTACTGAAATTTCAACTTTCACAACAGGCCTAATATATAATTTAACTATTCTTGAAAATTACTTTAAATACTTACTAGAATCTTTATTTTCCCAAACCTTATAAACCCAAGATTTTGCTTTAAGAGCAAGATAGCTTCCTGAAAAACTACCAGACACACCAACAGTAACATCTATAATAGAATCAAGCATTGTTTCTTGACTAAAGATTAGCTTCTGAGAAAGACTTGCAGCAATAGCCAGTGTAACCCCAACATTGGTTGAGACTTGATCTGAAAAACCTAGTTTGTTACAGCCAGTTCTTGCAACTATTCCCGTTATGGCTGGTACATAAGAGGAATTATAATAGATCATTCCACCTTGAATTATCGTTGTTACAACGTTAGAAGTTTGATAATATCCTTTAGAGTCCAGAGCGTCTCTAAAGACTTCTGGAATCAAACTATAAGCTGCCCCCCTAAAAAAACTTGAGCCGAATAATTCAAACCCGCTTATTTCTTCATCGAATTTTCCTTGATTTGCAGAGAGGGAGCTTACCTGCGTACACGATCCTTGACAGCACCCTCCGGCATACCAAATGTTGTTTCTTTTACGTTCGTCCTGGTCATTTTCTTTCTTAGTAATAGTACAATTATTTTTTTCGGATTCACAAAAGTTTGAACATTCAATATTACTTTTATTTTTACATACTTTTCTTTCTTCTTTCTCAAAAAGATCCTCCATCATAGCCCCAGCTGTCGATGAAAAAATTGAAAAAATAAAGGCAAAGATTAGTAAAAGTTTTTTTATAGACATGGAATTTTTCCTTATGTTTAGAGTTTACAAAAAACTCTACACCATGGTCTTAGTCTAGGGTCAAGAATTATTTTAGTTGAATTTTATTTGTCAATAATGTTATTATTAATAAATTAGATAAAGGATTGAAATTATGTTGTTAATTCTTGATATTTACTCCATATCTAGGGTAAAAAATATAAAAAAGGAAGGGAAACAATGGGAGAAGGATATACAATTGGACAGGTAGCATCTTGCTCTGGTGTTACTATAGATACAATAAGAGTTTATGAGCGTCAAGGACTTATTGAAGTTCCAAAACGGCGCCCTAATGGTTATCGGCATTATCCAAAAAAATCTATAAGACGTATCAATTTTATAAAATGGACACAGTCTTTGGGTTTCACACTTAAAGAAATAAAAGAAATACTAGCCATCTCACCTCCTTCAACTCGTGCCTGTGAGGAGATACGGCATCGACTTGAATTTAAGCTAAATTGTGTTGAAAGAGAGCTGAAAAAACTTCTGTGCCTTAAAGATGTTTTGGAGTCAGTTATTCAAACATGTAGTATGACACTCGGTGAACATTGTCCTGTATTGGAAGCTTTAGAGCAAATTGATCTTGAAGACTTGCCTATCACAAGATGATTAAGAAACTCAACTTTCTCACAACAATAGCTTCTCTTGACTATATTAGTATTCAATTTTTATGAGCCATTTTTATCTGCATTTTGGGTCAAATTCCATAAAGGCACCAAAACCGCCACTTGATTTTTTGTAACCTTTGTTAGATTTCAAATAATATGTTGCCGATTCTTTACCATTACTCTTGAGAGTATTGCTTCGCTAACACCATATATATAGTCATGCCATTTGAGCCGCGGTTTTTCGATCCGAAAGAATGTTCTTAACGATATCCTTGCGTTGATCCTCCCTCAATTTTTGTTTTCTACCCTAGATATGGAGTAAATGTCAGGTATTAACAACATAATTTCAATCCTTTACCTAATTTCTTAATAATAACATTACTGACAAATAAAATTCAACTAAAATAATTCTTGACCCTAGACTAAGACCATAGTGTAGAGTTTTTTGTAAACTCTAAACATAAGGAAAAATTCCATGTCTATGGAAAAACTTTTACTAATCTTTGCCTTTATTTTTTCAATTTTTTCATCCACAGCTAGGACTGAGCGTGAGCAAATTATCTGATGGGGGATATTTCACTCCCGCTAGTCCATACATAATCGATGGTCCGCATGAGGGCTCTATAATGCGTTATGAGGTGAGGTAGCAGAAGAATGGGGGGAGAAGAGGAAGAAAGAACTCACAATGACCCTCTGTGAGCCTGTAAGAGCGATTTGAAGGGGCCATAACCAAAGCTCCCGGAGATACTCCTCTGGGGATGCACGGATACAGGTTTGACGTAAAGAAGTATGACTAAAAACCAAGCTCATTGTCTTGCATACCAACGTCCTCCCCAATGTTAGCATTTTTTTCACCTTTTAAGTTATGTAAATATCTTAGGGTTGCATTCCTTTGGAGCGTGTTAATATGGTTATAATAACGCTGGATTTGGCCGTAATAATGGTTTTCAAACGCACCGGCAAGCTCGTAAAGAAATTCGCTCAAGTGAGTGGCCGCTTCATCTTCTAAAACAGGAGGTAGCTCAATGGAAATAGATTACGCTAGTTTATTCTGTCTTGTCGACGATTTTTGAACCTTGATATAAGAAACAACTCATTACAGATGGAAAAGCTAGGAGAAACAGAGAAGGCCATCTTATTTTAGCAGAAGTCCTTACAATTCTCATAGCCTATCATCAATCCGGAATGTCATGTTTTAAATACTTTTATTTGAGCCGTCTTAATTTTCATGGAGGACTGTTTCCAGACCTTGCTCATTATGCTTGTTTTGTGAAATTGATTAAAAGAGCCTTCCCAGCTCTTGTTTGCCTCTTAAAAAGTCTTGCAGGTGAAGTTACTGAGCATCTTTTTATTGACTCTACGCCCATGGCTGTATGCCATAATCTGCGGGAAAGGAAACATAAGGTTTTTAAAGGACTTGCAGCTAAAGGCAGGACTTCTACTGGGTGGTTTTTCGGGATGGAGCTTCATATGATCTTCAATACAAAAGGAGAAATGGTTCGCCTAGCCATTACACCAGGCAATATTAATGACAGAAAGCCTGTCCCTCATATGGTTAAAGACATTGCAGCCAAGCTGATAGGTGATAAAGGATATCTCTCAAAAAAACTCTTTCAAGAGCTCTTTGAGGGGGACGTCACTCTGATTACGAAAATTAAAAAGAATATGAAAAATTGCCTTATGGAAATGTCTGATAAGCTGATGTTGATGCGCCGTTCTTTCGTTGAAACTATTTTTTCCTCGATGAAGTCCTTGAATACCTTGATACATCATCAGCATCGTTGCCCTATCAATGCTTTTTCTCACCTCTTGGCAGGGCTTATTAGCTATCAACTCCGTCCTGATAAGCCTTCACTCAACTCCCTCACAAATCTCGTCCCTTAAACGCAACTTGGGTTTCTTTTAAAGTATCGAGGATACCTGGGGAATTAAGCTGATACCTCACTTCTACGGCTAAACATTTGCGGGTAGATTCATCAATAAGAGTAAGCATACGGATTTTTTTCCATTAAAGAGACGATCAGCAACAAAGTCATAGCTCTAGACAGATTTTGCCAACAAGGACGAAGGCGAATACAAGATCCATCATTCAGGTAAAGTCTTCCTCTCTTAGGCTGTTTTTGAGGAACCTTAAGACCTTCTTCGCGCTACAGGCACTCTATACGTTTATGATGAATTCTCCAGCCTCCTATTTGGAGGAAAGCATGGATGCGACGATATCCGCATCTTCTATATTGTCTGGCTAAGCGGATAAGATCTTCTCTTTTAGGCTGATATCTAAGTACCGAACGATTAATCGCCAATGCCTGGCAGACACGACGTTGAGAGATTTCCAGTTTTTGCTGTGCACTTACCGCACAGCTTCTCTGTCGTTCGGTGCTTAAAAGTTTCTCTCTGCTGCTTCCTTTAAGATAAGTTTGTCCAAAGTGAGATCAGCAATGGCTCTTTTAAGGCGGATATTCTCTCGCTCCAGCTCTTTCAAGCACTTTGCTTGATTGATCAACCTTCATTACTCCATAGGCTTTCCACCACTTATAAATAAGTGGCATCTGAAATGCTTAGCTCTCGGCATATTTCTATAATGCTTTCCCTTGAACCAGTAGCACATCGCACTGCCTCATCATCCTTATAATCTGCTCTGCTCCATATTTCTTCTTTATCCTTTAATGAGCTTCCTTCTACTAACTTAAATCTGAACTCATTATAAGGGGTAGGGTCATTTCTTTCTGCTTAATTAGAAAGCTTTTTTGCTTAAGCTTAGTATTAAAAAGGTTAGGAGAAGTAAGGGGCTGTTTTTGAGTTTCTTCGAAAGATGTTTTAGAGGTAAGTTTTTGTGCTATTCCCTGTTGAGGGGTTCTATTGAAAATCTTTTACCCTACAATTTCAATTACTGAGCTGTAAGGGAGTCAATTACATGATATGGCTTTTAAGCAACTACTTATAGAAATTTTTTTCTACAGCTTATACTTTGCTTGCCCAATACTACACCTCCAAGCTATCAAACAAGTTGAGCTTAACGCCTATTTATGTTCAGATCGAGATTGCTTCAGCAAACCCTTAAATTAATGAGAGAGAACTCAACAATTTTGCGTTTAGTATTGACAGATGCAAGATGAATATTTTCTAATTTAATTAAATTAAGCAGAGGATATTTTTGTGTCTAAAAATAAATTTATATCCCGTTTGCGGAATTTAGTGATTATCTTTATCATTACAATGACTTCAATCAATATTGCAAATGCAGTAAGGATTATAATACATCCTGACAATGACGCTCTTCATCAATATGCAGGGAGCCCTATAAGGCTTAATTTGCTTATAGAGGAGTGTGAGGAACAAACAGAGGTAATTCATCAAAATCCAGACGAAGTTCCTTGGGTATTTGATTTTAGCAACATTCCTGTTAACACACACATACAAACATTAGATATTGATAGCGTAAACCCCATAAATACAGTTCAAGCAGTACTTAGTGGACCTTTTTCTATTCCGCAGACAACCTTTATACTACTCAAATGTGGCTTTTTAACGTCTCTCACTCCGCTTGAGAGCACTCATATAAGGATAGAGGAAGAAACTCTTTAATAAGCTTTAAAAATAAATCAACCTGTTACAGTGGTCTATTCATTATTAATGTTTGAATTGTTTTTTTGATACCTTATAATAATTAAATGTAAAATATAAAATATAAAATAAACAAGGAGAATTCAAATGATTAAGCTTAGCTTGAAACCTGTATTTTATAATATAGTAGGGAAAGTACTTTGTTTCATATTTTTCTTCTCAGTTTTTCTCTTACCTTGCTCGCTGAATGCCATGATGGAGGAAAATGACAATTCAGCAATTTCATCTCGTATAGGCTCTCAACCTAAAAAGACAGTAGAAATAATAGAACTTCCTCAAGAAGAGAAGTTTCTTGAGGGAGTATCAGAAACTCTTCTCATACCT
>JAIEMB010000003.1 GCA_019752515.1 Alphaproteobacteria bacterium | reverse complement strand
TATCGTCTCCCCTTTTTTTCATTTATTGACCATGAATTACGCGGATATCCTACACCTAAAAACCTAAACTACTGGTGGAACTTTGGCTCTCTTGCAGGAATTACGTTGGTTGTCATGATTCTCTCAGGCATTTTTTTAGCCATGCATTATGAGCCAAATACAAAAGAAGCCTTCGATAGCGTTGAATATATCATGCGCAATATTAACTACGGTTGGCTCTTGCGCTACCTTCATGCTAACGGCGCTACGATGTTTTTTATTATTGTTTATATTCATATGTTTCGAGGCCTCTATTATGGCTCATACAAAGCGCCTCGTGAGCTTTTATGGATGTTGGGAGTTGTCATCCTACTTTTAATGATGGCCACTGCTTTTATGGGATACGTTCTTCCCTGGGGCCAAATGAGCTACTGGGGAGCAACGGTCATCACAAACCTTTTCTCTGTCTTTCCCTTTGGAGAGTCGATTGTAGAATGGCTTTGGGGCGGCTTTTCCGTCGATAATCCAACCTTAAATCGTTTTTTTGCTCTGCATTATCTTTTTCCCTTCCTTATTGTAGGGGTTGTGATCTTGCACCTAATAGCGCTCCATCAACATGGCTCTAACAACCCTTTGGGAATTGACCGAAAAGAGCCTCGCGACAGCATCCCTTTTCACCCTTTTTATACGGTGAAGGATATGTTTGGACTGGGTCTTTTTGGATTTGTTTGGGCTTATTTTATCTTTTTTAACCCTAATTTCTTTGGAGAGCCGGACAACTATATTCCAGCTAATCCACTTGTCACCCCTGCCCATATTGTCCCTGAATGGTACTTCCTTCCCTTCTACGCCATTTTGCGCTCCATCCCGAACAAATTATTAGGCGTTCTCTGCATGTTTGGAGCCGTTATGATCCTTTTTTTCCTTCCCTGGCTTGATACCTCAAAGGTGCGAAGCGCGACATTTAGACCTTGGTACAAATGGTTCTTCTGGGGCTTTGTTATTGATTGTTTCATTTTAGGATTCGTGGGCGCCCATTCTCCAGATCATATTTTTACTGACTTTGGAAACCTTTCCAACCAAACTTTGGGACAACTAACAACCGTCCTTTACTTTGCTTTCTTTCTTTTAGCACTCCCTCTCTTAGGTATTTTTGAAAGACATAAACCTCTCCCGAAGAGTCTGAGCGAACCTGTATTAAAAAAAACCATAATTGTCTTGATACTCTTAACGCTCCCTCATGTTGTCTCCGCTGAAGACGTTCCCTCAATTCCTCAGGAAAAGTGGTCTTTTGAGGGACCTTTTGGAACCTATAATCGTGAGGATCTTCAACATGGATTTCAGATTTATCAACAAGTCTGCGCCGCATGCCATGGTTTAAAACAAGTGCGTTATCGAGATTTGGCGGCTCTCGGCTATAATGCCGAAGAAATCAAAGCTATTGCAGCGGAATATAAGGTTGAGACCACTGATGAAGATGGAAATGTCATTGAAAAACCCGCAACCCCCATCGATACAATTGCAGGCCCTTATAAGAATGAAAAAGCTGCAAGAGCCGCTAACAATGGAGCCTTTCCTCCTGACCTTTCTCTCATTACAAAGTCGCGACCCGGAGGACCTAATTATATTTACGCTCTCCTTACGAGTTATGAAGCGACTCCTCCCAAGGATGTCCAGGTGGCTGAAGGGATGCATTACAACCCTTATTTTCCAGGAGGACAAATTGCCATGATCCCCCCCTTAAATCCTGGCGTTGTGACCTATGACAATGGTGCTCAGCCTTCTGTTAATCAAATGGCAAAAGATGTGGTGACTTTTTTAGCCTGGGCTGCAGAACCTGAGCTCGAAGAACGTAAGAGGATGGGGTATAAAGTGCTTATTTATTTTGCCATCTTCACAGGCCTTATGTACTTCCTGATGAAGCGTATTTGGGCACGAGTTAAGGATTAACCCCTGTCAATAGCACTTTAAAAGTGTCTTCAAATGAAGCTTTGGCATTTTACGAGTCTTTTGAGCATGGTTTTAGCCAAAGCCAAATACATAAAAGCTTCTTGCGTATGAGGTAGGAATTCATAATCTTTACTCATATCCCTATACCGATAAATCCAAGCAAATGTCCTCTCGACAACCCAATTTTTTTAGACAAATGTTCGACAAGGTATCAAAAAAATGGCTGTCTGAGCTACCTCAGACAGCTTTCAAGTTAGCTTCAGGCAAAAATTAAGAGCTATCGCTTAGAAGAGTGTAAATCTTCAATTGCCGTACTTGGGATTACACGTCCAAATATATTACGTAGCTCATATTTTATTCCACATTCCCTTAATACTTTTAAAGCATATGTCATACAACTGTGAACGTTATTTTCCCCTGCTTCAAAAACACCCAAGCTAATTGTTTTCTTATCTTTTTTTATTTTTTTTAATACGTTAAGTCCTGTTTTTTTTTCTATTGACCATCTAAAAGCATTACGAGGTGTGTGCATACGAGCTGTGTCTAATGCGTGCTTTCCTTTTTTAAATATCACTCCTTTCTCAGTTAAGTGTACATAATAAAAATTATGGGTTATTCCATCTTTATCTAAACCTTCAAAGGCTATATTAGCATGAGGAACTATCTTATTTAAGGTCTTGCAGCTACCATCTGTAAAGAACAGACAAACTTGCCACTTCTTTTCAGAGATAACGGGCTTTTTTCCATCTTGTTGTTTACCACCATCTAGGAAGAGCTGAGTCTGAAATATCTTAGTAGTATACTTTTTAGCGAGTTCACTAACGCTTTTTCCTTTTCCACCTTTAGATCTTAAAGAAGTATCTGCTCCTTCTTCTATTAAGGATTGTGCAATTTTATCTTCGGAATTCTTTATAGCAATGTGAAGAGGAGTATCCCCATTAGCATCCAAACAGTCTACATCGGCTCCTTCTTCTATTAAATATTGTACAGTCTCATCTTCGGAATTCTTTATAGCAACATGAAGAGGAGTATCCCCATTAGCATCTAAACAATCTACATTTAAATCGTATTTATAAACGTATTTAAGAAGAGTTTTTAACTCTTTCATATCCCCATTTTGAGCAGCGTAATGTAGAGGAGTTCCTATGCTTTTAGAAAGGCCTTCGGCAGGAGTTTCAATTAACTCTGGAACGTGCTTTGCTAAAAATTTTATTTTCTTAGTTTGATCATAGGCCTGAGCAATATGCATAATTGTACGACCTTGCTCATCTCTCACGTGAACTAATGAATTATTTTTATTGTATAATTTTTTAACTCTTTCATAAGTTCCTTTTTTTACTGCCCGAATAAAATTACTTTTTTCCTTATCATTATAATAAGAAAAAACATTTTTGTTGAAAAAAGTAATTATACAAAATATATATAAAAACATTTTAAATACAGAAAATTTCATTTTATACCTCTAATTTTATTGTTATATGCATCGTAAATTGTCACGAGAGAATTTAATGGAACTTCAAAGAACGGGGTCTAATGCCCCGTTCATGAATCTTATGTTACTTAGTGCCAAATAAAGAAATAAAGCCACTAACAGCTTTACCTAGGAGTCCAGAATCCTCTTTTGGTGCTGCTAGAGAAATTTTACCCCCTTTAGAAGAACACGCGGATTTTTTTGCTCCATAATCACACTCTGATGTAAAATGAGGTGCTTTAAGGGTAATATTAGAACTTTTTTTAGATTCTTTATTATCTTCATCACTAGATTTTCCCGCATTAGCAATACAAGGCATGAGAGCTAGCGTTAAGGTTAATATAGTGATTTTTGAAAAATTGAACGTATTCATACGAGAGATTCCTTTCATCTAAGTGGTTAATTTTCAATTTTCGTAGAAGTCTAATCAACATCTACTTTTTTTTGTAAACTTCGTTTCATTGCAATATGACCGTAGTTAACTCAAAAAATCTGTCAGGCTCATCAAATTAAACCTATCCTGAAAATTCCCTATGAGAAGGGTATTCTGGGGAATTTTACCTATATCTTTACTTTTTTAAAAATCGAAGATAACTTATTTGAAAAGAAAAAATTGTGCTGAAGCTCAGTTAAACTGAGGATTGGACCATTAAAAAATGCACCTTATTTTTATTTTATGAAAAAAAAAGAAGATGAATTACCCTTTCCTCATTGTTTAAAGCAATTACAAACAATAAAGGGAGTTTATTTTACTCCTAGAGAAATTGATGTTATTTCTTTTTTAGTGAGTGGACGCTCAGCAAAGAAAATAGCTTCCTCTTTATCAATTACCACTAAGACAATTGAACATCACACAAGCAATATTATGTCAAAGCTTGAGTGTAATTCACGTGAACATATTATCGATTTTATTGAAACTTCTGGAAACCTCTCTTCTTTAAGACAGCATTATACAGATATTCTAATCTATCATTCATTTAAAAAAACCTTAATGGAGATTTCAAAGTTAAAACCAAAGAAACTTCTTTCGTGTGTATTGATTTATTGGACTGGGCAGGAGGAAGAAGAAACTTTCATTACTTACCTTGAAACCTGCTTAAAGATGATTGGTGTAGCCGTTTCAAAAGAGTTTCGAGAACAATATGCCCCTCTTTCTCAGCTCATTAATGAATATGAAGAAAGCGAATATGTAATCTATATTTTACCTAAAAAAGGAATAGAAAAGCCTATAAATTTTAGTACAGCAGTCGAAAGAACTTCTCAACATCTTGAAAAGAAGAATAGATCTCTTTTTCTTTTTTTGGATGAGGATTATGTGGAAGTCCCTAAGGAATTTAATTTCCTTTTTATTAATCTTTCTACACAAAAAAATATATATTTAGCGTTTTTTAAAATTCTAAATCAACTTTTTCCAATTTTTAACCTTGAGAAGAATTTCTTGAATTTTAAAGAGAAATTCGAAGTGCATTGTGAGGAAGTCCTTAGAAGTTATGAAAATTCAGTTAATCAAGTTCATTTAAAACTTAAATTGTCTAAAACAGAAGTTTTTAAAAAAAATTTATTCAAACGATTAACAGTCTTTTTAGATTTAGTAAAAAATCGAAAGAGGAGATTTGTATTAGCTACAGGGGCTTTCAGTTTTATTCTTTTGTGTACCTTTTATTTGATCCATCATATATCCCCTCCCAAAACAAACGGTAACATAGAAACAATTCAATCTGATCTATTTATTCCAGGTCAAACCACTCTCTTAAATCGCCCTGAGATACTTGCTGAAATAAGGGATAAATTAAAGGGGTCTGAAGGTATTCGGACGGTCTCTCTAGTGGGATGGGGGGGAGCTGGAAAAACGACTCTCGCACGTCAGTATGCACGCCAACAAGATAGGCCTCTCATCTGGGAGGTTAATGCGGAAACAAAAAAAAGTTTGATGACTTCTTTAGAAGCACTTGCTTATGCTGCCTCTAAAACATCTGAAGAAAAAAAAGAACTCAGAGAGATTCAAGACATTAAGAACCCTTCTGAGAGAGAAGGGCAACTCCTCATTTTTTTAAAGAGGCGGCTTAAAGCTCAGCCGAACTGGTTTCTGATTTATGATAACGTTGAGTCCCTCACTGATATACAGGCCTATTTTCCCCATGATCCTAAAATTTGGGGAAATGGTCACGTAATTATCACCACACAAAATACCAACATCACAAAAAATAGTTACATTGAAAATATGGGAGTCCTCACGATAGGAGAACTGAGTGAAGCCGAAAAGTTATCTCTCTTTAACAAGATTATCAACTCAGGAGAAAGTAAAGTATCTTCTCTCACCCAAGAAGATCTTCACAAAAAGAACTTTTTAAAAGAGATTCCGCCTTTCCCCTTAGATGTCTCTACAGCAGCCTATTATTTAAAGGAAACGCAAGTTTCCTATGATCAATATTTGGCTTATCTCAGCACACAAACGGGATTTTTTGATGAAAATCAGCATAATCTATTAAGAGATGTTGGAAAATATACAAAAACCCGCTATGCAATAATCTCTATGTCTTTAAAACAAATTATCGAGGCTCATAAAAATTACAAAGATACGTTAGTCCTTATCAGCCTTATCGATTCTCAAAATATTCCTAAAGAGTTGATTTTTTCTTATGAAAACAATGACTTTTGCGAAAATTTTTTACATGAACTTAGAAAAAGATCTTTTATTATTGAAGAAGCTCATAAAAAAGAGAGTAAAATAGCTACATTCTCGCTGCACCGGAGTGTTCAAAATATATTTTTATCCTATCTCACAAAAAAGTACGAATTACAAGAAAACCACCCTTCCTTTTACAAAATTTTGAGCCTCTTAGAGAGATATCTTGCTGAAAAAATAGATCAAGAAGATCTTATAAAAATTTCTCCTTTGCGAGATCATTGCGAAAAGATTTTAACCCATACAGATATACTTTCACCTCTTTTTCAAGATTCTCTCAAAGGTGATTTGGGGTCTATTTATTTTTATTTAGGTCGCTATGATGAGGCAATTGTGCTTTTGAGGCAGTCCATTGATAAACTGCAAAAAAGTCAAAAAAACTTTTACAAATTAGCACGGTTGTTTGCGTTTTTAGCTTCTGCTTATATTGCCTTAGGAGATGTAAAAGAAGGAATAGAATATCACCGTCAAAGTATCGCTCTTTTTCAAAAATATTTTCCTCATCATTATCTCAAAATTGCACTGCATTTAACTTATCTAGGAAATGCTTATCGAGATTTTGGACAGTATGAAAAGGCTAGAGAAACGCTTGAGAAGGCTTACACTATTTTTAAAATAAAATCCCTTCAAAGCAATGTGGGGTACGCACGTAATTTAATTGATCTGGGAAAAGTCTATAGGTCCCTGGGAGAATATAAAAGAGCCATACCAATCTTGAAAGAAGGCTTTGCGTACTATAAACACCATCTTTCAGCAGATCATTTCAGAAGTGCTTGGGGAGCTATCCATTTGGCTCATACATATAATGATGTCAAAATGCATCATGAAGCAAGAGAATTACTTGAATATGCTCTCCTTAATTACGAAAGGAATCATTCTAAAAATCATATAGGGGTTGCTTGGATTTTAACCCATTTGGGTTATACTTATAAAGAGTTTCACCAATATGAAAAAGCCAGGCTACTTTTTAACAGAGCTCGTGCTATTTATCAAAAAAATGTCCCAGATGATCATATTGAGGTCGCTTGGACTCTCGTTGGTTTAGGGAGTTTGGATACAACAACAGAAGCTCTTCGGTTGGTTAAGAAAAATTTAGAGACTTATCAAAAAAATTATGGAAAAGATCACGTTGAAACAGCTAGAGTTTTGGTTACTCTTGGAGAGATTTATTCTTCTCAAGGCGACCTTGATAAGGCAGAAGTTTACTTGAGAGAAGCGTCTCAAGTCTTTGAGAAGCACAAACATCCCTACAATTATATGGCTTTAGAAGCCTTAGCAGAATTATATCTTAAAAAACACTCACATGAAAAAAAGAATGGTGATATACAACAAGCTCAAAGTTATAAAAATCAATCTATTAACTACTTAAATCAAGCCCTAGAAATCGTAAAAACAAACTTTCCGGAAGATTCTCCTCATATCGCGGAAATTTCCTTGAAGCTCGAAAAAACCAAAAACCGGGAAGAATAATTTTGAGATTTCTTCTGATTTTCCCTTATATAATTTATTTTCTAGAGTAACTCTATTGTTTCCCTTTTTTTGACAGATAATCAAACCCAGTAAAGTGAGAATCTGCTAGCGACAATTAAAGATTAACTCCTTGGTCTTTCTTTCTTTTTCTGACATACTAACCTCAATAAAAATAAGCTAGAAAAAGAGAATGCTATGAAAAAATCTTTGGGGGTCATCGTTTGTTGTTTACTTGGCGGTTGTAGCCCTCTCTTCTTCTTAGAGGATCCAACGCGATCTATAAAATATAAAAATGTACCTTTATCTACTCCCTCCCTAGACGATCGCTCCCCTTATCAAGACACGGCTCCTCTGCCTTGGGTCTCTATCCTACCTTCTGAACGTGCGATCCAAATGAAGGAAGTTGATTTTCACAATATAGCCCTCCAGCTACGGCATGATATGAGGTTTCCACCTTTTAATCATAAGTTTAACAACGTTCAAATGGTTCTTCTTGACTATGGTATTGAGCAAGTCTCAGCAACAGGATTAGAGCACTCCGTTATGAAAGAAAAAGGCGTTTCTTACTCGAACAATTATACGAAACAAGTACAGAAATATGTTATGAAGGCTAGCTTCTATACCTTTGATAACCGGCCTCCAAACCCACCGTGCTTTGAGGAAAAAATCTATTTTGATGTCAGTAAGGCAGGTCCGAGTGAAGCAATCAAACTGATGGCTCATGAGGTCATCCTAGATCACCTAGCTTCACCCTTGAAAAAAATCACCGTAGATTTAGACTAATGACACGGGACTGAGCTTATAAAGCCACTATAAACGCTAATAAGAAGAAATACCCCTAAAAGCAGCCTGTAGATAACAAAGGGTGTAAGCGTTGATCTTTGAAGCCACCTCATCATAAAGGCAATGGCACAAAATCCAAAAAAGAAGGAAAAAGCCATTATTAAAAGGGCATCATTTAAAAGGGACATATCTCCTTCTTTTACAAACTGATACCCCTTTAAAACGCCTGCTGCTGTAATAGTTGGAATGGACATTA
>JAIEMB010000027.1 GCA_019752515.1 Alphaproteobacteria bacterium | reverse complement strand
TCTTTTTCTTCGATGAATCAAGATTTGGTACACATTCAAATATAGGACATGGGTGGTTCAAGAAAGGCTTAAGAACAACGGTTAGCGTAAAATTAGGGTTCAAGAATTTCTATGTTTATAGTGCTGTAAATCCACGCACCGGTGAGGATTGTTCTCTGCTGTTTCCTCATGCTAATGGTGATTGTTTTAACGCATACTTAGAAGGTAAGCGTCAGAGCAACCGCCTATAGAAAGAGACAGGGATAAAATTTAGGCTTCTTTTCTAAATAAAAAGGGGGAAGCCTATGATAAAGAGGCAGAGACGATCAGCAGAATGCTGGAAAGAAGTTATTGAGGATTTTCTAAAGAGTGGGCTGAGTCAACAAAAGTATGAGCAAAAGCACAAGATTTGCCGAGCGACCTTGCGATTATGGAGCAAGCGACTTGGCATCCCTCTAAGTCAATTGAAGAGATCTTGTAAGGTTGTAAAAGAACCGCCTCTATCTTTTATAGAAGTGACTCCTCTTGGAAATGCTAACTCCTCTACTCCTTTGTTGAAGCTGGAAGTTATCTTTCCTCAGGGACATAGCTTTAAGCTGGAAACAAAAGGGACTTGGGAACAAGCCGGATCTTTTATAAAATCTTTAATGAGGTAAGGAATGTTGGTTCCCTCTAATTTAAAAATCCATTTAGCAAGCCAGCCCGTTGATATGAGGAAGGCGTCTCAAACTTTAGGGGCCCTCGTCAAGAATGTTTTGCAGCAGAACCCTTTTTGTGGGCACCTATTTGTATTTTATAACAAGAGGAAGGACATTGTAAAAATCCTGTATTGGCAAACAAATGGATTCTGCTTGTGGCAGAAAAGATTAGAAGAAGGAAAGTTCATTTTGCCTGGCACCTTCACATCCTCTAGCCTTGAGATGAGCGCCTACCACTTACAGACTTTTATACAAGGACTAAATTGCTGGGGGATAGGAGAAGCCCGTGAATTGACTTATGAACACGCAAATTAAAGGAAAATAAAGAGAAAATAAAAAAGGAACTTGTCAAAGAAGCCGTTCATAAATAAAATAACACACATAAACAGGGGAATAATAAAAAGTGGGACCCTTTTGGTTTGATAAAAAATATAATCGCAAAGATCTTCCTAATGATGTTGAGCTTCTAAAAGATATCATTGACGGCCTTGCTGTTGCAGTTCAGCAGCTTCAGCAACAAAATCTCCTGCTCCAACAAGAAGTTATGGATCTTCGTTATCAGAACGAAGAACTGAGGAAAGAAGTCGCATTTTTACGAGAAGAGAACCAGCAATTAAAAGAAGAAAATATCCGACTTAGAGAAGAAAATGCGCAACTAAGACAGGAGAATGCTCAATTAAGGGAGGAGATAGAAGGCTTAAAGGGAGAAATAAAGCTCTTTAGGGCAGAGAAATTCGGTAAGAAATCAGAGAAGAGCGGTAAACATCACCGGCCTCGTTTTAAGGAAGGACAGAAGAAAAAGCACCCTGGCCGTCAGGCATTACCGGAACACTTAGAGAGGGTCAGGGTTGAATACGATCTTTCTGAAGAAGAGAAGAGGTGTCCTTTATGCGATGAGGTAATGGAAAAAATCCAGGAAATCATTACGGAACAGCTAGACGTCATCCCAGCAACGTTACAGGTTATGTCGGGCGCCAAGATAATTGGTCCACTTGGAGGGTAGCGCGCCAAATTAATTGACCCCCCCTGCGCCAGAAAGATTGCCCCCCTGGGCGTAGAAATCGGCTCGGGTAGGTTCAATTATCCTATAATTCTCAATAAACTATTGAGGTTAATAGGAATGGCACGGAGGAAGATAGAAATGCTGGAAGTACGAGAGGTTATTTATCAATGGCAAAAGGGTCAAGGAAGTAGGATCATCAGTCGGTCTTTGGGAATTGCAAGAACGACGATTAGAGATTTGCTAAAGAAAGCAAAGTTTTTAGGCCTGAAGATCGATTCAAAGGGGGAAGAGACAGAAAGAATCATAGAGCGATTAATAAAGGAGCGATACGTCCGAGAAGAGCCTGGACCTGCTCAACGGCATTTGAGTACTCATCATAAAAAAATTGAGGAATGGCGCCTGTCACCCCACATGACGACAAAACAAATGGTAAGGCTTTTTAAAGAAGAAGGAGAAAAGATTAGCGAGGGCAGCTTAAGGAGATACTTAAAGAAACACTTTGCAGAGCTTGTCCGAACAACCTCAACGGTCCACTTAGAGATAGAAGCTGGTCAGCAGGCTCAGGTAGACTTCGGATACGTTGGCTTTATGAAAGACCCCCTGTCTGGCAAGATGCGGAAAGCGTGGGCCTTTATTATGACCCTCGCTTATAGCCGGTATCGTTTTGTGCGATTTGTTTTTAAGCAAGACATTAAAACATGGGTTGATTGCCATATCAGAGCCTTCAATTTCTTTGGGGCAATTCCGAAGAGTGTCCTTTTAGACAATTTGAAGTCGGGGATTCTAAAGCCTGATATTTATGACCCCACCCTCAATCGGACTTACGGCGAATTAGAACGCCATTATGGCTTTATTGCAGATCCTGCAAAAGTAAGAATTGCCCAGCACAAGGGGCGCGTTGAGAGAAGCGTCGCCATATGCCGTCAACAGATTCTAGCAGGGAGAGTCTTCAAAGACATCGAGGAAGCTAATGTATATGCTCTCAAGTGGTGTCGCCATGAGAACGCCCATGCTGTCACGCGAACAACAGGAAAAACACCCTGGAAAATGTTTGAGGTTGAGAAGGAGCACATGCTTTCTCTTCCCACAGAAGAGTTTGAATGCCCTATCTGGCAACGAGCTCTCGTGCACAAGGACCAGCATATTATATTCGAAGGATCATTTTACTCTGTCCCCCATGCTTATGTTAGAGAAACTGTTTGGATCAGAGCCACTCTGCGGCTAGTTGAAATCTTCTTTGAGCAAACGCGTATAAAGTCGCATATTCGGGAAAATAGAAAAGGACAGTGGATCACAGATCAAAAAGACTACCCCAAAGGCGCTCGCTATTTCCTTGAGAAAGGCATCCCTGAGTGTTTGGAAGAAGCAAAAGAAATAGGAGACTCTGTTCATGCTTTTCTGTCTCAATTTCTTGTCAAGCCGAGCATGACCCATCAACGGAAAGCCCAAGCTATTCTAAGGCTTTCTGAGACATACAGTCCTGTCCGATTAGAGGCTGCTTGTAAAAGAGCTCTCCTCTTTGAAAGCACTACCTACAGGTCCCTTAAAAGAATCCTCGAGGATGGTCTTGACTATAAACCTTTGACTGAGGAGCGATCTAACCGTCTCTCCCCTGAACAGCTTAAAGAGGGGTGTTATTTAAGGAGGGCCAGCGAGTTTAGTGCAGCTCAAGAGGAGGCATGTCTATGACGTCTCTTTCTTTAAATGAGCAGTTCAAAAAGCTGCGATTGTCTGGCATTATGGAGACCTATGAGGCTCGTTTAACATCAGCCCGTGAGAATGGCCTTTCCCATTCTGAATGGCTCTCCCTTCTCCTTCAAGACGAGATCCAAAGGCGTGAGGCGCTTGCCTTAGAAAAACGCTTTAAAAAGGCGAGCTTCGAGCAGACAAAAACCTTTGAAGAGTATGAAATCTCTCGTTATCCTCTCCCTATGCAGCATCTCATCCGTGATCTTATGGGAGGGATTTACCTGCATGAAAAACAGCACGTTTTAGCCGTTGGTCCAACAGGTACAGGAAAGACGCACTTGGCTCAAGCTCTTGGCCATCAAGTCTGTCGCCAAGGCAAAAGCGTTCGCTTTATCCGAGCGTCCGTTTTATTAAGAGAAATGCATGCAAGTCGTGCAGACAGAAGCTGGGAGAAAACTCTAAAAAAACTTAGCATCCCAGATCTGCTCATTATTGATGACTTTGGCCTCTCAATTCTTACCTTAACACACGCTGAAGACTTTTATGAGCTTGTTGCAGAGCGCCACTTAAAATCCAGCTTTATCATCACAAGTAACCGTAAAGTTGAGGCGTGGGTTGATATATTCCCTGATCCCGCTATGGGTAATGCTGTCGTCGATAGGCTTACAAACAATAGCTACCATGCGATTTTAGAAGGTGACTCTTATAGGCGTAAAATGAGGCCAAAGACTTCGTCTCCTTTGAAAAAGGAATCTCTGAAAGGCGAGTTAAAAGAGGAAACTTAATTCGCTTCGCTCATAGGTTAAAGGGGTGAGTAACGCCACTCTTTCTTGCCTGTCAAGAGTGCTCCGCGTCACTCCGTGATGGGCTACAGGATTAGCCTTTGGCCACTCCTGACTGTCGCTCGAGCGACGTTCAGAGCTTACCATAACGCAAAGGCCTAAAAGACACCTTTGCGTCTTTGGGGACAAAAGGTTCTCTTAGAAGAAGACTCTTCAAGGAACTTCCTCGCAACACACCTTCTTCCCCGATAACTCCCACAGCAAACTCATCTTTCTTAAAAAAAGTCAACAAATCTGCCTTCTTCAGAAACCTCAAAATATTTTACTAAACCTCTCTTCTTTCTTCTTGACGCACCTCTCTATGCTCTACTAATCTCGTCAAAGTGGGTCAATAAAACTGGCACCCCCCTGGACCAATATCTTTGGCGTCCGACAAGCTGGGCACCTCTGTCTTTGAAGTTATCAGAGAAGCATCAGAAAAACTAGAAACTCTTGATGGCTTAGGCCCTCATCGATCTTTTTTCATTGTAAAGAGATGGAAAGATCAAAAGGCTTTACGTAAATTATGTTCTTCCTTCATCAATACGGTGTAAGCACCGCATGCGCAGTCAGAATCTATAAAATATTATGCTCTCCAAGTTATGATAGAAAACTCCTGTCGATTGGCCAGAGAAGCTCTTGGCATTGGTTTTTTTGAGGCCCCATTCTTAAGTTTTACCTTGATTTTATCCCATCTATCCTTGGTTAATTGTCTCCATTTTTCTCTCTTTTCATAATAAATAATATCTTCATCAGGATCAATTTTTACAACATTTCTGTGTAAAGGGATAAAAGATTTTTTCTTCAGCTCGTGAAGATCTTTATTATCTAAGAGCTTACCCTTGGTCTTATTTTCAAATTTGCCCTCTACAAAAACTCTGCTGCCTTTCCAATCAATGTCTACTACTGTTCTTTGAACCATTCTTGATTTTTGGCGCAATGATTCCAGAATTTCTTTGGTCATCAAATCGTTACATTTTCCTTCATTACTAAGTAGGCCGCTACAAATGAAACTTGAGATTAACAATATAGTTTTTATTCTCATAACGCATACTCCTTTCAAATGAGCTCCTGGGTTATTAGCGATCATAATGTTACAACGTTCTTAGAGTTCTTATTAAGAGATAGGGTACTGCAAAACTGCATTTTTTTAACTTCATCTGATTTTAAAACTTGTCTCTCTTTACTCTTTAAACTTTAATTGAATAACTCTTGGCCCGAGTCCCATACCAGGTAGATAGTATAAATAGGTTAATTTTGTGGTTTGACCCCAACGAGCTTGTTCTCTCTCAAAAAAAGGCCAGGTTCCTACTATTGATAGGTCATTTCTTTGTTCAAAAAGAGTGTTTTTGTTTCCTCCCCAAGAAAACTTTGTTCCTGATTGTCGTAAATCTGGAAAAATCCAATCACTATAAGCCGTCAGAAACTCCGGTATTCCTACAACATCCAGCAGTATTTCTGATCCTGGAAAATGTGTCCCAATATTAGAGAGAATAGAGTGAACTACATTCTCAGGGAAATACATAAGCAACCCTTCTGCAATGAATAATATTTTAGAATCAGGATTTTTCACAACTTTGTCAAACCAATCTATTTCTATTACTGATCCTTCAATAAACCTATGATTTTCTGATTCTTCATAGAGCTGATGCCATAATTTTTTAACTTGGGGAAGATCTACCTCTGACCATTGGCAACTTCCATTATCTAATCGGGTGAATCGAGTGCATAGCCCTGCTCCCAAGTTAACAATATGTGCGTCAGGCGAAGTATCAAGAAAGTCATTCACTCTTTCATCTAAAATACGGGTGCGTATACATAAACCTAGCTGTAATTGTGGGGAGCAAGATAGCTTTAAAGTAGGTAATTCTTTTTCTATTTTGTTAACAATTTCAACAGCCTTGGGATCTTGAATAATTCCTTCATATCTATCTGTTTCTAAAGCTCTACCATATAAAGGTATGAGAAGAGTTTCTGATACTCCCTCTAGGAATGTCTCTTCTTCAGGGATTTCTTTTCTTTGTACACTCTTCTTTGAAGAAATGTGTATGTGTGGGGAAGCTTCCAAATTTTCCTCATCCTCTAGCATAGCTTTCACTGAATAAGGCAAGAGAGTGACTCCCAAAAAAAGCAGAGAATAACACATCTTTCTAAATAAAGAATAAGATGTCTGCGATATACAAAAATTGATCACTTATTTTCTCCCTATTTAATTTGCAGTTTTATATATCTATTTACTTATAAAATCTCCAAAAAGAGAAATCAAGAATACAGTAAGTACATAAAATCTCGCAAAAAAGCTAGTAACTCCTACAAAACAACGGTAACTTGGATAAAAAATAATCTCATTGAAAAATCCTCGGGTGAATGAATCGATTAGGTACACTGCCAAGCTGGTGGGTTCTTCTATTTTTGTCTAATTGATTAGCTGTTTGACGAGAACACATATCACCTACATAAAGATGGCCAAGAACATGATGTTGACATCTTTGATCACAGGGATCGATAAAGTTTCGTCCGCCATTTAAGTGCCCTAAGATAATTTTTCCATTCTCAGCTGGCTTATTGCATACATAAACAGGGAAAAAGCGATCATGCCCCAATACTTTTGAAAAGAGAGGCTCTATGCATTGAGCTACATCACGATCTTCAAAAAAGCTTTCAGAGAATTCCCCATATTTTTGGTGAACTGACAAATGTTCTACTAGGCGAGGAGTATTAATGAGGTCAACATATAAATTTGCTATCTCTAAGTAAATATCTCTTATTCTAAAAAATTTATCTCTTATTTTTGAGTAAGAGTTACTCATTTGTTGGTAATAGAGACTAAGTTCTTTATTGTTGGCTTCCTCTGGTTTTTTTCCTTCTATTTTGCTTATTTGTTTTTCAATTCCACTTATCTCTCTATTAACTTTGTTAATTTCATTTTCTTTAACACGCAGTTGCTTTGTAATCTTGATTTCTTTATTTTCTAAAAATTCATGAAGCTTGTGTTGTATACTTTTAAACCAATGAAATCTGATCTCTTCATTAAGATCCCATACAAAAGAATCTAAGGTTCTTAAAACTTTTTGGCTGGATTCTTCAGAAATTTGTTTGAAAGATTTAGCAGTCTTAACAGCTTCTGATTCTGCAACATCTCCTTCTCTAATAAGTTTTTCTGATACTCGGTCTCTCCAATGTAAAAATAAAACTGATCTTAAATAGGGTTTTTCTTCAGCAAGAGGTCTCTTGACTAAAGCATCTAATAAAAGATGTCTCGTAGAGTCTTGGAGTATTTTTTCTTCCTCTGACAATTCCTTTGCTATTTTTATAGGTATATACTGCATCCTATTAACAGGGATCCTATACCAATTACCCATATCTTGAATCCATTTCATAAGATCTGAACTTAAGCTCGCTATAGAATCTGCACCTTTTAACTCGTGGGTAAATCTTTTAAATTTTTCATAATACTCAAACAACTCAGCACTTTCATCTACTCCGGCATAAAAGCCGACTAAGCTCTTTAAGTGATTTAGAATAAGAGGTTTATACCTGAGAAAATTATTATCATCTAATTTTATGTGAGATAATATAAACTCTTTGTTAGGATTCCGAGAAAAATGTTCTAGAAAATCAAGAAATAAATAATACCCATTTTCCTTACGACGTGATCCTGAGAAAGCTAAGCAAAGTTCGTCCTTATTCGAATAAAAATAATTTGGTGAATTAAAGAGAGGACCATTGAAGCCAATGCCAAAAACAAACCCGCGATCACGCTCTTGATTATTACTGCTAATTTGGGGAGTATCTGAGCAAAATCTTATAAAACTCTCCAAGTGCTGATTAGTAATTGTTCGTAAAGAAACTTTCTGACTATCTGCAAGCTTTCTCAATGCGTCCTTTTGCTTTGGATCTTTTTTAGAATTGTTAAAGTGTCTCTTTAAAAGGTAAAGCTCAAAATTTACCATAGGTCCTGAGTAAGGTGATTGGTAATATTCTTGAACAGCTTGTTTGTTATTTTCATAAAAATCTTCGAATTCTTCATCCTCAGAAGGAATTGTTAAATGAAACTCAAATAAATCTAAAAACTCATTTTTTGCGTCATCACTAAGATCTTTCCCCCAATGCGTTACATAATCAAAGGCGTCCATAATTACGTCTGCAGTAGCTAGTGTAATAGGACTTTGTCTGATCCATTCTTCATAAGAAGGTGATTGAGACATGAGATATCCAAAATTAGGAGCAGTCTGTCCATCAAAAGAATGACCCGGCATACGTGACCTCGCTTCCATAGGAGCTCGGTTAATGGTATCTAAAAGAGAGAGAGCCCACATTTGTCTGACTCTTTGATTCCCTTTTGCGGGGTGTGCAAAACTTTCACACGCCATTTTATAAAAAGCCCTTCCAAGATTTTCTCTATGAAGGCGTTCTGAAAAAGAGCGTAAAAAATTTTCTTCTAATAGATCTTTTTCAGTAGTTAGGCTTTTCAGAAGATTCTCGAGCTGTTCAAATTCGCGTCTTTTTGATTTTTCTTTGGTGTACTTCTCTAGCATAGCAGGATCATTAAGATCAGCAAGAGAAGGATCTAAGATTTTTAAGTGATGCAGAGTTGATTTAAGATGCTTATCCATTTGTTCAGGAGACAGGTCTCTTAAAAACTCTCCAAGCATGCCTGGTTTTGTTGCAGCAGATCTTAAAAAGTTGGTTACAAGTCCTAAAAACCACAGCCCAGAGATTTTTGCGAAAAAATTTTGTTCTTGTTCTATTTTATTTTTACAAAAGCGTTCAAATTTCTCTAAAGGGCCGCTATTTACAAACTCCTCCAGAAAACTTTGAAAAATTTTAAAAGTTATTTCTGATGAGATTGGACCACTATCAGGGATGAGAGAAAAATGGTGTGGTCGAAGAACCATTAAAGCACGGACCATTATTTCCATGAGACCGCCATATTCTTCATCTGTGACTAAGCTATTAAATTTAAAATCAGAAATGAGATCTTTTGCTCTTTGAAGTAAAGGGTTTTTATTATTAAATATTTCTAAAAGACCTTTGTTTTGTAAGTCTTTTTCAGAAAAATCTGCAGAAAACTCAAGCGGTTTTGAGGGGTCAAGTATTTTATCAAATACCTCATATATTTTTCCTCCAATATATATCGATTTTGCTAAAACCACTTGATCTCGAGGGGACAATACGCTAGGAGCGAAAGCAGTAGGTGAGTTTTGCTCTTCATCAGAATCTTCCCAATCTAAAGCACCTTCTCCATAGGCGGGAGTGTAGTCACTAGATACCTGAGAGACTGACGATCCCTTTGCTAGCTGCTGTTCAAAGGGTAGTTGTATCGGTCTATGGGTTTGTTCTGGATTCTGAAGTGCGGCTACAATGTCATCTTCTTCTGCTCGGGTTAAAAATAATTGAGCTTCCTCGATATCGTAATCTAATAAAAATCTCTGCCACTGCTCTCGAGCTTTATTTTCTTTAGCTCTAGCAAAGGCAGTTTGAAGTTCAACATCTGGAGCCTCTTCATCAACAAGGATTTGGTAATGATTTCCATTAACAAACCCTATATGAAGAGGCGGGAATACACCTTCCTCTTCTTCTCTATGAATATAATCCTTATAATCTTGGAATGTTTTTTCTTCTGGGTTTATTTTCCAAAGCTGAACCAGCTTGTTTGTTAGCTGACCGTAAGCAAAGGCAAATTCAGGAGGAAGATATTCTTTCGGCGTACGATATGAATTTACAAATTCCTTAAACTCTTCCTTGCCTATAGAGACATCTTCTGTACAGTCTCTTCCTTTTTCCAGATTGATAGGAACTTTAAAAATGTTTCGTATACTTAGAGCTTCTTCTGTATCCTTTTTTCCTACTTTTAAAATAGATTTAATTAAGGTTTCTCGAGGGGTTCCTAAGACATAAAGTAAGCAATCTCCATCTCCTAAGACATTATAAAAAGACGCTCTTACCATAGCCCCTTCATTT
>JAIEMB010000009.1 GCA_019752515.1 Alphaproteobacteria bacterium | reverse complement strand
TCCTTTTATCAATGGTCGAGCTTGATTTAACTTCAATCCCAAGAATAGCTTGGTCTTCGCGTTCAATTAAGAAATCAATCTCTCGCTTTTCCCGATCACGATAGTGATAAAGCTCATATTCTCCCTCACTTGCATCAATCTGTGCAGCAACTTCATTAAAAATGAAGGTTTCTATGAGTTTACCTAGCTTATCTGGATCAAATCGTATTTGGTCTATATTCCAGGATAAGAGGGAGGTCATAAGACCAGAGTCCGCCATAAACAGCTTTGCTTGTTTTCCAATTCGGTCGTAGTCTGTTTTAGTCCAAGGCAAAACTCGCTCTACGACATAGAGAGCTTCCAATGCATTAATATATGCCTCTACGGTGGGGCGCTGAACGGATAAACCCGAAGAGATAGAAGAAATATCCATAAATTTGCTTGACCATGCTGCCAATACCTTCATAAGTTCTCGCATAGCGTCATGCCTATGTATTCTTACAATATCTTTTAGGTCTCTTTCTAACAGAGCCTCAATGTAGTCTTTATGCCATCTTTTTCTATGGCGCCCCTCAAGTAGAAGGGCTTCTGGAAACCCTCCCTTAAAGGCCATTTCAATAATATTACTCTTCTCGTAAAATTTCCAAGAAAAGTTAAACGATTGATTAAAAGCACGTGATAAAAAATTTGGAGTGCTTCCTTTAATTTCACCTATGCATAAAGGACGCAAGCGAACTTTAGTGATACGCCCTGCCAAGGATTCTTGAGTGCTCGGCAATGTTTGAATATTTGCTGAACCTGTTAAGAGATATTGGCCAGTACGGGTATCTTCATCTACAACCTTTTTAATAGCAGGCAAGAGAGAAGGTACGCGTTGTATTTCATCAATGATAAGCGTTTTTCCTTCATATTTTACAAAATCCTGCGGATCATTCTCTGCTGCTTCTCTAAGGGTTGTATCGTCTAAAGTCCGATAGGTTGTTTCTTCAGAAAGGAGTTGTTTAGCCAGAGTTGTTTTTCCACACTGACGAGGACCTGCAAGTAAAACCACTCGACGCGTTATCATAGCTTGATCAATAGCATATTTCTGCCATCTAGAATAAAGATGCTTCATTTGTATGCTCTCGTATCTCTTATAATATATTAAAAAATTTATTCCGCTATTTTATCTTTGAAAATTCTTAAAATTACAAGTTTAAATTCCGCTATTTTAGGAAATTTCCGCTGAAAAATATTACAATTAATTGAAAATAAAAGTTTCTTTTTTCTTGCAGAAGTTTAAATTGAAAACTATGCTAAATAAGTATTCTCATAGGTGAGAGTGCGTGGAACAAAGGCGAGCTAAACGCCCTTGCCCCACTGATCATCATAACTGCATAGGAGTCACAATGACTGAAGAAAAAGTAGCTCAGTTAGAGCATATTTCGCAACTCTTAATATTTCAAATTAAAAACGTTCATCAACTTATAGGAAAAGCCTGGTATGAGCTGGAAATTGCTCGAGGAGATCTGCGAGAAATTATAGATATTTGTGAAGAATGGGAAGAAAAAGCAGAACTTAAACAAGAGGGACAAGGGTATTTAAGTTGAATGCCTAAATGTAAAAGGGAGAAACCACGCTTCAAGGTTTCTCCCTTCCATGTTTTAAGAAGTACGTAGAAATTTGGGGATCATCTTTATCCGGCAACTACTTGCTAGCTTAGCCTACGTTTTTTGGATTTTCATTTACTTAAATTCGTACTACTCCTTGCTTATTGTTGACAGATCTTGCAGTAATAGGTTGCTCTTCCATTTTGCATAGTTTTGCAAAGATAAGTTGATTGACAATGTGCACAAAGTTTGTGCTCGCAGTTATAAGCCTTAAGTTCATGTTGGAAATAGCCGATATCCCCATTTGGATGTATATGATCTCGCAGGGTAGATCCACCTACTGCAATAGCGCGTCTCAATACATCCTGAAGTGCTTTGAGTAGCCTCTCAGCTTCAGCGAGTGTGAGAGTATTTGTAAGACGAAAAGGTGACAGTTTTGCTTGCCATAGAGCTTCTGAAGCATAGATGTTGCCCACACCAGCGATGACCTTCTGATCAAGGAGTGCACTTTTAAGAGAAATCTTACGTCGCGTAAGGCACTGATGAAATGTGCACCCATTAAGATGGGGATCATCAAGAGCTTCAGCCCCAAGAGTATTAAAGGGAGCTATTTCATTGAGTTGGTGGGTAGACGAAAGTCGTAAAAAGCCAAAGCGCCGTGGGTCACGATAAATAATTCTTTGATTACCAGAAGTTGTAAAAACAACATGGTCATGAAGGCTTGGTTTTAAAGAAAGCCCTTTATCCTCAATAATGACACGCCCTGACATTCCCAAATGCCATATAAGTGTTAAATCATGGCTAAAATCTACCAAGAGGTACTTTGCTCGGCGCCGTACAAGGTTGATAGATTGATGCGCAAGTTTACTTTCAAGATCATAGGGAATTGGGTAACGCAAATCCGGTCGATTAAGCTGAATTTTTTGAAAGGAATGTCCTTCAAGTGCAGGTTTTAATGCTTGGCAAATGGTTTCAACTTCTGGGAGCTCCGGCATTGGTAAAAGAATCCTTTAGTGTGCTATCATTTACTAATGTGATTATTTTCAAAATATATTAGCCTATAGCAAGAAAAACAACCGGGTTTAAGCTCTAAATAAGAGGCTTTATTTTTAAAATCTACGGATACTCAGTGTATACCAGCTTTAAAATATTTCTCTTAATAATTTCTGTATGATAGTTTTACCTATATGAACCAAAATAATGAAGTTGTAGTACTTGAAGCTATTTCTGGTCTGGTAGAAAGGATTACCTTTCAGAACCCAGAAAATGGTTACTGTGTGCTTCGTATCAAAGCAAGAGGACACCGAGAGCTTATTACGGTTGTAGGCCATTCCAGTTCAATTTCTGCTGGGGAATTCCTTCAAGCTTCTGGAGCGTGGGTAAATAATAAAATTCATGGCCCTCAGTTTAAAGCTGTGTTCTTAAAAGCCTCTGCCCCAACTACAGAAGAAGGAATAGAAAAATATTTAGGATCAGGTATGGTTAAAGGCATAGGGCCGGTCTATGCTAAGAAGCTCGTTCAAGCCTTTGGTACTTCTATTTTTGAAGTTATTGAAGAAACCCCAGAAAAACTACAAACCCTTGAGGGGATAGGTCCTCACCGAATGACCCTGATTGCAAAAGGGTGGGCGGATCAAAAAGCTGTCCGTGAGATCATGCTCTTTCTTCATCAATATGGAGTGAGCACGGCTCGTGCTGTCAGAATCTATAAAACCTTTGGAGCAAATGCTATCCAGGCTATCACAGAAAATCCTTACCGCCTTGCTAGAGAAATTCGTGGAATCGGCTTTCTCTCAGCTGATAAAATTGCCCAAAAAATAGGGATTGATAAAGACTCTCTTATTCGAGCGCAAGCCGGCCTTAATCATACCCTGCTTGAAAGTATGGACCAAGGTCATTGTGCTTTACCCGTCAAAGATCTTCTTACACAAACCCAAGCTCTCTTAGAAACCTCTCAAGATACTCTTGAAAAAGCTCTCAACAATGAACTGGAAGCAGGAGACCTCATCCAAGACAGTATTAGGAAGGAATCGTGTATTTTCCTCAAAGGACTTTATCATTCAGAGCAATCCATCGCACATTTTCTAAAAAGCTCATTCCAAGGTCTACTCCCTTGGGGAGAAATTGATGCAGATAAGGCCATTACATGGGTAGAAGGGAAATTATCTCTTATCCTTTCTCAGAGCCAAAAAGACGCAATTCATAAGGCCCTTACATCTAAAGTTTTAACCATCACAGGGGGACCAGGAGTTGGGAAAACAACCCTCGTTAAAAGCCTTCTTGCCATCTTATCAGCTAAAGGAATAAAAACTGCTCTCTGTGCCCCTACAGGAAGGGCTGCCAAACGCCTTTCCGAGTGCACGGGCCAAGAGGCTAAAACTATCCACCGTCTTCTTGAAGTTGATCCTACTACGGGCAAATTTAGAAGAGAACCTCAGTTTCCTCTTAACTGTGAGCTCCTTATCGTTGATGAAGTTTCTATGATTGACGTCCCTTTAATGTTTTCCTTATTAAAAGCTCTTCCTCAAGAGGCTGGGCTATTTCTTATAGGGGATGTCGACCAGCTTCCTTCTGTAGGGCCCGGCAACGTTTTGAGTGATATTATTCACTCTTCTGCTCTTCCAGTAGTTCGTCTCTCAGAAATATTTCGCCAGGCAGCCTCGAGCAAAATTATCCTTAACGCTCATCGCATAAACAAAGGCTTGTTTCCCAAGGCACCTCAAGGACAAGAAGAATCAGACTTCTATTTCATTGACGCTCAAGAACCTGAAGATGCTGCTCGTAAGATTATTGAGGTTGTTAAAAGGCGCGTTCCTCAACGTTTTGGGTACAACTCTCTTACAGAGATTCAAGTTCTCTGCCCCATGAATAGGGGAACCATAGGAGCTCGTCATCTTAATATGGAACTGCAGAAAGCTCTTAATCCCAACCCTTCAGTGAGAGTGGAGCGTTTTGGATGGACTTTTTGCTTAGGTGACAAAGTAATGCAGGTTGTAAATAACTACGATAAAGAAACCTATAATGGTGATATCGGCTTTATTACCGATATTAATTCTGACGTGAGAGAGCTAACCATCACATTTGAAAATAGAGAGGTACTCTATGATTTTGACGAATTAGATGAGGTCGTCTTGGCTTACGTCACGACCATTCACAAAGCCCAAGGTTCAGAATATCCTGTAGTGGTAATTCCTATAATGATGCAACACTATCCTATGCTTAAACGCAATCTCCTTTATACCGGGGTGACAAGAGGTAAGCAATTAGTTGTACTTATAGGTCAAAAGAAAGCTCTTGGGCTTGCTGTCAGAGAAAAGACTTCTCTGCAAAGATGGTCCAAATTAAGAGAATGGCTCAGCTGATCAACCTTCTTCTTTATTTCACTAAAAGCAGGGCCGAAATGAATCTCTCAAGCTCAAATAAACAATATCGCAGTCCAAGTCGATCCGCACACCCTACCTCACTGGAGAGCGTGTTGTCATTCACATGCAAATTTTCTAAGGCCTCAAAAAATTTTAATCCACTTATTTTTTCAATCTCAGAAACACTTTTCATGTGCCAGCAATGATTAGCTGTTGCTGGTGTATCTTGCGCAAAGAGAAAACCAACGGCATCAACTTCATTATCCTTTTTAAGAGCAATGATTTTCCAATAGCCTACTGGAATTACGTAAGGTACCCGCTTATTTAAAGGACCTTCTAGCGTAGCATTAGGATCATAATAAGGTCCAGTCATGACGTACACTTCACCAGGGCCCCCTCATGAAAATTTTTGAGAGCGGATGGTGAAAAGGATATTATCATCCCACCCGGCCATTTTTCTAAGCCTTTTAATAGACTGACGCTTCATTTTATCTTTCGTAAGCTGCAAAAGGTTTAAAGCCATATGCCTAATGATAGCCATAACTTGAGGGGCATTTTCTTTTCGAATGCGAGATTGATCTTCTCCAAAAGACATATCTAAAACCCAATGAAGATTGTTTTCGATCGCTCAGTGACTTCGAATAGTAGCAAGAATCTTCTGAGGAGTTTCCTGAAGAGAAGAGATGTAATATCGTGTTTCATAAGTGGTTTTATCTTTGGTTTCTCGTGTGGAATCAATACGAATGAGGCTATTAATTGAATTCCAATGAGAATGCCGTTCTCGTAGCCAGGCCACATCATGCGTTACCCAACATTGTCTTATCTCGAGTCGACCATGACCTTTATCATAGTCCTTAAAAGATCTAATATTGTTATGTGTTTTCAATTCGTTATCACTCAAGTAGAGTGTTACATCTTCACAAAGAGTTCCTTGATTTCCCTTTAGAGAAAAAATATAGTTTCCCTCTTTCTGAATGATTTGATTAGCAATAGCATATTGGCATCCCATCGCATCAATGGTTACTGTGATCCCCCTCAGGTCTAACCATTCCAAAAGTTTAGGAATCGCTGCAATTTCATTGCTTTTTTCTGAGACTTTTTCCTGCGCTAAAACCAATCTGGCTTCCGTCGCATAGGCACTAACCATATGTAACATATCCCTCTCCCCATCAAAGCTATGTCGAGATGATTTCCCATCGATGGCAATAAGTTTTCCTTCTATCTGAGATTGAAGGCTTTGGACCCAGCTCCGAAACAGTTCTTGGAATTTCTCGGGATTTATAGCTCTAAAAAATCTGCGATAGGTATCATCGCTCGGAATTCCGTTCTTGTAAGGTAAGTATTGGCGAAGGTAATCGATCTTTGCTTTTCCAAAGTCTTCAATATCCTGCCAACCTTCTCCTCCACATATCGCAGCACATAGAGTGACAAGGAGTATTTCTGACATTGTGTAGTCTCGATTACGCTCTGACCTCGGATCTTCTAAATCTTTAAAGTGATCTAAAAAGCTAACTTCTAGTGCAGGCTCCATTTCTACCTCCTTCTTTTTTAAGGTAGAATCTCATTCCTTCTATTTTTTATCTATCTTTTTTCATGAGGGGGACCTGTACACTTCACCGTGAGTTCTGGCTAATTTTCTTTCTATTCCTTCAACAATGCGCCAAACACCTCGGTTAAGATTTTTTTTCTGTGGAGTAATATTAGAAAGATAATTAACGGCGTACCATTTCTCATGATTTTTGAAATGTGCTAAGGGTGCTTGATGCCCTCGATCGAAATTAAAAGGATCCTGGCTCAGTCCTTTATAGTCACCAGGAATAAGGGTAAATTTGATGTCTAGGTGAGGATCTTTTGCCCAATTTCTTTTTCTTTCTGGTCCATTAAGGTTGGCAGGGGTCACTTTATAAGCAACCCAATCCGCAAATTTTGTAATCCTGTTGGAGCTAAGTATAATAATTTCATGGTCAACTATAATGTTATCATTAGTTGCTCCTCCCGGGCATTGTCCTAAACAGTTAGAGTGATAAAGTCCTTTTTCTTTTATGCCAGTACTGACAGTTTCTTTTTTAGAAAATTGTGATGAGAAATAGGTGGTTAGAAAATCCGGGAAAACAGCTAGAGTTATAGAAATTAAAACAAAGATAAAGATAGAACTAAGGGCAATCCTAGCTTTTGTTTTCATGAATAATTTTTCTGCTTTTTTACAAACCTTTTTATAAATCTTTCTATAAGCCCTTGTTCCATTCAATAGGGTTAACCTTTTGTTAATTATTATAGTTCTCCCCTCCTCCCGATTGTTTTGCTGTAAGGTTTATTTACCATCCATAATTTCTTCCATAAAGACAAAAAGACAGAATGAAAAGAGAAAAACCTTTGAATCCATATAGCAAATCAAAGGTCCCACTTAAAGAAGAGAGGCATGCTTCTTCTTATTGAATATAAGGAGAAATATGAGTGAAGAAGATGATCGTTTTCTAACGGTATATTTACTAAGATGATTTATTATGTTCATAATCTTTTTATCAGCTAAATAACTTTAACTTATTTTTCTTTTCCATCTAGGAGCAAGCAAAAGAATTTTTAGACATGTTATTCTTTCTTTGAATGGGCGAGCATCTCCAGGCCCTGTATTGCCCACAATTGTAAGTTCACCATATCGGCAGATTGAGACATCTCATTGAGCGTAACTAATCCCTTAAACAATGCTGCAATTGGTTCTTTCATTTGGGGAGATTTTTGGAGGTCTTCTCCCAGTATGATACCAAAAGTTTCAAGGAGTCCGGATTTTTTTATTAGTCCCCCTAAGGTTATCAAAGAACGAACCCTCGCACGTCTTAATCCCCGTGAATCAATTTCAAGGGTGTTCATGATGTGGTACTTCTGCCTTTCCGCTTTGTTGAGATATTGAGTTACGATTTTCAGCTGCCTTGCGCGTTTTGTGAGAAGAACTGAGAAATGAGCTCGCACGCTTTTTCCATTCTTCCTTCTGGGTTTCTGATGCGCCATTCCAATGATCTTTTAAAACCTTAAGAGCCACATCAGGTGAAAATTCTCCTTGGAAAATTTTTTGTGCCTCTTTCATGAGGAGAAGTGCTTGCTGGGTCTGGATGCGCTCCTTCTTTTGTCTGAGCTGGCTAATCTTGTTTTCAATATGAGTAAGCTTGTCTTTCATATCATCTCCTTTTATTTTACGAATGACTTGCCTTGTTAAGCGTGTTATCGTTCTTTTACAAAATAGATGAAAATCCACAAATATAACAATAGATAAAAATGAGTATATGCATAAATCAATTTCGATCTTTCGAGATCGATAAATCTGTCATGGTGGGCTTTTTTAAAAGCTTACCATGCGCGCTTACGTGTTGCATTTTGCAACGGCGCTGTGTCGCAGGCGACGCAGACCACATTTGGAAAAGTGGTAAATAACCCATGGCTCTTTATCATTTCAACACAAAGCTCCTTTCACGAAGCAGCCGGAATACGGTTAGAGCCATTGCCTATCGGGCTGGTTGTGAGCTCTATGATCAGCAAACGGGTCAGACCTTCAATTATACAGATAAGCCCGTACAACAAGTAGAATTGCTCTTACCGAAAGATACTCCTACTTGGGCTACTGAAATTCAAGAGTTGATGGTAGAAGCTCGACAAAAAGGAGTCCAAGCCTTTGTTGATATGGCTGAATCTGCGGAGAAACGCTGTGATGCTCGAGTCTGGCGAGAATTTGAGTTTTCTCTTCATCGAGAACTTACAGAAGAACAAAACAAAGCTTTAGCTCGTGAGTTTGTTCAGGATCAGCTCTGTGGGCGAGGAATGGCCACCCAAATTAATTTTCATTTCGATGTGGATAAACTTACAGGGGAAGCAAAACCTCATTGTCATGTAACGACGATGACACGTCGTTTAGTTGAAGATGGTTTAAGCTCTAAAAAGGAGGCGGAATGGGATAAGAAATCTTTACTTTTTGAACTTCGAGAGCAGTGGGCTAACTATTCCAATTTCCATCTTAAATTAAACGGACATGATATCCAAATTGATCACCGCTCTTATAAAGAGCAAGGCATTGAGATGGAGGCTCAACCTAAAAGAGGAAGAGGAACTATTGAACAAGAAAAGAGAATTCAAAAGCTGGAAGGCGGTGATGAGTTTTCTTTTGTCACAGACAAAGCCAGAGCTTTTTATGATGTTCAGTTGCGTAACCTTTATCGTATTTTGCGCAATCCAGAAATTGTGTTTGACATTGTTACCAAGCATCACAGCACTTTTATGTGGGCGGATGTTCAAAAAAAGATTCACCAGTATGTGGAGGATACCCATCTGTTCAATCGAATAGACGCTAAACTTAAAAATTCAAACGAGCTGATACCTTTACGATACGATCCAGAAAGTAATAACTCGACCATTTATACCATCCGCCGTATGTTGACGGCTGAAAAGTCCCTTGTAAAAACGGCTAACAGTTTGGGAAAAGTGCAGTCCCATGGTGTTGAGGTACATCATACAGAAAATGCAATTGCCAAAGCTAATGAAGAATTAAAAGAACATGGAGGACTTTCTTCAGATCAAAAGAACGCCATTCATCATCTTGTAGATGAGGGGCAGATCAAATGTGTGGTCGGAATTGCAGGGGCTGGAAAGACAACTGCCTTAGAGGTATGTCATGAAATCTGGAAAGCTCAGGGGTATGCTGTTTATGGGCTAGCTCCTACAGGGAAAGCTTCACAAAACCTTGAATCTAAGACTCTAGCGGGCAGTTCCTTAGAACAAAGTGGTATTCCCTCAATCACCCTTCACAAGTTTCTCAAATCCTATGAGGAAGGCCGGTGTCAGTATAATGAAAGAAGCGTCCTAGTTCTCGATGAAGCTGGCATGGTGGACATGGGGAGGTTTGAGAAGCTTCTAGGAGCAGTTAAAGAGTTGGGAGTCAAACTGATTGTTGTAGGGGATGGAGCTCAACTTCAGCCCGTAGAAGCAGGTCCTGCCTTTCGACTAGTGACTACAAGGCTTGGAAAGGCTGAGTTGAATACCGTCATTCGTCAAAAAGAAGAATGGCAGAAGGAAGCGACAGTTCTTTTTGGACAACAAAAAACAGCTGAAGCTATCAAAGCCTATGCAGAGAAGGGATATGTTCATATTGTTGAAGAAAAACTCCCTTCTTTGAAAACGCCTGAAGGTTGTGTAAAGCTTTATGAAATCTCTCATCGTGTTTCTTCTCTTATCTACAGAGAGATGACAAAAGAGATACAAACTGAAAACCTTCAGTCTTCGAATCTTTACCCTTTCATCAAGAATCATCAAGACTTTGGGCGGTATCTACACTGGAAAGGAATAGAAAGAAAGGTAGCCGAATCTATTCTCAAAAATGCAGAAGAATGCCGCCCTATTTTAGAGGAGCGTTTCATTGATCCTCTAAAGCTTGCTCTTCAATTAGTGGATAAGAAGCAGCCGAAAAACATTCAACGAGAAGAAGCACAAGAGCTTCTGAAAGAATGTAAATTAGATCACCTAATAGGGATTCAAAGACCAATAGGTATTGGAGTTGAAGTTCGTGAACAAGCTAAAGAAGAGCTGATTCAAAATTGGTATGCTGCCTTTAAAGAATCACCGAGCAAAGCTAGTCTTATGCTGGCCTACAGCAATAGGGACGTCAATGATTTAAACCAATTCGCCAGAACTTTGCTTAAGACATCAGGCCATATCTCAGGGACTGAATTTATTTACACCACAAAAAAAGAAGTGGAAGATGATTTTAGAAGAACTCGCATCCTTAAAATACAAAAGAGCTTTTCCAAGGGAGACCGAATTGTTTTTACAAAAAATAAATACTGGTCAGGCATTAGAAATGGAACCATGGGAACTATTATGGAGTTGGATAGGCAAAAAATTGCCGTCAAACTGGACGAGGGAAAGGAGATTTCCTTTGCACCCAATTTGAATCCTCACTTTGACCACGGCTGGGCCATTACCGTTCACAAGTCTCAAGGAACAACTGTTGATCGCACATTTGTTTTAGCTTCCTTTGAAATGACCCAAAACCTGGCCTATGTGTCTATGACCCGTCATCGGGAATGGGTGAAAGTATTTGGGAGTTCCTGTGACTTTTGGAGACCTGAAAAGCTTCCGCAGGTCCTTTCAAAATCGGGAGAGAAGCTATCTGCAGCCGATTATCTCGATACAGAGTCCCTAAGTCAGCTTATGAGAAAAGACGATCTTCTCATTGTCAAGATCTTTCAGCGTATGTCTAATGAGCTAGAAGCCATGGGCGCTGTAACAAAACAAGCCTTTCAGAACGTTGCAGACCATTTCTTAGGCATTCGCCAAGAGAAAGAGATTCGTATCCTTCCAGAAAGTGTCCGGGAAGAAATACGGGCTGAGGAGCTATTTCGCCAGAAAAAAGATCAAGATTTAGTTTCTCACTTTCATGAGGATCACTTGCACCTAGATTTCAGTGTCCCTCTCCAGAAAGAAAATAATCAGAGGAAAGAGGATCTTTTCGTTCAAAAAGAGTCTCAAAAATCAACGACTAAAATCTCTCCTTCTTCCACTCAAACGCTGGGAGACAAACCAAATCAGAAAACCTTTTGGCAAACAATAAAGGCCTCGCTTAAAGGCGAGAGGATAAAAGGAGAATCTTGCCAAGCTAATTCTTCTTCTCCTGAGTTTTCAGGAAAGAGAGGCCCTTCCCTTTTATACACTCCTACAATTTTAGAGAAAGAAGCATATCAACAACCTAAAAATGCAAAGGAAAACTATATGACAGATGGCTTGAAAAAGGAAATGTTAGGAAAATCTCTATATCAAAAAATCACAACACAAAAAACGTCTCATAAAATTCCCAAGGTAGCTTCAGAAGAGCTTAAGCGAGATATGCTGGGTGACAAATTTTACAATAAGAGTTATAAAAAACCACAAGATTCAAAATCAGCGAAAATGAATAAATTGTCGTGGGTATATACGTTCTCTCACATTGAAGAAAATCAAGCCCATCATGAGCAGGACATCTCTATTTCTGAAAAAACTATTTCACGAGGGCGAAAGAGGTAAGAAATTCAGTTAAAGGAAAACAAGAGTAGATAGGCTTATCGATCTGAACTCCAAGTTATAATGAAAATATGTACACTCGCCTTATAAATTATTTGAGATTGAAGAAATTCAAACAATTCATCTGTGTAAAAAACAATAAAAATGATTATTTATCATATAATAAGAAATGTTGTAATGATAGAAAGCAAAGGTAATCTTTGAGGTTCTTTTTCTTATCAATTTTTTAAAGGAAGAAATTATATCTTTGGGGAAGATAATCTATCCAGACGATAGATAATTAGAGCATACTAAAGGTTAGCAATAAGCAAGCGGAAGTTTTGCTAATTTTCTATAGAACAGCCAAGTGGTGCCAGAATAGACTAGAAAATCTTTTTAAAATACTATAAAATATTTTTTATCTATATATTGAAAGAGGATTGTTATGCAACGTACTCATTTTTCTTTTTTGTTGTTTGCTACTCTTTTAATCTTTATAGGGTCTTTATTTTTTTTCTCACCTTGTTACGGGATGGAAGAAGAAGATAATCAAAGACCTCTTCCTCATATGAAGTTTAAGCTGGGTTTTGAATTTCAAGAAGGAAGTAGCCTATGTCCTTGGGCTCTAGAGAATAATAACGTTCAAAAGAAAAAACTCTTCAAATTTAAGGATCATGATACTCAAAAAAAACTATGGCATGTTGTTATTGATACAAGTGATATTGAGTTTGTTACAAGGCCTTTTTCTTATAAAGAACAAG
>JAIEMB010000023.1 GCA_019752515.1 Alphaproteobacteria bacterium | reverse complement strand
GGAGATCAGTTCCATTCCAAGCGAAACATCAAGTTCCCCGGCATTAACCGGGTTGCCAAACAAAGCCATAAGGCAGGACAATTTTCAGCGAATGCGGAAGTGGGTTATGCGTGGATGCTTCAGCCTTTCACGCTCCAACCTTTCTTGGATGGAACCTACATGTTTGCGAAGGAGCAAGGGTTTAGGGAAAAAGGAGCCCAAAGCTTGAACTTTAACATTAAGTCAAAGACCTCCCAGTTCTTGAGAGGAGAAGTCGGTGCTCAAGTGTATCGGACCTATGTTCTGTGTGATGCGCTTGTACGACCTGCCTTCCAACTGTCTTACGTTCACAAGCACCCCATCAGCGGCACCCATGTGAAGGGCGGAATAATAGGAGAACCTCAAACCCTGACCCTCTTAGGAGACAGCAAGGTCCGTAATCAAGTAGCCCCTGGTGTTGGCGTTACAGTCCAATTCGCCAAAGGCCTCTATATTATTGCGAATGTCTCAGCCCAGCTCGGCAGCGGTCAAAACCTTGGCGATGCCCTCGTCAGAGTGGGGTATGATTTTTAGAAAGCTTTATTTATTTTTAAAGTGAGGAGGCCTCTTTTCGATGAAGGCCTCCATTCCTTCCTTTTGATCATCAAGACTGAAGGTTGACTGAAAGAGGCGGCGCTCAAATTTTAGCCCTTCAGAAAGAGGGACTTCAAATGCTCGCCCAATAGACTCCTTGATCATCATTACAGTTGGTAATGAATAAGATCCAACTTTCTGAGCCACAGCAAGGGCTTCATCCATGAGTTTATCCTCTGCAACCACGCGGCTCACAAGACCCGAACGTTCAGCTTCATGAGCATCCATGATGCGGCCTGTAAGGCACATATCCATAGCTTTTGCTTTTCCAATGGAACGTGTGAGGCGTTGTGTACCGCCACCACCTGGAATGGTCCCAATCGTAACTTCCGGCTGGCAGAATTTAGCTGTTTCGGAGGCAATGATAATGTCACACATCATGGTCATTTCACATCCACCACCAAAAACATAGCCGGAGACTGCAGCAATAATGGGTTTTCGACAGGTGCTCACTTTTTCCCACCCATTAGCGATAAAATCATCCATAAAAGAGCCTAAGTAGGTTTTTGATTGCATTTCTTTAATATCAGCACCTGCTGAAAAAGCTTTTTTCGATCCGGTTAAAAGAATGCAATGGATTTCTGGATCATTTTCGCAAACCTCTAAAGTCATTTGTAACTCTTGGGTAAGCTCTTCACAGAAAGCATTCAGAGCTTGAGGGCGATTGAGCGTAATGATTCCCACTTTCCCAATTTTTTCAAATAAAAGAAATGAATAGGACATGAAACTTCCTTCCCCATTGTTTTTAAAGATGATTTATATGTTAAAGTACATTTTTTATCTCCAATAACTTTAGCAAAAAAAGATACAGAAGACCATTTTTTAATACTGCTAAGGAAAACTGAAAAAAGTGAATTGCCCTTTAATGTCAATTCTCCTTTACCTTAGGGTTCTCTTAAATTATGGTAAGCATAGAAAATGGAGCCAGATGATGTCTGATATTTTTACAGAACTAGAAGAAGATATTCGTGAAGAGCGGATTGCAGTTTTATGGCGTAAATATGGTAATTATATCATTATGCTTGCTGTAGCTATTGTTGTTGGAACGGCAGGATTTACTCTTTGGAAGTACCTAAAGCAGAGAAACCAGGTAAAAGCGCACCACTCATTCTCACAGGCGACTCGCTTGATGCAACAAGGTAAAAAAGAAGAGGCTATTAAAGCCTTTCAAGATATCGCCCAAGAAAAGGGGGGATATGGTAAGCTTGCTCAACTTTATGAAGCTTCTCTTCTCTCCAATCCTTCGGATTTGTATACCAAAATATCTCAGGAAAATGCTTCTGATCCCGCGCTCTCAAACTTAGCAAAGGTGTTGAGAGCCTCTCATGCACTTGATAATCCAGAGGCGTTAGCACCCGTGGAGGCTTTAACAGCACCAAACAATGCTTGGGCGCCGCTATCTCTCGAATTGTTGGCGCTCAATGATTTGAAAAAAGGGGATGAAGCAAAAGCAGCAGAACATTATATTAGGATCTTAAAAGAGCCTTCCCGAACTCAAGATGAACAAGTGAGAGCAAGTATGATGCTTTCTCAGATGGATGTTCCCGCCTATCTCTTGCAAGAAGAGACGAAGAAAGCAGAGGGTCAGAAATGAAAAAGAAGTTAGCTTGGTCTCTTGCAGGGCTAACTCTTGTTGCCTGTGATGCTGAAAAGACCCCCATTGCGGGACCACGTGTGGCGGTCGTGAACTATGAATCCAGTGTTAAAGTGGATGCGGAAACACAAGATAGAGTTGCAAGCCTTACGATGTCTGAAATGGGTCATGTTTGGCCCCAAATCGGTGGAAGAGCCGATCATGCCATGCCTAATCTTTCTCTTAATAAATCTCTCGCTCACCAATGGGCCGTATCTATAGGTTCGGAAAGTGGGGAGGGGCGTTGCCTATCAACACCAATTGTAGCAGATGATGTTCTTTATGTTCTTAATAATGAGGGTAAAGTTACGGCTTTGAATGCCTCTACGGGCCAGATTCTCTGGAATACAGAGATTTCTCCTGAAGGTCATGAAGATTACATCATTGGAGGGGGACTTGCTTATGAAAATGGAAAGATTTTTGTAACCTCACCTCATGCTGAAGTTTTAGCTCTTGATGCGCAAAATGGGAAAATCCTATGGCGTTTTTCAACGCCCAGCCCTGTTCGTGCGGCTCCAACGCTTGCTGATGGGCGTCTTTATGTTCTTACGATTAGCAATCAGTTGGAAGTTATTGATGCGGAGAAAGGTGTACGCTTATGGAATCATGCCGGCATTACGGAACACGCCGGCCTCTTAGGGACAGCGAGTCCAGCTGTTTCAAATGGTGTTGTTGTGGTAACCTATTCTTCCGGTGAGATTTTTGCCTTAAAAGCTGAAAACGGTCATCAACTTTGGACGGAAACCTTAAGCACAACGAGAAGGCCTGATTCTCTCTCTTCCTTGTCTCACATTAAAGCCTTGCCCGTTATTGATAAGAATATTGTGATTATCATCGGCCACAATCAAAAAATGGCGGCCTATGATTTACGGAAAGGCGAGCGTCTTTGGGAGCGTCATATTGGTGGGACACGTACACCTGCGGTTGTGGGGGATTATGTTTTTATGATCAACTCACACAATGAACTTATCTGTATTACTCGCGAGCATGGACAGGTCGTTTGGGTTCGTAAATTGGATTCTGATCGAGAGTATCCTTATAAAGTGATCTGGAACGGTCCTATTGCTGCAGGAAACAAGCTTTACCTTGTAAGTATGTGGGGGGACCTTATTGCTGTTGATCCATCTAATGGGAAGACCCTTGCTACGCATAATATAGATGCTTCCCTCTCTCTTCCACCGATTGTGGCACATGAAACACTCTATCTTTTGACAGATAAAGGTGAGATCAAGGCATTTAGATGATCATAGACATGAAAAAAGGCCCTGAGGGGCCTTTTTTAATAAGGATGCGATCACTCATCGTCCACGCGATCTGGAAGAGGGCCGCGGACGGGATGTGCGATCGTAGCGAGGCAAGGATACTCGTCTAAAAAGCGTTGATTACGACTATTCACATGCACCCGGATAGCATTTTGGAGTTCAGCTGGTAATCTCAAAAGGTAGAGGTGAGCCATTTTTAAGATCTCCATCTCTGGTTGTAAAAACTCTTCAATTTTGAAGGTGGATTGATATTGGACACGTTGAAAAGAAGTCATTTCACCTAAAGGTACGACTGCTTCCATGCCATCTCTGTATCCTTTGCCTCTCACCAGGAGATTAGCATACATCTGATGAAGGCCGAATACTAATGCCTTTGCCTCTCCACAAGATCTTATGAATGGAGCCTTGAATTCTTCAGTTGAAGCTCTTTGTATAGATAGAGAGAGAAGTATAGATTGAAATTGTGGATCTTTATAAAATCCACTTCCAAGGCTTTTTAAAGCCTGTTGTTGACATTCAGAAAGAACTGCAGGAAATATGTCAGGGAGCTGATTTTGGGTTGGAGCAGAAGAGACGAGACCTAATATTTCTTGTGCTATTTGGACATTCTCTTCTCCAACGCTCAGATAAACAGAAGATCTATCGAAGGAAGTACGTACGAAGAACTTGGGGTTCTCCGTTCCATAAAAAGGTATAGCAGAAGGTGAAAGATCTATACAATTAATTAAAAACCCAGAACCATGCTCTGCCCTTCTTAAAGCCTCTCCACACAAATTGAAAAAAGAGTTAAGACTGAGATAGAAAGGCTGAAGAGAAGGAGGACATATCTCCCCTTTCGTTTCTAAAGAAAATTCCGGATTTTCTAAGAAAGTAGCTATTCGATTAAAATGACCAGCCACTTGTGTAAAAGACGTATCGCCCACAATAAGCGAAGGATTCGCAACCGTATGTTCCCTAGGTTTAAGATTGGGAACGAATATTGTTTTAAGATAATCATGATGTTCATGATGCAGATATCTTGCTTTAAGTATCCAACGAGCAGCTTCTAAAAGATTTTTCCTTATGCCATATCGACCCTCATGATCCATGTATGCATCGATGAGTTTCCTATTATCTACCCATTTTTCTCGCGAAACACGTGGTGCTGCCATGAGAAGGAGTTTGTGACTTCTTGGGTCAGAAGGGTCGGCAAGCTCAAGAGCCCTGCGAGGGTTTTGTTCAATGTAGGAACGAACCCTCTCAATATCTTCTCTATAAAACAACTCTTGTAGCTTTTTCTTGGCAATAGCCGCGCTGTCTATATCCTTACGACTAAATCGTTCAAAAGCACTTATGTAAAAAGGAGCGGCAACTGCTATGTTGCCTTTTTCTTCAAACAGATTAGCTATGGAAAGAGAGATTGAAGCGTCAACATATGTTAAAGCGTCTTTGTAAATATATGTTTCAGGGTTTTGGAGAATATCGTCCTGAGCTTTTTGATGGGTTCTAACTAATTTCATAAGAGCCTGTGTTGCTCTCCAATCCTTTTTTTGATGATATTTTAAGTACCATTCAACGGCTTCATCGAATCTTCCTTGCCTTTCAAGGAGTTTTCCTATTTTGAGGGCCGTTTTGCTTTGATTAAAAGCTGCCATCTCTTCATTTTCTCCTACCTTTGAGAGAGCATTTTGTAGGTATAATTCAGCTTTTTTAAACTCGCCTTTTTCTTCCCAAATTTTAGAAAGCCTATAAAAGGCTTCATAAATACGACCTGCGCCTCTGCAGGGTTTATTAGATTGAATAATTTCTTCAAAACAAGAGATGGCTTCGTCGCTTCTACCAGCTCTTTCATAAAGAATACCTAATGCATAGGACACATCCTCGCTATTGCTATGTTGTTTTGCAAATTTGACATAGGGGATAAGCTCCACTCCTCCCTCCTCTTCAAAATCATAGAGGAATTGATTGACAACTTTGAAGGCACTTTTAATGTTTCCTTGAAGCGCAGATTTCTGAAAAAATGCAAAAGCTGACTTGGAATCCTCTTCCCAGTTTTGATAAAGCGTTCCCATAATAAAGGGGTCTAATTCACTCTTTTCTAGGAGTTTAAGCCCTTCCTCTCGGGAAAGGGCTAAGACAGCGAGGACACGATATTTCTCATCCTTGGAAATGCGCTCATCAATATTATCCCACTCAGAGATAGAAGCATTTCTGAGAGGAGTATCGTCGTCCTCTCCGCCAAAGAAGGTGCACCCTCTAGAAATGGCCGTGTAAACAAGTTGAGCAAGTTGATCTTGAGCATTTGCGTCTCCAGTCCTTGCCTTCTCCATAAGAACGAGATCTTCTTCTTCTGTTAAACCTGTATAGGGCCAGAACAGATCGTCTTCAGGTTCGCCCGTAAATGCTATGGGTTCTTCGCTTTTTTCTGTTTTATCTTGTTTCAGGGAGGGTTCTTGAGTGGATAAATCAGTTGATGATGTTTTTCGTTTTTGACCTTTTTTCTCTTCTTAGGTCTCGTCTTCTACGGCCATTGGACGAGAGCTATCTTCAGTTGAAGAGGTTAGTCTTTCTCTTTTTATACCCTGAGACTCTCCGGATTCTGTTTGTCTTCTTTTTTGATCTTTATCCTTTCCTGCTAAAGTCTCGGGAGTCGTAAGCAGTGCTAAGAGGGTTAATACCGAAGAAAAACTTAGAATTCTCATGTAAAAGGTTTTTAAAAACATAAACGATCTCCACTAAAAATTAATATTACATTCCATATGTGATCAAATTTACAGGTGTCAAGGAAAAATATTCTATGAATACAATTCTTCGTTTATTTAATTAAACCAAAACTATGATTTTTACTTTAATTTATTGATTTAATCAAATTAAGTCTACCACTAAAAATTTGCATAGATATTTAAGGAGAAGTCAAAAATGGTGAATTTTTAGCCATCTTTTTCTCTAAGAGCCCTCTTCTGACTGAGCTATCCTACTTGATTCATCCACGTTAGTTTCATATGTTAAGCTAAATTATAGCGGTAACAGAATGATCCTTTCAGAAATTTTTTGCAGAAAACATGGCCTAAAAGTTGCTCTTGTGGGCAGGCCTAATGTGGGAAAATCAACCCTATTTAATCGCTTATGTGGTAAGCGTATGGCCATTGTCCATGATATTCCGGGTGTTACGCGTGATCGTAAGGAAGCCTTTGGCCAGTTAGGAGATATTCCCCTCAAGTTAATCGATACGGCGGGACTGGAAGATAAGAGCAAAGACCCTTTAATGGAAGGGATGAAGGCCCAAGTTTTGGCAGCTCTTCGTGAGTCTGATGTTATTTTATTTATCATCGATGGAAGGGAAGGGGTTACGCCACTTGATGAAGCCTTTGCTGATCTTCTTCGTAGGTCCCAGAAACCTATTCTTTTACTTGCGAATAAATGCGAAGGTAAAGTCGGTATGCAAGGAATTGCGGAGGCTTGGGGCTTAGGTTTTGGAGAGCCTCTTCCGACGTCTGCGGAACACGGGCAAGGCATGGACTCGCTTTATGAAGCTCTTCTTCCGTATTATAAGGGTCCCTTAGGAGAGGAAGAAGAGGAAACAGAAGAAGCCCCCCTTCAATTGGCAATTGTAGGTAGACCCAATGTGGGGAAATCAACGCTGCTTAATCAATTGGTTGGGCATGAACGTGTCTTGACTGGCCCTGAAGCTGGTGTGACCCGTGATGCGATTTCTATTGATTGGGATTATAAAGGCCATGCTTTGCGGCTTGTAGATACGGCAGGTCTTCGTAAGCGGGCAAAGGTGGTAGAAAAATTGGAATGGCTTGCGACAGCTGAAAGCCTTTCAGCTGTTCAATATGCCCAAGTGGTTATACTGGTTGTGGATGCCACACAAGCTCTCGAGAAACAGGACCTCCATATTGCCTCCCGCGTCATAGAAGAAGGGAGGTGCCTTGTGTTGGCTTTGAACAAATGGGATCTCATTTCCGATAAGCAAGAGCTTCTGCTGGATTTAAAAGAACGTCTTTCAATGGCTCTTCCTCAAGTGAAAGGTATTCCTCTCGTTCCTCTCTCAGCCTTAACAGGAAAAAACAAGGAAAAACTTCTAGATGCGGTTTTAGCCATTTATGAGATTTGGAATCGCCGAATTTCCACCTCACGCTTAAATCGATGGCTAGAGGAGGTTGTGGCCCATCATCCTCCTCCTCTTGTATCGGGTAGGCGCATTAAAATTAAATACTTAACACAAATTAAAACGAGGCCCCCTACATTTGTTCTTTTTTGTAGTAAGTCCGCAGAGCTTCCTGATTCTTATGTAAAATACATTATAAATGGGATGCGAGAGGGTTTTGAGCTTCAAGGTGTTCCCATTCGCTTTTTTGTTCGATCTGGGAAAAATCCTTATGATGATAAAGATTAAAAGCTATATTTCATAAGTTCAGAACAAAAAAGACATCAGTTCAATTTTCAGAATTTCTTATACCTTGTGGCAAAAATTTGTTAAACTTCTCTTTAAAACAGGAGCGGTGGCTATGTCATATAATCTTCAAACGCGCAAAACTCTAAAAGTTGATGGGGAAAAATATACGTATTATTCTCTTAAAGAACTATCAAAGCTCTTAGGTGATATTTCTAAGCTGCCCTATTGTTTAAAAATTCTCCTCGAAAATATGTTGCGCTTGAATGATGATCTGTCCGTTAAAGCGAAGGATATTGAAGCTTTGGTAGGATGGTTGAAAACATGTACATCAGAGCGAGAGATACCCTTCACACCTGCTCGTGTCCTTATGCAAGATTTTACAGGGGTTCCCGCCGTTGTTGATTTGGCAGCCATGCGCGCTGCAATATCAAAAATGGGAGGCGATCCTAGTATTATTAATCCTCTTGCCTCTGTGGATTTAATTATTGACCATTCGGTTATTGTTGATCGGTTTGCGACAGAGGATGCTTACGCATATAATGTTAAGCGTGAAGTTGAGCGAAATTATGAGCGCTATGCTTTTCTCAAATGGGGTCAAAAATATTTTGACAATTTCCGTGTTGTTCCTCCAGGAACAGGTATTTGTCATCAGGTCAACTTGGAATACCTTGGTCAAGTTGTATGGATAAGCAAGCGCGGGGATGATTTAGAAGTCTATCCAGATACTTTAGTTGGTCTCGATAGCCATACCACGATGATTAATGGCCTTGGGATTCTAGGTTGGGGCGTTGGAGGAATTGAAGCGGAAGCGGCTATGCTGGGCCAGCCGTTCTCAATGATTATCCCGGATGTTGTGGGCTTTCGAATTGAGGGAAGATTGAAGGAAGGAACAACAGCAACTGACCTTGTTTTAACGGTTACGCAAATGCTGCGATCTAAAGGAGTTGTCGGCAAGTTTGTTGAATTTTATGGTCCTGGTTTGAAATACCTGAGTATAGCGGACCGAGCAACAATAGGAAACATGTCTCCTGAATATGGTGCCACATGTGCTATTTTCCCCATTGATAGAGAAACCATAGACTATCTAAAATTTACAGGTCGAGATCCCCATCAGGTTAAGCTTGTTGAAGCGTATGCTAAGGCTCAAGGACTCTGGCGTGGAAAAGAGGATCCCTTATTTTCTGAAACCATTGTTCTCAATCTTGAGGATGTAGAGCCAAGTCTTGCGGGCCCAAAACGCCCTCAGGATAGAATTTTATTAAAAGACGCTGTTATTTCTTCCCGTGAAACGTTAAATCATGAGGGGAAAGAAGAAAGACGCGTTTTTGTTGAAGACCAAACCTATAAACTAGGGAATGGCGATGTCGTTATTGCAGCCATTACGAGTTGTACGAATACATCAAATCCGATGGTAATGGTGGCAGCAGGGCTTCTCGCTCGTAAGGCTCTTGAAAAAGGATTAAAGCCTAAACCTTGGGTGAAAACATCACTTGCTCCTGGTAGTCAAGTTGTCAGTGATTATTATGAAAAATCAGGGTTACAGAAAGATCTAGACGCTCTCGGTTTTGAGCTAGTCGGCTATGGATGTACAACGTGTATTGGAAATTCAGGGCCATTGCCAGATCCTGTAGCAAAGGCTATTGATGAGGATGATCTTACAGTTGCTGCTGTCCTTTCCGGCAATCGAAATTTTGAAGGTCGCATCCATCCCCAAGTTAAAATGAACTATCTAGCTTCACCTCCCCTTGTTGTCGCCTATGCTTTAGCGGGCTCAATGCTTATTGATCTCACCACAGAGCCTTTAGGTAAGGATACGAAGGGAAAAGATGTGTATTTACGAGATATATGGCCGACGAACAAAGAAATTAAAAAAGTTATCCGCACGTCTCTAACCCCTGAAATGTTCACAAAGCGTTATGCAAATGTCTTTGAAGGCAATCAAGAATGGAAAGACATGAAAATTGAGGGCAATCAGACCTATGCTTGGCCACGTTCGAGTACCTATGTTCAACATCCTCCTTATTTCGACAATATGCCTAAAACACCCCCTGCTATTGAAGATATTAAAGGGGCAAGAATCCTTGCGCTTCTTGGAGATAGTATTACGACGGACCATATCTCTCCAGCGGGCAGTATTAAAAAAGATAGCCCGGCGGGCCTTTATCTTTTGAGCCATAATGTGGAGGTCAGAGATTTTAACTCCTACGGAACTCGACGAGGTAATCATGAAGTTATGATGCGGGGGACTTTTGCGAATATTCGCCTGCAAAATGAAATGATTCCAGGAATTATAGGGGGTATGACCCGTTATTTACCGGATGGAGATATTGTAACGATTTATGATGCAGCCATACGATATCAAGAGACAAACACGCCTTTGGTTATAATTGCAGGCAAAGAGTACGGGACGGGTTCTTCTCGTGATTGGGCTGCTAAGGGTCCTCGTCTTTTAGGGGTAAAAGCCGTTATTGCTGAAAGCTTTGAGCGCATCCACCGCAGTAATTTAGTTGGTATGGGCGTTCTTCCTCTGGTCTTTATGGAGGGGATGACCCGTAAGTCTTTGAATTTAGAAGGCTCTGAACGTTTTGACATCGAAGGGTTGACCGAGTCTATACGTCCTAAGATGCAGCTTCAAGCGACGATTCATCGTTTAGGTGGTTATGTTGAAACCATTCCTCTTTTATGTAGAATCGATACGGAAAATGAAGTAGAGTATTATAAAAATGGCGGAATTTTGCATTATGTTATTCGTCAGTTAATGAAAACAGCTTAAGGGAACCCCTCAGATGTTTAAAATATCCAGATTAATAGTAGGGAGTCTTTTTATTTCTTTAACTGGCTGTGAAGTTTTTCATCAATGTTATTGTCCCCCTCCCCCTGAGCATAGAGCTGCTATTGGCGCTTATCCAGCTCAAGTGCCACCTGTTCCCTATGGAAGAAAGGTTGTGCTTGTCGGCGGAGTGTTTGATATTATCCATCATGGCCACCTTGAATTTTTAGAAGTTGCTAAAAAACAAGGTGATTACCTTGTTGTGGCTCTTGAGCCCGATGTCTTTGTTCAACGACATAAACACCGTGATCCAGTTCATAATCAGCTCCAACGGGCTGAAATCCTATCTCGACTTGCTGTCGTGGACCAGGTTGTCATGCTTTCCCCGATGCATGGGTATAACGATTATTTAAGATTGGTTGAGATGGTTCGTCCTCAGGTTATTGCTGTGACAGAAGGTGAACCTCATTTGAAGGAGAAGGAAAAACAGGCAGCCCATGTGGGAGCGAAAGTTTCCACAGTTATGATGAGGGATAATGAGTTTTCAACACGGAATATTTTAAGCCATTTATGCCTCAAGGTTGTAAGGCAAGATGCGGTAACATACTGAGAACAATAACGAATGTGTATTAACTGCCGAGCTTTGTTACACATTTAACAATATAAATTTTTGTTGGTTCGGTTTTATGGGCGACTTTTTCAATGGTCTCGTGGCGTTGATTCTCGGTTGTGACCTGATCGGGTAAATAGCTTTCAAAGCTCTCCAGATCTTTCCATGTAAATCCAATGCTAATAATATCTGATGGATCATCCTTATTTATGGCATTCATTACGTATGCTGGGAAGGGTTCATAATGTTCTAGATCCTGTCCTTCTTTAAGGGGAGGAAGCCATGCTTTATAAAAGTCGTCAAAGGTTGAACCGGGTTTCAGTTTACGGTGCAATACAGCAATAATGGGGGGAGGAAAGAGGGTAGGGGCCAAGGATCTAAAAAAATCTTCTTGCTCTTTTTCTGAAAGAGCTCGAAATTTAACGAGCGCTTCGGTTATGTTTCTTTTTTGAAGAAGAGTTTTAATAGTTTTCATTTAAATATCCCGTGCTTTATTCTGATTAATATTATCTTATATAAAAAACTTTATTTAAAGAATTGTACGTCATCAGATTACACTAACGGGCCCGCTATAAGCTTCAGGCGAATAATGATTCCGCTTGCGAAAGATTGTATCAAGCCTCAAAATCCTTAAATAAAGATTTCGGCTGTCTTTTAGTAGTTCTCGCAAGCGGGGAGGGAGTTCTAAGTCTGCTTCTGAATCGCTTTCAAGGCATGTATGACCCCTTAGGACGAGATACTCATCTGAAAGAGCTTCGTCACGTGTTAAATCGCCTTCAAGGACTGCTTTCTGCAGCATTAACCATGCAATAATTTGTGTCATGCGAACGGTTACGCGCATGGCTTCACAACTGACTTTAAAGGTATCATGATATCCTGCCTTCTCCACATCTAAAGGGGCTTGCCACTTAATATAATCGTGGGTTGATTGGAGAAGATTTTGCGCGACTTGAAGATTTTGATCTAAAAAAACCAAAGGCTCAACACTTTGCATATTACTCAACTCTCAATTAATGTACTCTCTATTTTTAGAATATGATGAAGTGTATTAAAGAATTATTTATTTTATTTAATATCTTAAGTAGATGAATTTTAATATTATATTAATTCATTATAGATACAATAATAATATAAATATGTAAAAGGAGACTGACATGAAAAAGCAAATCGCATTATTTCTAATTACACTTGGTGTTTTAAGTGCAAGTGTGCAAGCAGGTGTATTTTACCGGGTTGCGCCAGTTGCGCCTTCAGCACCTGCTGTCGTTAGCCTTCAAGGTGGTGATGGTTTTGTAGGTCTGGGTAGAGGAAGCGGTCGTCACTATGATCGTATGAGCCAGGACATGATTCATCCTGAAGGTGCTGCAAAAGTTAGGGTTGGATCCCATTTTTTTCAATATTAACTTGCAGTAATAACTTGAGTTAAAATAGGGGGTATTTTACTCCCTATTTTATTGTACATATGTTTTTGATAAGGGGCGCCTAACAAAAGAACAATGGTAGATTTATAGGGATTTTAGATATCTTTCCTTCATTCAAAATTAGCTAAAATTTTATAAAAAATTGTGATAAATTATAAATTTATAAGAGACGTCTTATTTGAAGGAAACCATGGTACATCTTTTCATATCAAAAAATAACTTCGGGGAGCTTTTTTGTAAAAAGAATATAATTTCTGACTTCAAAATAAAGAAAATAGCAATCTTATATCTTGCCTTTCTTTTAATATATTCTACTTTAGCGTTTGCGCAGCTGAATATTCCTCCTAATCAAAACAAAAGTATGTCGGAACTTAACCAGTCTCCAAGTGTTTTCTTTTTTGGAAAGGGAGTTTTAACCATTTCCCAAAGTACTGCGGGAGTATTTACATATTCTGGACTTATTTCTTCTGGCAGCTTGGCGCGCGGAAGAGAAATAATGATAGAGGCTGCAGGTTCAACAATTCAGCTTACAGGTTTGACAGGTGTTGGCTCAGTCCCTATTTCAGGCCCGGTAACAATAACTGGCGGAACCCTAGAAGGCAATACATCACCTAGAGCTGTGCTAAATCTAGCAGGTTCTGGGACAGGCTATAATTTGAACGGAACTAATCAGGCTATAAGTGGCCTTGAGGGGGGTCAAGGCTCTATCGTTAGTTTGGAAGGTAATGACAACACACTTACAGTTGGTCAAGACGGTGTACTTACTGAGAGAACAACATTTAGTGGGAATATAACAGGCGCTGGTAGCCTTGAATTAATTGGATTCGCGGTTCTTACCCTTGATGGGCAAAATACCTATACAGGTGGCACAATGCTTAATGATGAAAGCCAACTTATAGGAACCACAACAAGTATTACAGGTAATATAGTTAATGATAGCACTGGAGGTCTTACTTTTGATCAGAATACCAACGGCACGTATGCAGGTGATATCAGTGGGTCAGGACCATTGGCAATAAGGGGAGGAGGAGCGATCACTTTTACAGGGGCAAATAGTTATACTGGTGGTACAACGATTAATAACGATGGGAGTTCCCTCATAGGAACAACAGTTAGTCTTGTTGGAGATTTTAATAATAAGAGTACTAATGGTCTTACCTTTAATCAAAGCGCAAATGGAACGTATGCTGGACGTATCAGTGGATCAGGACCATTAATAATAAACCCAATAAATGGCGAAGGTTTGATAACATTGTCAGGAACGAATACATATGATGGAGGAACGAAAGTCTATGGGGGTGGACTAAGTATAGCCTCTTCTCATAACATAGGAACTGGTTCTCTTACTCTTCAGAATGGAGCAACTCTTCAAACAACAGAAA
>JAIEMB010000037.1 GCA_019752515.1 Alphaproteobacteria bacterium | reverse complement strand
CTTGATTGCGGATCTTACTGTCTCCTAAAAGAGTTAGTGTTTGAGGTTCTCCTATTATTCCGCCCTTCACATGGGTGCCGCTGATGGGATGCTTGTGAACGTAAGACAGTTGGAAGGCAGGTCGTACAAGCGCATCACAAAGAACATAAGTGCGGTAGATTTGAGCGCCCACTTCTCCTCTTAAGAACTGGGACGTCTTGGACTTAACGTTAAAGCTCAGGCTTTGAGCTCCTTTTTCCCTAAACCCTTGCTCTTTTGCAAACATATAGGTTCCATCTAAGAAGGGCTGGAGCGTGAAAGGTTGAAGCATCCATGCATAGCCCACTTCCGCATCTACTGAGAATTGGCCTGCTTTGTGGCTTTGTTTAGCTATCCGATTGATGCCAGGAAACTTAATGTTTCTCTTGGAGTGGAAGTGATCTCCCCCTGCAATGATTTGTCCATCTGCATAAAGGCCGGTTTGGCTAAGCCATGTTCCATAGAGGCCGCCATAGTAGCTCTTCATCCGACCATATCCCCGGTCTTGTCCCCAATGGAAGGGCGTGGTGGAGAACCCTCCTAGAATACCAAGGTACGTATTACAGAGTACTTCATGGTCGCCACCAATGCTGAGTCCACCTGTCTGACTGCGAATGCTGGGGTTTCCATGATTGCTTTTTGACTTTTCAATTTGGCCGTAAGATTGAACCCAGAGAGAGGATTTACCGACTCTTATTCTCTGATTGCCTGGCCGCATGGCTTTCGTCTCACCCCCAAGGGCTAAGAAGTTGGTCCGTGGTCCTATCTGGTTCTTTGAAACTTGCTCGAACGCGTTAAAGCCACTTAAGAGCTTGTCATCCACAAGCTTACGGAAGGAAGCGAGCTCTTTGGGTGAGAAGTTCGCAAAAACACCTTCCCGGTTGCGGAGTTCCGTGTCAATCCAGCGGGATTCTCTCAAGTATTGCTGCTGCGTACTGACCGTCTTGTTCACAAGCTCATTATGAAGGAAAGAAATTCCTCCCAAGTCTCCATACTGGGCTGGTTGGATCTGGTTGAAAGCATTTTGAACGGCTTTCGTATGTCCCGTCAGCAATAATCCATCGAGTAACAAGACAACGTGGCGTAAGTCTGTTCCAGGTTGGGTTGTATCCGCAAAGGTATCAAAGTATCGCGCCGTTCTTGCCGGATTGCTGTTAGCTCCTGGAGGAAAAGCATCCGCAAAATCCTGCATCGGCAACACAAACACTCGAACCGCATTGCTTGAATAAATGACATTATACTTTAAGCGATCGCTAGATATCAAACTATCGAATTGCCCACGAATTTTCCCATTTGCGGCTAGAATTGTAAATAATTTATCTCGCACGGATCGACGAGGGCCCACAGCTGTCAAGTCAAAGGTACCACTCAATTGTATATTCTTTGCTGTCAATTCAGTTGAAAGGTTACCCCCAGTCACTTTCGCATTCACAAATGCTCCAGAATTTATAATAACATTATCTGTCACACGGATGCGACTCATAAGTTGAGGCACGGGCTTTGGAGATGCATGTATCACAAACTGTAAAGGCTCAGGTAAAACCTGTGGAGACTGAGATCCAAGAAATAGACTCCCCCCCCTCTTCAATATCAAGTCTTTCATGGTCAATTGGCCCGCAACCGTTCCACCATTAGAAACTAAGATAGAAGCGTTGGGAGTTTGCCCATCACCTGCTAAAATTCCTTCTTCCACACGAAGAGGTCCTGTAAAGGGACTATCCCCCGTCAAAACGACAGCTGCAGGTCCCGTTTTTATAACCGTTCCTGTCCCACTAACTGACTTTTTATACGTCCCTGTAACCAATTGATTAAAAGTCAGAGTTGCATTGTTAAGATTTATATCTCCCAAAAAAGCTTGCGTGTTTCCTGTTATTCCACCTCCCGTCACAGTCGTGGAAGGTGTTATGGAGGAATTGGAAAAGTCAATTGAGCCAGGACCATTAACGACAAGCTTACCCGATCCTTGAATAGGAACGGAAAAAGTTACTGATCCAGGGGTGGATTGATTAAAGGTAAGAATACCATTGTCCGTAATCGGAGCACCCGTTAAGGGAATATTGCTCGATGAGGCACCAATCGTTACATTAAGATTGCTCCCATCGCCGTTAATTGTGGTTCCTCCAGTATACGTATTACTTCCTGTAAAGGTTAGGTTTTTTCCGCCTTGAAACACAACTGAGCCAAGTCCACTTATATTACCTGTAAAGGCCTGATTATCTGTCGTTTGGTTCATAATAAGCGTTGCATTACCAACAGTATCCGTTGTGGGTCCGATAACAATCGGCCCTCCTGCGGGTAGGGTATTTGTTGATCCTGTTAGGCTGGTCCCATCGTTAGCAATCGTGGTTCCCATTGTATAGGTATTTGCCCCTGTAAAGGTTACAGCTTTTCCTCCCTCTATGGTTACGCTTCCTGCACCGATTATCGTTCCAGCAAATGTTCCATCTTGGGATTGGCTCAACGTAAGAATTCCACTATTTGTAACCAGTCCACTTGTTAACAATGACTCTTGAGGTGCTGGAAGGCTACTTGTACTTGCTGTTAAAGAACTGCCAGAATTAATGATAATCCCACCTGTAAGAGTATTATTGTTTCCTGTAAGTGTTAAGGAAGCAGGTTCAGAAGGGCCAATAATAAGGTTTCCTGTTCCTGTAATACTTCCTGCAAATCCAGAGGCAGGGCTATCTCCCAAAATTCCTAATGTTAATGGGGACGTGGTGGAAGTCCCTGTGTCAATGCTCCCCCCTGACCCAGAAAGAGTCGCAAAGTTCTGGCTAACTCCCATCTTAAGCGTTCCACCATTAACATACAAATCTGTTGAGGGCAGGATTCCTGGTGAGCCATCAGGAAGAACAACTTGAAGAATCCCTCCCTTAATTGTTGTTGAACCTGTATAGATAGGGGAAGATGAAAGAGTTAAAGTTTTACTTCCTCCTTTTACAAATTTTCCTCCACTACCTCTCGTTCCATCTTGAATAATCCCGTCATAGGTTTGATCGCTAGAATTTACGTTAACGGTTAACTTTTGAGCGCCTAAAAGGACACTACTACCAGAAATACCAACTAAGCCTCCAATCGTTTGATCGGAACCATTCAAATCATATACAGTTCCATCACCTTTAAGGTTAAGAGTTGACCCAGACGATGCATTTCCTAAAAGTGTTATTCCGTTATCTGAAAGGACTGTATCGCCGGAAAAAGTGTTTTTGCCTGTTAAGGTGAAGCTTAGAGGAGGCGGAGCTCCCATAATCGTTAGCCCACCTGTTCCGCTGATATTATTTCCTAAGGTTCCATCTACACTAAGATTAAGTGTCAGATTTCCATTATTTATTATATTTCCAACTGTGGGCAAATTAGCGAGTGTCGCTGTAATTCCTGCTCCCGTTCCAATCGTTGTTTCTCCTGTATATGTGTTCTTCCCTGTCAACGTAAGAACCGTGTTTGCCCCATTGACTGTAAAGCTTCCTGAACCACTTATGACATTTTTATAGGTTACATTTGCTGTTTGGTTAAAAGTAAGACTTCCGTTATTGGTAATATTTCCAGCAATGCTACTTGTGTTTCCAATAAGGCTACTTCCTGCAGCAATTGACGTTATCCCTGAATACGTATTGGTTCCTGTTAAGGTAACTGCCGCTCCTTGGCCTGTTACCAAGACAGAACCTGAACCACTAATCCCCCCACTGTAAGTCCCCGCTGTTGTTTGATTGAAATTAAGGTTTCCTGCACTGAAAGAAACACCTTTTCCAACAGGAATGCTTGTAGTCGTTCCTACCAGAGTTCCCCCGTCTCTTACCTGAGTTCCGCCTGAATAGGTATTTGCAGCTGTTAATGTAAGGGTTCCCCCTCCACCAATAACAACACTACCTGTCCCTGAAATGATGCCAGCTACTGTACCAGCCGTTGATTGGTTTAGAGAGAGTATACCATTATTCTGAGTAGGTTCACCCATAGGAATACTGCTCGTTGTCCCTGTAAGGGTTCCCCCATTAATAAGAGTAGGCCCTGCATACGTATTTGCACCCGAAAGGGTTAAATTTCCTGTTCCTACTTTTGTGAGACCTCCTGTTCCCGATAAAATACCAGAAAAAGTTGTAGATGTATTATTTCCACCTGTCGTGAGCGTATTTGCCCCTAAAATGACATTTCCTGCCCCAGATAAGCCTCCTGATGTTTGATTTCCACTCAAAGCATAAGATGTATCTGGTGAAAGTGTTAAGGTTGAGTTTGGAGATAAATTCCCTTGAAGGGTTCCACTGTTAATGGTCGTGGAACCTGAATAAGTGTTTTTTCCTCCAAGCACTAACGTTCCAGCTGGTTCTCCAGCAACACCTAAAGTAACTCCCCAACTGCCCGCATTTGCATCAGTTCCTCCCGATCCTGTCTGGTCTGTAATAACATCACTATAGGTAAATGTTGATCCTTCATCGGGATTAAAGGTAAGCGTTCCATTTAAAGTTTGTCCATTAATTGAGCTATTCAAGAAAATACCATTACCGAAAGCTTGAGCATTGTTAGCACCACCCGTACCTACAGTAAGATTCCCCCCTGACATAGAAGAAGTCGCTCCCATAATTGTCAGATTACCTCCTCCTACAACAAATATAGACCCTCCCATAGCCGCACCGCCTCCGCCACTTCCATTAGCAGGACTACCCCCACCAAATCCAGAGCTAGCACTTGAATACGCTCCGGCACCACCTCCAAAACCGCCGGATCCTGTAGCACCGTTACTACTAAAGCCACCCCCGCCACCAAATCCACCTGGTCCCCCAGCGCGTGCAGAGCCACTTCCTCCGCTTCCACCGCCACCGCCACCACCGAAGCCTCCCATAGCCGCTTTTGCTTGACCAGATCCACCCGCACCGCCACCTCCAAAACCGCCAAGACCAGCGGCCCCATGACCACCACCGCCGCCACCACCAATTCCACCATTTCCACCATTCTGCCCATTTCCAGAGGCACCACCGGAACCGCCACCTCCTGAAGAAATGAGGTTGGGACCGCCTCCATTTCCTCCTAGTCCCGTTCCATCTCCAGGTGCTCCAGCCGTATTAGCTCCTCCACCGCCCCCATTACTTCCCCCTTGCGGACTTGAACCGCCTTGTGAGATACCTGCAGTGGCTAAATTTTGCGTACTGAGAATTTGTCCAATTCCAGTTCCTCCAAAGCCTCCTCCCCCAGATAATCCATTTCCTCCACCATTACCTCCTATACCGCCACCTGCCAAACCACCGGATCCTCCATTTCCTGCTATACCACCACCACCGCTGTTTCCTCCATTCCCTCCGAGGCCGCCTCCACCTAAGGACTGAGTTGAACTCCCATTTCCACCCACAGCTTTATTATTCGAGAAAGTCACATCTTGAATCATTACACTAGCATTTTGATTGATAAATAAAGCTCCACCAGCTCCCATGCCACCTCCAGAACCATTCCCTCCTTTTGCTGTAAAGTTTTGGAAGTTTAAGTTTGTCAGTGTAACATTGATAGGCTGAGGCGTTTGTGTTGCATCAGAAGCACTTGCTGGAAGGCCGCTTATAAAAAGGCCACGCCGAACATTAGAACCGCTTCCATCGAGAGTTAAGGTTCCTCCTATGTTACCTTGTTGAATCGCCATATTACTAAAAATCATGGGAAGTTCAGTTTGAAGCTTAATTGTTCCTGTTAGTTGGATCTCAGCAATATTTGTTCCGGTCTGTACGATGCCCCCAGGAGCACCACTTGCATTTGCATCCAAAATGGCCTGACGTAAGGAGCCAGCACCGTTGTCGTTAAGGTTAGAAATAGTATAGGTTGCTGCAAAAGCACAAGAAGAGTGAAAAAAAATAAATAATTTTACAAGCGCGGAGGTCGATTTCATTTTATAATTATTCCCTGTTATTTAAGTTATTCTTCATCGCCTTTTTCATATTCTCAAGATTATGAAGATCGATTTTGTGTTAAAATATACAATTTTAAGTAATTTATCCAGAAAGAATTGGATGAAACTAAGCTTATATTCTGCTGCGTATAGGATGATATAAGTAGAGATCTCCTTATTTGTTTAAAGGAAAGAAAACTGTCTTATCAAATGTTTTTCTTTTTTTACAATACGTTTCTTCTTTTTAGAAAATAAAAGAAAATTTAATTCATGTGTTTTTTAAACTTATGGATAATGCAGAATGTGTTGTTTCAGCAACATTCTATCGATTGTTTATGAGTACGAACGAAAGAATTATACGGGCTTCAACTTATCCATCATTCTTAGCAATCAGAGAGTCATCCCCCTCTTAAAAATCATACCCTACTCTGACCAGGACATCCCCGAGGTTTTGGCCACTGCCGAGCTGAGCACTTACGTTGGGGATAACATAGAGGCCTTTTGCGAATTGTACGGTGATGCCAACACCAGTGGCAACTTGATTACGGAAAATACGTTGCAAGCAAAAATCAGAAGGAATTTACGAGGGGGTTAAAGAAAGTTTACCAAGCCCCTAGCAAAGATAATGCTGAGTATCATCTTGCTGAACTTGAAGAGAAATGGGGAGAAAATACCCAATGATCATTAAATTCTGGAAATCAAATTGGGAGCATTTAAGCCATTTTTTTTCTTTAATATTATATAATTTTAGGAAAGATAACCAGAGGAGAGAAGGAATATGGGCTTATATAATCCTTTTTTCTCTTAAATTGTTTAGTTGAGGAAGAGATAAAAATTGAGATAATATTTCATCCGTATGTTCTCCGAGGTAGGGAGGGCGTCTCTTATAAATAGGTGTGGATTTTGAAAGATGAAGGGGAGAGGCGACCGTTTTTAAATTTCCTAAAGGGTGAGCAATGTGATGATCTTTGATTTGAGGATCAAGGAAAGCTTCTTCTAAGGTGTTTACAGGACCGCTGGGAATACCCATTCTTTCGAGATGTTCAATCCAATATCTTTTAGAGTGTTGCTTGATAATAGCAGCTATTTCGATCAATATTTCTTCTCTGTTATAGACCCTCGATGCGTTACTTTGGTAATGAGGGTGGGAGAGAAGGTCTTCTCTTTTGACAAAGTGGCAAAATTTCTCAAATTGTGCTTCTGTTCCAATAGCTATAATAACAAACCCGTCTTGTGTCTCAAAGGCTCCATAGGGAACGATATTAGGGTGCCCATTTCCTACTCGAGGAGGAAGCTTTCCATCTAACAAATAAGATTGGGCTGAAAAAGATAAAAGAGCCATCGTAGAATCCAGAAGGGCCATATCAATATATTGACCTTCTCCTGATTGCGTTCTTTGATAAAGAGCAGCAAGGATCGCAAGTGCACTATAAAGGCCGGTTGTCAAGTCTGCAATCGAGATTCCAGCACGAAGGGGAATTCCTTCAGATTCACCAATGAGGCTCATTAATCCTGACATTCCTTGGACTTGAAAATCATAGCCTGGACGGTGAGCATAGGGCCCCGTTTGGCCAAATCCTGTTATGGAGCAATAAATAATATCGGGCTTAATTTTTTTTACATCTTCATAGCTTAATCTGTGACGGGCGAGGAATCCAACTTTAAAGTTTTCAACAAAAACATCTGATGTTTCAATAAGATTCCGAGCAATAGCCAATCCTTCTGGTTTTGTAAAATCAAGGGTGAGGGAGCGCTTATTGCGATTGCAACTTAAATAGTAAGCGCTTTCAGTTGTATCTTCGCCACTCTCCGTTTTCTCAAAAGGAGGACCCCATGTTCGTGTGATATCCCCAATTTCGGGCTGTTCAATTTTAAGTACATCTGCACCTAGGTCTCCTAGAATTTGGGTGCAATAGGGTCCTGCTAAAACACGAGTCATATCGAAAACCCGTACTTTGGCCAGAGCGCTCACAGCGTGTTCTTCTAATATCCTCGACATTTTCTCCACGTTATATGGTAATTATTGAAAATATCGAAATAGGCGAGCAAAAGATCTCGTTTGAAGAAGGAAAACTCAATAAGATCAATCTTATTGTCAAATCCAATATTAAAAAAAGTATTGAATTCTCCTTCTCTTTTACAGATAGTCATTCCGGAAACAATATTGGTAAATTCGTTTCTAATTCGCCCTATGGAATTAATGTCTTCAGGTATTTTCCAGGTGATAAGGTCTATGGTCTTTGCCTTGTAGTTCTCAAGTATGGGTTCTTTAAAAAAGAATTTTTTTTGAATGTAAATTTCTCCCCATTTTGAATTACTAAAGTACCCTGTATGATTTCCTTCGACGCTTATGACACCGTGGCCAATATAAAAAACGCCAATGGCCTGTAGATCAGCAAAAAACACATCAAGTTTTTCATGAATTTCTTGGGGTACTGCCTGGGAAGACAGTCTCTTGAGCATTACAAAATTTCCTTTTTATGCTTACATTTGTATTTATTTTATAGTATGATAAACAATAAAATAAATAATAGCCTAAAATTATGAATTTTGCAAGAAAGATACCTCAAGCTTGTGAGTACATTCCTACGCTTAATCGTATGGGATATATGTCTCCTGCGCTTGATGAAATTCAATTAGCATTTGTTAAACACTGCGAAAATAATAAAACAGGTCTTTTTTTAGATATAGGATGTGGATTTGGGGTGGCTACACAACCTGTAGCCAAAAGAGGATGTCAAGTTATTGCCTGTGACTTGGAAGAAAGACATTTAGCTGTCCTGAATGAGAGCATCCCTCAAAAATATCGATCGCTCGTCACTTTACTGGCGGGGCATTTTCCAGATGAGCTTACTTTTCCTCATAATACCTTTGATGGGATTAATATCTCTATGGTTCTCCACTTTCTTTCTCCCTTATCTATTGAAAAGGCATTTAAAGAAATTTCCTTATGTCTTAAACCAGGGGGACGGCTTTTCCTTACAACGAGTAGCCCTTATCAAAGGGCTCTTTCTTTATTTGCTCCGATTTACGAAAAAAGAAAGTATGTCGAGGAATGGCCAGGTTATATTGACGACATTGCAAAATATGTTCCTCATAGGGCGCATTTACTTCCCAAAAGGAACATCGTTTTTTGCACGGATGAATTAAGCCGTGTCGCTTCCAAGTTTGGTCTCGATGTTCAGACAGCAACCTTTTTTTCTAGAGAGGGGATTCCTCCAGATTTAAGTTTAGAAGGTCGAGAATACTCAGGAATTATTTGCGAAAAACCTAAGGACTCTCCTTTAATCTTTCTTGAAAAGAATAAAGAAGTGAGTCCAATACATGCTGCAAATATAAGATAGAGCGCTGGTGAAAAAGGATTTTGAGTGTTCTCTATAAGATAGGTACAAATGAGAGGCTGTGTCCCTCCCAAAAGGGCAATACCAATTGCATACCCTAACGCAATTCCCGTATATCTGACTTCTGTAGGAAATAGACTTTGTAAAAGGGCATTTGTTGGCGCGTTAAAGCTACACATCATAAGAGCTGCCATTAAAACAGCTAAGGAAATAGAAATAACACTTTGTTGTTGTAAACAATAAAAGATTACGGGAGAAAACAAAATGGTCATAAAACATGAAGAAGTCATTACTTTCCGTTCGCCAATTTTATCTGCAACGTGGCCTAGGAGTGGAGAAAGGCTTCCGAAAATAATAAGTCCAATGCAAGAAAAGAAAAGAGCGTTGGCGAGAGGATATTTAACAACGGTTGATAAGTAGACATTAATATACACAACTAATGTGTAAGCAAGAATGCCATTTACGCCACCAATTCCGATAGCACATAAAAAAGGTTTCGTATAATTTTTCAGAACAAAGAAAAGGGGTGAGGATCTTTCCTTTTTTTTCTCTGTTAAAAGGAATTCGGGTGTTTCATCAATAGATCGTCGAATATAGGTTCCTAAAAGACCAATAAAAATCCCAAACAGGAAGGGGATGCGCCAAGCCCACTCAGGCATGAAAGGCAAACTAGCAAGACCAGAAAAGAGCGTAGCTAAAATTGTTCCTATCGCACCTCCTGTTAGAATAAGCGCACCTGCAAGCCCTTTTCGTTGTTTGAGATGTTCGAGTAGAAAAATAGCCGACCCATTGTTTTCTCCCCCCAAACAAAATCCTTGTCCAAGACGACAGAGTAAAAGAAGAAGAGGGGCTAAATACCCTACGTTATGATAAACGGGGAGGCATCCAATGAGAAAGGTAAAGACCCCCATGAAAATAATAGAATAGCTGAGGGCTTTCTTCCGCCCATATTTGTCGCCTAAATAACCAAAAAAGATCGAGCCAAGGGGCCTTACGAAAAATGCGACTGCAAAGATAGATAATGTACTGATAAGAGACGTTACGCTATCTCCTGTAAAGAAGAGCGTTGAGAAAGCAACTGAAAATGCTCCAAACAGTGCAAAATCATAGAATTCTAAACCATTCCCAATGATGGCTGATAGAATGACTTTTTTGTTCGCCCAAAGCGAATCCTTATTATCCTTATGATAACCACGCATTTCATTGTTATTCTGATAGGCAAATGCTGGGTTTAACTGGAGAGAGCTTTTAGCTTGTTTCTGCGGTTTCATCTTTTCCTCATTTTTATGTTTTTTAGAAAAAATAATTACTTAGACACAAAATTTGTTTGTTTCATTACGTTCTATACAGGGTCCTTATAGAAGAACATTTGAAGAATAGTCCATAATGATAGACCTGGTAAACCAAAAAATGAGGAGATCAATTTAAGCTGGTGTATTAACTCATTGGTACTTTTATAATTCAAAGAAACATCTCACTCTACTGACTTAGACTCCAACCGCATTTTTGAAAACCATACCCTACTCTGAGCAGGACATCACCGAGGTTTTGGCCACTGCCGAGTTGAGCGCTTACGTTTGCGATGATGTAGAGGCCTTTGGTGAATTGGATGGTCACGGCAATACCAGGGGCTACTTGATTGCGGAAAATACGTTGCAAGCAAAAATCAGAAGGAATTTATGAGGGGTTTAAAGAAAGTTCACCAAGCCCCTAGCAAAGATAATGCTAAGTATCATCTTGATGAACTTGAAGAGGAATAGGGAGAGAATACCCAATGATCATTAAATTCTGGCGATCAAATTGGGAGCATTTAAGCCATTTTTTTCAATATCCTGGCGAAATTCGAAGGCTAATTTATACGACTAATGCCATTGAGGACTTTCATGGCCAGGTGAGAAAATTTACCAAAGCAAAAGGCGCTTTTACAAATGAAACTGAACTCCCATGCCATGCTCTTCAAAGAAAGGCAAAACCTTAGAGTCCGTCCAGGAACTTTTTGAAAAAGTAGGTTGATTTGTGGTTAACTGTACCTAACCCAAAATAAAGGAGATGTTTACAATGTGGGCCGAGGAAAACCGACCTATCTATAATCGAGATCATCTAAGATATCCAAGTGATCTGACAGATGAGGAGTGGAGCTTAATAGAGCCTCTTATACCGCCTGCAAAACCAGGTGGAGGCAAGCGCCGTACGAATATGCGTGAACTCATAAATGGTCTGCTGTACATCTTGAGCACTGGTTGCCAATGGCGATATTTGCCAAAGGATTTTCCGCCAAAAAGCACCGTACACTACTATCTTGGCAGATGGCATGAGGATGGCACTTTGGATAAAATCCATCATACTCTTTATGTACACTGTCGAGAACAGGCAAACCGAAAGGTATCTCCGACGGCTTGCATCATCGACAGTCAAAGCGTTAAGAGCGCAGAAAAAGGGGGGCCAATATTGACCCCCCTGGGTACGATGCAGGCAAGAAAATAAAAGGGAAAAAGAGGCACATTCTTGTAGATACAGAGGGGTTGCTTCTGCACGCAATTGTCCATTCTGCTGACATGCAAGATCGAGATGGAGGTATTACTTTGCTTTCCACATTATTTGGTCTCTTTCCCTTTTTGCAAAAGCTTTTTGCTGATAGCGCCTATCAGGGGCCTATCTTTCGTGAAGCGCTGTCAGGTATTTTACCAGAACTTGAGATTGAAATTGTAAAGCGCTCTGATGCTATAAAAGGGTTTGTGACTTTACCAAAAAGGTGGATTGTTGAGCGAACTATCGGATGGCTCAATAGATGTCGCAGGTTAGCAAAAGATTGGGAAAACCAGAATCAGAATGCCCTGGCTTTCCTCAAATGGGCTTCTGTTAGGTTGATGATAAGAAAGATTTGCAATGGTTTATGAAGTCTTTGGACGAGACTCTAAGTGCATCTACCGTTCCAGTGCTCCCCTGACCCCATTACAAACCACATTGCTCTTAATACTTTTATCAAAAAAAGAAAATTAAAAAAAGAATGAGTTAATGTTATTTATGTTTTATCGAAAAAAACGAGGGCTTGAGCTTAGAACTCTTTCAACGGACAATAAGTTCATATCTCCAAAAAAAAATTAACCTTAATCCATTTTACACCTGCTTATGTAGTTCCACCCATTATCATTAGGCCGGAAGCTTCAGGGAGCAAAACCCGAAGAGAGTTAAAATTGCATTTTGCCTGGCTTAGGTTACCAGGTGTCACGGTTTCAGGAAGATTAAGCCTTTGATTCAATAAGAATTTTTTCCAATCACCATCGGCATCTGCATTAGAAAAAGTTTCATCAAGACAATGTGCATGGAGCTTTGTAAATGGATATTTATCTTCTTGGATAAAAGCTGAAGCATTATAATGCTCAAAAATAGGATGTTTATAGTAACAAGAACTAAAATCTACAGTTAAGATATTCTTTGTATTAGTAGAGTCAAAAATAAATTGTGCATTTTGTTGATCCATTTGAACAACCCCCCTAGCTGCCAAATAAGAAAGCTCTTGGAGAAAAGCATTCGCACGTTTAATCCGTGAATTTAGTCTTTCTTGAAAATCTGAAGGCTCTCCTAAGAAACTTAAAATTTGCTCTCCACCTGCATAGGGAAGAAACATTGCTGTCCTAGAGTCACAAGTATAGCACCCAAATAACCTATTTAGCTTCTGGAGAGAGTTAAAATCTCCGTTTTCTTCAAGCTCCACTTCACTGTAAAACACCTTGGCGGCTACAAGTATATTTGAGTTTTTGTGTAATGCTAAGTAAACACTTGCGGTGTCTCCATATCCCAATTTATATCCTTTATCTATAAGAAAAGCCCCAATTTTTTCAATATTAGGATCATTATCACCAAAAGGATAACGTTCCTTCCCATACTTTAATTTAATATTTTTAATTTTTGAACTCAAAGGTAAACGCTCCTTAAATGGGTCTAAATGAAAAGGATTAATGATATGATCTTCATCTAAAAAACGCTCTGTCCAACTAGGAGAAGTGCTAGCAGGAAAAGAAAAAAAGTTTATAAATAAATTTAAAAGAGCTAAACAAATAAAACGTTTCATTAAAATGTCCTCATTAAGAAATTAATGGCTATCAGCAAAAGAAATTGAGGCTACCTGAAAAATTAATAATAGTTTCCTCGCCCCACATTGTAAACACCTCCTTTATTTTGGCTTAGGTGCAGTGAACCACAAATTGACCTACTTATTCAAAAAGTTTTTGGACGGACTCTTATCATTAAGAAGGTCAGCAGAAGTTATAGGAGTCTTCGTTGTATAGAGTTTTGTAAAAGCGACCTTAGAGTAGTTATCAACAAAAGTTTGTTGGTAGATACGTCCTACGCCTTTAAGACAGCAAACATAAAACGTATTTTGAGAACCAAGATAGCCAGGATGAGCTGTCTCAATTTTCCCATCCGGCAGTTTTTTAATCTGATACATACTTCAATCCTTCCTCTATGTGAGAGCATTATGACCGTCAAAAACCAAAGACGGGGACCTTTTTGTGAAAAAAATGAAAAAATTAAAAAATGTTTGAAAAAAGAGGAAAAGAATGTATAACGAGGATGTTAATGAGCTTGAGGAAAAAGCTTAGGTGAGGCCAATAGCTTTCACGTTTGTTTACTCTTCCAAGCATCACCATAGGTTTTCTTGAGCGGGTGTAGCTCAATGGTAGAGCTCCAGCCTTCCAAGCTGGCTATGAGGGTTCGATTCCCTCCACCCGCTCCATGAATAATTCTGCATTAAGTAAAGTAGGGACAAACAATGGCAAAAGAGAAATTTGAGCGTAAGAAGCCGCATTGTAACATTGGAACGATAGGTCACGTTGACCATGGTAAGACGACGTTGACGGCAGCGATAACGAAGGTATTG
>JAIEMB010000026.1 GCA_019752515.1 Alphaproteobacteria bacterium | reverse complement strand
AAAACTTCTCAATGCTGGACTATACCTTACTCCTTTGCCCTCTTTATGGTTCTACTTTAATTTAGTCGGGTGGTAAGGTTCTGTTGTTTTGGATGATGGTCTTATTTTATGGTTGATAAAAGTGCAATCTTTCTCATAAACCATGTTATTTCAACTCAAATGGTATTTCAGAGTCGCCTCTTTATTTCAAAATGAGATTTTTAATAGTGAGATTTCAGCGTGATTCAAGATTTCTATGCCGGACGTTGTAATACTATGAACTTACTATGAACTTTTCTTCATATGGATTCACTATTTCATTAAGCTGAAGTTCATTCATCTTCCTTATAAAATCAGAATCTTCCGAAACATTTTTTTGGTCAGTCCTTACTTTTTTAATAAAATCTAACCCCTCCTTTGGTTTTTTTAGCTCCAAGAAACAACGCAAGATGTATTCTATAAATTCAAAAAAGCAATAATGTTCTGGATTATAATGTGGAAGAATAATATCTATAACTTCTTCATAATAGCCATTCCCTCCTAATGTTCCAGAGAGTGCCGCCAAAGCCACAGATTCAAAGGGTACTGTTTTTAGAATATGGTTAATTAAGGGAAGAGCTTTCGTAAAATCTTTATCCCCTAAATACAATCGGATTAAAAACACTTGAGGCAACCAAGCTTTAGGTAGCTACAACCTTTAGGAGAGCTTTTTTATAGCCCTCTTCTCCTCCCTTTTCATTTTGAATTGCAAGCCATAGGGTTAAGCTCTTTTCGATATTAGGTTCGATTTTAATTGCCTTCCAAAGGTTTTTTTCAAACTCATCATCAGAAATTTTATAAGTGCACGCAAGATCTGTAAGCAGGGGAGCAGACTCCTCATGTTTTTTGATATATCCTTTAATGAGCTTTCTTGCTTCTAGTTCTTTTCCATTCTTCGCAAGAATCACAGCAGCTAAATCAAGATTTCTCTCAGAACCTGGATCAATTTCTATAAGTCTAAGAGCGACTTCCTCTATTTCTTCATAGAACCCATCTAATTGTGCGCTTGTGATTTGACTATAGAGTTCATCTGGACTAACCTATTTATCCTTCAAATTTGAAAGAAGAACTCTACGATACTCATTTCTCTCCATCTAAAGTCTGGAGTTTTATTAAATTGTTTTCTTCACGATGAGAAAAATTGGGAACAAAAAACCTTAACCAATTTCTTATTTTTTTGGGCATCTGCATTTCTTCTTTCTGTTTAAATTTATAAATTTACCTAAAACCTTTTTCCCAGTCATCCAGAAAGTATATGATTTATATCTTTTTGCCATAATGTGAGAAAGGAACTTTATGACGGCCAGTCATTTGTTCTATATGGTTGCTTACAGAAAGATTTCAATGTGCAGGGGGGTTAATTTTGCTTTCGTTGGCTCCCCGGGACGGACTCGAACCGCCGACCCAGTGGTTAACAGCCACTTGCTCTACCGACTGAGCTACCGGGGAACGTAGGAAGCTTATAGCAAAGTCTTTTAAGTACGACTAGCCCTTTTTTTTGGAGGCCGGGACCGGAATCGAACCGGTATACAAGGATTTGCAGTCCTCTACATCACCACTCTGCCACCCGGCCACCATTAAATCTCTATACTGTTCCTCCGCCCTATGGTCAAGGAGGTTCTCATCACTTTCTTTTTTACCAGTGACAAATGAAAGTAATTCTTATAAATTGGCCGCGAACGTTAACAGTGCAGCAATTACAGATAATATGATTCATTTCTATATAAAAAAAATGGAAAAAATTAGCACAAAAATTCTTTCTTATGTTTTTCTAAACCGAGGCGTTCTTACCTTAGTTCATGATGTTTTTATCGTTATTTTAAGTCTTCAATTTTCTCTTTTTTTAAGGCTCGGAGAAGATCTTACTCAAATCCCAACATCTGTTATTGCCCTCCATACCTTTCTGTATGTTCTTCTTGCTGTTTCTGTATTTCTTGGAAAACATGTATATCGGGGAATGTGGCGTTATGCATCTTTAGGAGATCTCGTCTCAATTTCTTTATCTGTAACTTATATTACTCTTTTATATCTCCCTTTGGTTTTTCTCTTACCTCAAAATCTTTCAATTCCACGCTCAACACCTCTTATTAATTGGTTTGTATTAACAGCATTTTTAGGAGCTCCTCGGCTCCTTTATCGACTTTATCGCCAATATCGAAATAAAAACTCTGCTGACACATCCTCTGATCCAAAAACGGCTCTTATCGTTGGAGCAGGAGATCAAACTGAGTTATTTATTCGTGAAATATTGCGACAAAATGATAATATATATGAGTTAGTTGGAATTGTAGGATATAAAGAGGCCCACAAGGGACAAAAAATCCACCACGTCAACGTTATAGGAACCGTTTCAGAGCTTCCCTTTCTCATTGAGAACTTTAAGAAAAAAAACACTGCAATTGATATGCTTATCATTGCGGATGAAAATTTAAGTGGCAAAGAGCTTAAAGTCCTTTTAAACTTGGCAGGTTCTCTAGGCCTTCATCTTACCCGTCTTCCTCATATTAGTGAGATCACTGCCCCTGCTGCAAAACCTCGGGTCAAACCTGTTGCAATTGAAGATCTTCTTGGAAGACCCCAAGCCAGTCTCGACCGAGAGAGTATGTCTACAATGATTTCAGGAAGAAGGATCCTTATAACAGGGGCCGGAGGAACGATCGGTGGCGAACTCGTTCGCCAAATTTCTGATTTTAACCCTTCACATATTTGCCTTTTAGACCATAGTGAATATCTATTATATATGGCTGACTTAGCTTTAGAAGAACGTCATCCAAAATTATCTCGATTGAACATTTTAGCGGATGTTGCTTGCCGAGAACGCATACGTCACGTTATTGCAACATTTAAACCTGATCTGGTTTTTCATGCCGCAGCTCTGAAACACGTTCCTCTCGTTGAGGAAAACCCTTCTCAAGCGGCTCTTACAAACGTCATAGGAACACGTAATGTGGCAGATGCATGCCGTGACTTTAACGTAAAGGGAATGCTTCTCATTTCAACGGACAAAGCCATAAATCCAACAAGCGCCATGGGGGCTACAAAGCGGTTGGCTGAATGCTATTGTCAGTCTCTTGATATCCTTGAAAGACAAAAAACCAATGGAACGCGATATGCAAGTGTTCGTTTTGGTAATGTCTTAGGTTCCTCAGGTTCGGTTGTGCCTCTGTTTAAACGGCAAATCGAAAGAGGCGGTCCCTTAACTATTACCCATCCCGAAATGAAACGTTATTTTATGACTGTTCATGAGGCTGTTGAACTTGTTCTCCAAGCTATGACATTTTCTGTAAACTCATCCATTCAGGGTGGCCGTGTCTTTGTGCTAGATATGGGTGAACCTGTAAAAATTATAGATATGGCACGCCAAATGATCCGTCTGACAGGTTTGAAACCTGATGTGGATATTGAAATCAAATATACAGGCCTCAGGCCTGGAGAAAAACTATTTGAAGAACTATTTCATGCCTCAGAGCATCTCCTTCCTACAAACAATCCCAGCATTCTTTTGGGAGCTCCCCGTACCGTCGACCATGGATTTTTAGTGCGAGCACTGCAAGAACTTGAGAACATTTCTCAGGATCAAGACAATGATTCTGTTTTCCGTATCCTTCATGCTTTGGTACCTGAATACAAAACACCCGATCATACACCGGGTGCTTATTTAAGGACTGTTTCTTAAAAGGAGATATTTTTAAGATGAAAATCATTTGCATTCAACATGCCGATTTTGAAACACCAGGTATCATTGAATCATGGGCACATAACAAGGATTATTCATTTCAGATTATCAAACCTTATAAAACCGAGAACTTTCCGCTCCTACAGAATGTTGATTTTGTTCTTTCAATGGGTGGACCTCAAAGTCCTCGAGATGCAAATCATCTTCCCTATCTTCAAAAAGAAATCCAGTTTTTAAAAGACGCCATTGCACTTGATAAGCACGTTTTGGGGTTCTGCTTAGGGGCTCAACTCATTGGAGAAGCTTTAGGTAGCACAACACTTCGAAGTCCAGAAAAGGAAATTGGTGTTTTCCCCATTACGCTTACAGAGATGGGGAAAAGTGATTCTCTCTTTTATGATTTCCCGTCCTCTTTTCCCGTTATCCATTGGCATAATGACATGCCTGGATCAACGCCAAACGCTACTCTACTAGCAGAAAGCAAAGGTTGCCCAGCTCAAGCTTATCGATATGGTAAAAGAACTTATGGTTTACAATTTCACATGGAAATTACGAAAGAAGGCATTGAACAGCTCATTTCCAATGTTCCCGAGGATCTAAGCCCTAGCCTCTTTACACAAAGTCAAAACGAGCTTTTACAGCAAGATTATGCGAGCATCAATCAACAGATGACTCTTATTTTGGATCGATTCGTGGCTTTATGATATTGATATTTTGTCAATTTTTTTGCCTTGCTATCCTTTCCTGAAAGCCTATATGACAGAAAGATAGCTTTGGAGGAACTTCTATGACAAAGACCGCCCTTAAAGAAAAAATCCCTTTTCAAACCCCCATGATGACACAGTATCTGGACATTAAAGCTCAGTATCCTGAATGTCTTTTATTTTATCGTATGGGAGATTTTTATGAGCTTTTTTTTGAAGATGCCATTCTTGCTTCAAAAGCTCTTGATATCGCTCTTACCCGCCGTGGCAAGGGGAAGGATGGAGAAGATATTCCTATGTGCGGGGTTCCTGCTCATGCAAGTGATAATTACCTTGCTCGTTTGATTCGCCAGGGTTTTCGAGTGGCTATCTGTGAACAGACGGAAGAGGCTTCTTCCCGAAAAACAAAAGGACCCCTTACACGAGATGTCTTACGGATCATCACTCCAGGAACATTAACGGAAGAAAGCCTTCTTGATGCGAGTCAAAACAATTTTTTAACCGCCCTTGTCCCAAGTAAATCTGGGATTATTGGCCTTGCATCAATTGATATTTCTACCGGTGATTTTTTTGTGGAATCTACATCTCTTCCTCTCTTAGAAACCGTTCTTGCCCGTTTAAAACCCGGTGAAATCCTTCTTCCAGATGGTTTTTTAAAAATACCTGAACTTTACGAGATATTTCAAGAGCTTAAAAAACGGTTGACTCCCCTTCCTTTAAGTCGTTTTGATGAACAAAATGGTTTAGAACGCCTTAAGAACCTTTATGGTGTTGGAACACTGGAGGGCTTTGGTGACTTCAAATCTTCAGAGATTGCAGCGTGTGGAGCTCTTGTTGATTATATCCGTCTAACACAAAAGAAAGACATCCCCTCCCTCAAACATCCAAAACGACTCAAAGAAGGCGGTAGACTTGAACTTGATGCAGCAACACGACGAAATTTAGAGCTTCATTTCTCTCTTTCAGGAGAAAAGAGAGGGAGTCTTTTGGAAGTCATTAATCATACCACCACCTCTATGGGCGCTCGTCTTCTTTCTCACCATTTAGCCGCGCCCTTGACACAGTTAAACGCACTTCACAAAAGATTAGAATGTGTTGATTTTTTTTATGAAAATCCTAATCTTACCCAGGCCTTACGCGCAGTACTTGCCTGTTGTCCTGACTTAGAACGTCCTCTTTCCCGTTTAACATGGGGCAGAGGAGGACCTCGAGATTTGGCCGCTCTAAACCGAGGACTTAAGCTTCTTCCTGATCTCAATAAAATATTTAAAGACCATACACTGCCAGAAACCCTCTCTGCCCTTTTAAAAAGACTCGGTCATTACGAACCATTGACGGATCGTTTAACACGCGCCCTAAAAGATGAGCTTCCCTATCTAGCCCGCGAAGGTGGGTTTATACGCCCCCTCTATCATCCTCCTTTGGATGAGCTGTTATCTCTAAAGGAAGATAGCAAGGGAGCACTCGAGGCCCTTCAGCAAAAATATATAGCTGAAACAGGTGTTACGTCCTTAAAAATCAAACACAATAATATTGTAGGCTATCATATAGAAATTACCAGCCTCCATAAGGACAAATTAGGACCTACCTTTATCCACCGCCAAACCATGGCCAATGCCATGCGCTTTACGACTTCAGAACTTGCTGAGCTCGAGAAGAAAATTATGGGTGCTTTAGATCAAGTCCTCGCTGTGGAACTCCGTCTTTTTCAAGATTTAATAGATGAGATTGTCAAAAGAGCTGCGGATATCATTGACACTGCCCATGCTTTAGCAGCTTTAGATGTTGCAGGGAATCATGCTCATTTGGCAAAGGAAAAAAATTATACCAGACCTCATTTAGATGAAAGCCTGGCTTTTGAGATTGAAGGTGGTCGTCACCCTGTAGTAGAAGCCCTTCTCCCTCAAGGATCATCATTTATTCCAAACAGTTGTCATTTAAAAGGACTTTGGCTTCTAACAGGGCCTAATATGGCAGGGAAAAGCACATTTTTAAGACAAAATGCATTAATTGCTCTTATGGCCCATATGGGTATGTATGTTCCTGCTAAAAAAGCACACATTGGCCTTATAGACCGAATTTTCAGCCGCGTAGGAGCCTCCGATGATTTAGCCCGAGGGCGTTCGACATTTATGGTAGAAATGACAGAAACTGCCACGATTTTAAACCAAGCAACGCCCCGAAGTTTTGTTATCCTAGATGAGATCGGTCGGGGCACAGCTACCTTTGATGGGCTATCGTTAGCATGGGCATCTGTTGAGCACCTGGTTCATGTCAATCAAGCGCGATCTCTTTTTGCAACCCATTATCACGAACTTACCGTCCTTGAAAAATCATTATCCAACGTCCGGTGTTATACGATTAAAATTAAAGAGTGGGAGGATCAAATTATCTTTCTCCACGAGATTGTTAAGGGAACGGCTGACAAATCCTATGGAATTCATGTGGGAAAATTAGCAGGTCTTCCGTCCGTTGTTGTCAAGAGAGCTGAAGAAGTTTTATCAACGTTGGAAAATACAAAACCAAGGCCGAAGCTTGCTTCTCACCCTCTTCCTCTTTTTGTGGAAGCTTACAGCGCACCTTCTCCTCTCGAAAAGGCAGTTATGATCCTAAACCCAGACGACTTCTCCCCAAAAGAGGCTTTGGAAAAGCTTTACGCCCTTAAGAAGCTGCTACCCTCTTAATCTATTCTTTAGAAAATTCTAACTTAAAGACCAAGCTCTTTGAAGCGACCTTGGAATTTAGCTAGCTGACCTCCTGTATCGAGAAGCCGATGAACGCCAGTCCACGCAGGGTGGGATTTAGGATCGATATCAAGCCTTAGGGTATCACCAGGCTTCCCCCATGTTGATCGTGTTTTAAATTCAGTTCCATCTGTCATAATAACAGTGATTTCATGATAATTAGGGTGAATGTCTTTTTTCATAAGTATATCTCCAATTGCTTCGCAATCTTATAAAGAGTTTCTTAAAAATTGTCTAGCTTCAAGAGAACTTCTTTCCGTTCAACCAATTGACAGACACATCTTGCCATGCGAGAAAGAGTGAGGTATATAAGTGTCCTATTGGAATTAAAATGCATCATAAGTATTTATTTATTATAGAAAGAATATAAATAAATTATTTAATAAAAAGGAATATAAATGCCTGATAAATTTGTAGTTGATGGTGAGTCTGTCCGTGGTCTTGCTAATCTTCTCGAAGAAACAGGACTAACCGAGATTGAGTATCAAGTTGGAACCCAACGAATCCGTGTTGTTCGTACGGGTGTTCCTGCAGTTGCTCCTCATTATGCTCCACAGCCATCGTCTTCTGTCAGTTCTGAATCAAAAACTCCAATCATTCTGGAACCTACCTCCGTAGAACCTCCTGCACCTCAAGGTGAGGCTATACCTTCCCCAATGGTAGGTACAGTCTATTTATCTGGTGAACCAGGATCTGTACCTTTTGTAAAAGTAGGGGATTTTGTAAGAAAAGGAGATACTCTTCTCATTGTCGAGGCCATGAAAGTGATGAATCCCATTCGAGCCCCTCGCGATGGAAAAGTTCTAGAAGTCTGCGTTCAGGATACAAAACCTGTTGAGTTTGGTGAGCCTCTCATCATCCTCGAATAACAAAGGATTGCCATCATGTTTCATAAAGTTCTCATCGCCAATCGGGGTGAAATTGCTCTTCGTATTTTAAGAGCCTGTCGAGAGATGGACATTAAAACGGTTGCTGTCCATTCCTCAGCAGATAGTGACGCAATGCATGTCCGCTTGGCTGATGAAAGTGTTTGTATTGGACCTGCTCCCTCAAGGGATAGCTATTTAAACATGCAAGCCATCCTTTCTGCGGCTGACGTATCTGGCGCAGATGCTATTCATCCAGGCGTAGGTTTTCTTTCCGAAAACCCTACTTTCGCTGAAATGGTAGAAGAGCATGGTATGGCTTTTATCGGCCCTACGCCTGAACATATCCGCCTAATGGGAGACAAAATCACAGCGAAAGAAACAGCGCTAAAATTGGGGATTCCAGTTGTACCCGGCTCTGAAGGAGCTTTGGACCCCAATTCTGACATTGACGCTCTTGCAGCCCGTATTGGTTTTCCCATACTTATTAAAGCCGCTTCCGGCGGCGGTGGAAAGGGGATGAAGGTCGCCCGCAATCCAGAAGAATTGGAACAAGCCTTTCGTCTCGCCCGTGCAGAAGCCAAGGCTAACTTTGGAAACGACCAAGTTTACATGGAAAAATACCTAGGTCGCCCTCGCCACATCGAAGTTCAAGTCATCGCTGATGGCCTTGGTAACGTTGCCCATTTAGGTGAAAGGGATTGTTCTCTTCAAAGACGCCATCAAAAAGTATGGGAAGAAGCCCCTTCTCCAGCCATTTCTCCCCAAACACGCACCGAACTCGGAGAAACGGTTTCTAAGGCTATTAAAAAGCTTAATTACCGAGGTGTAGGAACCATTGAGTTCTTATATGAAGATGGCGCTTTCTATTTTATAGAAATGAACACTCGCCTCCAAGTGGAACATCCCATCACAGAAATGATCACAGGTATTGATTTGGTACGCGAGCAAATTCGTGTGGCTGCTGGTCTTCCTCTTAGTTTTCGTCAAAAAGACATCATTTTTAAAGGTCACGCAATAGAATGCAGGATCAATGCAGAAGATCCAGAGACTTTCATACCTTCCCCCGGGAAAATCCAAGATTACTTAACCCCAGGAGGGTATGGTGTCCGAGTTGACAGTCCCATGTATCAAGGTTACCAAATTCCTCCTCATTATGATAGTTTAATCGCTAAACTTATTGTTCATGGAGATACGCGAGAGGAATGTCTCCACCGTGTGCGTAGAGCTTTGCATGAATATGTAATCACAGGCGTTAATACGCTTTTACCCCTTCACCGTGAACTTGCTGATGACTGCGATATTTCTAAAGGAGACTACGACATTCACTGGCTCGAAAAGTGGCTAGCTCTAAAAGCTCAAGAGGAAGCAGCGTAAAAAAATAAAAATTTAGACTTTTTTAAGCAAAAGTATATTATTCTATTAAAAAGAAGAATAATTGAGAAAAGGCTCACTCATAAGGAGAACAAAAATGAGATACTTAGCCCTTTTAACCCTTCTGGGATGTATTACCGTTATACTTTCAGCATGCAATACAACCCGTGGTGTCGGCGAAGATGTAGCTGCAACAGGTCGTGCAGTCGAAAGAGCTGCAACCCCGGGATATTACTAATTCTCTAAATTCTTACACTCCTTGATCCATACATCATAAATGGGATGATCAAGGGCAGATAATGCCGGACTCGAAGCAAACATCCAACCTGAAAAAAGCATGAGAGGTACGCTTTTGGGTTTGGTCTCTGTAATTGTAAGAAAAGCCATGGATTCTTGGCGATCTTCGAGAGGAGCTTTTTCACACCGTTTAACAACAACTTTTAAAGTTCCAAATTCAACGGTTTGACCAACAGAGACGTCTATAATAAAAACACGAGCTGTTTGCTTGTCTAACCCCTGGAGCGTTACGCCATCTGTTACAATGTTCTGCTCAGGAGCAAACGCATCATCTTCTGGAGGTGCCGTCAAATCGGTAGATGACAAGGGAAGAGGTGAATGTTCATCTCTTTTTTGTTGGTCACCTATCTCACTCTCTCGCTGATCAGCTTCTGACCCAGCAAGCTCATTCAACAGAGTGTCAAAGCCTTGCGCATAAAGAGGACTTCCCCCTAAGCAAACGAGTATAGACAACTCATAGGTAAGAATGAGAAACCTCATCGTATCCTACCCATTTCTCTGCTCATCAACATCCCATCCTAGGAAGGTTATTCCACCTTCATATTAACAACCCTATACTATTGGCTTATTGACCCAGGAACAGCAACAGGTTTTTCTTCTTTTTTCTCTTGTGTGCTAAAAATGAATTTTCCTATAAGAGATTCTAAGCTCACCGCCGCTTGTGTACGCGTAATCTCGCCTCCCGCAGGAATAACTTCATCTTCTCCTCCTGGAGTAAGAGCCAAAAATTTACCCCCTAAAAGACTCTCACTTACAATTTCAGCTGCACTATCTTTGGGTAAGTTGACTTCAGTTGTAAGAAGCACACGAACGATCGCAAGATACGTATTGGTATCTAATTGAATATCTTTAACTGTTCCTACTTTAACACCACTCATGCGCACATCACTCCCGCGCCGAAGCCCATCAATCCGATCAAATTTCGCAAGAACTTCGTAACCTTGTGAAGGTTGCCATTGACTCGTTGAATACGCAAGAATAACAAAAAAGGCACAGACAACAAGAACAACTGAGCCCATAACAACTTCAAGCAGATTTGTTTTCATCCTTCACCTCATAAGGAATCCAGGCCTCGTAATCACCCGTTGCTGGTTTTCTTTGACCCCCCGAAAAATAATGTCCCGGTGGTCTGTAAGCATAAGGAGTTCCAGAAAGATTGGGAAGATGGTTTTTTTCCCAAGGCCATCTTTTTACTGCATCAGAAGGAGGGGGGGATTCAATACTATGGTGGAGCCACCCATGCCATTCAGCAGGAACTTTCGACGCTTCTGGAATGCCTTTATAAATAACCCACCTGCGTTCTTTTAGACTCTCAGGGCCTTTTTCTCTGTAATATTTATTATCAAAGCTATCTTTCCCAACAAGCTCTCCCTTAAACCATGTGAGAAGCTTTATCCACAACATATTTTCCTCACTTTAATATGGTCACACTATGACAGTTAGAGAAAGATCTGTCCACTCTCTCAAACAGTTAGCCTGTCAAGTGAAAAATGGAGATTGACGCTTGGCCATAACAGCATATAGTGGTCTTATCCGAATTGAGACACAATATGTTGTGTTTTATCCATTAATAAACCTTACGTGAGAAGAGGGTTCTTTTTATGAAAATTGCACGCCATTTTACAAAAGACGGTCAAGATCCATACCAAACTTTTAATTTTAAAAAAACGGACAGTGAAATCCGTAACCCAGATGGCTCAATTGTTTTTCATCTTGAGGGAATTGAGGTTCCTGCCTCCTGGTCTCAAGTAGCGTGTGATGTGTTAGCTCAAAAGTATTTCCGCAAAGCAGGCGTCCCTAGAACTTTAAAGACAGTTAAAGAAAAAGGCATCCCTGAGTGGTTATGGTGCAAAGAAGCAGACCTTCAAGGCCTTTCTAAACTTCCAGAAAAGGAACGGTATGGAAGCGAAATGACGTCTAAACAAGTCTTTGATCGCATGGCAGGTTGTTGGACATACTGGGGCTTTAAGGGCGGCTATTTTGACACGGAAGCTGATGCTCGTGCTTATTTTGATGAAATGCGATATATGCTTTGCGCTCAAATGTGCGCTCCCAACTCCCCTCAATGGTTTAATACAGGTCTTTACTGGGCTTACGGCATTAATGGGCCCGCTCAAGGACATTCCTATGTGGATCATAAGTCAGGAGAACTCAAAATTTCTGCTTCTTCTTATGAACATCCCCAACCCCATGCTTGCTTTATTCAAAGTATCAGTGATGATCTTGTGAATGAAGGAGGTATTATGGATTTATGGGTTCGAGAAGCACGTCTCTTTAAATATGGTTCCGGAACAGGGTCGAATTTTTCAACTTTAAGGGGTTCAGGTGAAACACTTTCGGGCGGTGGACGTTCTTCAGGCTTGATGAGTTTCTTACGCATTGGTGACCGAGCAGCAGGGGCCATTAAATCGGGGGGAACAACCCGACGCGCTGCAAAAATGGTCGTGGTGGATGTTGACCATCCAGACGTTGAAGAATTCGTTAATTGGAAGGTTGTTGAGGAGCAAAAGGTTTTAGATCTTGTTGTTGGTTCTAAAATCACAAAAAAACATCTCTCAGCTATTCTTGCAGCTTGTCAGGAAGGTCAAGGGGACGAGCGTTTTAATCCTCGTGAAAATACTTCACTTTATAAAGTCCTAAAGGAAGCACGAGAAGCAATGATCCCTGAAAATTATTGTCAACGCATTATTCAATTCGCCCGTCAAGGTTATACTCACATTGATTTTCCTGAGTATGATACGGATTGGGATTCGGAAGCCTATCGAACAGTGTCAGGGCAAAATTCCAATAATTCCATTCGTGTTACGAATAAATTTCTCCATGCGGTCATTGAAAATAAAGAATGGGATCTCCTGAGGAGAACTGATGGGAGTATCTATAAAACTATACATGCACGGGATCTGTGGGATCAAATTGGTTATGCTGCATGGGGTTCAGCTGATCCTGGTCTTCAATATGATACGACAATTAACGAGTGGCATACTTGCCCTCAAAGCGGTCGGATTCGGGCTTCAAACCCGTGTTCGGAATATATGTTCTTGGATGATACAGCTTGCAATCTAGCGTCTTTGAACTTGGTTGCTTTTATGAATCAACAAGGCAAAAAAACAAAAGCTGGAGAGCTTCATTTTGACATTCCAGCCTTTGAACATGGCGTCCGTTTATGGACCTTAGCTCTTGAAATATCAGTTATGATGGCTCAATTCCCTTCAAAAGAAATTGCCATTCTTTCTTATGATTTTCGGACGCTTGGTCTTGGTTATGCAAATATTGGGGGGCTTTTAATTGCCTCTGGTATTCCTTACGACAGCAAGGAAGGGCGGGCCATTGCAGGGGGTATTTCTGCCTTGATGACCGGCATTTCCTATGCAACTTCTGCCGAGATGGCGGCTCAACTCGGAGCTTTTAAGCATTATAAGCTCAATGAGAAGGATATGTTACGTGTTATTCGTAACCATCGTCGGGTCGCGTATGGAGAAAAGACGGGATATGAAGATCTTCAAATTTTTCCTACCCCCTTAGAAGAAAAGGATTGCCCTAATCCCACCCTTATTCAAGCGTGTCGCCATGCTTGGGATCAAGCTCTTAAATTGGGGCAAAAACATGGATACCGCAATGCTCAAACCACTTGTATTGCCCCCACAGGAACAATCGGCCTGGTTATGGATTGTGATACAACAGGGATTGAACCTGATTTTGCTATGGTTAAGTTTAAAAAACTAGCGGGTGGCGGTTATTTCAAAATTATCAACCGTCTTGTTCCCCAAGCCCTTCATGTTTTAGGATACACTGAGAAGCAAATTGAAGATATTATCCTTTATGCCGTTGGTCATGGAACACTAGAAAAGGCTCCCTTTATCGATTTCAAAACCTTACGAACCAAAGGATTTACGGATCGTGAGATTGACCTTTTAAAGGATAACTTAAAAGCAGCGTTTGACATTAAGTTTGTTTTTAATCGATGGACATTGGGCGATGATTTCTGCAAGAAGGCACTCAAACTCACAGATAAACAACTTAACGATATTCGTTTTGATCTCCTCAACCACCTTGGATTTAACCGAGACGAAGTTGAAGCTGCTAATGCCTATTGTTGCGGCACGATGACCGTTGAAGGTGCCCCTCACTTAAAAAAGGAACACTTAGCCGTCTTTGATTGTGCAAATCCTTGCGGACGTATAGGCAAACGGTATTTATCTGTGGAAAGCCATATCCGTATGATGGCCGCTGTCCAACCTTTTATTTCCGGCGCCATTTCAAAAACCATTAATATGCCTAACACAGCCTCCATTGAAGATTGTAAAGAAGCTTACCTCCTCTCATGGCGATTGGCCTTAAAAGCGAACGCTTTGTATCGAGATGGTTCAAAACTTTCTCAACCTCTTAATGCATCCCTTCTCGGGGAGGAGAATGAGGAGAATCTTTATAAGATGCCCTCTTCAGAAAAAGCTAAAGTGGTTGCTGAAAAAGTTGTTGAGCGTATTGTGGAACGCTTCATCCATCGTACTCAACGACAAAAACTCCCCAACCGCCGCAAAGGGTATACCCAAAAGGCAGCCGTCGGTGGCCATAAGGTTTACTTACGAACGGGCGAATATGACGATGGAAGTTTAGGAGAAATCTTCATTGATATGCATAAGGAGGGAGCTTCTTTCCGCAGCCTCATGCATAATTTTGCGATGGCAATTTCTATTGGTCTTCAATATGGAGTTCCACTTGAAGAGTATGTGGATGCCTTTGTCTTTACGCGTTTTGAACCCTCAGGTCCTGTTGCAGGAAATGATACGATTAAAATGGCAACGTCAATTTTGGATTATATCTTCCGAGAACTAGCCATTTCTTATCTTGGTCGAACAGACCTTGCTCATGCTGAACCCACGGATTTACGCCCCGATACCATCGGACGCATTGATGCTGAAAAGGGAGCACTCATCCACAAAGATAAGGATAAAGGCGACGTTGTTAATAGCCTTACAAGTACAGGATACATTCGAAACAATTTATTTATAACGCCCGCACAAGTAGCCAATCGAGATCAAGATGCCTATTTGCTTCACGAAGCCACAGGTACGGACTCTACAAAACCTCTTATGGGAACAGCTACCATTATAGAAGTTGAAGAACGGCGCACCCAAGCGCGACTTAAAGGCTATGCTGGCGATGCATGTGGCGAGTGTGGAAACTTCACCCTTGTTCGTAACGGAACGTGCTTCAAGTGCGATACGTGTGGGTCAACCTCAGGCTGTTCTTAAAAGGTAAACTTCCCTTCGTACTAGACTCAAAGAAAGAGAATTGTGTATGCGCCAGAGTCGCATACACTTTTATTCTTTATACTATTGGGTATTAAAAATCATATCCGACTCTGACGAGGGCATCGCCGAGATTTTGGCCGCTGCCGAGTTGGGCACTTACGTTCGCAATAACGTAGAGGCCTTTGGCGAACTGAACGGTCACGCCAACACCTGGCGCTACTTGATTACGGATTTTGCTGTCTCCTAAGAGGGTCAGGGTTTGAGGTTCTCCTATTATTCCGCCCTTCACATGGGTTCCGCTAATCGGATGCTTGTGCACGTAAGATAGCTG
>JAIEMB010000015.1 GCA_019752515.1 Alphaproteobacteria bacterium | reverse complement strand
GATTTGCTATCCGTGAAGGTGGCCGAACCGTAGGAGCTGGGGTCGTCGCTTCAATCGTGAAGTAGTTGATGTTATCCGTGCTCAATTGGGGTGCACGAAAAGGAAGTTGAAATGAATGAGAATCAAAAAATACGCATTCGTCTAAGGGCCTATGATTATCGTGTCTTAGATCAGTCGACGAGCGAAATTGTGAATACAGCGAAAAGGACAGGAGCTAAAGTATTTGGCCCCATTCCACTTCCGACGGATATTGAAAAATATACCGTATTGCGTTCGCCACATATTGACAAAAAGTCGCGCGAGCAATTCGAAATGCGAACACATAAGCGGCTTTTGGACATTATTGAGTGGTCACCCCAGACGGTTGATGCATTAATGAAGCTCGACCTTCCGGCTGGTGTCGATGTTGAAATTAAACTCTAGGGGTTTTATATGATGCGCACGGGTTTAATCGCTGAAAAATTAGGGATGACACGCCTTTTAACTGAAAAGGGTGAACACATCCCTATTACTCTTTTAAAGGTGGATAACTGCCAAGTTGTGGCAACTAAAACGTCTGAAAGAGATGGATATACCGCTGTACAGCTTGGCGTTGGGGCAGCAAAAATAAAAAGCCTTTCAAAAGCTATGAGAGGACACTATGCACAAGCTAAGGTTGAGCCTAAAAAGAAGCTTGCTGAGTTCCGTGTTTCACAGGATGCACTTCTTAACGTTGGTGATGAGTTGTCCGTTGAACATTTTCTTAATGGACAATACGTGGATATTACAGGTACCTCAATTGGTAAAGGCTTTGCCGGAGCCATGAAAAGGCATAATTTTGGTGGCCTACGGGCAAGCCATGGTGTCTCTGTTTCCCATCGTAGCCATGGATCAACAGGCCAAAGGCAAGATCCAGGTAAGGTCTTTAAAGGAAAAAAAATGGCAGGCCATCTTGGTGATGAGCGCGTTACAGTTCAAAACTTAGAAATTGTTTTAACCGATCCTGTCCGTGGACTTATTGGTATTCGAGGTGCCGTGCCTGGGAACCCAGGAGGGTATGTGTTAATTAAAGATGCGGTGAAAAGAAAAGCGCCTAAGGGACTTCCTTTTCCAGGGGCTCTTATGAAAGCAACGTCATCCGTTAAGGAAGAGTCAGCTCCAAAAGAACAGTCCGCAACGGTTGAGGTAGAGTAATGAAATACGAGATTCGAAATTTTGAAAACAAAAAAATTGGTGAAATCCAGCTGAATCCTGTCGTTTTCTCCGCGCCTCTTCGTCAGGATATTTTAGCGAGGATGGTCCATTGGCAGCTTGCAAAACGGCGAGCAGGAACTCATTCCACAAAGGGTATTAGCCAAATTAGTGGAACCACAAAAAAACCCTGGCGACAAAAAGGTACTGGACGTGCTCGTCAAGGAAGCTTGCGTTCTCCTCAATTTCGCGGAGGGGCCACTATTTTTGGACCTCAACCTAGGGATCATGGATATGACCTTCCCAAAAAAGTTCGGCAGTTGGCCTTGAAGACCGCATTATCGGCAAAAGTTGCGAGTGGTGAACTTCTTATTATGGAAGATTTAAATGCAGGTACGGCAAAAACGAAAGAACTTGTCAAAAAATTTCAAGCCTTAGGACTACGATCAGCCTTGATTATTGACGGCGCAGAGGTTAATAAAGAGTTTGCACGTACAGCAGCCAATCTTCCTGGTGTTGATGTTCTTCCACAACAAGGGATTAACGTCTATGACATTTTACGTCATGAGCATTTGGTTTTAACAAAAGCTGCTGTTGAAAATTTAGAGAGCAGATTGAAATGAGTAAGGTTTCTACAAAAAACATCGGTCTTGGGAAAGAACGGCTATACACTATTCTTATCTCACCTGTGGTTACGGAGAAGTCCACAAAAGGAAGTGAGCATAATAAATTAACGTTTAATGTGTTATTAGATGCAACGAAGCCTGAAATTCAAAAAGCCGTTGAAGACCTTTTTAAAGTTAAAGTAGTGAGTGTAAATACGCTACGTGTAAAAGGAAAGACAAAGCGTTTTCGTGGAAGATTAGGACAACGTTCTGATCGCAAAAAAGCTATTGTGACCTTAGCCGAAGGAAGTTCAATTGATATTGCATCAGGATTATAAAAAATGAGTTTAAAGCATTATAAACCGGTAAACGCGTCACAACGAGGCCTCATATTAGTTGATCGTAGTGAGCTTTGGAAAGGCTCCCCTGTCAAATCATTAACTGAGGGTTTACGTAAGACAGGAGGTCGCAACCATGATGGGCGTATAACAACGCGCCACATCGGAGGGGGGCATAAGAAACGTTACCGTTTGATTGATTTCAAACGTATAAAGCGCGATATCCCTGCAACTGTAGAACGTTTAGAGTATGATCCGAATCGGACTGCTTTTATTGCTCTTATAAAATATGATGATGGTGTGCATTCTTATATTCTGGCCCCCCAACGGCTTGCTGCAGGGGATCAAGTTATTTCTGCTGAAAAAGCGGATGTTAAGCCAGGTAATGCGATGCCTATAAAAAATATGCCTGTGGGAACCATAATCCATAATGTGGAGATGAAACCAGGTAAAGGTGGACAGTTGGCAAGATCAGCTGGTACATATATTCAGCTTGTCGGTCGAGATGGGCCCTCTGCTATTTTGAAATTGGCGTCTGGTGAGCTCCGTAAAGTTAGTGGCGAATGTATGGCTACAGTCGGTGCTTTGTCTAATCCTGATCAAAAGAACGTTAATTTGGGGAAAGCGGGTCGAAAGCGTTGGTTAGGTGTTCGTCCAACCGTTCGGGGTGTGGCAATGAACCCTATTGATCACCCTCATGGTGGTGGTGAAGGCCGTACTTCAGGTGGGCGCCACCCATGTACGCCATGGGGTAAGCCAACAAAAGGTAAAAAGACACGTAATAGAAAGAAAGCTTCGAGTAGCCAAATTATTAGGCGTCGTAAGTAAAGAGGAGCAAAGTAAGTGGCACGTTCAGTTTGGAAAGGACCTTTTATTGATGGTTATCTGCTTAAGAAGGCAGATGTTAGCCGTGAATCAGGTCGTAAAGAGGTTATAAAATCATGGTCACGTCGATCAACCATTCTACCCCAATTTGTGGGACTTACTTTTGGTGTTTATAACGGTCAGAAATTTATTCCGGTTTTAGTGACTGAAAATATGATTGGTCATAAATTTGGTGAATTTGCTCCGACCCGCACGTATTATGGTCACGCGGCAGATAAAAAGGCGAAAAGAGGATAGCGATGTCAAAGCCAAAAACCCCTAGGAGCTTGCCAGATTATTCTGCGATTGCAAATTTGCGTATGATACGTGTTAGCCCCCGTAAATTAAACCTGGTGGCACACATGATTCGTGGGCAAAAAGTTGATAAAGCTCTGCATGCTCTTACTTTTTCTCCTAAAAGGATTGCAATTGATGTTAAAAAAACATTATTGTCGGCGATTGCTAATGCAGAAAATAATCATGGTCTAGATATAGATCGGTTATATGTTTCGGAAGCCACTGTAGGGAAAGCCTTAGTGATGAAACGGTTAGATGTTAGAGGGCGAAGTAAGGCAGGGAGAATTAAAAAACCCTTTAGCCATCTTCGGATTATCGTAAGTGAAATTGGAGAAAGTGCGTAATGGGACAAAAAGTTAATCCAATAGGGCTCCGTATAGGAATCAACAGAACGTGGGATTCTCGTTGGTTTGCTCGACATGATTACGCAAAGCTTCTTCATCAAGATTTGGAGCTTCGTAAATTTATTAAAAATCGTCTAGCGCAAGCAGGTGTTTCGAAGATAGTTGTGGAGCGTCCTGCGAAAAAAGCACGGGTTACCATTCATACGGCACGTCCTGGAATTGTTATTGGAAAGAAGGGTGCAGATATTGAGAAGTTAAAATCTGAGCTCTCTAAAATTGCAGGGACTGAAGTAAGCCTTAATATTTTGGAAATTCGAAAACCTGAGTTAGATGCTAAACTTGCAGCTGACTCAATTGCTCAGCAGCTTGAACGCCGAGTGACTTTTAGACGGGCTATGAAACGAGCTATGCAAGCTGCGATGAAATTAGGAGCAAAAGGAATCAGAATTAATGTTAGCGGGCGTCTGGGTGGGTCTGAAATAGCCCGGATGGAATGGTATCGTGAAGGACAGGTTCCTTTGCATACGTTTAGAGCAGACATTGATTATGGGGAAGGGGTTGCTAAAACCACTTATGGAACGATTGGGGTAAAGGTGTGGATTTATAAGGGCGATATCATGGAGCATGATCCAATGGCCTTAGATAAGCGCAGTGCCCTGCATACTGTTAATCGCACGGCTAGTTAGAGGATTGTTGACACATGTTAGCGCCTAAGAAAACAAAATTTAGAAAGGCCTTTAAAGGTCGGATTCATGGAAATGCCAAAGGTGGAAGTAGTTTAAATTTCGGGGCCTTTGGTTTGAAAGCAATCGCTCCTGAGCGTGTAACATCAAGGCAAATTGAGGCTGCACGTAGGGCCATTACCCGTCATATCAAGCGGGCAGGTCGTGTGTGGATCCGAATTTTTCCTGATGTCCCTGTATCTACAAAACCTGCTGAAGTTAGGATGGGAAGTGGAAAGGGATCTCCCGAATTCTGGGCATGCCGTGTTCATCCTGGGAGGGTTATGTTCGAGCTCGATGGGGTATCAGAAGAGCTGGCACGAGAAGCTTTTGACTTGGCTGCAGCTAAGCTGCCTCTTGCAACCAAGTTTGTCTCCCGAGATACAAGGGGAATTGAATAATGAAATGGCAAGATTTAAAGCAATTAGATGATGCAAGTCTAAATGTGAAGATAATTGAGTTAAGAAAAGAATTGATGGGACTACGCTTTCAAAGAGCTACAGGTCAAGTTGAAAAAACACATCAATTTCGTGTGGCCCGTAAATCAATAGCACGTGCAAAGACTTTACTCAATCAACGCACGAAGACAGCAAGGAGTTAATATGCCAAAGCGTGTTTTAAGAGGGACAGTCGTTAGCGCAAAATGTGACAAGACAATTACTGTTCGGGTAGAGCGTCGTGTTAAACATCCGCTTTATCATAAGTTCATTACGCGGTCAAAAAAGTATGCTGCTCATGATGAACAAAATTTGTTTAAGGCCGGAGACGAGGTGAGCATTAGAGAATGCAAGCCTATCTCAAAGTCTAAAACATGGGAAGTTGTTGTTGAAGGTGAACACTAATACGTATATGTATTGGAATGAAAGGAAGTAAAAAATGATTCAGATGCAAACCAACCTGAAGGTAGCCGATAACTCCGGTGCCCGTCGGGTGCAGTGCATCAAGGTTCTAGGTGGGTCTAAACGCAAAACCGCCTCTGTTGGTGATGTGATTGTCGTTTCAGTGAAAGACGCTATCCCTAGGGGACGTGTCAAAAAAGGAGACGTCCGTCGTGCTGTCATTGTACGTACAGCCAAAGAAATCCGACGCCCTGATGGAACTGCAATAAGGTTCGATGATAATGCTGCTGTTCTTATCAATCAGCAAGGTGAGCCAATTGGTACCCGTATTTTTGGCCCTGTGACACGAGAACTTCGTGGCAAGGATTTTATGAAGATTATTTCCCTCGCACCGGAGGTTTTATAATGGCACAGCAATTTCGTATTAAGAAGGGGGATTTGGTTTCTGTAATATCTGGAAAAGATAAAGGAAAATCTGGTCAAGTTTTAAAAGTCCTTCGACAAGACAATAGGTTGATAGTGCAAGGTGTTAACCTTGTTAAGAAGCACCAAAAGCAAACCATGGCCCAGGAAGGCGGCATTATCCAAAAGGAAGCCTCTATTCACATTTCAAATGTGGCTCATGTAGATCCGGTTTCAAAAAAGCCAACGCGCATTGGCATACAGTTTCTTGCAGATGGACGCAAGATACGTGTTGCAAAGCGCTCTGGCGAAACAATTGAGAGTTAGAGATGACAATGGCACGATTAAAAGATCACTACGAGAAGGTTGTAAAACCGGGGCTAATGAAAGAAATGGGATATCGAAATATATTTCAGGTGCCTCGACTCGAAAAGATTATTATCAATATGGGCCTAGGCGAAGCAGCGCAAGATAACCGAAAAGCTCAGAGCGCTTTACAAGAGCTTGCTCTTATTGCGGGTCAAAAGCCAATCCTTACAAAAGCAAAGAAATCGATTGCAGGTTTTAAACTTCGTGAAGGGATGAGCATTGGCGCAAAGGTGACGCTAAGACGTGATAGAATGTATGAGTTCTTGGATCGTTTAGTAAATATTGCAATGCCTCGCATTAGGGACTTTCGGGGGATTTCTCCTAAGAGTTTTGATGGTCGGGGAAATTACTCAATGGGTATTCGTGAACATATTATTTTCCCTGAAATAAACTATGATAAGGTCGATCAGATTCGTGGAATGGATATTGCATTTGTAACATCCGCAAAAACTGATGTTGAGGCACTTGCTTTGTTAAAGGGATTTGATTTGCCTTTTACAGGACAAAAGTAGGGCAGGAGAAGTAAATGGCTAAGTTAAGTTCAATCGAAAAAAATTTTCGTCGTGAGCGGATGGTCAAGCAATATGCTGGCCGCAGGACACGATTGAAGGATATCGCAAATGATGAGTTGCTGCCACCTGAAGAGCGCTTTAAGGCGCGACTTAAGCTTGCGGAATTACCACGTAATAGTGCACCAAGTCGTGTTAGGTCGCGTTGTTTGCTGTCTGGCCGTGCCCGAGGTGTGTATCGTAAATTTAAACTTTCCAGGATCGCTTTACGCGAACTTGCGTCATCTGGGTTGATCCCTGGTATGACGAAGTCAAGCTGGTAGGAGGGGCATGAATGTCATTCTCAGATCCATTAGGTGATATGTTAACCCGGATTCGTAATGGTCAAAAGGCGTATAAGTCATCCATTACATCACCTGCTTCAAAACTGCGCGTGAATGTGCTTGAAGTTTTAAAGCAAGAAGGGTACATCAGAGGATACTCTCAAGAAAAAGTTGCTGAAGGAATTGAGCAACTTAAAATTGAATTAAAGTATTATGAAAATCAACCCGTGATTCGAAGTCTTAATCGCGTATCAAAGCCTGGGCGTCGTGTATATGCAAAGATTAAAGACTTAAAGCCTATTAATAATGGCTTAGGGATTATCGTTCTTTCAACGCCGAGGGGAGTTCTTTCTGATGGAAAGGCCCGTGAGTTGAATGTTGGCGGTGAAGTTCTTTGCAATGTATTCTAAGGATTAAAAAATGTCGCGTGTTGGAAAAAATCCAGTTCTTATTCCTCAAGGTGTAACCTGCCATATTGATGGCCAGGATATAAAAATTAAGGGGAAAAATGGCGAACTGACGGCTCAAACGAGTAAGGAAGTTATAGTTACATGTGAAAATGATGCCATACTAGTTAGGCCTCGAGATGACTCAAAGCAAGCTCGAATGCTGTGGGGGACATGGAAAAACCGTATTAAAAATATGGTTGAAGGCGTACATGATGGCTTTACCATTCGTCTTGATATTAATGGGGTGGGCTACCGTGCCGCAGTTGAAGGTAGCTCTTTAAAGCTTCAATTGGGTTACAGTCATGATATTTTTTATCCCATTCCACAAGGGATTCAAATAAAGTGCGAAAAGCCTACAGCAATTGCTGTTTCAGGGGCAGATCGTCAGCGGGTTGGACAAGTTGCTGCGGAAATTCGCTCATATCGTAAACCTGAACCGTATAAGGGCAAAGGTGTGAAGTATGAAAATGAATATATTGTTCGTAAAGAAGGTAAGAAGAAATAGTTATGAGTCAGGCAAAAGATCTTTTTGAGCGACGTAAGCGCCGAAATCGGTTCAAGCTCGCCAAGGTTTCAACAGAACGACCTCGGTTATCCGTATTTCGTTCAAAAAACCATATTTATGCTCAGGTTATTGATGATAAGAAACATCATACCGTAGTGACAGCGTGCACTTTGGAAAAGGATGTCACAAAGAAAATTAAATCTACGTCAAATGTTATAGCGGCGGAAGAAATAGGTAAATTAGTTGCTGAACGTGCTTTAAAAGCTGGTATAAAAGAAGTTGTGTTTGATCGAGGTGGATATCTTTACCATGGTCGTGTAAAAGCACTGGCAGAAGCAGCGCGTAATGCTGGACTTTCATTTTAGGAAGTAGGAAAATGGCAAGAGAAGGAAAAAACAACCGCTATTCACGTTCAGAGCGTGATGAAGTCGAACTAGTTGAAAAACTAGTTGCAATAAATCGTGTCGCAAAAGTTGTAAAGGGTGGTAAGCGCTTTGGCTTTTCGGCTATCGTCGTTGTTGGTGATGGAAAAGGGCGAGTTGGACATGGAACGGGCAAGGCTCGTGAAGTGCCAGAAGCTATACAAAAGGCTACCGAAAAAGCCAAGCGCAATTTGGTTCGTATCCCCCTTCGTGAGGGTCGCACACTTCATCATGATGTAACGGCCACTTATGGTGCGGGGAAAGTTCACATGCGTGCAGCCGTTCCTGGAACAGGAATCATTGCAGGGGGTCCAATGCGTGCCGTTTGCGAAGCTCTTGGCATACAGGACGTTGTCAGTAAATCGATTGGATCCTCCAATCCACATAACATGGTTAGGGCCACATTCAAGGCGCTTCAGATGATTTCTGCTCCTCGAGCCGTAGCGGCTCGTCGAGGAAAGAAGGTCGGCGAGATTGTGGGACGTCGGGCTCAAGGTGAGGCATAAGACGATGGTAAAGAAGAATGCAAAGAAAGTGATTGTTACTCAAACAGCTAGCCCCATTCGTAGAGAAGCAAAACAAAGAGCAACACTTTGTGGTCTTGGACTTAATAAAATTGGGCGTACGCGCGAACTTGAGGATACTCCAGCGGTTCGTGGGATGATTGCTAAAGTCAAACATATGATTAAGGTAGAAGAAGAGGCGTAAAGGCTCTTTAACTGGTGGGAAGTGAACGATGAAGCTAAATGAAATTCGTGATAATCCAGGTGCTCGGCGCTCGAAAATGCGCATTAGTAGGGGTATTGGTTCGGGTAAGGGAAAAACGGGTGGTCGTGGAGGAAAGGGCCAAACGGCTCGCACAGGCGTTGCCATTAATGGTTTCGAGGGTGGGCAAATGCCGCTTTACCGCCGTTTACCTAAAAGAGGGTTTACAAATATATTTGCTCGTAAATTTGCCGAAGTAAATCTTGGTCGTCTTCAAGAGGCGATTGATGCGGGTAAAATTGATCCTAAAAAGCCTATTAGTGGTGAATCTCTCGTTACCGGTGGGCTTATTCGAAGAATACATGATGGTGTTCGTCTTTTAGGAAAAGGTGAAATTAAGTCAAAAATTTCTTTAGAAGTGGCCGGCGCTACAAAGTCAGCTATTTTAGCAGTTGAAAAGACAGGAGGTATCGTTAACGTTTTGCCTTCTAAATCTTCAGAAAAACATAAATAAAATATAAAGGGATACTATGGCATCGGCCGCAGAACAACTGGCAGCGAATATAAATTTGAAAGCTTTTTCAAAAGCTGAAGATTTAAAAAAGCGCATATGGTTTACGATTGGTGTGCTTATCATTTTTCGGCTAGGAACGTATATACCTCTTCCAGGAATTAATCCTGCGGCTATGGCTGAGTTTGCCCGTACCAATGGAGGTGGAATCTTTGGTATGGTGGATATGTTTTCTGGGGGTGCGTTGAGCCGTATGTCGATTATGGCTCTTAACATTATGCCTTATATTTCGGCTAGTATTATCGTACAGTTGATGACAGCCATCTCGCCTCAATTTGAAGCCTTAAAAAAAGAAGGTGAATCAGGCAGGAGAAAACTTAATCAATATACGCGATACTTGACGGTGTTGATTGCGGTTTTGCAATCCTATGGGACGGCTGTAGGTTTAGAGTCATTGCAAGGACAAGCTGGTCCTGCTGTTTTGGATCCAGGTTTATTCTTTCGCTTAACAACAATTATAACCATCGTAGGGGCTACATTATTCTTAATGTGGTTGGGTGAGCAGATTACCAGTCGAGGGATAGGTAATGGAATTTCTCTCGTCATTTTTGCAGGTATCGTTGCAAATTTACCGTCTTCTATCGTGAATGCGTTAGAGTTAGGGCGGACAGGGGCTTACTCATATCTCTTTATTTTATTTATTTTGGTTTTTTCTGTAGGCATGATGGCCTTTATCGTTTTTATGGAGCGTGCCCAACGGCGTATTTTTATTCAATATCCAAAACGTCAGGTGGGGAATAAAATGTTTGGGGGGGAAAGTTCCCATCTTCCGATTAAGTTGAATAGCACAGGGGTGATACCCCCCATTTTTGCAAGCTCACTTTTGTTATTGCCGATTTCAATTGCCCAACTTTCAGGTGCTCATGGTCCTGAATGGTTACAATGGCTGCTTGGGGGATTGCGTCATGGTGGGGTTGTATATATTGGCTTTTATTTGTTTCTCATTGTATTCTTTGCTTTTTTTTATACATCTATCGTTTTTAATCCACAGGAAACAGCAGAGAATTTAAAGAAAGCGGGAGGATTCATCCCAGGTTATCGACCAGGGCAGAATACGGCGAACTATCTCGACATGGTGATTACGCGATTAACGGTTGTAGGAGCAGCCTATTTGGCTTTTGTTTGTGCCGTTCCTGAATTTTTTTATGCAGCCTATTCATTACCCTTCTATCTAGGAGGAACGACCTTTTTGATTGCAGTGAGTGTCCCTATGGATACGGTTGCTCAAATTCATTCCCATCTCTTAGCTCATCAGTATGAAGGTCTTTTGAAGAGAACCCGCTTAAAAGGGGCTCGGAAATGAATATAGTCCTTCTAGGTCCACCGGGCTCGGGAAAGGGGACTCAGGCACGATTAATTCAGGAGCGTTATAACCTAGCTCTTATAGGTACGGGTGATATTCTAAGAGAAGAAATAAAAAAGGGCTCATCCCTAGGGCGTGAGATCAAAGATATTATGGAAGAGGGAAGATACCCTTCAGATGATATAATTCTTGCCATTTTTGAAAAGCGACTTAAAGGTTTGAAGGAGAAAGGGACTATTTTAGATGGAGTTCCTCGCACGTTAAACCAGGCCAAAAAGGTTGATGAAATCTTTGCTCGTTTAGGTCGCAAGTTAGATGCAGTGATTCACCTTGCGGTTAACGATGAAGAGTTAGTAAAGCGACTCTCTCACCGCTTTTTGTGTAGAACATGTGGAACGCCCTATACAAATGAATTTTCTACAAAGATAGAAGGTGTTTGTGACAAGTGCTCTGGGCGTGAGTTTATAAGGCGCTTAGATGATGAACCTGACGCCATAAAAACACGACTAGAAGTTTATAATGAGCAGACTAAACCTCTTTTAGGTTATTATTCTGCAACAAATCGCTTAACGGTTGTTGATGGAATGAAGCCGGTTAAAGATGTAACCGCTCAAATTGAATCCCTTTTGGGGAAATTGCAAGTGTTGACAAGTAACTCAGGATGCCTATACTCCGCACAGGATATTTAGGAATCTTGCAAGATAGTGTATTAAGGAGAAGCGAGTGGCTCGTATAGCTGGCGTAAACATACCAACTCAAAAGAGAGTTGAAATAGGTCTACAATCGATTTTTGGAATTGGACCGGCTAAAGCAAAAGAAATTTGCAAAAAATTAGGGGTACCTTCTGATCGCCGTGTTCATCAATTGACGGATGATGAAGTTCTTAAAATCCGTGAAGCCATCGATCATGAGTATAAAGTTGAAGGGGATCTTCGTCGTGAGATATCTCTAAATATTAAAAGACTCATGGATTTAGGTTGCTATAGGGGACTTCGCCATCGAAAGGGACTTCCTGTCCGGGGACAAAGAACGCACACGAATGCTCGTACACGCAAAGGAAAAGCTGTCGCAATTGCGGGCAAGAAAAAGTAAGGTTAGGATTATAGATGGCACAAAAACCAGCACAACGAATTCGACGCAGAGAGAGAAAGAATATTGTCTCTGGGGTAGCACATGTGAATGCGTCTTTTAACAATACGGTTGTTAATATTACAGATGCTCAAGGAAATACCATTGCATGGTCATCTTCAGGAGCTAAAGGATTTAAAGGATCGCGTAAGTCAACGCCATATGCAGCCCAGATCGCGGCAGAAGATGCTGCTAAAAAGGCCCAGGAACATGGCATGAAAACTTTAGAAATTGAAGTAAAAGGACCCGGTTCAGGGCGAGAATCTGCACTTCGGGCACTCCAAGCCACCGGATTTGTCATAACGTCTATAAGGGATGTTACGCCGATCCCCCACAATGGCTGTCGCCCTAAAAAGCGACGTCGTGTATAAACATAATTTATTAACTTAATTACTAATGCCGAGAGGGTAGACTCGTGATACAAAAAAACTGGCAGGCCTTGATAAAGCCCTATAAATTAAACCTGGATCATAGCGAAGATCCTAGTTATGTGGCCACAATTATTGCTGACCCATTGGAACCTGGGTTTGGAATGACCTTGGGGAGTGCCTTGCGACGTGTATTGCTTTCCTCTCTTCAAGGTTCTGCAATTACGTCTGTCCAGATAGAAGGTGTTTTGCATGAATTCTCGACCCTCCCAGGGGTAAGTGAGGATGTGACTGATATTGTTTTGAACTTAAAGGGCGTCATTACAAAGTTGCACAAGGATGGACCTGTGCGGGTGAGAATTCAGGCTGAAGGACCTTGCTTGGTGACAGCGGGAAATATTGAAGAGAATGCGGATTTAGAAATTTTAAATCCCGATCAATATATATGTACGCTTGGTCAAGGGGCAAAGCTTGCCATGGAATTGACCATTAATACGGGCAAAGGGTATGTTCCTGCCGAAAGTAATAAAAAGGCAGATTCACCTATTGGCTTAATTCCTATAGATGCTTTGTATAGCCCTGTGCGTAAGGTATCATATAAGATCGAGAATACACGTGTTGGTCAACAGACAAACTATGATAAGTTAGTCATGCGTGTTGAGACGGATGGGACGGTTCGACCTGATGATGCCGTTGCTTTGGCAGCACGTATTCTACAGGATCAATTACAAAAATTTATTAACTTTGAAGAACCTAAAGAAGCTTATGCTGAAAAAGAAGATTCGTTGCTTCCTTTTAATCGCGCTTTGCTTCGTAAGGTTGATGAACTAGAGTTGTCTGTTCGGTCAGCAAACTGTCTGAAAAACGATAATATTATTTATATTGGCGACTTGGTTCAAAAATCTGAATCAGAAATGCTAAGAACACCGAACTTTGGCAGAAAATCTTTAAATGAAATAAAAGAAGTTTTGACTCAAATGGGATTAGGTCTTGGAATGGAAATTCCGGGATGGCCACCAGAAAATATTGAAGAGCTTATTAAAAAGCTCGATGAGCCGTTTTAAGAAGAATAAGGAGTACTTAAGTCATGCGTCATGGTGTTAGTGGCCGAAAATTTAGTCGCCATACAGATGAAAGAAAAGCTCTCTTTAAAGGCCTTGCGGCTTCCCTATTGAAACATGAGCAAATTAAGACGACCTTACCCAAGGCTAAGGACCTTCGACCCATTGTTGAAAAAATGATAACCCTTGGAAAGAGGGGAGGGCTTTCTTGCCGTCGTCAAGTAATTTCCTTTCTTGGGGATAAGGAAATCGCAGCTAAAATCATGGGGCCACTTGCAGAGCGCTATATGGAACGCAAGGGAGGCTACATAAGGATTATTAAGGCAGGGTTCCGTCCTGGGGATAATGCACCTATGGCTATTATTGAGCTTGTAGACCGTGCTTTAGACGCCAAAGGAAAAGATTCAGGGCCTACAGCTGAGAAATCAGTTGAAGAGGAATCAAAAGCTGAAGCTTAAGCTTCAGCGTTTTTCGATGAATAAAAATAATATAATCTACTAAAATAACTTCTGCAAAAAGCTATTTTGAAAAATTTCTTTTGCGAGTTTTACGCGTTTGTTACCGTCTTCATCATTTTCATATGTATCAGGGGCTAACGCGACGTCATTTCCTATTCCTACTCTCCTATAAAAAGCTGGATTTCCTTCAAGTGGCTCTAACTTCTTAGAACACGAAGCTAGAACAAGAAAAAATGGTTTGATTGTTTCGGCTCCTTCTTTTCCTGCGTTATGACTTGTTGCCATATGAGGTATTTTGGCTGCTATCTCACTATAGAGAAGTTCAGCGGCAAGTGAATAAGCACAGCATGAACAAATTTCATTTGTAGAATGTAAATGAAGAATAAAGCCCACTTCTAAAGAATCAAGATGATTTTTTACGACAGAGAGAATGCTATCATCCACTGCCCTACTGATTTCTTCTTTTAATATATTTAGCTTTATACTTTTATACTTCCCATTAACCGATTCAAAAGCACTGACGATTTTCTCTTTATCGTCTGTTTTTTCAATTAAATGTTTTAACAGAAACTGTTCACTGTCTATGGCAGACCCTAAATTCGCTACTTTTCTTAAGGGCATTTCGACCAGATCGCTACAAATTTGATCAAAATGATCATTATAGATGGAGTCAATTTCTATAGATTCTCCTACTTTGTGAAGTCCCGTTTTGGTTTCTGACCAAGCATTTTTTACTTCCTGCTGCCATTTGGCCTGACAGCCAAGGATTGGAGCCTTATTAAGGCCAACAATGCCTTTCTCTAATCTTTTTTCAAAAACTTTTGAAAGGTCTTGAGCTTTTCTTTCGTTAGATGCCCCAATAATCTCGTAGCCCTTTGGCGGTTGAAAAGTTGAAGGTGTTCCTCCACTCTCAAACACAGCCGTTTTTCCTGAAGATATTGATAAAGTCTTATGACAAGCTTCGAAGCCCTCCCCGCATTTCATAATGATGCTGAACCCAACTGTAACTAAGTTGCCTAAATTGCTTCCAGCAGCGACCACTTCATTTGCTTTTTTTCCAAGTTCTTTATGAAGGTCTTCAATATCAAAAGGAATGCGTACAGGAGTTTGCTGCCCACTCTGATCAACAAGGATCACATTGCCTTTTTTTCCAGTCGCAATTTTATGGTGATCTGTTTCATAAACAAAATTTAGACTTTCAGCCCATTTTCCTCCACCGTTACCTAACGCAAGTTCTGGAATAATTGAAAATAAAATTATGTTAACAATAACTTTCCAAAATAAAATTTGACTAAATTTTAGAGAAGACATAACCATCCTTTAGCTTACCATTTTATTTTGCGAGCATTATCACCGGCTTTGGTCATAATATGTTGGAACCAAGAAAGATTTGCTATCCCATTCAGGCGAAGATCCAGCTCTTTAAAGGTATCCTTTCCGAGCAGTATAAGTAAAGAGCCTTCAAAGTCGGCGTACCCTTCTTGCTCTCTTACGTCATAGACCCTATTGTTATAGAAACTTAACTTTCTGAGGGTTGGCAAATCCTTCGCAAAACCTAAAATTACCGTTGCGCCCTTGTGTGTGATGTTATTTTCGCCAAGATCCCATTCTTCAACCCCTCCTTCCATCTCCATTGGACCACCAGGTTGTTGCATTGTAGTAATAATTCGAGACACAGAAAGAGGTTTTGGATCTTTTATAGCACTGGCAATTTCATCATCCGTAATTCCCATCATGACATGCTTCACTTTCACGGCCATAGCATCGGAGCTCAATAAAAGACAAGCGCATAAGGTTATTATGAAAGTCGCCATTTTCTCGCTCATTATTTAATTAAAATTATAATAATTATAAACCTAAAAAATATAGGTTCAAGAAAAAAATGATACCATTTATATGCTCATAAGGAGAGTGGATGATAGTCTCGTGGGGACCTATGATAAAGGTGAGATATATACAAATATTTAGATCATTAGCAAAATCTTAACGGGTTGAGAAATGTGATGTGCAGAGACTCTCAGATGTCCCCTTGGTGGGTATTCCTAATAGATCAATTTCGAGATTTTGTTTTAGGAACAGGAGATCTTGAGCAAGACATTCAAACTCATCAAAAAAACTGGTATATGTGCTATAAGTTGCATTCTCGTTTTAGAACAAGGAGCATAGAAAAATGATTGATAAGAAAAACAGTACCTCCACCCCGAGCTTAAAGAATGAGAAATCTCCTAAAATAGTTAGCGAACAGTTAGCAGAATTCTTACCTGACTGCCTGTTTTGTAAAATTGGTCAAGAGGAACCGAATAAGGTGTTAGAGAGATTCGACCATTGCTTTGTTATCTATGATGCCTTTCCTGTTTCACCCGGCCACTCTCTCATTATTCCTTATAAACATACAGAGCATTGGTTTACATCCGAGCTTGAGGTTCAGTTCTCCATCCTCAATGCCTTAAATCATATGAAAGCAAGACTGGATAATCAGTTCCAACCGGAAGGATATAACGTCGGTATGAATTGTGGTGTGATAGCGGGACAAACTATACCTCATCTGCATGTCCATTTAATCCCCCGTTATAGGGGCGATATGGAGGATCCCAGAGGAGGGATACGAGGGGTTATTCCGCATATGCAGAAATACTGATTTAACTTTAATATTCTTACTCTGTATAAAATTTGTTTGACAAAAATAAAATGCGACTTATATGGTTATTATTAATGTAATAAACAATGGTGAATACTATGATTGAATTAAAG
>JAIEMB010000032.1 GCA_019752515.1 Alphaproteobacteria bacterium | reverse complement strand
CATCCAAGAGGTTTACGCGATACCCCATCAATGGCTCGCCAGATCCATATTTTGTTTTTTTTCCATTCACAAAATGCCACACTTCATCAATCATGATGATGTCTGACTCTGAAACAGGGTTAATGGGCTTTGCCTCTAAAGCAGCGGCTTTTATCCATTTTAGCACGGCAACCGTACTTATCTTATAGAGTCGAGCGATCTTCCCCATCGATACACCACAATACGCATAAAGAACGATCGCGAAAGATTTCAAAGCGGGGTGGACACCTCTTCGGTTTGTATCCGTAAATTGACAACCACAATCCTTACATTGATACCTTTGCTGACCTCTTGTGTGACCACTTTTAACGTATTTCTCAGATTGGCATTTTTTGCAGGTTAACTGGGACATATTACTCTCCTTCTCTTTCTCTCGAAGAAGAGTATATCGCATCATCGTCCTTTAGTTAAGTGTTTCCCTTGGGTATAGTAATATGTTTTTTTGTTTATACTATCATATAATTCTTGCCTAAACGCAACATATCTATAGATTAGATTGTACTCTTGAAGGATGTTAGATTAGTGCAATACAAACTTAAAAAGCCAGATTGGATTCGTGTAAAGGCTCCTGTTTCGAAGGAATACCAAGAAACAAGAGATCTTATGCGAAATTTGAAACTTAATACGGTCTGTGAAGAAGCGAGTTGCCCTAATATTGGCGAATGTTGGGCAAAGAGACACGCTACTGTTATGATTTTGGGAAGTGTGTGTACCCGTGCTTGTACTTTTTGCAATATTAAGACGGGGCGTCCCGATTTGCTGGATCCTCATGAACCGGAAAGAGTAGGGGAGGCCGTTGCCCAAATGGGGCTCCATCATGTTGTTATAACTTCTGTTGATCGCGATGACTTGGAAGATGGAGGAGCTTACCACTTTGCAGAAACGATCAAAGCCATACGAAAAAAAACGCCACATACCACGATTGAGGTTTTAACCCCTGATTTCTTAAGGAAAGAAGGAGCTATTGAGATTGTCGTTAATGCCCGTCCAGATGTCTATAACCATAATTTAGAAACCGTGCCTCGTCTCTATGCGGAGGTTCGTCCAGGAGCCCGATATTTTCATTCCTTGCGTCTTTTGCAGACTGTTAAGGAGCTTGACCCCTCTCTCTTTACAAAATCAGGCATCATGGTGGGCCTTGGAGAAGATAAAGGAGAAGTCTACCAAGTTATGGATGACTTAAGAGCGGCTTCTGTTGATTTTATGACGATTGGGCAATATCTGCAGCCAACTCCCAAGCATCATGTCGTTGATCGCTTTGTAACACCTTCTGAATTTGAAGATTATGCACGAATGGCTCGTGGCAAAGGATTTTTAATGGTGTCTGCATCACCTTTAACGCGTTCCTCTTATCATGCAGGAGAAGATTTTCTGCATTTACGGGAAGCACGAGAGCAGCAATTGCAACTCTAAAATGGGAACACGCCTCCATACACATTTTTTGCCGTATACCCCTGCTCAACTCTATGATTTAGTAGCAGATATAGAAAAATACCCCGAATTTTTGCCGTGGTGTATGGGTGCTCGCATTATATCCCAATCAGAGACAGATATTATTGCTGATTTAATGGTAGGGTATAAATTTTTTCGTGAGACTTTTCGCTCACGTGTACATTTAATTCCCAAAACGCGTATTGAGGTAGAATATATCAAAGGTCCTTTCAATCACTTAAATAATAGATGGGTTTTTAAGGAAGATCAAAATAACGGTACAAATATTGATTTCTATATTGATTTTGAATTTCGCAACAGTCTCTTTCAAAGCGCAATGAAAATGGCTTTTGAAAGTGCATTTAATCAAATGTTATATGCTTTTGAAAAGCGGGCACACCAAGTTTATGGAAATTAAAAAACCTCACCTCCCGAGAAGGGAGGTGAGAAAATAAATCGTCATGCACTAAAACTATTTGCCATCATCTGGTGAATACATGATAAGACTCTGGGTAACATTGAAGCCGGGAAAAGACTCAATAACTCCCACCCTAAGCCTTTCGATAATTCTCTTCCTTATCATAAGAACATAATCTAAAGCTTCTTGATGGCCTTTAAGAGAGTCTATGCTAAATTCTGTATCTTTCACCCCATTGTATTGGATACTATTTTGTAACAGTCCATTGAGTATAGGACTTAAGCCTTCGAATGTTGTGTCTGAGCTCCGAGCAACTAGAGTTTGGAAAGCGTTCGAGTCAGTCTCCTTCAAATGAATAAGTGCTCGAGTAAAAGCAGATTCTGATGGAACTTCTTTTAGATCTGCATTTGTCAATGTTGGTTGAGGAGTTGTTGATTTAGAAGAAAGACCAAACAGCCAACTTAACCAGTTTGGCAATATTGATTTTGCTGCTGGCTGTGCTGGCGGAGAAAGTCCTATACGTTCATCTTTTGCCTCGCTAGGGGAAGATGAAGAAGGTAAAGGTTGAGAATCTCCATTAGAAACAACAGACCCAGAATCTATTGCAGGAATTGGACTTAGTTCCGGCATTTCAATCGTTGATTGAAGAGCAAGTCTTAGGTTTCTCACTTCAACTTCAGGAACTGGAGCCCCTTCACTTACGGCTCCTACAACTGCAGGATACATGTATATTCGCTTTTTATTGGCATCCGGGGTAAATGTTATTGATAAAGTTTGCCAATCTCCATTTCCCAAATATAGATCAGACTTGATTTTTTCTTCTGCTTTAGAAGGCCATTGCCAAACTTGAGTGTGCACACCAGGTGTATTGCTCTTAACATCTACCTGATATGTTAACTTTTGAGGTATTGAAGTTAAGCTTGTCAATGCCTTCATGGGCGCATGAGTGTAAAAAACATATCCATCCCCTGTTAGAGCGACATGTCCTTCTCCACGTGGTGCTACACTAAGAGGTATGGCTGTTCCGCGTTGTAGAGCTGGATCAACTTCCAATTTATAACCCCGTGGATTACTAGTTGAAGGGTCTGTTTCTAAGGAAAAATTAAGAGCTTCTGGCTGAAATCCGCTCGTCATTATTTCCTTAATACTGATTCCTTTGATTTCAACCTCAGGAGCTTCAGATCCTTCTTCTACACCCGGCATATTTACAGGAAAGAGGAAAAATTTCTGTTTCGTGCCATTTGGAATAAAGTCAATTGAAAGCTTTTCCCACTCTCCACTCCCTGAATGCGGGGTAGAGTTGATTTTTGGCTCGTTAAAAGGCCACTCCCGGTATCCGATGGTTGCACCTGGTGTTTTACTTCGAAGCATTGCTTCAAATCTTAACGGGCGATCACTTAATTCTAGCATTGTTCCCTTTGGGATTTCAAAATAAGAAACAAAACCATCACCTGTTACAGCAATATGCCCTATTCCTTTCGAAATCACACTAAGAGGCAGAGTTGTTCCTCGCGTTTGATCTGGATCTGAAAATAGTTTAAAACCCTGCGGAAGGGGGTGGGAAGGAAGGAAATTAAAGTCAGTATTCAATTTAAGTAAAACTGGTCTCAAAGTTGTTGTCACTGCAGATTCTTCTCCTGAGAGCGCACCCATATCTGAAGATGTACTTGGAGGCAGAGAGTTCGTATCAGTAGCTGCAGCGTTAAGCTCTTCAGAAACGCCACTACCCAAAATCCAATAAAGAGGATTAGCTCTAGATCGTCCTGTAGATTTAGGACTTGGTTTAGGTTGAACAATATTTGATGCTCTGTCTTCCTCTTGCATAGAAAATGCTGGAGCGTTCATGAGTAATGTTAACGCAAGTGTACTTGTAAGTGTCCGGCTGTTCATTTTTACCTCCCTAATTTTGAAGTTTAAACACTATCATAAAAATGGAGAAAATGCAAATAAGTTTTCCATTTTTAATTTTAGATTTCTGGGAATATACAAATCATTTCAATAATTAAACAAACATTAACTTTTTTGGAAATTATCTTTTAATTAAGTTGAATTAACAGGAGATTTTGATTATGGTTTATCCTATTATCTGCATTGGCTATTTAGTCTTAAACAGTTACAAAATTATCAAAAGTAACTTTAAATTTATCCATTTGTGAGGAGAAAACTACTAAATAATTATGACTGATCTAGCTCTTTCCACAATTCTTAAAGTTGTTGATATTTTAAGTGATTGTAAAATCCATACAGGAACCCATATTGCAACCACATTAGGTATTTCTCGTACAGCTGTTTGGAAAGTTATTCAACGATTAAAAAATTACAACATCGATGTTTATTCTCATCATAAAGGATATCAGATACAATTTCCTCTGGTACTTTTGGATAAAAAGAGAATAGAGGACCTTGTCAATGATTCAAGAATAAAGGTGGAGATTATTGAGAGTCTCCCTTCCACCAATGATTATTTAAGAAACAAAACACCATTTGAAAACCTCCATTTTTGTCTTGCTGAGCATCAATCTAAGGGAAGGGGACGCTTGGGCAGATCATGGAGTTCTCCTTTTGGACATAATATTTATTGTAGCTTTAGTTATTCATTCAACAAAGATATAAGTGAATTATCAGGGTTAAGCTTGATCGTTGGCATTCTCGTTGTTCGTGCGCTTGAATCTTTATTCCCGACATTGAAGCCACTACTTAAATGGCCAAATGATATCTATCTCAACGATAAAAAAATGGGGGGAATTTTAATAGATATTATTAGTGAAGCTCATGGAAACAGCAAGGCCGTTATTGGTATGGGTATGAACGTAAATATGAAAGACGTTGATTTAAACGAGGTTGATCAACCTTGGACCTCATTAGAGGATATTTTAAATGCAAAGACAGATCGTAACATTGTCGTTGTACAAATTATCCGATCTATCCTTCAGGGTTTAGATGTTTTCCTTGAAGCAGGAATGGAACCCATTTTATCAGCATGGTCATGGTATGATTTATTAGAGGGCAAACAGATTTCTATAAACACTTCAGGGGAAATTACAACTGGCACGTCAAGAGGCATTACCAAACAAGGTTACTTATTACTGGAGCTCTCTTCTGGTGAGGTTAAGGCGTTTTCTTGTGGGGATACATCACTCTTAAAGAATTAAGGAGACTGCTTTCTTGGCTGAAGTAGGATAAGACTCATCATAAGGAAGATATCCACAAAAAGGAATTCCTTTTAAATACTCTTTAAGAGTTTCTACATTTTCGGAAACGCAATCAAAGGCATGATCGATGTGGTTAATGAGCCATCCTTTTATTGGAATCTGATATAACTTAAGCATTTTTATACTTAATAAGGTATGATTTAGGCATCCCAATTTTAAACCAACAACGAAGATGACGGGATAATTTAAGGCCTTAATCAAATCGAGTTGTGTCTCTTTCTTGTTTAATGGCACCATAAGTCCACCGACTCCTTCAATAATCATCCGGTCATGCTTTATTTTAGCAATAGAGCGAATATGAGACACAATCTCATTGACGGTTAAATTTACATATTCTTTTTCAGCTGCAATATGGGGAGAAACCGGGAGTTTAAAACAATAAGGATTAACTTCTGAATAACTTAGGTGGAGAGACATCACCTGCCGTAAGATATGAGCGTCTCTATTAATATACGCTCCTTCAATCCATTGAGATCCTGTAGAAATAGGCTTTAACGCTATTGTTTTTAGTCCTCGATCATTCCACTTCTTTAAAATGTGACATGAAGTATATGTTTTACCAATCCCTGTATCCGTACCTGTTATAAAAATTTTCACGCCTTAATCTCGCTTTGCAATAAATGTTCCAATGGTGTAGGTGAGAGTTGAGGGGAGAAGGAGTTTAGATCTCTGCAGTCTCTTAGAAGAAATCGCATAAGGAACATAGTGTGCACCAGACCTTTTAATTGATCTCAAAGCATTAAGTTGGGTTTTATGTTCTTTTTCTAGTAAGTATTTTTGAGCTCTAATGACTTTAAAGCCTTTTGCTTTTAAAGTGTTTTTAATATCATCAAAACTATGAAATTGAATCATTTGGCTAGGATCGAGTTTAAAAAAGGTCCCTTTTAAAGGAAGTGAAAAGGCCAAAAGTCCAGCTCGGGTAAGATGAGAAAAACATTCATCGAAAAGGGCTTGAATATCAAAACTCCATTGAAATGCCATGTTTGAAAAAATTAAATCGTAAGTTTCATAACAATCCCAGGGCTTATCAAAATTAAATAGGAGAGCATTTGGTTTGAAAAATCCTAACCGATGATACGCTTTTTCTAATAATAAAGGTGAAAGATCATTGAGATGAAGGGAGTCAAAACATAGCGCATTGCAAAGATTAGAGGTAACGAGGCCAGAGCCACACCCCAAATCCATAACCTTTTGATGATAAGAAGAAATTGAAACAACGGAATGAATAAGGTATTGACTGGCTTGAAGCTGAATGATGGCTTCATGGTCATAGGTATAAAGAGCTTTCTCAAACGATTTCTGAATACCATCGTAATGGAAACTATTATTTTCAATAAAATTCATCTAATTCCATTTAAAAACTTTAATATTATATTATTTGTTTCGTGATGTTGATTTATAAAAGGTAGATGTCCAGCTTCTTCGAATTTGAAATATGTAAGGGAAGGGTTTAATTTACGTAAGTATGTGTTTGTTTCCTTTGATATAATAGTATCCTTTTCCCCATAAATGAAAAGAGTGGGCACTTTAATAGCAGAAAATTCAGGACGAAGATCAGACTCAAAAAGGACTAATGTATAGATTTTATAGTAATTAAAGCTATCTTTTGAGATGATATAAGATTTTAAAAGAGCCTCGAGTTGGTGGCTTTGGAAAGGATTCATAATAAGATTCAGGTAGTACTTAAAGAAAATCTCATAGGGTTGTTTAAGGTTACGTATAAAAATATTCTGCTTTGTTTTTGAGATTCCAAGCCAATCATTTTGCTCTCGAAAACAAGGCGTGGAACTTATTATGATAAGGGCCTTAAAGTTACTTGGTTGACGTTTATATAGTTTTATCTGCAGTAACCCACCCAAGGACCATCCGATAAGAATGCAAGGCTGAGAAGGCAGTTTTGCTTCAATACGATCGCAAGCCAGGTCAATCAAGTTGTTTCTTTTTTCTAACAAGGGCAAATCAATGAAATGTGTGACTATTGGGAGGTACTCTTTTGCAATCCTTGCTTGAAAACCCCATCCAGGAAGAAAGACAACAGGTGTTTGCATGTTCATGTTATCGCCTCTTTTAGAGTTGTAATGAGGTAGTCAATATCACATATGTGATGGGCGCAGGTGAGGGAGAGGCGAATGCGAGATGCGTTTTTAGGAATCGTTGGAGGGAGAAGGGCAGGGGCGTAAATACCCTTATTCCTTAAATGCTTGGAAACGGCTACTGCTTTATGTGTATCCCCAATAAGGATTGAGCGAATGGGCGTGATATCTTTTGATAATAGGGGAAGACCAACCTCTAAAGCAGCTGTATTAAAATGATAAATGAGCTTCTTTAATTTTTCTAGGCGCCACTCTTCCTGATGCAAAATGTCAAGGCTTTCTAATACTCCCATGCAAATTGCAGGAGATATGGCTGTGCTATATCGATAACTCCGGCAAAACTGCAAGATTAAGTCGATGATATTCTTTGTTCCGAGAACAATTGCTCCATTCAACCCTAGAGCTTTTCCAAAAGGAATGCACAGAATGTCTGGTTTTATCTTTTTAAGCTTCCAGTCATTATGAGTATCTAAAACACCAAACCCATGTGCGTCATCAACAAAAAAAGGTAGGGAGAAATGACGACAAAGTGAGCACAATTCATCGAGGGGGGCTATATCTCCCTCCATGCTAAAAAGCCTTTCTGTAATGAGCAAATTAGGGGAATTGGCTTTTATAAGCTTGGCAGCATGAGCGCTATCATTATGCTTAAATCGTTTTATTTTTGCGCCGGATAAAAGGATGCCATCTAGAATCGAAGCATGGCAAAATCTATCACATATCACACGAGAGGATTTTGTAATAAGGGATGAGAGAACTCCAATGTTTGCTTGATATCCCGAGGGAAAAATAAGGGCATCTTCAAACCCAAGAATCCGGCAAAATGTCTTTTCAAGTTCTTCACACTCAAAAGAATAACCAGCCAAAAGAGGAGATGCGCTACTTCCAAATCCATACTTTTGAATATGGGATTTCATTACCTTTTTAATTCGATGATGGTGGCTTAAATCCAAATAATCATTGGAGCAAAAATTAAGATATTCATGATTGTTGAGAAGAATCTTCCCGCAAGAAAGGGGGCGAGCTGTTAAACGGCTACGCCAAAGTCCTTTATCATATATGTTCTGTGTGTCTTTTTTTAGATAGGGGAACATCTTAAGAAGCCAGCTGGTAACCAGGTTGAATAGGTTGAATACCTAATTCTTTCATAAGAGAAAGATCAGCTTCGTAGCTTTTGTTTTGGGATGTGAGCAGAATATCTCCTACATGTATTGAATTTGCACCAGCATAAAAGCAGAGTGCCTGATCTGATTCAGATAATTCAATACGACCTCCTGCAAGCCTGACCCTAGATTTTGGAAAGAGGATTCGGGCCACAGCCACCGTTCGAATATATTCAAACATAGGGAGAACGTTGACGTTTTGAAGAGGTGTCTTAGAAAAGCGAATCATTCTGTTGATGGGAATGCTCTCAGGAGGGTGTTTAAGGCTTATGAGAGATAAGAAGAAATGAATGCGATCTTCTCTCGTCTCGCCCATTCCGAAAAGACCCCCACAACATACCTTAATATTTGCCTTTCCAACAATTTCGACCGTATCTATACGATCTTGAAAAGTATGAGTCGAAACAATAGACTTGTAAAACTCAGGACTTGTTTCAATATTATGGTTATAATAATCAAGGCCTGCTTTTTTCAGCTGCTCTGCTTGGTTCTTATCTAAGAAGCCTAGGGTAAAGCAGGTCTCAAAACCTAGTTTTTTTATTTTCGTTACCATTTCAAGGATGCGTGGAAATTCTTTTTTAGGAGGTGTTCGCCATGCCGCTCCTAAACAGCATCTTTGGACGCCCATATCTTTTAATTTCTTTGCCTTCTCAATGACTTCTTCAAGAGGCATAAGTGGTTCCTTTTTAAGATCTGTTTTAAAATGAGCGCTCTGGTTACAAAAACCACAGTCCTCGGGACAGCCTCCTGTTTTAATATTTATGAGCGCACATAACTCAATTTGATTAGGGTTAAAGTTCTTACGATGTACGCTATGAGCCTGCTTAAGAAGGTCAAAAAAGGGTTTTTCAAAGAGTTCAGCAACTGATTTTTGATTCCAAAGCATTTCGTAACCTCTCTTCATAGGGTCTTGACAATTGGAGACTTAATATGGAAAAAAAGTTTGGTCAACCAAAAAAAATAAATAGGTTAACCATTCATAACTTACTTAAAAAAGCTTTTAAACATCATTGGCACCCATGTTCTTCCGCGAAAACTCTGGAAGAAACTCCTCCAGTTTGTGTGAAAAGGGCATTAGGGTCATATATCGAAGATATGGAGGGACATCTCGTCATTGATGGAATTTCAAGCTGGTGGTGTAAATCTTTGGGGCACAACCATCCTAGACTAAAAGAAGCTTTACTTCAGCAAGCCAATAAATTTGAGCATGTTATAGGTACTTCAACGACTCATGAAGCCATCATTGAGTTGTCCGAATTATTGGTGACTTTAAATCCGGGAATGGGTAAGGTTTTTTATGCAGGTGATGGATCAAGTGCCGTAGAAATTGCCTTAAAGATGAGTTTGTATAGCCGGTTCAATCAGGGAAACACCAAGAAGAAAGGCTTTTTATCTTTAGTCAACGGATATCATGGCGAAACATGTGGTGCCTTAAGTGTAACTCAAATCGACACCTTTAAAAGAGGGTATGCCTCCCTTCTTTTTAATGGCTTACCTATTGAAAATATACCCTATGTGAACACTCCTCAAGATCCTTTGTGGCAGGATTGTCAAGAGCATTGGGATACAATTCAAGATTTTTTAGAAAAGCATCACCATAAAATAACCGCCCTTATTCTTGAACCTATTGTGCAAGGTGCTGGTAATATGCGCATTTATAGCCAAGACTTTTTAAGACGACTTCGAATTTGGACAAAAGAGCAAGATATTCACTTAATTGCAGATGAAATTATGACAGGCATTGGTCGAACAGGAAAAATGTTTGCTTGTGAGTATGCAGGCATAACCCCAGACTTCATGTGTTTATCAAAAGGACTTACATCGGGATGGATACCCTTCAGTGCTGTTTTGACGACAAATGAGATATATAATTGTATCTCTAATAAAATAGGAGAAGATAAAGTATTTTGCCACTCTCACACCTATTCAGGAAATCCGCTAGGAGCTGCCCTTGCCCTTGAAACTTTAAAAATTATGAAAGATGATTTTGCATGGGATGATTTTAAAGAAAAAACTGCCTATCTCCTTAAATCCCTACAAGAAGTTGCTGATGAAACGAAAACACTTTCAAATGTACGCGGAATTGGCATGATTGCGGCAGCTGACATACGTCTAAATTTGTTTTCTTCAGATAAAATGAAAAGCATGATACGACTCGCTTATCAAAATGGAGCTTTATTAAGGCCACTCGGAAAAACTCTCTATTGGCTTCCTCCACTAAACATTGAGAAACACACAATAGAAGAACTAAAAGAGATAACAAAAAGAGCTTTGCTCTATGCTTTTAAATAGAATACAGCTAGCATTTAAAATTCTTTAATATGATGGAGAGGCATATCAGTCTTCTCAACATCCTTAGTTTGAGGCATTATGCGTATCAAATAGGGTCCAAGCTCCTCCGACACCATGCCAATTTCCTTGTGTAGCAGCTTTTGAGTATTCAGTTGATCGGGCTTCAAAAAAATTGGCATGCTCAACGCCGTTAAGCATAGCTGTCAGCCAGGGGAGGGGATGGGGTTGAATTTGGGTATAATGATCAGGGCTTCCTGAAAAGTAACCATAAACTGGAGTTAGCTTTAATTGAGTGAGCCGCCAATCGGCAATATAACGAACGTAGTTTTTTATATCCAGTAAGGCCATTCCCTCAACATCTCCAAGTTCAAAAGCAAGTTCAATAAATTTGTCTTCAAGAGAGACGGAAGTCTTGGCAACATCAATGATATCATCAGCTACGGATTGAGTGACGGCTCCTGTTTCTTGTGCCCATTCATGATAGAGTTTAATAATACTTTCACAATGGAGACTCTCATCACGGATAGACCAAGTAACAATTTGGCCCATACCTTTCATTTTGTTATAACGAGGAAAGTTCATTAACATTGCAAAGCTGGCAAAGAGCCACATGCCTTCTGTAAACGCGCCAAACATAGCTAGTGTTCGCGCTACATTGGCACAGCTTGTCATTCCAAAATTTTGCATATAGTCTATTTTTGCACGCATAGCTGCATAATCACGGAATACCTCAAATTCGGTTTGGGCCATTCCTAATGTCTTAAGCAAGAGAGCATAAGCATCAATATGAACAGTTTCTATATTGGTGAAGGCTGCCATCATCATTTGTATTTCCAACGGCTGAAAAACGGGGATGTAGCGCCTGAAATAATTTTCACTGACTTCTACGTCGGCTTGGGTAAAAAAACGAAAGATTTGTGTTAGAAGATTACGCTCATGGGTTGTAAGCGTTTCTGATTGCCAGTCTTTAATATCTTCGCCAAGAGGAACCTCTTCGCCCATCCAGTGAATTTGCTGTTGTCGCTTCCAGCATTCGTAGGCCCAAGGATAGCGATCAATATTATAAGCTCCCGATGTTTCTAATAAGCTAATCAGGCCTTTGCCCTGCAATTCGAATGGGTTAGCATCGCTGTATTCAAGCATTTTATGATCCTTTGTTTTTCGAGTGTTATTTATTGACAACCCAGGCATTCTTCATAACTTGTTGCTGAAGTGAGTGCAGATTTTCCAATTGCGTTTACTCCTCCAACATATTCTGGACGTTGAATTGACTTTGAGCGGCAATAATAAAGGCTTTTGACGCCTTTCTTCCACGTACGCCAGTGGAGCATTAGTAAGTCCCATTTGTTAATATCTGCTGGTAGGAAAAGGTTGAGGGACTGCCCTTGACAGATATAAGGGGCTCTGTCACCAGCAAAATCGATGATCCAACGTTGGTCTATTTCAAAAGCGGTTTTAAATATCTCTTTTTCTTCTGGAGAAAGAACGTTTAAATGTTGTACGGATCCTTCGTTCTCGAGTATCGATTGCCATGTGGTTTCATTATTGCTACCCTTGGATTCAAGTAGCTTTTCTAAGTAAACATTCTTCACGGCATAGTTGCCCGAAAGGGTCTTATGGTTGTATATATTTCCAGGTATAGGTTCGATACAAGCACTTGTTCCTCCACAGATGATGCTAATTGAGGCCGTGGGAGCAATAGCAAGCTTATGGCTAAAACGAGCTTTGATACCCCGCTCTTCTGCATCAGGGCATGCGCCTCGCTCAATAGCTAGCTTGACTGAAGCTGCATCGGCTTCCCGTCGAACGTGGCGAAACATCTTGATATTCCAAGACTTCGCGAGAGCACTTTCAAAGGGTATTTTCTGGGATTGAAGGAAAGAATGAAAACCCATTAATCCTAATCCAACCGAACGTTCGCGCATAGCAGAGTATTTAGCGCGAGCCATGCCCTCAGGTGCCGTATCAATAAAGTTTTGAAGAACGTTATCAAGAAAACGTAAGACATCTTCAATGATGAAGGGATTATCATTCCATTCATTCCAGGTTGTTGCATTTAGTGAGGATAAACAGCAGACCGCTGTACGGTCTTTGCCCAAATGATCAGCGCCCGTTGAGAGAAGAATCTCGCTACATAAGTTGGACATGTGTACTTTTAAGCCCAATTCCCGTTGATGCTTGGGCATGGCTTTGTTGGCCGTATCAATGAAGATGAGGTAAGGTTCTCCGGATTGTAAACGAATTTCTAAGATTTTCTGAAATAGCTTGCGAGCATTTATTGTTCGAACAGTTTCACCTGTTTTAGGACTTTTGAGTCCAAACTCCCTGTCATTCTCAACAGCGTGCATAAAGTCATCCGTTAAAGCGATACCATGATGTAGATTTAAACTCTTCCGATTAAAATCGCCCGAAGGTTTTCGAATTTCTAAAAATTCTTCAATTTCAGGATGATGAATATCAAGGTAAACAGCTGCGTTCCCACGTCGAAGGGAACCCTGGCTAATGGCAAGGGTTAATGAATCCATCACGCGAATAAAGGGAATGATCCCTGACGTTTTGCCGGCGCGTCCGATGGACTCTCCTACACTTCGGAGAAACCCCCAGTAAGTACCAATGCCACCCCCATTAGAGGCAAGCAGTACATTCTCGTTCCAAGTAGAGACAATCCCATCTAAGCTGTCGGGCACAGTGTTTAAAAAGCAAGAAATGGGAAAACCGCGCTTGGCCCCACCATTTGAAAGAATGGGGGTTGCTGGCATAAACCAAAGCTGGGAAATATAATCATAAAGTCGTTGGGCATGGGGAACATCATCTGCAAAGGCACAAGCCACTCGAGCAAAAGCGTCCTGATAGCTTTCACCCTCTAATAAATAGCGATCTTTTAAGGTTGCCTTGCCAAAGTCTGTAAGCTTAGCGTCCCTGCTAGGGTTAAGGTGAAGTTGAGAAGGAAAAACCTTTGATCGAAAGTTACTCCTTGTCTTTAAGGAGGTCTTTTCTTTACTATCTTTTGGAAATTTTAAAATAGTAGAGGTTGGGTTGAAGTCAATTAAGTATCCGTCACGATCAAAATCATAGGCTCGATTCATATGTATGCCCTTTATAGTTAAAGGGCGGGAGTATAAAAAAGGTGCCTATATGCAAATTAATACATTAGATACGGACCTCATCTTCGGTACACCCCGCCCGATATGTAGCAATTATTGTTTTTAGGCAGGTCTCCTGACTTGCGGGTCTTCACTATCACAAGCTCCCTTCCCAAGACGGCAGTCTCAGTGGTTTTGTAACTTGTGCAGCTCTCCGCTCACAGTTGCGGGGGCAGTTCCGGCCTTGCAGCTTGCTGCGCACCGGATTCCCTTTTCAGCATTTTTTTTAAAAAATGCACCTTTAAACAGCTTATCATTATACTCTTATAGAGCAGGGAGCTGTCAACACGTTTCGAGATAAGCTTTTGATAAAACTAAGAACTTAACTATCTTATGGCAATTATCGCCAAAGTTAGGCCTTATACTCTCCCCTTTCATAAACCCTCACTGAATTCCTCTGATTCACTTAACCGACGTGAAGGAGGTTGACTCGTTTCATCGTCAGATACATGAAATGGAGAAGTAGACAATTCTTCTACTCCTTCGCTTTTTTTCGGGAGTAAGCTCAAGTATCCTTCAAGGTAGTCTGTATAGTTAATTCCTCCTATCTGTAAACCAAAGCCTTTTGGCGAAGAAACAGCTATCCTATCTTTGGCTATAACGAAACGTTCTCCATTAACAACGTTTACATGCACTTCCCCAGAGAAGTGCTTCGTTTCTGCAAGTTTATTAAAAAAGGCGCGAACAATTGCCGTATGATCAGATGTACGGATGTTGTCAAAGTAAATTCGCAATTTATGCCTATATTGATGAAAACCAATCATTACTTCATCCTGTTTTTTGTTTATATATAGCTCCTTAAGTTTTGGATGAGTAATGTTGTCAGTGAAACACTTTTCCCAAATGGCTTGCAGGATAGACTCTTTATCATCGCTCTCTAAGTTAAGACGATTTTTAACATTTAATCTTTCAATGTTATGAGGGGTTATTCGCACATAATTTCCTTCCTTATCCGTAAAATGCACCTCATCTCTTAGGCGACCTTTTTCGCTAAGATCTTGAAAAAAAGAACCTAGAAGTTGTCTATTAGCTTGACTTAATACACCCAAATCAAAAATTAAACCGCTCGAATTTGGATATGAATCCTCAGCTAAATTAAATAGATAGCGGTAATTAAATTTAGAAGATTTCCGACTAGATTCATAGTTTCTCATTTGGGAGTCCGCAGTCTCTTGGTTTCTTTTGAAAGATTTTGCTTTATATTTAATAAATTTTCCTATCTTCCGTTGATTTATTTTGGTAATTATATTCATAATATCTTCGTTAGAAAATTTTATAGTTATTGCATTTTCTTGAGAGTATATGTTCCTATCTTCTTCAAATTGAACTCTTACAAAATCAATGTTTTTATACTTACTTTTACTGTCCCGTCTAAAAATGCCTATTTCAGCAGGTTTTTTTGTGTTAAAGAACATTTGATATCTTCATTGCCTTCCATAATAACTATTGCGGAAGCTCCCATTTGGCTGGCAAAAAGAGATATAATGGATACTGTTGTCATCTGCTTTAAACATTTCATTTTAGATCTCCCTTATGTTTAAATTAAGCATAAATTCAATACATAGAATTCAATTAAAAAATATTGTAATATAATATAATTAAAAAAATATAAATAGAGAATATATATGAAACTATTAACTGAAAAAGAGGAGGGATCTTGTTTAAAAGAGTTCTTGAACTAACCCATATATGAATATAGGGTTAAATAACTTCAAACTCTAAGAAATTACAAAAAACAACTGGTTATGAATTATATTATCAAGGTGATTTTAATCGTTAGTTAAGCTTGAATGAAAATTCTCTGAAGCCCTTACTGTCCTTGGTTGCGGGGGCAGGATTTGAACCTGCGACCTTCAGGTTATGAGTCTTAATTCGAACGGTAGCTTGGTCGTTAATTATAACAGATCGCATACCTGGAAGAAAAGGAGACTGTAATGACTGTAATTATAGGTATTGATGTATCAAAAGATTCTCTTGATGTTTATGATTCTACTCAGCAAAAACATTTGTGTTTTGCTAATACAAATGAAGGGATCCAATCTCTTATTTCTGCGTATTCTAACTATGAGAATATTAAAGTTATAATAGAATCGACTGGAGTCTATCAACGACTTGCACACAAAAATTTGGAAATGGAAGGTTATCAAGTATGCATTGTGAATCCTTTAAAAAACCGTAATTTTGCTAAATCAGCTGGGTTTCTAGCAAAAACGGACAAAGTGGACTCACGCATGCTTTGCATGTATGGACAAAAATTTGACTTGTGCACGACGCCCCTAAGGTCTGAAAATCACAGGGAATTAGAAAGCTTAATAAGTTATAGAAGTGCACTACAAGGCGAACTCAAACGTCATACAAATTACTTAGAATACCAACATTGTTCCGAACTTGTTTGTAAGCTCATGGACGAACACAAGGCAAAGCTTAAGGCAGATATTAAAAACCTAGATAAACAAATTAAAGAACTCATCAATGGAGCAGATAATTTAAGAAAAACATTTGAAATTATTACAAGTGTCCCGGGTATTGGGGTTCAAGCTGCTGCTTTACTCCTTTGTGAGCTTCCTGAGTTGGGTCATATTAATAGAAAGAAAATTGCTGCACTATGTGGGGTCGCTCCTTTTACCTGCCAAAGTGTATTATTTAGAGGTAAATCGACAATCCATGGCGGGCGTAAATTTTTAAGAAATGGCTTGTTTATGCCAACTCTTACTGCAAGATCTTATAATCCTACAATCAAGCGTTTTTATGAACACCTTAAAAAGCAAGGAAAACCTACTAAAGTAGCTTTAATTGCTTGGATGCATAAGCTTATTAATATTCTAAATTATTTAGTTAAGACAAACCAGATGTGGAGGGATGTTTGCTAGGATTGAAGAAGATTCGTCGTCGCTTTTTGGTTGACATTTAAGACGGTAGCATCAATGGCTCGCCAGATCCATATTTTGTTTTTTTTCCATTCACAAAATGCCACCCTTCATCAATCATGATGATGTCTGACTCTGAAACAGGGTTAATGGGCTTTGCCTCTAAAGCAGCGGCTTTTATCCATTTTAGCACGGCAACCGTACTTATCTTATAGAGTCGAGCGATCTTCCCCATCGATACACCACAATACGCATAAAGAACGATCGCGAAAGATTTCAAAGCGGGGTGGACACCTCTTCGGTTTGTATCCGTAAATTGACAACCACAATCCTTACATTGATACCTTTGCTGACCTCTTGTGTGACCACTTTTAACGTATTTCTCAGATTGGCATTTTTTGCAGGTTAACTGGGACATATTACTCTCCTTCTCTTTCTCTCGAAGAAGACTATATCACATCATCGTCCTTTAATTAAGTTCCTCAGAAAAAATTATAACTGTAGTATGGCATCTCAGAGAGAGTATACTATTTAGTTTGATGAAGAAACGTTTGAGAAAAAAGAAGAGCTGTTTTAAAGGCGAATTTCTTTTAAGTATAAGCTAGGAATTTTGTCCTCTGAACGATGCATCTCTAATTTTTCTTTAAGTAAGTGAAGAGAAAAAGAGGTTCCTTTTTCTTCCCATGGTACGGTGCCTATTTGTACACTACCCAAACTGCTTCCTGGATAGGGCTGTCTATAAGATCCAAGTATTCCCCCTAACTGCCAATTACCGGGGAACGATGTGACATTATTCATGAGCTTAGGAACAACTTCAGCTAAGGTGTATCGGCACATGTCGCAAAAGTTAAGGCGTGAATGAATGTGTAAAAATATCATTTTTGGTTGAAGATCACCCCCAAGGCTCGCAAGAGCATCCCAATTAAACGTCGTTTCTCCTGGGTTTGGAAGGATAGTCACAGGCTTTTCATCCTGGAGAGTTGATTGTTCGCTCGAAGTGGATGTACCATCTTCATCTACAAGATTAGAAAATAAAAAATGAAACAGCCTTTGTTCACTATGCCAACATTCATTGTAGACCTTTGTTGCAGTTGATTTTACGGTTTGTATTGATTTCTTAAATTTTTCTACTTGAGCAGGAACGCTTTCGATTACGTCTTGCAAAGAGTCAAGATCCTTTAACATCTTATCTGCAACGATAAAAGGATTGTTTTTAAATATGTAATCTCTCACTTTTGTTGCCTCTTCTCCATCATCAGATATCTCGACCTCTCCGAAAGAGGGAATAAGTTCTATATCTTGCGCAGTATGCTTTTGAGTAGGTTCTTCTTCAAATAGCAATTTGTAAGCATCACTGAGTGGCCCTAGAGGAGATAAGGTTTTATATAAAGAAGTTCTCGTTTTTTGCAGCTCAAGCGCCGCAGTTGTAAGAACACCTAAAGGAACTTTCATTTTAGATAAAGGAAGGAGAGGATTCAAAGTTGAATCAATTTCTTCTTCCCAAGAATCTTCATTTTGCCTTTCATTCATCTGTTGAAAAAAAGTATACATTTTTTTAAAGCACAACGACTTTATAGTAGAAGGTTGCTGTACCATTGAAGAATGTCCACTTATAAAACCTAATCCTGAATGGCCCCATGTTATGTCTTCTTCTCCTTCGCTAGGCGTACTCTCAAACGCTAAGAGTTTTCTTCCTTCACCTTGATCTGTCATTTCAAAAAAAAATGGATAGACTCCTTTTATTGCATTACCTTTATCAAGTATGTTCTCTTCCCCAAAGAAAACTGTAATAGCCCCTACAGCAATATTATTTGTTGAATCATCTGAAGATATCTGTGAGCTAGCATGTGCTTCAAAGCGTGCTAAATTCAAATGAACCTGATCAAAATCGACCCAATTTTCATCAATAGAAAATCTTCCAAAAGAACTAACACTAAACATTCCTCTCTTTCCTGCCTCCACAGCAATGATTTGAAAGCTTAACACGGCAACAAATAAGACAAGACGGAAGTATTTAGACATTACTCAATATCCGTTGAAGAGAGAAGCGAAGACGCTTTAAGAGAAAGCGCTCCTACAACCTTAGCCAGCTTTTCAACTTCTAAGGCTGTGATGTCTGACTCTTCTTGTGCTGAGGGTAAAGGTTGAGATAAGGAGCTTTTCACAAAGCTCATCCAACTTTTATCTTTCTGTTGGTTGCGATAAGATATAAGTCCTTTATAGGAAGAAGATTTATAATATCCCCTTTGAATAGAAACCCAATTTTGAGGTAGTTCCCTTGCCTTTACCATGTTGTGATAGGTTCTAACCCTATTTTCTGCATGCCAAATGTAGTACTCTCGCATAAAAATGAGGTGCTCCATTAGAGGATGAGGTTGAGAAGGGGCTCCTTTTAATTTACGAGCAAGCTTATTTACCTTTGATAAGGCTACAGGTGTGTTGACAATACTAATATAAGGAAAAACCTTATCTTCTCTTTCATCATTTTTATTGTAAAGCTCTAATAATTCCTTCAAAGTGAAAGACACTTCATGAGTAAAGTTATTGTTTTCTAAACAAACTAATTGAACATCCTTTAATAATTCCCATAAGCTTCTTATTTTGAGAGACATAACAAAGGAAGCAAGACTATCATCTGTTAAATTATTGGATGATAAATCCAGTATTTGAACGGTTGAAAGCTGATTTTTATTAGGTTCTATAAATTCATCTATGACTTCTTCTACAGAGAGTCCGGGTTTTTGCCAGCCACCAGGGCTGGAACTCATGGCTCCTTTTTGGCTTATTATGCAAATGTTAGATAAGTCTAACACGTCACCATTTTCTGAAAATCCTTTCATGGCTTGTGAGGGAAAACTGAAGCCAACTAAACATACAAGAGTCCACATAAAGCTAACTTTTATTTCAGATTTCATATCGTTCACTCTCTATCTATCTTATCTATTAATTTAATATAGATTTTATTTTAATTTTAATCAATATATTTATCATTAGGATTTATAGAAAATCAAAATGAAATTAAATGTGTAACTATCTGTAATCTGTAAAAACTTTTACCACAAAAGCTCGAAGGCTAAAATTATATTATCTGCAGTGGATAAAGCTATAAAAGTAGACATTAATTTTAAAATGCTTTTTATTTTGTTTTCTAATTTTATTTCTAATAAAATTATTTATTTTTTATTAAAAATGAAACAAAGTAAACCTCAGTATTTGTCTTGGTCAATAAAAATAAAATGAGTGTTTTATGAAAAAACTCGTGCTTTTACTGTTAATTTATAAGGGTTTACTAGATTCTTTCAGCTATCAAGCCTATGGAATGTTTCAGAACGAGCAAGAAGAAGGATTTTCCGTAGTGTTCTGTAAGATAAATGGAAAGTTTAGGAAGTTCCGTTCTAGAGAAAAAGGGAAGAAACCTTTATCAAAGAAGGCTTTCCAGCTTATATTCGCTCAGATAATGGAAGTGAATTTACAGCCGCCCTTGTTAAAGACTGGCTGAAAGCTTTAGGTGTTAAGACAGCATACATAGAGTCAGGCTCACCTTGGGAAAATGGATATAATGAGAGCTTTAATGGCAAGCTCAGAGATGAGTTCCTAAATGGAGAAGTATTCTATACCCTTAAGAAAGCTCAAGTCCTCATAGAGCAGTGGAGGCAACATTACAACTATGTAAGGCCTCATTCCTCTTTAGGCTATCAACCTCCTGCTCCTAAGGTCCTTATTCCGAAACAACAGCCTCTCTCAAATTCCTCGGTGCTTCACTCAATCGGAAAGATTATGGCAGCACAACTACTAACCTAACTCTAGATTATAAAATGGGGGCGGGATACCTTTTCTCAAGTTCTTCCCTCCTTTTTTGATGCATCTGTTTAAGAAACTTCTGAAGATTTGATTGAATAATCTCCAAAGAAATTTCCTTCAACGCTTTTTTTTCAATATTGAGGAATTCTTTGTTGGTTTGGTCTTTTTGTGACATTTTCCTTCCTTTGATGCTCGAGTTTTATCTAAAATTACTTATTCTTAACAAGAGTTTTATGTAAGTATTTCAATAAATTATATTGTTTTATAATAATAGATTTAGAGAGGACGTCATTGGTAAAAATTGAAAGAAATGAAGATTATAATGGAATGAAGCCAAAGACTCTGTAATTGTCGCGACAGTGTCGCAACAATTACCCGGGATCCAAAAAATTCAGCTACCCAAGAAAAAACTTAACGCTGCTCAGAATCTAGATCCACTTCATTCATCCACTGATCCTGAATGGTGACAAGCATCGTTAATGCTCTTTGAGCTCTCTCCAATTCAGATGTTCCACGTCCAAACAAATTGTGAGCGCTTCTAATATGGTCAATAACATGGCAAACGCACTGAAAGTTAGTGACAAATAGCTTCTCTATAATTGTTCCCCCAAAGTTTTAAAGTTATACTCGCCAAATTAAAAAAATAATAAATTGGAGGTATAACCAATGAACCTGTCCCATACGAACTTATCCCATACTTTTCTTGGCCATTTTGAAGCATTAGAAGACCCCCGGTTAGACAACCACCACAACCTACGCCATAATCTTACAGATAT
>JAIEMB010000019.1 GCA_019752515.1 Alphaproteobacteria bacterium | reverse complement strand
GCATTGTTAACAAGAGCTGTGTTCTCCGTTAAGAGCAATCCATCTAAAATGTTAATCACATGAGTCAAATCAGGCCTGCCAGCCGTATTATCCGCAAAGGTGTCAAAGTACCGCTCCGTCCTTGCTATATTGCTCTTTGAGGCAGGAGAAGATGCATCCACAAAATCTTGCAGATTTCCTATGAGAGCTTGAACCTTATTCGTGGAGTATTGAACCGTATACTTAATCCGATCTTTCGAGATCGGTGTAAAAATGCCTTCCCTTCGTTGGCCGGTAGTTAGAATGGTAAAGCTCTTGTTCTTGAGTTGAGGACGCTTTGTCTCAAAAAGACGCAAATCAAGGATGCCGGAAAGTTTAGCTTTGCCTCCCACTTGAATGGTATCAGAGCCATTCACGCTCACCTCTGCTTCATAAGTCGATGTTGGCCCCATGACTAAGTCATTTATAACTTCTATCACACCTATGGAATTTCCAGGCATAATCTTGCCCTTAATATGGGCGGAGCCAACCTTACCTGCTCCTTTAAGAGCAGCAAGTTTGTCAACAATCACAAGACTATTTGGCAATCCCCCCTGCACGTCCAATGCTCCTTCACTCACTGTTGTAGAGCCCGTTAAAGGACTAATACCTGCCAACGTAAGTGCACCTTTTCCTTTTTTAATTAAGGAACCTGAACCACTGATGCTTCCTTTATACGTTCCTGCTGAGGTTTGGCTAAAAATCACCACCCCATTATCGACGATGTTGCCAACAATGTTATTGGCATTACTTGTGATGCTACCTCCATTTTGGGTGGTTGTCGTGATAGTAGAGGAAATACTCCCCGTAAAAATCACATTCCCCCCTTCCACAATAACATTCCCTAAACCAAAAATAGATCCTGCAAATACTCCACTAATGGAATGTCCCCTTACAGTTTTTTGGTTGAAAACAAGTGTACCATTAGCTGTAATAGGACCAGTAGGAGGGAGACTTCCTGTTGTTATGCCATTCAGTGTTATCACGTTTCCTATAAGCTGGCTTCCTGAAAAAATTCTCGTACCTCCTGCATAAGAGTTATTACCGAAAAGGCTAATTATCCCTGAAGTGCTTTTTCTTCCCACTATAAATTTCCCTGTACCGCTTATAGTTCCACTAAACTCATAAACATTGTTTGAATTATCTCCCAAAATAGTCAAATTGTAAGGAGTGGTCGAAAGTCCTAGTGTAATACTTGCTTTTCTATTAAAGCCGATTAAGGTAACGAACTCCTGATTTGAGGATAGGGGATACGCCCCTCCCAACAGTTCCAACTGGGTTGTTGGAAGAGTCCCGCCAATGACTTCCAGTGTTCCCTCATTAATGATTGTTGTGCCCGTATAGGTAGGAGACACCGTAAGTGTTAAGGTTCCCGTCCCTGTCTTTGAGAGACCTCCTTCACCTGTATTCCCGCCCATAATAAGACCATTAAACGTTGTGTCCGCATTATTATTAATTGTTAGAATGCCGCCGTTTAAATTAACAGTCGATCCTGTAACACCGGAAAGACCTCCAATGGTTTGATTAGCCCCGCTTACAAACGTGGCACCAGCCGCATTAAGATTTAAAATCTGATTAGCAGGGAGTGTGGCATTAAGAGTTCCCCCATTAATTGTTGTCCCTCCTGTATAACTATTACTCTTCCCAGAAAGAGTGAGTATTCCTGTTCCTGTTTTTATAAGGCCTCCTGTTCCTGATAGACTACCCGAAAAAGTTGTTGAGTCATTATTTCCACCTGTTGTAAGCGTATTGGACCCTAAAATTACATTTCCTTCTCCCGCAAGTCCCCCTGACGTTTGATTTTCGCTCAAAGTATAAGTTGTATTCTTGGAGAGATTTAAGGTCGAATTTGGTGAGAGATTTCCCTTAAGCGTTCCCGTGTTAACTGTTGTCTGACCTGAATATGTATTGTTCCCCCCAAGGATCAAAGTGCCAGTTGGTGCTCCAGTTAAGGTAAGCCCCCAACTACCAACGTTTGAGCCGGTTCCTCCCGATCCTGTCTGATCCGAAATATCATCATTATAAGAAAATGTTGCTCCTGCCTCTGGGTTAAATCTAAGAGTTCCATTTAAAGTTTCACCATTAATCGAGCTATTTAAAAAAATGCCATTTCCAAAAACTTGACCAAACTCTTCACCAGACCCTCCCCTAAGAGTTCCCCCTGACAATGAACCAGAAGATCCCTGTATTGTCAAAGTACCGCCTCCCACAACAAATATTGATCCTCCCATGGCAGCTCCTCCTCCTCCAGCGCCTTTTTTAGCGCCTCCCCCACCAAAATTTGAAGATCCAGTCCCACGCGTAGCTCCAGCACCACCACCAAAGCCACCAGATATGCCACTAATGGAGCCTTTACTAGAGCCACCCCCTCCACCAAAACCACCCACACCTCCACTCACATTTTTCTCAAGTGTCTTTCCTACTCCACCTCCCCCTCCGCCAAAACCTCCATCAGCCCCATTTGCAAAAAGACCCTGATAACCACCTGCACCACCGCCACCAAAACCGCCAACACCTGCCTTTGAACGTCCTCCTCCACCACCTCCACCAATTCCCCCATTTCCACCATTTTCATTTGCACTCGTCTGCCCACCTGATCCTCCTCCCCCAGCAGCTTGCAAAACTTCAGATCCTCCTTTGCCTCCTTGGCCTGACCCATCGCCAGGTTCTCCAACAGTATTAGCACCCCCACCACCGCCGTTGCGACCACCTCCCTCCGCACCACCATTTGGGTTACCTGCAGACGATAATCCCTGCGAGCTGGAAATTTGTCCTATTCCCGTTCCTCCAAAGCCTCCTCCTCCGGACAAATCATCCTCACCACCACTGCCTCCTATGCCACCCCCTCCGGCTCCAATTCCACTATTTCCACCAGTTCCTTTTATACCTCCCCCCCCATTTCCACCACCATCCCCTCCAAGACCACCACCGCCCGAAAGCAAGCCTGAACCGTCTCCACCTATGGCACTGTTATTTGTGAACGAAACGTTCTCAAGGATAACGTCTGCCATTTGGTTAACAAAGAGAGCTCCGCCCGCTCCCATACCTCCTCCAGAGCCAATTCCTCCTTCAGCTATAAAGTTCTGAAACTGGATGTCACTTAAGGTTACTATAATTTTCTGAGGGGGCCAAGCAGGAGAGGAGGGAGCTGGTAATCCGCTTACAAAAAGACCACGACTAGCTTCAAGTCCAGAAAGAGTTAGGGTTCCTCCGCCCGCCCCTCCCCGAATATTCATATAACTAAAAATAAGAGGAAGCTCTTCTTCGAGACTAATTGTCGGGCTAGGATTTCCTGAGACATTAACTTGAATCGTATTTATTATGGGGGGGGTACCAATAACTCCCCCTGGAGCACCTGTAGCATTTGCTTCTAAAATAGCCTGGCGCAAGGACCCAGATCCACTGTCATTCGTATTTGTGACTGTGTAAGTGTTAACAGCATACGCACAAGATGACTGTAAAATGAAAAACAATTGTAATAAGAGACTTGATTTTTTCATTTTTATTATTATTCCCTACAATTTTTATTTTTTCTTTACATACCCAAAAAGGCATTTTCTTGATTCTATAAAATTTTAGGGAAATTAACGAGCTTTTTATTTTCAAAAGAAGATATCAAGAAAGAAATTCCTGAAACCACCCCACAGCTGCTTCAGATACTTCTTCAAGCTTACCTGATTCTTCAAAAAGGTGTGTAGCTCCTGGAATAATCAGAATTTTTTTGACACAGTGTAGTCTTTGGGCTGCAGCTTGATTCATTTGAATGACAGGGTAGTCTTGTCCTCCTACAATTAAAAGAATAGGGGCTCGAATGTCCTCAAAACCAGCTACCGCTAAGTCTGGTCGTCCTCCTCGGGAAACGATTGCATGAATTTGTGTTGGACGTTTTGCAGCCGCAAGAAGAGCTGCTGCAGCGCCTGTACTAGCACCAAAACAACCAATATCCAATTTTTTTATTTCAGGATTACCCGTTATCCAATCTGTAACTTTAATAAGGCGATCTGCAAGTAATTCAATATTAAACCGGTAATCTCCAGTCAGTTCGTCTACTTCTTCCTCTTTATGCGTTAAGAGGTCAAATAGTAATGTTGCAAAACCAGCTTGGTTTAAGATTTTAGCAACAAATTGATTGCGGGGACTGAACCGGGAACTTCCACTTCCATGCACAAATATGATAAGGCTCTTAGCTTCATTTGGAAGCACCAGATTTCCTTCCAAAGGAATATCTTGAAGAGGAATATCTACCTTTTTTTCATTCACCATGGGATCGTTCATTATTTGTCTCTTGCTTGTTTTAGAAGGGTGATAACTTCCTCATCTGAGACTTGAGGAAAATTGACGTAATAAGAGCCAACGGCAAAGAAATGGGACGGCATTTCAAGGCAAATAAGATCATCTACTTGTTTTTCTAATATTGCGATCGTTTCTTTAGGTCCCACAGGAACAGCGAGGATAAGTTTTTTTGGCTTATGTTGTTTTATAGCCTGAATAGCAACGTGGGTTGTAACGCCTGTCGCAATACCATCATCAATAAGAATAACTGTTTTGTCTGCGAGTGTTGGATGGTCTTCATTTCCTCGATAGAGGCGTTGACGTCGGTTGACCTCTTCTTGTTCTCGTTCAATAACACCTTGAATCTCAGGAGGCGTAATTCCTAATTCTTGAAGAGAAGCTTTATCAAGCACAAGAACTCCAGGTGCAACAGCTCCAATTCCATACTCCGGATTCCAAGGAGAACCTACTTTTCGCACAACAAATACATCAAGGGGAGCATGGAGAGCTTGAGCCACTTCATATCCAATCGGAACCCCTCCTCGAGGTAAGGCAAGAATAAATGGGTTTTCTTTTTGATAGGACTTTAACTTCTCTGCAAGTCTACGGCCTGCATCAGCTCTGTTTTGAAATATGCTCATGAATCCTTCCCAACCCATATTAAACAATAATGTGACTTAATTCTTTATTAAGAAAAGAGACGATTGAAGCAGCTAAAAAGAGAAAGAATCTAAGCCTAATTTTTTTAGATGTGAATGGCACGACCATCAACGGCCATTGCAGCTTCTTTCACAGCTTCATTCAGTGTCGGGTGAGCGTGACATGTCCGAGCAATATCCTCTGCTGATGCCCCGAACTCCATTGCAATTGCCGTTTCTGCAATAAGTGTACCTGCATCTGGGCCAATAATATGAACCCCCAAGACACGATCAGTGAGGGGATCGGCAAGAATTTTGACAAAACCCTCCGTATCACCCATTGTTTTTGCCCGACTGTTGGCAATGAAAGGGAACTTTCCAATTTTATAAGCCTTCTCTTCTGCCTTCAATTCTTCTTCTGTTTTCCCTACAGAAGCAACCTCGGGGTTTGTATACATAACAGAAGGAATAACATCATAATTTACATGCCCATATTGACCGACCATATTTTCAACAGATGCAACCCCCTCTTCCTCAGCTTTATGGGCGAGCATTGGCCCTGGTATAACATCACCAATTGCGTAGATACCTGAGACCGAGGTCTCATATTTTTCATTAACGACGATGAAACCCTTTTCATCTTGAGCAACACCAATTTTTTCAAGGCCTAGCCCTTTCGTAAAGGGTTTTCGACCTGTTGCTATTAAAACTATATCCGTTTCTATGATTTCAGCCTTTCCGGAGTTAGGCTCAACTTCTACAGCAAGTTTATCTTTCTTCTCCAGAAGGCCCTTAACTTTTGCAGAAAGTTTAAATTCTATACCTTGTTTGGTCAGAGACTTTTGAATAGCCTGTCCTAACTCACCGTCCATAAGAGGAACAAGCCGATCCATAAACTCAATAACAGTCACTTTTGATCCTAAACGCTGCCAAACTGATCCCATCTCAAGGCCAATATATCCTCCACCCACAACAACCATTCTCTCTGGTACTTTTGGAAGGTTTAAAGCTCCCGTTGAGGACACCACTTTTTTTTCATCGATGGGAATACCTGGGAGCGAGGTGCTTTCAGAGCCGGTTGCAATAAGGGTGAATCGGGTTTGCCAAACTTCATCATTAATGGCAATTTCTTGTGGGGAGAGGAGGCGAGCTTCTCCCACAACACACATAATTTTGTTTTTCTTAAATAGATAATCAATCCCACCAGTTAATTGGCTAACAATTTTCTCTTTTCTTTCCATCATTTTTTCAAGATTGAGAGATAATTTCCCCACTTGTATGCCATAATCACCCAAATGATTCTGAGTCTCTTCAAATTTATGGGAGGAATACAACAAGGCTTTAGAAGGAATGCATCCTACATTAAGACATGTTCCTCCCAAAGTCTTTCGTTTTTCCACACACAAAACGGACATCCCAAGTTGAGCTGCACGAATAGCAGCTACATATCCCCCAGGGCCTGCACCAATAACAATGAGATCAACTTTATTTGCATTCATGACTATACATCCAATAAAATTCTTTCTGGATTTTCAAGACATTCCTTGACACGTACTAAAAAAGTAACGGCCTCTTTCCCATCAATGATACGATGATCATAAGAGAGCGCCAAATACATCATGGGTCGAGCTTCGATTTTTCCCTCTACCACCATAGGACGTTCTTCAATTTTATGCATTCCCAAAATACCAGACTGGGGAGGGTTAAGAATGGGGGTGGACATAAGAGAACCATAAACACCTCCATTGGAAATGGTGAATGTTCCCCCTTGCAAATCTTGCATGGAAAGCTTTCCATCTCGCGCTTTTTGACCTAAAGCCGTAATATCTTTTTCAATTTGTGCAAAGCTCTTTTGATCTGCATCTCTTACGACAGGAACAACTAACCCCTGAGGAGTCCCTACAGCAACCCCGATATCATAATAATTTTTATAGATAAGGTCTTCACCTTCAATCTCTGCATTAACTGCAGGAATTTCTTTGAGTGCCACCAAGCAGGCTTTTACGAAAAAGGACATAAAGCCAAGCTTAACACCGTGCTTTTTTTCAAAAGAGTCCTTTAAACGTGCTCTAAGTGACATAATGTTCGTCATATCAACTTCATTAAAAGTTGTAAGGATAGCTGCTGTATTCTGGGCTTCCTTTAGACGTTCGGCTATTTTTTGACGGAGACGGCTCATGCGCACCCGCTCGACTCCTCCTTTTTGACTTTGAGCTGGTGCTGGTGGAGAAGGTTGAGAAACAGGTTTGGGAATCTTTTCTTCCTTACCTTTATCCAAGAAAGAGAGTACATCTCCCTTTGTAATACGTCCTGCTTTACCTTGCCCCTCAAGAAGCCGAGGATCGATTTGATGTTCTGTAATGAGTTTTCTCACGGCTGGAGAAAGGTTGATTTCTTCTGCTATGCGAGGAGGGCTAGAAACAATCACTGCTTTTTCCTTACCTATTTCTTTTGGTAATTCCGAAAATGGACCTTCTGTTACACGACCAATGATCGTACCCACATTCACAATCTCTCCCTTTTCGACCAGAACCTCTGATAGAACGCCTGTTGCAGGAGATCCCACTTCAAGCGTCACCTTATCTGTTTCAAGTTCTACGAGGGGCTCATCAAGACTTACTGTCTCACCTTTGTTTTTAAGCCAGCGAGCAATAGTCGCCTCTGCAATAGATTCTCCCATGGGTGGGACTTTAATATCTTTTTGTTTTGAAGCAGGATTTGTGCTCATTGTTATTCCTTATTTCACAAGGTTAAGGGCTTGGTTTACAAGAAGGGTTTGTTCAAATACATGGCGACTAAATAGACCAGTAGCAGTTGACGCGGCTTCCGGACGTCCTACATAAAGGGGGCGTTTTGCTCGAATATTCACTTCTCCTAAAGCTTTCTCAAGCCGCCTATCAATGAATGTCCATCCCCCCATATTCATAGGTTCTTCCTGACACCAAATCACCTCAGCATTTTTATAAGGTTTTAGTGTTTCTACCAAAAGATCGTGGGGGAATGGGTAGAATTGCTCCAGACGTATAATAGCAACACTCTTAAGATTTGCCTCTTCACGCTTCTCGAGTAAATCGTAATAGACTTTCCCCGAACATAAAATGACACGTTCTACATTTGAAGAAGATTTGAGAGAATCAGGAATAACCTCTTGGAAAAATGTGCCCGTTTCAAAATCAGTTAAACTTGAAATAGCTCGCTTATGACGGAGGAGAGATTTTGGTGTCATGATGATTAAGGGTTTGCGGTAGGTGCGATTAATTTGGCGCCGTAAAGCATGAAAATAGTTTGATGGTGTCGTTGGGTAGATAACCTCCATATTATCTTCTCCACAAAGCTGCAAATACCTCTCAAGACGAGCTGAGGAATGTTCAGGTCCCTGACCTTCATATCCGTGGGGAAGAAGCATAACAAGCCCTGACATTCTAAGCCATTTGGATTCACCTGCAGAAATAAATTGATCAATGATAACCTGAGCTCCATTTGCAAAATCTCCAAATTGCGCTTCCCATAAAACGAGAGCTTTCGGTTCAGCTAAGCTATATCCAAGTTCAAATCCTAAAACAGAGAGTTCCGCAAGTGGGCTATCCCACACTTCAAAGTGGGCTTGAGTTGGGGAGATATGATTTAAAGATATGTATTTTTTTTCGGTCTCTTGGTCTCTCAAAACGGCATGGCGTTGGCTAAATGTACCCCTACCACTATCTTGTCCACTCAGGCGCACAATATGTCCCTCCAACAGAAGTGAACCAAAAGAAAGAGCTTCTCCCATAGACCAGTCAATAGGGTAGTGCTCTGTGACCATTTGTAAGCGAGTTGTGAGAAAACGTTTTAATTTAGGGTGGAGATGGAAACCTTTAGGTATCTGACTTAAGGCTGTCCCAATTTCAATGAGTGTTTTTTTCTTGATACCGGTTAGTATGGTTTTTTCTTTTGCTTTTTTCGGCTCGAATCCTTCCCATTTCCCTGCAAGCCAATCCGCATTTGAAGGCTTATAACTCATCGATTCTTGAAAGTTGTTTTGAAGATTTCGAGAAATCGTTCGCTCGATAGAAAGGGCATCTTCCTCACTTATAGAACCTTCTTGAATTAATTTTTTGGTATAAACTTCACGAATCGTTGGGTGGGCAGCAATAGCTTTGTACATCAATGGTTGAGTGAAAGCAGGTTCATCTATTTCATTATGGCCAAAGCGCCTATAACACACAAGATCAATAAGAACATCCGATTTGAAAGTAACCCGGTACTCAGATGCCAACCGCATAACCTTAACAACAGCCTCTGGATCATCACCATTTACATGAAAAATAGGCGCCTGAACAATCATGGCCAAATCTGAACAATGAGCTGTTGAGCGAGCATAGGCCGGAGCAGTTGTAAAGCCAATTTGATTGTTAATAATAATATGAAAAGTCCCTCCCGTTTGGTACCCATGAAGTTGGGAGAGGAGAAAAGTTTCTGCTACAATTCCTTGACCTGCAAAGGCTGCATCTCCATGGAGCAATAGCCCCATAACTTTAGCTCTTGCCGGATCTGCATACTGAGTTTGTTTGGCTCTAACTTTACCAACAACCACCGGATCCACAGCCTCGAGATGAGAAGGATTAGCCGTAAGAGAAAGATGCACTTTATAGCCATTAAACACACGATCTGTCGAACTCCCAAGATGGTATTTCACATCTCCGGATCCTTGAACCTGATCGGGTTGAGAATTTACACCTTGAAATTCAGAAAAAATAGCTCGATACGGTTTTCCTAAGATGTTAGCTAGAACATTGAGACGTCCACGGTGAGACATCCCCAAAACAACTTCCTCTACCCCAAACTCTGCAGATCGATGGAGCACCTCCTCAAGGCCTGGAATCAGACTTTCTCCTCCATCCAAACCAAATCTTTTGGCTGCGGGATATTTTGTATGTAAAAATTGTTCAAAAGATTCTGCCGTCGTAAGTTCCTTTAAAATACGCTTTTTCCACTGAATGTCATGGATGGGCTCACCCAGTCCCAGCTCACCTTCTCCTTCGAGACGTTTCTGAAGCCAGAGTTTTCTTTCTGGATCTTGAATATGGAGAAATTCAATTCCAATTGTTCCGCAATACGTTTTTCGTACACGATCCAAAATTTCTCGAAGAGTAGCGTAAGGTAACCCCAACACATCATAAATAAAAATGGGATGGTCGTAGTCATCTTCCGTAAACCCATAGGACTGAGGATCAAGTTCAGGATAAGCCTCTTTTTTGGTAAGGTTTAAGGGGTCAAGGTGGGCAATCATATGCCCTCTAGCTCGATAAGCCCTGATGAGCATAATAGCTCGAATGGAATCTGAAACCGCATTTTGGATATCTCTAGGCTCACTCTCAGAGGAAATAGCAATCGGCGTCTCTTGAGTGATTCTTTCTTGAAGAAAAGGACGCTCAGCCCATGTTGGACCAAGAATTTCTTTTAAAGCTCCTGTTTCCCCTTCTCCTAGAGACGTAAAATATTGACGCCATTCCGGATCTACAGCTGTTGGGTTTTCGAGGTACGTTGCATACAAGTTGGCCACATAAAGAGCGTTGTCACCTGTAAGAAAAGACCGGCTTTGATCTGACCAGGTTGTAGAAAGAGACGTCTCTCGAGAATCCACCATTTACACATATACCTTTTGAGTCGTTTGCCCTTTTTTTAAAATCTCATAAAGCGTTTGCCCAATACGAGCAGGAGAGTCGGCAATTGTAACTCCAGCACTCCTCAGGGCTTCCATTTTTTCTTGGGCGCCCCCTTGAGAGCCGGAAATAACAGCTCCCGCATGCCCCATCCGACGACCAGGAGGTGCAGTAATGCCTGCGATAAAGCTAACCACAGGCTTAGCATTTTTACATGATTTTAAGAAAGCAGCGGCTTCTTCTTCAGCGGTTCCCCCAATTTCTCCGATTAACACGATGGACTCAGTTTTAGGATCCTTATAAAAAAGTTCAAGACAATCTACAAAACTAGTGCCATTGATGGGATCTCCTCCAATACCAATACACGTAGATTGTCCTAAACCCACAGCTGTTGTTTGAGCAACAGCCTCATAGGTTAAGGTTCCAGAACGAGAGATCACACCTACGGTTCCAGATTTGTGGATATAGCCAGGCATAATTCCAATTTTACATTCATTGGGAGTGATGATTCCAGGGCAATTAGGACCAATCAGTCGGGTTGATGAACCAGAAAGCGCACGTTTCACCCGCATCATGTCGAGAATAGGGATTCCTTCCGTAATGCATACAACAAGGGGTATCTGAGCATCAATGGCTTCTAAAATTGCATCTGCCGCAAAAGGAGCAGGGACATAAATAACAGAAGCAGCAGCCCCTGTTTTTTGAACAGCCTCACTAACCGTGTTAAAAACAGGAAGGTTCAAGTGTTGTGTTCCCCCTTTTCCCGGTGTCACCCCTCCCACCATCTTTGTTCCATACGCAATGGCTTGTTCCGAATGGAAAGTTCCTTGGGATCCTGTAAAACCTTGGCAAATCACTTTTGTTGATGCATTAATGAGAATTGACATTATACAACCTCCCTCACTGCTTCAACGATACGCTGAGCTGCCTGAGAAAGGTCATCCAAAGAAATAATAGGAAGGCCGGACTTTGCAAAAATTTCTTTTCCTAGTTTTACATTTGTGCCTTCAAGACGCACGACAAGAGGAATATGAATCTGAGTTTCCTTAGCGGCTGCAACGATGCCTTCGGCAATAATATCACACCGCATAATACCTCCAAAAATGTTGACGAGAACGCCTTTAACGTGGGGGTCTGCAAGAATGATTTTGAAGGCTTCAGCCACTCGTTCTCTTGGAGCGCCACCACCGACATCTAAAAAATTAGCAGGAGCGCCCCCATAAAGTTTGATAATGTCCATGGTGGCCATAGCAAGACCAGCCCCATTTACCATACACCCAATGTTGCCATCCAATTTTATATAACTTAATTCATTGAGAGAGGCTTGATGCTCCACAGGATCTTCTTCGTCAAGATCTCTTAAATCTTCGATTTTAGGGTGACGGTAAAGAGCGTTATCATCAAAACTCATTTTTGCATCTAGGGCAATAATTTTCCCTTCTTTTGTAAGGACAAGAGGATTAATTTCTATGAGATTTGCATCGAGACTTAAAAAGGCTTCATAAATTCCCTTTAAAAAAAGAGTCAAGTCTTTTACCTGGTCGTCCTTAAAGCCCAAACCATAAGCAAGCTTCCGACCATGGAAGGATTGGAATCCTATAGCTGGGTCAAGGGATACCCTTATCATTTTTTCAGGATGGGTTTGAGCAACTTCTTCTATTTCCATGCCACCTTCTGTTGAGGCGAGAAATGTGAGACGAGAGGTTGCTCTGTCAATTAAAAGGCTGAGATAAAATTCTTGAGCAATTGAACAGCCTTCTTCAACATAAACTTTTTTTACGACTTTGCCTTGAGATCCAGTTTGATGCGTAACGAGAGTCATTCCTATAATCTGATCAGCAAACACTCTCACTTCCTCAGCAGCTTTGGCAATCTTTACTCCTCCGCCTTTTCCCCGGCCTCCTGCATGAATCTGAGCCTTTACAACCCAAACTGGACCTTTAAGTGTTTCTGCGATTTCCTTTGCTTCTTGTGACGTAAATGCGATTCCCCCTTGAGGAACGGAAACGCCAAAAGTACGTAATAAAGATTTGGCCTGATATTCATGAATATTCATTATGTAGTGACCCTTCTCAAGCCGCACCCGTTTTTTGATCAAGGGATCTTACAGCATCTACAAGTTCTCGAACAGCATCAACCGAACGGTTAAATAAAGTTTGTTCTTCTTCTGTGAGTTGGATTTCAATAATACGTTCAACACCATTTGCTCCTATAACAACTGGAACGCCAACATAGAGGTCCTGAATTCCATATTCTCCATTAAGCCATGCTGCACAAGGGAAAATACGCTTTTTGTCTTTCAAGTAGGATTCGGCCATGGCAATGGCTGATGATGCTGGTGCATAAAAGGCTGATCCTGTTTTAAGAAGATTTACAATTTCTCCACCACCTTGGCGCGTACGTTTTACGATTTCCTCAAGACGTTCTTGTGTTGTCCATCCCATTTGAATGAGGTCGGGAAGAGGAATCCCTGCAACCGTTGAATAACGTATGAGAGGAACCATACTGTCTCCATGGCCCCCAAGAACAGATGCGTATACTTCTTCAACAGAAACTTGAAACTCTTGTGCTAAAAAATAACGAAAGCGAGCACTATCTAAGACACCAGCCATTCCGACGACACGCTGAGGGGGAAGTCCAGATGCTTCACGCATCACCCAAACCATAACATCTAAGGGATTCGTAATAACAATAACAAAAGCTTGAGGACAATATTGGCGGATACTCTGTCCTACCTGCCGTATAACTTTAGCATTCGTCCCCAAGAGGTCATCCCGACTCATTCCAGGTCGACGAGGGATACCGGCTGTGACAATAACAACATCCGATCCCTCAAGTTTCTTATAATCAGTTGTTCCTATAAAGCTCCCATCATACCCTTCAATGGGACCGGCTTCCGCAATGTCTAGAGCTTTTCCTTGAGGGATTCCTTCAGCAATATCACAAAGCACCACATCTCCTAGCTCTTTAAGCCCTACGAGATAAGCAAGTGTCCCTCCAATTTGACCTGCTCCAACAAGTGCAATTTTTGGTCGCGCCATGATGCTATCCTATTTATTAAGCTCTCTAATTATTACTCTCTTTTGCTTGTTTCCACAAGTCAGAGGGCTCATTTTTATAGAGATGGTCTTTTAAAAAAGCTCCTCCCATCCCTAGCCCCCTTTCATCAATTCCATGATCAAGTCCAGGGAGCAACATCAATTTTACAGGTACGCCTAACGATTTTAAGGTCTCCTCACCCGCTTGTGACGCAGCTGATGATAGAACTTGGTCTTCTGTACCATGTATGAGCAACATAGGAGGCCGTGCTATTTTCAACTCTCGAGGATCATTTAAAAAAGCTCCCGAATAGGCAACGACCCCGGCGCACGCTGGTCGATGAAGAGCCATGTGAATCGCAAGCATGGCACCCTGAGAAAATCCCACAAGGGCAAGTTTTTCAGGAGGTAGGTTATAAGTTTTTAAAAGGTCATCTAAGTAACGGTTAAACGCTGGCGTAATAGATTGAATTTCTTTTAAAATCCGAGAGGGATCCCAATCTTTGAGACCAAACCATTGTTTCCCAGAAGGATTAAGCTCACAGATAACAGGCGCGTGAGGAGCAATAAAAACTGTATGCGGAAGAAGAGATTGCCAAACTTTTCCAAGGGAGAGCAAATCTTTCCCATCAGCCCCATACCCATGAATGAGCACAACAAGTGAGTCGGGTTTTTCTCCTGAAAAAGGAGGAAGGCTTGGGCCAGAAAATGTCATTGTCATGATGTTTTCTCCTTTAGAAAATCCTTGATCTCCCACAATACAAATTCCAAGCGCAAGTGCAAGGGCTGGACCTAAAGGAAATCGTATTCCCTTGTTTAACCTTCGCCATAAAAGGGCAATGAAAACGCCCGCAACCCCTGCAATTATAAGGAAAAGAGGAACCTGAGACAGAGGAAGCCAAATTCCTGAAACGCCCATCATCTTCACATCTCCCAAACCTAATCCCTCCTGCCTTTTGATAAGAGGGTACATTTTATAAAGCAAATAAGCAATTATTCCTAAAAAAAGGATACTGATGATGTTATTGAATCCAAATCTTAAAAGACCAAGAAGGGCCAGAAAAAACAAGCAGATATCAGGAAGTCTCCCTTCCTTAAAATCTTTTAAGCTTAGCCCCATAAGACAGAAAAATAGCATAATGTTTGAGAGAAGATAGCTCATAGGCTCAGCATTTCATTTTATATAAGGAAGTAAATAGGGTAAATCACTTTAACTCTAATTACCACATGAGAGTCCTTGAAAAGGAAAAAATGAGAGGGGCTTAGAAAAGTGGACTATAACAAAGCGTGTTTAGTGAATTATTTTATTCACGCTTTTTAGCTGCATCTTTAAAGTTTCTACGAATGATGAAAGTATCATACCTACTTATCTAGACTATTCCAATTTATTGAAATCAGTTTTATGGTGGCAAAAAGGGAAGAAAAAATAACGCAGTGTGCAAATTATAATCCACAAGATCTATTTTAACTTTCCTTACCGTTTGCCCTGAGCGTAGGCTCCGAAGGAGCCGAAGTCGAAGGGTATAGCTAAGAAGCAAATAATAAGAGGAAGAGGTTAATCTGTCGTTTTGGGTTTATATTTTACGCTGTTCTGATGATTCCTATTATACCGGTCATACGGATAACTTGGAAAACCGAATGGCCCAACATGCGATAGCCTCCTTTGGTGGCTATACAGCACGGCGTAGGCCTATAGAATTAGTTTTTTCACAAGAATTTGGAACACGCGCAGAAGCTTTAAGTGCTGAATTTCAAATTAAAGGGTGGACCCGACGGAAAAAAGAAGCCTTAATAAAACAAGATTGGCAAGCCTTAAAACATTTTGCAAAAGGAAAGCATAAACAAAATAGAGGTTGAAGTTTTTCATGAATCCACCCTTCGACTTCGGCTCCTTCGAAGCCTACGCTCAGGGAAAACGGTAAAAGGGAGGGTTATTATCAGTAGAACAACTTGCAGGCTTCGTAAAACAGGGAGAGTATATGTCACTCGAAGATTTACACAAGCGGTACTTATGGATTGCAAAACATAGCCTATCTTTTCTGAAAGAAAAAGGTTTTCAGAAAAAGGGTAATAAGTACTTTAAACAAAAAGGGGATCTCATTCTAAAAATTTATTCCATTGTTCCTCGAGCCTGGATCAATTTCACTACTATTTACATGCCATCCCGGCATATAGATTTGTTTTACAAGTAAAATATGATCACCTTGTAAAACAGGCGCTCGTACCCCCATAGTCCTTTTTTAAATATGAGACAAAAGGAAATTTTTTATCTTCCAGTAAAATGTGATCATTGAAGAATTTATATGATTTTATCTTTAGTTCGACTAAGTCTATTATTGCTGAAATATAAACAACAAAATATTTATCAAACACAGGATGCACTTTTTTTATTTGGAAAGTCAAATGAATTGGAAAGTGAGTAACATTATGAATGAAAGAGTTAAATTCGTGGTAACAATGCTCGAAGGAGAGAATATGGAGCTGGTTGTTTGCACCACCCCTAAGGATGGCATAACCTTTGAACCAGCTTGCGATTTTTTGAAGCAACTCGCATTTTAAGAGCCAGTGAAACTTTAAAAAATTAATACATTTTTAATAATTTTTATGTTTAAATAATTAAAACTAAATTAAGAGGCTGTCGAATGTATAGGATAATTTTTACTTCTTTCTTATTGATTGCACTGTTCCCTTTGCAAGCATTTTCGGAACAAATTTCTATGAAACCTTCTTCTCAAGAAGAGCTGGGGAAAAGAAAAAAACGGAAAACTCCCATTTCGCAGTCGTGTGGTGGACAAATATTAAAGCATATAGAGTTTACATCTCACGGTAATGACCAGCAAAATTCTCAAAATCACGGAGATTATGTTTGCGCAAAAGTGTATGTACAAAGCCGTCCCTCTTTAACGTTTGGTGTAGATGCTGATAAAAGCGGTCCGTTAAGTATTCGGGTTGATATGAACAAATCATATAATCTACAATCAGATCAACAGCGAATTTGCGGAGGAGATACGGTCGTCCTCGACCTTAGCGGGTGCAGTGACAAGTCTTCTGATAAGTTTTTTTTCGTTGTTGAGCAAGCTGCTGGGACGGTGAGAAACGCTACCGCTGGAATATGGGCGGTAACTTATGAATAATCTTAGTCCTTGTGGATTTATTATAGAACGCAGTGTGCAAGTTGTAAGCCAATAATTTTTTCTTAAATTTTTATTAGATTATTTCACCTTTTCTTCTCTCGTAATTTTTGCCAGTAGCAAAGGCGTTTTTGGATGTCTCGCTCAAAGCCTCGTTCTACCGGATTATAAAAAGTCTTTCTTCCCATTTCTTCTGGAAAATAGTCCTGACCCGAAAACCCTTCTGGTGTATCATGGTCATAAACATAACCTTTCCCATATCCCTCTTTCTCCATCAGCCCTGTGGGTGCGTTGAGAATATGCTTAGGGGGCATGATGGATCCAAACTGACGAGCTGCTTTCAGAGCTTGGGGATAGGCCTTATAAATTGCATTAGATTTAGGGGCGGTTGCCAAATAGACTAATGCTTGCACGAGAGCAAGCTCTCCTTCGGGAGATCCAAGCCTCTCATAAGCTTGCACCCCAGCAAGAGTCTGAACAAGGGCCTGAGGATCGGCAAGGCCAACATCTTCAGAAGCAAATCGAATCATCCTCCGACCAATGTAAAGGGGATCTTCTCCTCCTTCTAACATACGAGCAAACCAGTAAAGAGCTGCATCCGGATCAGAGCCCCGTAAGGATTTATGAAGGGCACTAATGAGATTATAATGCCCCTCCTGAGCCTTGTCATAAAGGGGCGCTCTTTTGGTAATAAGTTTGGTCAGCTCAGCAGTTCCATAGGGCTCAAGAGGATTTTCTTCTGAAATGACTTCCACAAAGTTTAAAAAAGCTCTTCCATCCCCATCGGCTAATTCAATAAGCTGCATTTTAGCTTCCGGCGTGAGAGGCAGGGATTTTTTCAAATATTTTTCGGCTCGATTCCAAATTTCTTCTAAGTCTTCTGCTGACAAACGATGAAGACTAAATACTTGGCATCGAGAAAGAAGAGCGCCATTAAGCTCAAAAGAAGGATTTTCCGTAGTTGCACCTACAAGGGTAATAATTCCCTTTTCCACATAAGGCAAAAAACTATCCTGTTGGGATCGATTAAAACGGTGAATCTCATCAACAAAGAGGAGGGTAGACTTTCCTTCCTCAAAAGTTTTTTGTGCACTTTCAAAAACTTTTCGAAGATCAGCCACCCCTGAAAAAATAGCTGAAAGGGAAACAAAGGGCATCCCACAAGTTGTTGCTAAAATATGGGCAATTGTTGTTTTGCCCGTCCCAGGGGGGCCCCAAAAAATCATGGAGTAAAGCTGCCCTTTTTCGAGCATACGCGTGAGAGGCTTATTGGCCCCAAGCAAATGACGTTGTCCCACAACCTCTTCTAGTACCTTGGGGCGCAATTGTTCTGCAAGAGGAATGGGCTTTTTCACTAACTCATCACCTGAAGGGTCAATGTTTTTTGTCCTCGCCTAATGACCATAATCCAAGCATGACTATCTTGTTGTAAAAGGCTAACAGCATCTTCCTTCGTTTTTATAGCTTTTTTATTAATGGATTCAAGAATATCACCAGGTTGAAGCCCCAATTGAACGGCAGGGGCATTTTGAATCATGTCTGTAATAACAACCCCTCTCTTCATCGGACTGAGGCCCATTTCAAGAGCAAGAGCTGGAGAGAGTGTGCGAACACTTACACCATGAAGGGGATTAGGGCCTTTAATCGTGAACGAAGAAGGGTCTTTCGCATCCATCGGCTCCGTTAAAAGAACAGGAAGCTTCTTCTCTTCTCCTTTCCGAATAAGGGTAATTTCTGCTTTCTGTCCTACCGGAGAAATGGCAACCTGATAATCAAGGGATGCATCATCTTCAATTTCCCGATTATTAAGAGCTGCAATAAAGTCTCCAACCTTTACACCTGCCGCATCAGCAGGACTTCCAGGATAGATACCCCTTACCAAAACACCATAAGGTCGAGGCAGACCCAATGCATGAGCCACTTCTGCTGTGACAGATTCAACGTCCAACCCAATCCAGGGGCGCATAATGCGCCCCCCATTCTTCGCACTTTCGATGACAGGAAGGGCAAGACTTGTGGGTATCGCAAACCCAATCCCTATGGATCCTCCACTTTTGGAGTAAATAGCCGTATTAATACCTACAAGACGTCCATCTGTGGTTACAAGCGCTCCTCCTGAATTTCCAGGATTAATCGCTGCATCCGTTTGAATAAATGAGCGGTAGTCACTGATTCCTTCTTGACTTCGAGCGAGAGCTGACACAATGCCATTTGTTACGGACTGTCCAACCCCAAAGGGGTTCCCAATTGCAAGAACAACATCTCCCACTTCCAGATCATCCTGAGGCGCTACTTTAAGAGCAGGAAAGTTATCTCCCCCTTCAATTTGGAGAAGGGCCAAGTCCGTACGTTTATCAGTCCCCACGAGCTTTGCAACATATTCCCGCTTATCATAGAGAACGACGCGGATCACATCCGCATTTTCAATGACATGATAATTTGTCAGAACGAGCCCTTCTTTACTCACAATTACACCTGAACCTAAAGAGCTTTGTTCACGTGCTCCCTTGTGTAACTGATCAAATAATTCTTTAAAAAAGGGATCTTGAAGGAAGGGAGAATTGGGGAGATCAACCTTAACATGATGATAAGCAAAAATATTAACAACTGCTGGTGCTACCTGTTTGACTACGGGCGCATAACTCATCATAATTTCTTGCCGTTGAAGAGGCACTTGTTTTTGAACTTCTTCCTTAACTTCGGGAGCCTCTTTACATGAGACCATCACTAAACTGGAAAAAATTAAAATGAAGAACCATTTAAAAAATGTCATGAATATCCTTGCATTTAATAAGAAACACCTATGACTATTTTAGCATTTCTTTGATAATTTCGAAAGGGCTCAGTTTTTAAAGAGCTCATAAGAATCAATAGAACGTTCACGTCACCGGAATCTCAGCATTGAGCCAATCTAAATACCTTTTATTGATTGAATGGACGTCAAGTTCTGCAATGCAGTTGAGGTAGGTTATATATTCGGATATTACTTTTTCAATGGCTTCTCGAAAGCCTTCTTGCGTTTTAACAACAAGAACGACCTCAGATTCCTCTAAGATTTCACCTTCCCACCGATAAGCACAAGCAATAGGAAACCAGTTGGTACAAACAGCAAGCTGCTCATTTAAGAGAGCATGACTAATTTTTTGTGCCTCTTCAGGAGTATTCAAGGTAATGTAATACATTTTCATGAGCTTAATTTACCAACTTAAGAGCCATCTGAAAAGGCACAAAAAAAGGAAGCCAAAGCTTCCTTTTTTTTCCGAATATACAATAGAAATTTAACGTTTGGAGAATTGGAAACTCCGACGTGCTTTTTTGTGACCGTATTTTTTACGTTCCACAACACGGGCATCTCGGGTTAAAAATCCTTCTTTTTTCAGAACAGGTCTTAAGGCCGGCTCGAAATAGGTGAGAGCCTTGCTAATTCCATGACGGACCGCACCTGCTTGACCAGAAAGGCCCCCGCCTGCAACCGTACACACTACATCGTATTGATCCTCACGATTGGCAGCTACAAACGGCTGGTTCATCAACATACGTAAAACGGGGCGAGCAAAGTAAACTGTACTTTCTCTTCCATTCACTTTTATCTTACCCGTCCCCGGCTTTATCCAAACTCGAGCAATTGCATCTTTGCGCTTACCTGTCGCATAAGAACGACCCTGAGCATCGATTTTAGGCTCAAGAATAGGTTTTTCATTTCCGTTGACGTCACCATTCAAACCTGGGGCCTTTTCCGAAAAGGCAGATTTTAATGTATCTAGACTGACTTTCGCCATGATCAGTCACTCCTTTTGTTTTTAGGGTTCATTGAGGCCACATCCAATACTTGCGGGTTTTGTGCTTCATGGGGGTGAGTAGGTCCTGCGTAAATTTTAAGACCGCCCATTTGTTGACGCCCCAAGGGACCCCGTGTGATCATGCGTTCCACAGCTTTAAAAACAACTCTTTCTGGATATTTACCCTCAAGAAGTTGCTCCATCGTCCGCTCTTTGATTCCACCGGGGTAGCCCGTATGCCAATAGAACTTTCGATCTTTAAGCTTATTGCCCGTTAGACGTACTTTCTCAGCGTTAATGATCACGATGTAATCACCACAATCCATGTGAGGGGTAAATGTGGGCTTGTGTTTCCCTCGTAAATAATTTGCTACAATGGACGCAAGACGCCCTAACACAAGATCCGTGGCATCAATAACGTACCACTTCTTATCCACCTCACTGGCTTTCATCGAGTAAGTTCTCATATCCTTCACCCTTATTTAAGACCAATGTCATGAGTTTTTTATCGCCAGCCCCCCTTATTGTCAAGCATTTTATTGAAAAAATCGATACGGTATCATATTACCACATATATTTCGTTGGCCTAAGTTATCTGGCAGACACTGGCAAACCTCTTTCTCTTTCTAAAAATCATACCCGACCCTGACGAGGGCATCGCCGAGGTTTTGGCCACTGCCAAGCTGAGCACTTACGTTCGCAATGATGTAGAGGCCCTTTGCAAACTGGACCGTAACACCTACACCAGGGGCCACTTGATTACGGACCTTGCTGTCTCCTAA
>JAIEMB010000022.1 GCA_019752515.1 Alphaproteobacteria bacterium | reverse complement strand
ACAAAAACTTCTATGCCTTTGGTTAAATATATAACTTTATATTTAAGACGATCATCGGATATAAGATTTGAAAATTCTCCAAATCTCCCTTTTTTAGCCCCTAAACACATGAAGCTTTTGTTCTTTACATCCTCTCGGGTTCCTCCCAGCACCTTTACATGTAGGGTTCCTGCAAGATTTGCTTTTCCTCCAATCATAAGATGATCTGAATTCCGAGGTTTGATTGCGTGTGGTGTAATTTCAACTTCGTAGGTACCTGTCGGCTCCATAATAAAATCGTTTCGAATCTTTAACGTACCAATTGAATTGCCAGGAGCAACCGTCCCTTTAAGGTGAACACCTCCTACTGTTCCACTTCCCTTAAGAATACCCTCTTGAGCTACTGTGACAAGACTGCTCTCAAGGCTTCCATTAACAGCCAATATTCCTTTTTTAATCGTTGTCGGTCCCGTCAGAGGACTTACCCCCGTCAGAGCCAGTCGACCTCCTCCGTCTTTGATGAGAGAACCCGCCCCACTAATCTTTCCTGCATACGTCCCTGCTGTGGTTTGATTAAAAGTCACACTCCCGTTGTTGGTAATATTTCCAGAAATACTCTCCGTATTGCCCGTAAGATTGCCGCCATTTTGAGTTATAGTACCACCTTGAAAATTATTTGTTCCCGTTAAATTAACTGTACCAGGACCAATGATAACGACCTCTCCTAAGCCTTTAATATTCCCTCCAAACGTAAAAGTACCTGATTGAGGTTGATTAAAAGTGAGAGTGCCATTATCTATGACATTGCTTGTCAGAGGAAGACTGCTAGAGGTTTCATTAATGGTAACAATGAGATTGCTGCCATCATTTGCGATAGTTGTATCACCTTTATACGTATTTTTTCCCGCCAATGTAAGTGACCCTCCCCCTTGAAGGTGGAGTGAACCTTTTCCGGTGATGTCATTTGAAAAAGTTCCAGAAAAATCCTGACTAAAGACAAGAGTAGACTTTGAATCATCAACACTAATCGGAGCTGGTGAAAGGGTATTTATATTTCCTATAAGGGTCGTTCCTTGGTTAATTGTCATTCTTTTATAGGAATTACCAATGGCCGTAAGTGTTAATTTTCCACCTCCTGTCACTTCTACACTTCCTGCACCAGCAATGATCCCTGCATAGGTTCCTTCCGTACTTTGATTAAAAATAAGTTTACCACTGTTTGTAATAGAACTCGTAGGAGGAAAGCTATCTGCTGAACCAATCAGTGTGCTTCCAGCAAAAACTGAGGTGTTTCCTGTATAAGTGTTCGAAATTCCTGTAAGCTCTAAAACCCCCGTAGTTGTTCCACTGCCGAGAGTAAGCTGCCCGCCACCCGTTATAGATCCTGCAAACGTATGTTTTGTGAGGGAGCTATCTCCTAGAACAGTTAAGTTATAAGGTGTTGAGGAATTTCCTAAAATTATGTTTCCTCCCTTACCTTCAAGAGTGGTAAAAATCTGACTTACAACCATCTCAAACGTTCCATTATTAACTATTAATGGTGTATTCATAGGAAGCTGCCCAGTTAGAGAGCCTCCATCAATTGTTGTTGAACCGGAGTAAGTAGGAGGCGTTCCAAGGGTTAGGTTTTGAGAACCCCTCTTTACTAAATGTCCCCCCATACCATTATCTTGAATAACACCACTAAAAGTTGATGGAGATGTGTTTCCATCAACTGTGAAAGTATTTGCTCCCAAATTAACAAAAGTTCCTGTATTTCCATTAAGAACTGCAACAGTTTGATTGCTATTATTCAAGTCAAACGTGGCTCCACCAGCATTCAAAATTAAGGATGTACTTTTAGGTAGTTTAGCTTGAAGTGTTGTATTTGTGCCGATAGTTGTTGATCCAGTGTAAGAATTCCTTCCTGCTAGGTTAAGCGTAAAGGGACCTACGGTACTTTCTACGCCCACACTACCTGTTCCACTAATATCACCATTATAAACAACGAGGCCTTGTACTGTAGGCATAAAATTAAGAATCCCGTTGGTTATAATATTTGATGTAAGTCCCGAACTTACAGGATTAAGTGTAAGCGTCCCCTCCGCTATAGTTGTAGTACCTGTATAAGAAGTAGGATTAGTAAGTGTAAGGTTTCCACTCCCTGTTTTTATCAAGCTTCCCCCAAGCCCAGTATCCTGGATAGTCCCGCTAAAGGTTGTCGCTGCATTATTCCCACCAACTGTAAGGGTAGCACTGCCTAAATTGACAAAGGTATTTGTAATTCCCTCTACCCCTCCAATCGTTTGATTGGCACCATTCAAATCGTAAGTAGCTCCTGTAACAGCCAAATTAATTGTGGAGTTTGGTAGTGCGCCTTGAAGCGTTGCATTCGTATTAACAGTTGTTGCTCCATTATAAGAATTAGTTCCTGCTAGGTTAAGTATGAATGGACCCGTGTTCCCTTGTATAATTACAGAGTTTGGAAAGTCAGAAGTATTAGAGATATTGCCTGAAAAGCGATAAGCAAGTATTTCTGTAGATCCTTGTTGGTTAAAGGTCAAAGTTCCACTATATATATCGATGTTACCCTGGAGGCTCCCTGGGGTTATAACATTGCCATCTTGAATAAGATCTGCTGTTCCTATAAGTTGACCTCTAGGAGGCCTTACATCACCAATAACTGTTCCTTCAGAATAGGTGTTGTTCGTACTTGTTAATGTAAGGGGTTGTTGGCCACCGACGATCACTTTTCCTTCGCCTGTTATATTCCCAGAAAAAATACCCTTTGTAGCCGTACTTGGTTGTTCAAATGTTATTATTCCGCGTTCACTTAAATTAATAGAGCCGGTCGCGGGAATCGTTCCAATTGAATCTTTATCAGAACTTACATTAACAGATCCTATAAGGGTAGATCCCTCAATAGTTGTCCCCCCTGAATAATTATAATTTCTAGGGCTGTTAGGGTCGATAACGAGGGTAAGCTTACCCCCCCCAGTTACTGTCAAACTACCTTCACCAGATATTCCTCCAGGAAAAGTTACTTCGTTTCCTAAACTAAGAGTTAAATTGGCATGTTTACCAATAAAATTAAAAGATTTAGACACAGTTTCTGCAAATGTTGAAAGAGTACCACTGTTTACTTGTGTGTCTCCCGTATAAGTGGTACCCGCACCTAGTAGGCTAATAATCGCTGCGGGTAGGGTATTTATTTCTAAGGTTCCGGGCCCCGAAATTGGACCATCATAGGACGGTCCAGAAGAATCTTGAGTAATAGCAAGAACGGACGTATCTGCAGCAAAACTAACACCGTCCGGGTAAGTGTGAGAAAGAGTAGTTGTTGTTTCTGTTACTTTTGTTTTAGCAGGTATGTTTAATACTTGATCATCGGCGGAGACGGAAGTAGAACACCACAAGGGAAGTAAAAGAGAAAAAACTACAGCATTCTTCATTTTTTGGCCTCCTCGGCATTTTCTTGTCACCTCTCATTAAAAAAACAAGAAGCGAGCTTATTATTTGGATATATCCTTACGTAAAAACCTGAATTAGTCAATATTTAGCTGAGATATTCTCCCTTGATAAGGAATTGAAAAACAAAAACCAATAGTTGGAAAAATGCTCGGGCACACAATTTATTAAGGTATAGTACTTTTTGAAAGATCTAAGGTTATCTGTTTTGTAGGAGTTGATAGAGTTGAGAGCTCTGGTCTTTCGTAAATGGCTTAGAGAAAACATAAGTGGCTCCAGCCCTCATAAATTCTTTTTTTTCCTCTTCCGTATCCTGTGATGAAATAACAAAAATGGGGGTATTTAATTTGAGTTTATGACGAATGTGAGAAACCGTCGCTAGACCATTAAGTTGAGGCATTTGCCCATCCATTGTTATAAAAATAAAGGGACCAAAGGTCTCACATAGGCTTATAGCCTCCTCACCGTTCTCAGCTTCAAACATAATGTAAGGTTTTAAATCCAAAAGCTTTTTTAAAACCATTCGATCAACCTTACTATCGTCAACAATCAAAAATTTCGGGAGTAAATCTAATCTATTTTTCCATTTTATAAGCTTATCTGGATCGTTTTGATGTGTCTCTATTTTAGCTATACATCTTATTTTTAAATCTTCGGGCACTAAATTTCTTCTATCTTCATCCCATCCAGCCAGAAGGGGAAATGAGTGGCAAACTACAAGCAGACTTAGAAAAACCAAATGAATTGGGTTTAAATAAGTGCGAAAAACTCTTATCATGAGAACTCACAAGAAATGCCATTAAAAACAAAAGATAGAATCTCCCCTTATATGAAAATCATTTAGGTTTCAAGAGGAATTTAATTTAATTAAATCTATGGAATTGGACATCAATCGTTAATTTTAAAAGATTATATTCCTGCATTTTTATTTTTCTTTACACTTCAATTATTTTTCTTTTCTCAATCTTCATGACTCCCTCCAAAAAATTTATAATATTGTGTAAGTATCTCATCCAGGGTATCAGATATTACCTCTGGTTTAGCTCTTTCCTCTTTTACTTTGTCACTCTCAGTGAGAATTCTTTTCGTCGCTAATACTCTCATCAACGAATCGCTTCCAAAGGGATTGTAGCCCATATATTTCCACTCTACAGAGACTTCTTCTTCCCATTCCGCAGCTGATTCGTGAGAGTATTTTTCAAAGTCTTTTTCCTCTAAAATTATTTCTTCCATCTCTACTTCTTCAAAGAGCTGGCTAATTTGATAAGTGCTATTTTCCTTGGCCAGCTCTAGAAAATTAATAATTGCAGACGCAATAGGGATTATTCTATTTCCATCATCTAAATTATCTCCAACAAGGTTACGGGCTATTTCAAAGTCAAAAAAAAGAATGGCTTTGTTTAAGTGGGCTTGTTTACAGGGGATCAATTGTTTATATCCATTAAAAAATATATTTGCTATTTCTTTGCTTCTCTCTTTATTTTGATGATTATTTAATCCATTCCATAAGGTTTTGTAATCTAACTTATCTATTGTTAGATTTCCCGGATCTGTGCCAGTAGGAGAATATCTAACAACACACTGTGCATTTCCAAAAGAGTAGGACACCACAACCTTTGACCAGGGAGCTTCGATTTTCTCATTATGTTTTGATTTTTCAAAAATGGTCTGAGCAATAGAGCGTAACAACAGAATACGGGACCGTGGGCATAGTTCATCGAGCTTTATAGGTGATATCGGAGAAGCAGAGTTATATTCCGTTAAGAACTTATTTAAAATAGTTTGTGCTACAGGATTTTGAGGCTCTTTTCCAAAAAAAAGACGAGAAGCTGCTTGATGGTTTTTATAATCTTCCTCTTCATCGTAAGCTATACCTGGCTCTAACTGAATCAATCCAAAAATAAGAAAAAAAATACTCCATTTAAATTGCATTATAAAAGCCTCATTATTTATTAAGATTTTTACAATATAACTTTTTTATAAAAATCTAGAATGTGTTAATTAAAAGAGAGATACGAACTTTTCTCGTATTATTTCGAAGGGGGTTGGCTCATGAAAAAACCTCCAGAGACGCAGAAAAAGCTCAACCCTACTTGCTTCTTGAGACAATCTTTGTTCTTCTTGTTAGGCATCTAAGTGATACCTCATGTTAGCATTATCGCTTTCAATGCGAGTCGTTCCCACCTTTCCAATGATGTGTCTGCCCTCTTCTTTCCTTTGGAGGCCGTATATCACGTCTCTCTTTTAATTAACATTTTAAAAATTTAAATTGCGAACTTCTTAAGCGTTCGCATGCTTAATAAGGCCACCAACAAGAGCTACAAACAAGTGAGAAATTATTAATGCCCTTGATAGAATTAACCTTGAGGAACTTGAATTAATTCTGGCTCAATTTGGGATGATCTGGGATCAACAGATTCAGCAAGTCCGGCTTTTTTGCCTCCCGAACAACTTTGTGGATTACGGGAGCAACTATCTGCTACTTTGTGTTTTTCCAACCCTTTCTCTTCTCCAGATTTGGACAGTGGCGTTGGTAATGATCCATGGTGTTTATGTTTCATTCCTCGAGCATTTGCATGGAAAGAAATACCTACAAGAAGTAGAGCGCTTATCATAAATAATGTTTTAATATGCATTTTCATTAAGCTCCCTTAAATAAATTTAATTCAATTGGTGCTTGAGGTAATATATCGTAAAAACCTTAAAAATTGGTTTACACATGGTAATAAAAAAATATCATATGGGGGGTGGTGTGCTTATGTCACCTGAACCCTGATAATGTCCTTTTCTAATCATTTTCTTGCTCTGCCTTACGAATAAGATCGTTTCCTATTTTTACGGCCTCATCAAGAACTCCTTTAGCAAGCTTTTGTTTCAAAAGTGCTTTTTCAAGTGCTGGGATAAGCGCCTCATCCCTGACCTCCAAAAAACCCGCAACACGAATTCCCTTTGAATAAGGTGATGGAGGTAACATTAAAGACTGTATAGCAATCTTATTATGAGGATTTTTTGTATAATACTCACTATCTTCTAGCTTTTTATAAGCACTTTTTGAAATCGGCAGGTAACCGGTCGCTTCTACCCATGCCTTCTGGTTTTCCGGGTGGGCAACAAAATTGAAAAAAGTAGCAACCCCTTTATTTTGCTCTTCCAAGTGTCCACTCATTGCCCAGAGTGCAGCCCCGCCCGTAACCAGGTTATGAGGTTTTTTTGTAAGGGATGCCCAATAAGGAATAGGGCCTCCTCCCACGTCAAATTTAGAATCTTTCTTAAGAATGGCCATTCGAGAATTAGATTGCATAATCATAGCACATTGACCGCTTGTAAAAAGAGGCTCAATATCAGACACATAACGTCCTCCATATTTAAAAATCCCTTTTTTCTGCCATTCAGAAAATTTCTTTATATTAAAAACAAACGGATCTCTGTTCACCAGCAACTCACCCCCCTTTCCTTCAAACCCATTATCTTTTGTTGCAAAGGGAAGATTATGACGAGCAGCAAAGTGTTCAAGTAAATATCCAGAAGGCCAGGCTGTGGTTATAGCACAAGAGCAGCCAGCATTCTTAAGCTTTACTGCATAAACCTCTATGTCTTCCCAAGTCTCTGGAGGTTTTACAATGCCTGCTTTTTGAAAGGCCTCTTTGTTATAAAAAAGCATCCCCGTTGCAATGTTAAACGGAAGACCTAAAAGTTGTTTTTTTTCGTCGGAATAAAAGTCAGTGATGGAAGGGATGAACGGTTCATGAAGCGTATAGCCATGGTGTTGAAGAAGTTTATGAACAGGGATATAGAGATTTTTTTGAGGGATAAGAGAAGGAGTTGCAATCTCGTATACCTGTAAGATATGTGGCCCTTTTTTTCCTTCTTTTGTGGCTTTAATGCCTTCCTTATAAGTTTCCGTATAATTCCCTTTACGAACTAACTGAACCTCATATTCTTTTTGAGACGTGTTAAATTTATCAACAAGTTCTTTCAGTTTTCCTTCAATAAAACCTTCCATCGCATGCCACAGCTCGAGCTTAACGGGATCAGCGCAAAGAAATGAGGAAATAAATAAAAATGTACTTAAAATATTAAAAATTATCTTCATAAAAACGCTTTACTTTTCTAATTTTTCCCTCAACAATTGATTTACAAGCTCAGGATTCGCTTTTCCTTGCATTGCCTTCATCACTTGACCAACAAAGAACCCAAAGAGCTTTTCTTTTCCCGATTTATAATCTTCTACCATCGCTGGATTTTCATTCAGAACCTTATCAATATTTGCTAAAATTGCCCCATCATCTGATACCTGTTTCAATCCATGTCGCTCGATCAAGACTTGGGCATCACAGTCTGTCTCCCACATGAGAGAAAAAACCTCTTTTGCAATCTTGCCCGAGATAACACCTGCCTCAATCTGATTGATGAGCCCCGCTAAGTGGGCGGATGATACAGGGCAAGTTTCAAGGGTTTTACTTTCTCGATTAAGGGCTCCAAAGACATCTCCGATCAGCCAATTAGCAAGTAGTTTTGCCGTCTTTTTATTCAGCGGATGAAGATACTTGAGGGCTTCTTCAAAGAAAACAGCCGTTTCCGTCTCAGCAACCAAAACAGATGCATCATAGGATGAAAGCTCATACTCAGCCATCAGGCGCGCTTTTTTTGCATCAGGAAGTTCAGGCAAGCCTTTCCGGATTTCTTCTACCCATTTGGGATCCAAAACGAGGGGGGGTAAATCAGGGTCAGGAAAGTATCGATAGTCATGGGCATGTTCCTTATTGCGCATAGAACGTGTGATTCCTCGCACCGCATCAAACAGACGCGTTTCTTGTTGGATCTCTCCACCTTCCTCTAAAATTGCAACCTGCCGCTCAGCTTCATAATGAATAGCTTGAGCCAAGAATTTAATTGAGTTTACGTTTTTTATTTCAGCCCGTGTCCCAAACGGAGCCCCTGCCTTTCGAACTGAAACATTTACATCTACCCGCATACTCCCTTGATCCATATTTCCATCACAGGTTCCAAGACATCTTACGATGGAGCGAAGCTTTCGCACGTAAGCCGTCGCTTCTTCAGCACTGCGAATTTCTGGCTCTGATACAATTTCCATTAAGGCAACGCCTGAACGATTTAAGTCAATATAAGATTTATCAGGGTGCTGATCATGAATACTTTTACCCGCATCCTGCTCCAAATGAAGACGCGTAATGCCTATGCGACGCATGGAACCATCTTCAAGTTCGATATCCAAATATCCTTTCCCAACAATGGGCCGAGTATATTGGGAAATTTGATAGCCTGAAGGGAGATCGGCATAAAAGTAATTTTTACGGTCAAATACAGATATTATATTAATTTCCGCATTAATACCGAGGCCGGTCCGAATCGCTTGCTCAACACAAATCTCGTTAATCGCAGGAAGCATACCTGGCATAGCCGCATCCACAAAAGAAACTTGTGTATTGGGATCAGCCCCAAAAGTTGTTGCAGCCCCAGAAAAAAGCTTCGCCTTTGAAATAACTTGAGCGTGAACCTCAAGACCAATCACAAGTTCCCACGGACCTGAAGGTCCTTCATAAAAGTATATATTATCCATGGAAAATTTTACCTCTCTAAAAAGGATTTAAATGCTGCTGCTTCTTCAAGAACCCAACCAGCTCGGAAAAGCACGTTTTCATCAAAAGCTGGTCCTAGAAGCTGAAGTCCTAAGGGAAGACCTTCTTTAGAAAGTCCCGCAGGCACAGAAAGACCTGGAAGACCTGCAAGATTAGCAGGAACGGTCAAAACGTCATTTAAATACATTACAACCGGATCGGTAGGTTTCTCATCTATGGCAAAGGCTGCTGATGGCGTTGTCGGTGTCAAAATAACATCCACCTTTTGAAAAGCTAACTCAAAGTCTTGGGCGATCAGCTTTCGAACCTTTTGAGCCTTTAAATAATAGGCATCATAGTAGCCGGCGGAAAGAACATAGGTTCCAATTAAAACACGGCGTTGGACTTCCACTCCAAATCCCTCACTTCGGGTATTTTCATAGAGATCATCAAGAGTCTTACCCGGTACCCGTAGACCATAGCGTACCCCATCATAGCGAGCTAGATTCGAGGATGCTTCTGCTGGGGCTAAGACATAGTAAGTTGGAAGGCTATATTTGGTGTGAGGAAGGCTAATTTCAATAATCTGAGCCCCTGCTTCCTTAAGCCATTGCGCCCCTTTTTCCCAGAGTTTCATAATATCATCGGGCATACCCTCAAGTTGATATTCCTTGGGAATACCAACCTTCAAGCCTTTTACACCCTTGGATATTGCTTTCTCAAAGCAAGGAACATTCTGAGAAGAAGAGGTTGAATCTTTGGGATCATAGCTCGCCATCACTTCCAACATCAGGGCTGCATCCCGCACATCACGCGTCATAGGGCCTGCTTGATCCAATGACGATGCAAAAGCCACAATGCCCCAACGTGAACATCGTCCATAGGTAGGCTTAAGTCCCACAATACCGCTAAAGGCAGCAGGCTGGCGAATCGACCCTCCCGTATCCGTACCTGTTGCAGCGAGAGCAAGCCCCGCAGCTACTGCAGCAGCCGATCCACCTGAAGATCCTCCTGGCGTTAAGTCCTTGCCGTCTCTCCTTTTCCAAGGATTAATCACATTTCCGTAATAACTCGTAATATTAGCTGACCCCATGGCAAACTCATCCATGTTCGTTTTACCAAGGAAAACAGATCCAGCATTCTTCAAGTTATGCGTAACTGTGGATTCATAGGGTGGCTTAAATCCCTCAAGGATGTGAGAACCTGCCGTTGTCTGAACACCTTCCGTACAAAATAAATCCTTAATAGCAAGCGGGAGCCCTTCTAAAGGACGCGCCTCTCCCTTTGCGAGCCGTTGATCACTTTCTCGGGCTTTCTCAAGAGCAAGCTCAGCTGTTTCTAAGATATACGCATTTAAATGACGGTTGCATGCAATGGCCCCTAAATAAGCTTCTGTAAGCTCAACAGAAGAAATTTCCTTTTGGCTAAGCGCTTTTTTAGCCTCAGCTAGTGTTAAGCAAATCAAGTCATTTTGAAAGTGGGTCATTATTCTTATTCCACAACTTTAGGGACAACAAACATATTACAGGCGACTTCTGGGGCATTCTCCATAATCTTTGCAACCCGATCTCCATCATTGACGACATCTTTACGAAATGGCATGGAGGGAGTGTTTACACCTGCCATAGGTTCAACATGAGATGTCTCCACTTCATTCAACTGGTCAATAAAATGCAATATATGATTAAGGTCTTGTTGCATAGAGCTCATACGATCATCGTTTAACTTAAGTCGAGCCAACGTTGCAATCCGTTTGATGGTTTCTTGATCCAATGACATAGACTAATCTCCTTTAATTTTCTATAATTGATAATCGGTTTTTACGTTTGGGTTAAGGGGAAAAATTATGATGGTCACAGAGCCCATTCTTTTATGGGCCATTGTGGGAGCAGCTTCAGGCATAATCCTTGGGCTTGCAGGTACGGGTGGTGGAGTGATTTCTATCCCTATTTTGATGGCACTCGGAGGCTATAACATTAAAGAAGCTTCTGCGTATGGTCTTTTAGCGTTAACCGTTGGCGCCGCTTTATCTTGGGTGATTCAACGAAAAAACACAATTTATCCCATTTCAGCCGTCCTTGTTCTTTTTGCAGGAACGTTTGCTTTTCTATCAGCTCCTCTTAAAGTCATGGCTCCCCATTGGGTTATAAACCTATTTTTAAATGCGACCTGTGTTTTTGCTCTTTTTAGTTTATGGGTTTTGCGAAAGCCTGAAGACCCTGGGGAAGATCGTGCTCTCTCCTTTCGTCTTAAAACAGCTTCTATCGGTGGAATGATAACAGGCTTTCTCAGCACCATGACCGGCCTTGGCGGCGGTGTTGTCATTATCCCTTGGCTTACAGGCATAACACGCATTCGATTTGAACAAGCCATGGCATGTAGTCTACTCACTATTGCCATTACGGCTCCTATTTCAGCCTGGCGACAGGGGAAGGTGGATTTAACGCTAGAAGAGTGGCTTGCCCTTGGAACCGGGATTCTCATTACCTCTCTCATTGTCAAGAAACTCACAACATACATTTCACCTCGTCCTCTTGTCCTTGCTCGCAAACTTACCTTAACAGGCGTTATCATTATCTCCATGATGCGAACCTTATCGGCGTTGCTTTAAGATGTTTCAGATCCTCGAAATTACTGTGGACGAGTTGAAAACTCACAAAAAAGAATACACATTAGTTGATGTACGCGAATCTCATGAGCTTACCGGCCCAGAAGGACAAATTGAGGGGGTTATCCTTGCCACTCTTGGCACTCCCCTCACTCACTTTTTAGACTCTACTGACCCTGATGAAAAATACATTTTCATCTGCCGGAGCGGAAAGCGTTCAGCATATGCATGTGAACTAGCACATGCTTATGGAATCCTTAAAACTTATAACTTAAAAGGAGGCATGTTAGCCTGGAATGGGAAGGCCAATCTTGAAAAGAAAAACCTCTAAGCTTCTGAAACAACTAGAAGAAAAGGGGGGTATTATCTAAGAAAATTTCTTCTTTTAGGGTAAAAAAATTGTGCTTTACAGTCAAAAATGGTAGACTTTTTTCAAAAAGGAGTTCTATTATGTCTTTATCTCAAGCTGTTCTATGTCTCATGTTTCTTTTTGGCTCCCTCACCTTTGCACAAGCTTATGAATGTTCAGGAAGAGTAAGTTATTTCCAAAAGCCATTTTCAAATAAATGTATGGAATGCAGAGAGTTACAAGGAAAAAATCCGGGTCATCGGAATTGTACCTTTCAGAACACAGACCATTGCTGTGAAAACAGCCTTTGTAATGAAAATCACCCAAATTTTCTAAAATGGGTGAACGGTGAGTGTGAGATTCCTGAATAAAGCCATATAAGTTCTTATTTGACGAATGTCCGGGTAAGTGGCACAAATGAGTTCTAAACTTTATTAGTATGATTATGCCATGACTCGAGATTATCGCCCAACTATTTTTTTACCACAGACAGACTTTCCGATGAAGGCTGACCTTCCTCAGAAAGAACCTGAAATTCTTAAAAGATGGGAAGACATTACACTTTATGATCTCATGCAAAAAAAAGCTGAGGGACGTGATGTGTTTGTTTTGCATGATGGTCCACCCTTTGCGAATGGACATATTCATTTGGGGCATGCCCTCAATAAAATTCTTAAAGATGTCGTCAATAAATCCCAGTATAAATTGGGGAAAGCCACCCCTTATATTCCTGGATGGGATTGCCATGGTCTTCCTATTGAAGCAAAAATTGAAGAGACATACCGTGAAAAAGGACTAAAGAAAGAGGATATCTCCCGCATCCAATTTCGAAAAGATTGTAAGAATTTTGCCCAAGGATGGATTGATATCCAGCGTGAAGAATTTAAGCGCTTAGGCATTGCAGGCGACTGGGGCCATCCTTATACGACCATGTCGCACGATGCTGAAGCGGAAATTGTTCGCCTTTTTAGCACCTTCTTAATGAATGGAAGCCTTTACCGCGGCATTAAGCCTGTGATGTGGTCTGTTGTTGAGAAAACGGCTTTGGCCGAAATGGAAGTCGAATATTACGATATTGAATCCCCTTCTATTTATGTTCGCTTCCCCATATATAAAACCACCCTCCCTGCCTTACAGGGAGCCAACGCCATCATCTGGACAACAACGCCGTGGACACTTCCAGGAAATCGGGCTATAGCCTATGGAAAGGATCTCGATTACATTGCTCTCCAAGTTAATGCTGTTTCAGAAGGCTCACAAGCACGGCCTGGCGAAATTATCCTTATAGCAGATGCCCTTAGGGACAACGTTGTAGCTGAAGTCGGCATTACAGAAAGCACTCTTCTCGGAAAATTTAATGGATCTTCCCTTGAAGGAACCTCTGCTCATCATCCTTTCTATGGTGAAGGGTATGATTTTGATGTTCCCCTTCTTCCTGGCGAGCATGTAACTCTTGATGCTGGTACAGGGCTTGTCCATACTGCTCCCGGACATGGTGTCGATGACTTTGCTCTCGGCAAAGCATTCCACCTTGAAGTGCCTGATACAGTTTCGGAAGATGGTTTATATTATGAACATGTCCCCCTCTTTGCAAATAAACATGTTTACAAAGTAGCTCCTGAAATTATTGCTAAGCTCGATGAAAAAAAAGCACTTTTAAGACAAGGGAAGCTCATACATAGCTATCCCCATTCCTGGCGGTCAAAAAAACCCTTGATTTATAGAACAACTCCCCAATGGTTTATTAGCTTGGAGAAAAAAGGGCTCCGAAAGAGCGCCCTTGAGGCAATTGAAACTGTAATATGGATCCCAGAAGCCGCAAAAAATCGTATTCAATCCATGATTGAAAATCGTCCAGATTGGTGTGTATCTCGCCAGCGATCCTGGGGAGTTCCTCTAACTATCTTTTACCATAAGGAGACTGGCGAGGTCCTCCGCGATCATAAAGTTGTGGAGCGCATCATTAAGGCCATAAAAGAAGAAGGCTCAGATGTGTGGTACACAGCGGATCCAGACCGGTTTTTAGGGCCAGATTACAATCCTAAAGAATTTGAGCAAGTTCAAGATATTATTGATGTTTGGTTTGATTCAGCTTCAACGCAAAGCTTTGTCCTACGTTTACGTCCTGAGCTCCATTGGCCTGCAGATCTTTATTTAGAAGGCTCGGATCAGCACCGAGGGTGGCTTCAAACATCTCTTCTTGTTTCTTGCGGCACAGTCCACGGCGCACCATATAAACAAGTCATTACCCATGGCTTTATCGTGGATGAAGAAGGACGAAAAATGTCCAAGTCTCGTGGGGACGCCGTATCGCCTCAGACCGTCACCAATAGCATGGGCGCAGATGTTTTAAGACTTTGGGTTGTGAGCAGTGATTACTACGAAGATCTTCGCGTAGGTCCAGAAATTCTAAAACGCCAACAAGATATTTACCGTCGTTATCGAAACACATTCCGATATTTGTTAGGGGCTTTGGCTGGATTTTCTAAAGAAGAAATAATCAATTATGATCAAATGCCTGATCTTGAGAAATGGGTCCTTAACCGCCTTTATGAGATAGATCAAAAGATTCGAGCCGCCTCAAGTTCTTTTGCTTTTCAATCTCTTTATACTGAAATTCATAATTTCTGTGCCGTTGATCTTTCTGCCTTTTACTTTGATATAAGGAAAGATTCTCTCTATTGCGACGATCCTAAGGATGTAAAACGTAGAGCAACACGAACCGTAATGGATATTCTCTTTGAGTGTCTCACAAAATGGCTGGCTCCTGTTTTGTGTTTTACGGCAGAGGAAGCTTGGCTCTCTCGCTATCCCAGCAAAAATGGAAGTATTCATCTTGAAATTTTCCCTTCACTCCCTTTCACATGGGTTGTCCCTTCTCTTGCAAAAAAATATGAAGGGCTTCGTAATATCCGAAAAGTTATGACAGGCGCTTTAGAAGTTGCCCGCGCCTCAAAACAAATCGGATCTAGCCTGCAGGCCCAATTGAAACTCACGTTAGATCCTTTCCATATATCCTTTATTGAGGGAGTTGATTTAGCTGAGCTTTCTATTACCTCACAGGTGGAAGTCCATACTGCCCACAACGTAAATGAAGGATTTATGTTAGAAGAAGTCCCGGGCGTATCTGTACTCGTGAGTACTGCTGTAGGAGAAAAATGCGCCCGTTGCTGGAAGGTCTTGCCGGAAGTTGGTCAAATTGAGACCTTTTCTGATCTCTGTCATCGATGTATTCAGGTGGTGGAGGCAAACATATGATACGCCTTGTCTATGCGTTTTTCATTGTCATATTGGTTATTATCATGGATCAAGTATCTAAGGCGTGGATACTTGATGTGATGAATCCTCCCTCTACTATTCCTGTTTTGCCCTTTTTAGATATAGTTCTTACGTGGAATAAAGGTATTGGATTTGGTCTTTTTCAAGCCCACACGCTTTTGGGAAAAATAATTCTCATTGGCCTCGCCTTAGGTATTTCAGCAGCTTTAGGCATCTGGTTATGGCGCACAACAGACAAACTTTTGCTCATCAGCCTAAGCATCATTATTGGCGGTGCTATTGGAAATATTATAGATCGCTTGCGTTTTGGAGCTGTAGTTGATTTTATTTATGTTCATGTTTACATTCTAGGTTATCATTTTCCCGCTTTCAATGTAGCAGATAGTGCTATTACAGTGGGGGTGTGCCTTTTACTTATAGAAAGCTACGTAAGGAAAAAAAGTGACCCAAATATTTCGTCTCTCCCTCATTAGTCTCTTCTGTATCATCTTACAGGGATGCCATAGCGTAAAAAAGACTCTAGGTATCGAACGAGATGCCCCAGATGAATTTGCTGTAACCCCCAGCAATCAGCCTTTAGATATGCCTCCTGATTTCTTCACGTTACCTTCACCAGATCCTGGGTGTCCCCGTCCTCAAGAAGTTAGGGAGACAAATGCCAAAAAGGAAAAATTACTTGGCTCAGTCCCTCAAGGAAAAGGGGCTTTAAGTCCTGGCCAAAAAGCTCTGCTCGAAAAAGCAGGTGTTGAACCTGGTCAAGAGGATATTCGACGAAAAATGGATGAAGAATCCCACATTGAACGTGCTAAAGGAAAACCTATTCTTGAGCGGCTTGGAATAAAAAATTCGAGGCCAAAGGAAGAAACCATCAATCCTTATGACGAATCTTTAGAACTCCAAAAAAAAGGAATTCCTCAGAACAAAACACAAGTTCCTAATTAAAAGGTCGTCTTGGTATGCTTAGAAAATGGTTTTTAGCGTTTTTCTTTTTTCTCTCAGCAGAGAATATAAACGCAGCGCCTTTATTAACCTTTGAAACCTTTACTTTAAATAATGGTTTGCAGTTTCTTCTTATGAAGAACGAACGGGCTCCTATCGTAAGCTATACAACTTGGTTTAAGGTCGGTTCTGCTGACGAGGTTCCAGGAAAAACTGGACTTGCCCATTATCTTGAACATTTGATGGAATCAGGCATGCCTGAGGTACAAATGGGTCAATTTCTAGAAGACTTTTATTCTTCTGGAACACATAGCAATGCTTTTACCTCTTACGATGTAACCTATTATTACAAAATGGTCATGGCCGAAAATCTTGAACTCTTAATGCGCTATGAGGCGGGTCGCATGCGCGGTATGGCTTTTAATAAGGACAAATTTGAAACAGAAAGGAATGTGATTCTTGAAGAACGACTCATGCGCACAGAAAATGAGCCTATCGCTCTCTTCAATGAAAAATTTAATAGTCAGTTTTTTACAGTTCACCCCTATAAAAATCCTGTTATAGGTTTGGAGAAAGATATCCGCACCCTAACATTTGAAGACTTGAAAGCTTTTCATAAGAAATGGTATCATCCCAATAATGCATTTATTATTATTTCAGGCGATTTTGATCCATCTCAAGTCAGGAAGTGGGCGGAAAAATATTATGGTGATATCCCTTCGGGCCAAGAGATTAAAATAAGCAGACCTCAAGAGCCTTTAGAAAAACCTAAAATAGAGCCTATTTTTGTAGAACATCCCCGAACCCCTGAAACTTTGTTTACCCAAATTTACCCCTTGCCCAACCTAAAAACACATAAATTTGAGGATCTTTTAGCTCTTCTCCTATTAGCTGAGTTTTTAAATGGGGATTTTGAAGGGAGCCTTTATGAAATCCTTATTCATAAAAAGAAACTTGCAACTTCTTTCGAAGCACAATGTCAGTTTTTACATTTCTTAGACCCTTGGTCTTTTGCAATTACAGTAGGTTTCACTTCTGATCCCCATATAAAGGAAGTGAAAAACTTAATTGATGAAAGGCTTAACGAAATCGAAAAGAATGGATTAAAGCAGGAAGACTTAGCTCGTGCCCGGAAGTATACCTTAAATGACTGGATCATTTCATCAGATGACATCTACCAAAAAGCCGTCTTTTTGGGAACAACCCTTTCTTCAGGATTAACCCTTGAACAAATCACTTCCTTACCAGAAAAACTCAAGCAAGTAACTTCTGCAGACATTCAAAAAGTTATCAAAACATATCTTATAAAGGAAAAAGCTGTTGTGGGTATTTTGAAAAAACCATCTTCTCTCCCATCCAACTCTCCTAAGCCAGAGAGGCCATAATGGTAAAGGTATTACGTCCTTTTTTTTGTTTTCTGGTGTTTCTTGGAATTTCATGCACTAAAGCTGACATTCTGCCTATTCATGCTCTTAAAACTCCCTCTGGACTTGAAGTTTGGCTTGTGGAAGACCATACATCTTCCGTTGTTTCGCTGGTTTTTACTTTTGAAAAATCGAAGTTCGATTCACCTTTCACATCGTCAGCTTTGTTATTGAAAAACACTTTTTATAATGGGGCAGGTATATTTACTCCTTTAGAAATGGATCGTTTTGTTCGGGAAACTCCTTCTTTGAGAAGTGTTGAAATTGGAGTTTCAAAAACAATCCTTAAAGTTAAGACAACAAAAGAGGGCCTATCCGACAGTCTAAAAACATGGTCACAATTGATAAGCGCTCCCCAATTTGACAAGGCAAACCTTGTACACGACAAAGCACAAGCCTTAGCTTCTGCATCCCATCTTAAAGAGGATTTAGAAGCTACTGCTTATTTAAATCTTTTGAAGGTTATCTTCCCACAAGCAACATTTTCGGGAGACTTTGAAAGCATTTCAACTCTAATCGAAACGCTTACACCAAAAGATCTAGATAAGGAAAACGCTCTTCAGTTTTTAACAGCAAAACCTCAGATTGTTGTTGTCGGTGATGTAAAAAAGTCTGAACTTATTCAGCTCTTAGACAGCACGTTTGGAGCATTGCCATTACAACCTCTTGATTCAACTCCTGTCACCTTTAAACCTCAATGGGTAGGTAAAGAAGTTTTCATAGAGAAAGATGTTCCCCAATCAGTCATCGCCTTTGGACAACCAGGCGTCCATCCATTAAGCAAAGAGTATCCTTTATATTTACTCCTTCAAAACGTTCTAAACATTCGTTTTTTTGAAGAGTTAAGAGTCAAAAGAGGCTTCATTTATTCAATTCAATTTCAGCAGAATCATTACAGAAATACGGACCTCTTAACCGGAAGTTTTTCATGCGAATGTTTAAAAGCTGAAAAAGTTGTCAAATTTATTCGCTCTGAATGGGAAAGAATTAAAGACTTTGGAATTACTCAAGAAGAACTTAGTCATGCTAAATTATCATTCAAAAAATCTCATATATTAGATCTAACGAGCACGAGTGCCGTTGCTAGCGTTTATGCAGACTTTCAAGCATTCAATTTAGGAACAGATGCTGCACAAACCCTTCTTGAAAAGACAGAGAAAGTAACTCTTGAAGAAATCAACGAGTTTGTTCTGAAGGTTCTCAAACCAGATCTACTCACCTTTGTATTTGTAGGTCCTTCTTCGGAACGACCACACGTGAAGGAACAAAAATGAGGTATACACAGAATCTTGATGGCTGTCATAACGGAAGTGGAAATAAAGCTATCCTCCATACCTACTTAAACTCAAATGCCCTCCAAACTTTTCGCACTGCTTATCAACAAGGAAATCTCGCTCCTTTTTCATTAGTTGAACTTGAAGAAGATATCAATTTTTTTAAAATTGCAGCTGCTCAATTTGCTGAATTTGAAGACATCCTCATCTTAGGCACCGGCGGGTCCAGTTTAGGGGGAAAGGCGCTGTGTGCCCTTTCAGTACATGAAAAACCGCGTTTGCATTTTTTGGATAATATCGATCCCTCTACGTTTACCTTTACTCTCCAAAAAGTTAACTTAAAAAACACTGGAATTTTAGCAATTTCAAAATCAGGTTCAACAGTTGAAACCTTGATGCAACTTTCAGTCTGTTTGAAGTATATGGGACAACTCAATCTACAAAAGAATTGTATTGTGATCACTGAACCTACACATAACCCTCTACGAAAGATTGCTGAGGCGCATAATTGGTTGTGCCTTGACCACCCTATAAAAGTTGGTGGACGATATTCTTGTTTTTCGGTTGTGGGACTCCTTCCTGCTATACTCGCTGGTCTTAATCCTTACGCTTTTCGGGAGGGTGGACGAGATGTTTTACAACACCACCTCTTATCCGATTCTCCTCCCGCTCTCGAAGGAGCTGCAACAGCTGTCTATTTAGAAAAGCACTATCATAAGACACAAACAGTTATATTTCCTTATGCAGATCAATTAGATGTTTTTTCTCAATGGTATCGCCAATTATGGGCAGAAAGTCTCGGAAAAAAAGGGAAGGGAACAACACCTATCAGAGCTCTTGGAACGGTTGATCAACATAGCCAACTTCAGCTTTATCTTGATGGCCCCAAAGATAAATTCTTCACCCTTCTTACACTCCCTTGGGAAGGAAAAGGAGAGCAGATCACAGCTTCCTTGATTCCAGAATTCAAGGGAAAAACGATGGGAGACCTTTTCGCAGCAGAACAAAAAGCAACTTATGAAACCCTCCTCCATCACAAGTGTCCTACGCGCCTTATGACCCTTGATAACCTCGATGAGTACACTTTAGGGTCACTTATGATGCATTTTATGATCGAAACTTTGTTAACTTCTTATCTCATTGGCGTTAACGCTTTCGATCAACCTGCAGTCGAAGAAGGTAAACGTTTAGCAAGAGAGTATCTAGCTGCATGAAAATTCGAAAATTAGAGGCCCATCTTGTAAATCAAATTGCTGCGGGCGAGGTTATTGAACGTCCTGCATCTGCTGTTAAAGAACTTGTTGAAAATGCTCTTGATGCTGAATCAACAGCTATAACAATACAACTTAGAGATGGAGGACGGAGCCTTATCGCCATCTCAGATAACGGTTTAGGTATGGGTCGTGAGGACCTTGAACTTGCGATCGAACGCCATGCCACTTCAAAACTCCCCTCATGTGATCTCTTTAATATCCAAACACTCGGATTTCGAGGCGAAGCCCTACCTTCCATTGGATCAGTGAGCCGACTTCATATAACCAGTCGAATGAAGGGTTGCGAAGACGCTTGGCTGTTAAAGGTTGAGGGCGGTGAAAAAAAAGCTCCCATACCTGCTTCTCTTTCTCAAGGAACGCATATTGAGGTGAAGGATCTTTTTTATGCCACACCTGCTCGTCTTAAATTTTTAAAGAGTTCCTCTACTGAACTTTCTCATGCCGTTGACTTATTAAATCGACTTGCTATGAGTCACCCGCATGTTGCTTTTAAACTTATAGCTGATCAACGGACAGTTTTTGACTACAAAAATTGCGAAACTTTAAAAGAACGTCTAGCTCAAGTCATGGGTACGGATTTTTCTTTAAACGCTCTCCCTCTTGAGATGAATCGGGGAGCTATTGATCTAAAAGGATTTATTTCTTTACCCACCTTAAGCCGAGCTAGTAGCTCTCATCAATTTCTTTTTGTGAATGGAAGGCCTGTTAAAGATAAACTTCTTCATGGAGCCATACGCGCAGCCTACCAGGATTTTCTAGCCTCTGATCGTTACCCTCTCTTGGCGCTTTTTTTAGAACTTCCTTATGAGGAAGTAGATGTCAATGTCCATCCAGCAAAAACTGAAGTCCGTTTTAGAGATAGTGGCCTTATTCGAGGAACACTTGTAAGCGCACTCAAGCAAACTCTCGCAGCATCTAGCCAGAAAACAGCAACCACTGTAAGCTATCAAGCATTTAAAGCTTTTCGCCCGGAACCCATGCGTCAGCCTTCCTTGACAGGTTATCTCCCTCCCTCTCCCGTACCTTATAAGTCCACGCCTCACTTGGAGGAATCTGTTACTCCCCTTTATTCTATACCTTCAGACTCTGGAGCGAATACTCCGATAGATTGCCCCCCTCTAGGATTTGCTAAAGCCCAACTTCATGAAACTTATATTCTTGCCCAAACGAATGAAGGCCTGGTCATCGTCGATCAACATGCGGCCCATGAACGCCTTGTTTATGAGAGATTAAAAGCAGAGATGGGCCAGATCAAACGCCAGCCTCTTTTAATTCCGGAAGTTATTGAGCTTGATGAAGCTGCCCTTAACCGGATCAAGGGAATTCAAAGCGATTTATTAAGTTTTGGGCTTGTCATTGAACCCTTCGGCGAAAAAGCTATTTTGGTTCGCGAAATTCCTGCCCTTTTAGGCGAAATTAACCTTCAGACTCTTATGTTAGATCTTGCTGACGAGATTCAGGAACTTGGGAGCCCTTTAAGCCTTAAAGAGCGTTTAGCTGAAATTCTTTCAACGTGTGCTTGTCATAATAGCATTCGAGCAGGACGAAAGCTTTCCGTTGAAGAGATGAACGCCCTTCTTCGTCAGATGGAACAAACAGCCCACTCTGGTCAATGCAATCATGGCCGTCCTACATATGTGGAGCTAAAACGAGCAGACATGGAAAAACTGTTTGGAAGACGTTGATTATCGTTCTCTCAACGTAAACCTTAAATTTTGGCAAACTCTACCCGCTACTTTTGGGGAGGTTTACCAGAATCTGCACACTCACATATTTGCGTAATTTGACCGAAAAGACCTGCAGTGGTGTACATATCGTTATAGTGTTGCTTGTTGTCTTCACATAACTTATCACATTCTGAACGTTCAGAGCTTTTCATCGTATAGGTATGAGTATCTGCATACACTTGAGAAGGAAGCGATAATAAAATTATTATAAGAAGGCATAGATTGATTCTGCTCATGTAATTACCTTTCTTTTATAAATTTTGTGTTTGACACATTATGATTAGCATATGTGCTAAAAATTTATTTTTCCTTAAATTTACTTAATCTTATTCAGGACTCGGGTATAATTCATTGGAACGCCCCATTAGATAATTCATAAACATTCCCAGCCATTCACGGGAACTTGCGTGCCACCCATCCAAGCTAAGCTTAAGCCCTAGGAAAAACCACATTTCGTACTTTCCAGGCGTATGATAATCAACAGGATAAGGAATAACATTAAAACCAGCCTTTCGAAAAAGACCAACTGAGCGCGGCATGTGATAAGCGGATGTGACAAGAACCCATTTTTCATCAGGTTTCGGTTTTAAAAGGTCTGCGGTTCTTGCAGCATTATCCTTTGTGTTCTTTGAATCATCATCAAAATGAATGTGATGAAAATCAATCCCTAAAGCAGTAAATTCCTTTTGTGCTGCTTCTGTCTCAAGTTTTGTTCCTGTCATAACAAGTTGAAGATGAGGGTGCTTTTTTTCAAGTTCAATAAAGCGGATAAATTTTCCAGCGGTTAAATTATAAGCTATTTCGTTCCTCCCTAATGTTGTCATTTGGTCAAAATTACCACCAAGAAAAATAATGCCTTTTGCGTCAGAAGGAATATGTTCAAGTTTTGGAAAACGGTTTTCAAGGTTCTCAAACAACCACAAGCTGATAGGAATAACTCCGAGAAAGCACAACCCAAAACAACTTATAATAAGTAAACGCTTTCCTCCTTTCTGTCTCTTAAGCAATAAGAGTATGCCTCCCAAAAACATCAAAACAATAAAGAGCAGGTCGATGTTAATAATCCACCAACCAAAAAAACGATATATTGATTCAAAATATGTCAAAGTTCTTCTCCTTTTAGATTCCTTACTTTAAAATAAGAGGGAAAAATTTTTCCTTCCCCTTCCTCCTTTTCTTTAAAAATCATACCCTACTCGGACGAGGGCATGGCCAAGGTTTTGGCCGCTGCCGAGCTGGGCTGAGACGTTCGCAATAATGTAGAGGCCTTTGGCGAATTGGACTGTAACGCCAACACCAGGAGCCACTTGATTGCGGATCTTACTGTCTCCTAAAAGAGTTAGTGTTTGAGGTTCTCCTATTATTCCGCCCTTCACATGGGTG
>JAIEMB010000005.1 GCA_019752515.1 Alphaproteobacteria bacterium | reverse complement strand
GTAACCGTCTTTGGAGCTTCAGGAGCTGATGATGGCGTAACAACAGTCTCAGGCGCTTTAGGTGCAGGAGGTGGTGTTGGAGTAACCGTCTTTGGAGCTTCAGGAGCTGATGATGGCGTAACAACAGTCTCAGGTGCTTTAGGTGCAGGAGGTGGTGTTGGAGTTGTAGCTTCTTTTGCTATAGGAGCTGGCGCTGATGAAGAAACAACTGTCTCAGGAGCTTTAGGTGCAGGCGGCGGTGTTGGAACAGTAACTTCCTTTGCTACAGGAGCTGGTTTTTCAACGATTTTAACAGCTTTAGGTGTAGTAGATGCAGGTGTTGCAACGGCAGGCTTTAAAGCTTCAGGAGCTGGTTTTGGTGTAGCAACGGTTTCAGTGGCTTTATGGGTAGGCGCTGGCGCTGGATTGAGGGTTGATGGTGAGTTAACGGGTTTTAAAGCCGCTTTGATTGCAGGTGTTTTTGCCTTGTCTTTTGAAGTTATTTCATTAATTGGATTTTGAGCAATAGGTTTCAACGCAACTCTAGCTAAGGGATTTTCAGCCTGTGGGGCTGTTTTGCCATCAGTTTTTGGAGAAACTTTCTTCAGAGTAACATTAGCCAAGGGAGTTTGAGTCTGCTTAGGGGCTTCAGGGTTAGTTTTTGGAGAAACTTTTTTTAGAGTGACATTAGCCAAGAGAGTTTGAGTCTGCTTAGGGGCTTCAGGGGTGGTTTTTGGAGAAGCGGGCTTCAATGTAATACCAGACAACGGATTTATAGGCTGTGTTCCTGTATTGCCTGAATTCGTTGTAGAAATAGGTTTTTGATGTGCAGTTTTAAGAGGCTTTGCGATAGCTGCTTTTAGAGCATCTGTAGTGAAAGAGGAGTTGGGCGAAGGTGCGGGTTTGTCTTGCAGAGAGGGAGTTGAAGACGTTACGGAATGTACAATCACTTCTTCAGATGTTGGTTTAATGTTCTTATGAAATGTTGGAGCTTTATTTTCCTTATTAAAGGAAGCTGGTGAAATTATTTTTTTTAACTCTTCTGTGTTTAGTTTTGTTTGAACAGCAGGTGTTAGCTTTTGTATTGGTTGCACTACTGGCTTAGACGTTGAGGTCACAACCTTCGCGCGTTGATCAGCAGGAGTTGTTGATTGAGGCGAAGCATTTGTTTGTGCAGCAGGTGTTGGCTTTTGTGCGGTTGATTTTAATGTTGAGGTTACAACCTTCGCGAGTTGATCAGCAGCAACCGTTGGTAGTGAAGTAGTGTTTGTTTGTGCACTAGGTGTTGGTTTCTTTGACTGTATTTGCACGGCTGGTTTTGATGCTGAATCTATAGTCTTTTCAGCTGCGTCTTGTGAAGTAGCTTTTGTTTGAACAGCAGGTGTTGGCTTTTGTGTTGGTTGCACTACTGGATTGGACGTTGAGGTCACAACCTTCGCGAGTTGATCAGCAGGAGTTGTTGATTGAGGCGAAGCATTTGTTTGTGCAGCAGGTGTTGGCTTTTGTGCGGTTGATTTTAATGTTGAGGTTACAATCTTCGCGAGTTGATCAGCAGCAACCGTTGGTAGTGAAGTAGTGTTTGTTTGTGCACTAGGTGTTAATTTTTGCGGTTGAGGAGCTGCTTTAACAACCGGTTTTGCTGGCGCAATGGGTTGAGAAGTTGCTGTTACAACCGGTTTTGTTGGAGCAATGGGTTGAGAAATTACCTTAGCAGCTGGCTTTGTTGTAGTTTGCGGTTGAGAAGTTGCTGTTACAACTGGCTTTGCTGGAGTAATGGGTTGAGAAATTACCTTAGCAGCTGGCTTTGTTGTAATTTGCGGTTGAGAAGTTGCTGTTGCAACCGGCTTTGCTGGAGCAATGGGTTGAGAAGTTACCTTAGCAGCTGGCTTTGTTGTAATTTGCGGTTGAGAAGTTGCTGTTGCAACCGGCTTTGCTGGAGCAATGGATTGAGAAGTTACCTTAGCAGCTGGCTTTGTTGTAATTTGCGGTTGAGAAGTTGCTGTTGCAACCGGCTTTGCCGGAGCAATGGGTTGAGAAATTACCTTAGCAACTGGCTTTGTTGTAATTTGCGGTTGAGAAGTTGCTTTAACAACTGGTTTTGCGGGAGTTTTAGAAAATGCTAAAATATCTACTTTTTGTTGTAGTGCTGCTTTTGTAGTTTGGGCTGTAGGCTTTGTAACTTGAGGTTTAAGAGGCGCAGGAACAGCATTTTTTGCAATAGGTGCTGGCTTTGCAATTACAGGAGCTTTCTTAGTGGATGTCATTTTAGGAGTTGCTTTCTTGCCCCTAACTCTCTTAGCTGTAGTTCTCTTAGTGGTTGCCTTCCTAGGAGCTACTTTCTTAGCAAGTGATTTCTTAGCTGTACCTTTCCTAGCAGTTGCTTTTTTAGGGGCTGCTTTTTTAACAGAAGATTTTTTGACAGCTTTTTTTCGAGTGGCTGTCCGTTGAGTGCTGGCTTTTGGTTTTGCTTCAGCTTCAGTCGGCTTTGCAATCGGTTCTGCAAAAAATACTAAAGCAGCTAAAGGAATAATAGAAAAAAAACTTAAAATCCGAGAAAACAATTTACTTTTCATTACCACATATCACCTAAAACACCAATCTAAATTCATTATACTCTTTATATAATATTATGCAAACAAATTACAAGTATAAAATTGAATTAATGCGTTTTTAAGATGAGAGAATTATTTCAAATTTTATTTAATGTCTTTTCAAGAGATGAAACTAACAAGGGAGAAAGATCAATTTGATTCGACGGATGAGAAATTGAGTTGGAAGTAACGATTTTACTTACGCCAGCATCTAGCAATTTTTGATAAGCATTTTCAGCAAAAATAGGATGAATAGCCACACAAACAGGGGCCTTAGCACAAAGTGTTTTTAAGTGTTGAATGGCTTGAAGGATCGTCACGCCCGATGAAATAATATCATCAACCAAGACGGGTGTCATATTTTCAATATTATTTATTGTAGGCCAAGTAATCTGTACTTGTCCATCTTTATGACGAATTTTATCCAAAATAATATAGGGTGAATCTTTTGCAATTTCTTGTACCCACTGACGACTTTCATTATCGGGACCGATAAGAAAAGGATTTTCTATGTTTGTTGAGATCCACTGAGAGAGGAGTGGGGCTGCTTTCACAACCGTTGAAGGTATAGAATAGATTTCTCCAAGCTCGTGGTATCGATGAAGGTGGGGATCTACGGTTATCAGATAATTAAAATGACGCGAAAGAAGATTTGCAAACGTTTTTGAGGTAAGGGCTTCTCCAGGTTGAAAGATCTTGTCTTGACGCATATAAGATAAATAGGGAGCAAGAAGCCCCACATGCCTGGCGCCTTGAGCCTGTAATGCATCGGCAAGGAATAAAAGACTGAGAATCCAGTCATTGGGATAGAAAAGGGATGCATTGATGATAACTTCGCGGCTTTGAACGTTCGTTGAAATGCGAAGATAGGTTTCGCCATCTGGAAAGTTGCGAAGAAGTATTTTCCCCTCTTCCCCCGCTATAGCTTTTCTTATGTTATTGCCTAGTAAAGAGACATGAGGAAAATCAAAAATAATTGGTTTCATGGGATTTCGCCAATCAAAATAACATCTGGATGAGAATGGAAATAATGAAGAGCATAATTGAGTTCACCAGGAGATTCAGCGTAAATTGTAAATAAAGGTTGCCCTTTTTCAACTTGTATATTTAAGGAGATATAGAAGTCGACTCCTGCGGCGGGAGCATCAGGGGCTCCTGCAAGCTTTGCGATTCGTGCAATACGGCGGTTGTCAATGTCTAAAACCGTTCCTTTTTGGTTTGACGTAATCACATGTGTGTATTTGGCTAGTGTGAAATCCTTCATACCTCCTTGAGCATTACAAATGGCTTCGAATTTCTTATACGCTCTTCCATCATCTATAATTTTCTGTGCTTCAACTATCCCTTCTCCAGGGGAAATCCCTCCGCAGGATTCTAGAATTTTACCGGCGAGAAAAAGGGAACGGTCTCTAAGATCTTGAGGAGCTTCCTTTTCAACTTTTAATACAGATAAGACGTCTCTCGCTTCGAGAACAGGCCCAATTCCCCTTCCAACCGGTTGCTGTCCATTTGTTTGGGCTATTTCAATTTTGAGCCCCATAGCTTCTCCTACCTCAAAGAAAAGTCTGCTTAAGATATTAGCTTCATTATGTGAGCGGACTTTTGCAGTTGGTCCAATGGGCATATCAATTAATATATGAGTTGAACCAGCTGCGACTTTTTTTGATAAAACTGAAGCAACGAGTTGACTTTGACTGTCAAGATCTAGAGCTCGTTCAACTTGAACGAATACATCGTCCACAGGGCTGAGATCGACAGATCCTCCCCACACGACGCAGCCGCCTTCTTGATCTACAACTTTTCGCATATGCTCAACTGTAAGATTAACAGGCGCCAATACTTCCATCGTATCTGCCGTGCCGGCTGGAGATGTTATGGCTCTCGAAGATGTTTTGGGAATAGTTAAACCATAAGCTGCCAGAATAGGAACAATAATCATTGTTGTTCGATTTCCTGGTAATCCACCAACGCAATGTTTATCAACAATGGGATAATGGGACCATTTAAGCTGACGGCCTGATTCACTCATGGCCCTGGTTAAGGAGATTGTCTCATCTCTATTCAGATTAACACAGGTAGTAATAAAGGCAGCAAGCTGAATGTCTGAGTAACGTCCTTCAACCATATCATTCATCATGGCTTTAAACTCTAGGTCTGATAAAGTTTTTCCATGAAGTTTTGCTCTTACAGCACTAAAGGAGTCTATGGTGTTAGCAAGGGTTACGATAAGTTTGTCTCCGTCTTCTACACCTAATTTTTTCCAAGTACTTTCAGACAAGCAAATTTCGTCGGCATTTATGAAAGGAGATGTTGCAATATAAAGTGTTGCAATAATTTTAGAGTCGCCGAAAACAATATTGACGCGGGCTTCTGATCTAAAACCTGCCGATCGACATAGAGCACAATCTCCTCGAATAATAGCGACATAGTGCTTACGTGTATCTAGTCCAATTTTCCGTGCTTTTAAAGTTAATGCAGAGACAGAAAGAAGAGATGTTCGTTGGTCAGAAGTGAGGTCTGTTGAAGGCAAGTTATCTCTGCTCATGAACTTAAACTCACTGTTTCAAGATATTCAGGGACCCTGCATTTCCAACCGAATCTTTCTTGAATTTTAAGACGTAGGGAGTCAGATTGTGTAGGTTCTCCATGCGTAATAAATACTTCCTTGGGCGCCTGTTGGAAGTTTTCAAGCCAGTTTAGTATCTCATCATAATCGGCATGGGCTGAGAGAGAGTCTTGAAGGACAATTTCAGCGCGTACAGGATAATAATTTCCATAAATTTTAATTTTTTCAGCTCCCATTGTAAGGGCTGCGCCTCGAGTGCCAGCGGCTTGATATCCTGTAAAAAGGACCGTGTTTTTCTCATTGGAGATAAAGGCTATTAAATGATGTAAGACACGTCCACCTGTTGCCATGCCACTTGCTGTGATGATGACTTTAGGCGTGTTGTCGAAGTCTAATTCTCTTGATTCGTCAGACGTATTAATGATTTTAGCCTCTCTACACATCAAGTTACATTCGCTTGTGGACAGGCGGTGTTCTCGACTGAAATCACAATAGAGATCAGTTACATCTCTTGCCATTGGACTATCAAGGTAGACAGGAACATCAGGGATTTTCTTTTCTTTTTTTAACTCATGAATGAGATAAAGAAGCGATTGGGCTCGGCCTACAGCAAAGGCCGGAACAACAATGACTCCTCCACGATGAATTGTACGATTGATAACGTCTGCAATTTCTTGTTTAGGGTCTGTATTGCTATGAAGACGATTTCCATAAGTTGATTCAAGAATCAAAAAATCCGTTGTTTTAACGATTTTTGGAGGGTTCATTATAATATCTTGGGATCGCCCCAGATCTCCGGTAAACAGAAGTTTTGTTCTACCGTTCTGTATCTTAACCATAGAAGCTCCAAGGATATGCCCCGCTGGCAAAAGACTAAATGTAAGGTCTTTCCCTAGGTCAATTTCGTGATCAAAATCAATGGGATGAAAATACTTTAGGCATTCCTCTGCATCTTTCAATGTATATAAAGGTAGGGCAGGCTTATGTTTTGAAGTGCTATGTCTATTTGCAAAATGAGCATCTTCTTCTTGAAGATATCCGCTATCTGGAAGAAGAATTTTGCATAGCTCTGCAGTGCCACGACTACAATGGATTTTTCCCCGGAATCCGTGCTTTACCAAGAGAGGTATATAGCCACTATGATCGATATGGGCATGGGTCAAAAGCAGACTTTTAATTTCTGATGGTTTAAAGGGAAGGTGAGTCCAGTTCCGCAGGCGTAATTGTTTTAGTCCTTGAAAAAGACCGCAATCTACTAATATTTGCTGGGAACCAGAAGATAAAAGATATTTTGACCCCGTAACCGTACCTGTAGCGCCAATAAATTGTATATTCATTTTATCTCCCTTTAGGAAAGAATATACACACAATTTGAAAAAGAGGCAAAAGGTTAAGAAAACTAAGTTTTGCTTTAAATTTCAATCACTTGAAGAAAATCTTAGAAAGGTTGCAGCTTTCTCAAGAGTAGAAAGCCCTTTATCAAGAAAGACCATGGTCTTGCCCATATCTAAGCTGTCATCTGAAATCCAAGTTTGTAATGCTAAAAGGTAAAAAGCTGTAAGCCCTTGAATACGCACAAAACCTATAGGACCTCTCCTATTCAGATTAGCTGCTTCAAGCATCCAGGCCATAGAAGAAAATCCATGACATGCAAGGGAAGGGATTTCCTCAGGCATTAAGATCCAGTCTTGCCAAAAACTTCTGAGAATAGGTTTAAAAGGTTCGGCCGCATCAAATCGGGCCATAATAATCTCGAATAAAGCGTCCTTTGGTGAGAGATTTTCAACAGAAAAATCTCGGTTCTTAAGAACCTCTTTGTCAATCTTCTCAAAGAGGTAAGTTATGACTTGAGAAGGAGAAGAAAAATGGCTGTGAAAAACATACAGAGGAATCCCTGAGTGTTGAGAAGCTTTTGCAAAGGAAAAAGCCTTCCAACTTTCTTTTTCAATCACAGAAAGGCAGGCCTCAAAAACTCTATCTTTCATTTTGCGATCTCTTGAGCACGGTTATATGCAGCTTTTACAGCATCTTCTATGACAAAACGGATGTTTCCTGCTTCTATGACATCAAGGGCAGCAGCTGTTGTTCCCTTCGGATTAGAGGAGACATGTTGACATAAAACATGTGGGTCTTCCTTAGCCTGGAGGGCATAAGTAGAAGCACCTACGAAGGTATGGTAAGCAAGTTGAAGTGCTAGTGTCTTATCAAAACCTAAAGATTCTGCTCCTTTAGCTAAACTCTCAATCATGTAAAAGACATAAGCTGGTCCTGAACCTGATATAGCCGTAATTTTATCTAGCTCTTCTTCATTCTGGACCCATGAACAATATCCAAGTCCTTGGAAACATACATCAATAATTTCTTTTTGAGATTGAGTTACATTTTTATTTGCAAAAAGCCCAATGACCCCCTGATGAATCGCCACGGGCGTATTGGGCATAGTGCGGAGGATGGGAAGGGTAGGGGAGAGAAGTGTTTCGTATAACTTTAAAGGTTTTCCAGCAATAACGGAGATAAAAAGTGATTTAAATGATCTATAGTTCGGAAGAATTTCTTCAAGCATAAAAGGTTTGACAGCAAAAACAAGAACATCAGGACAAGAAGGAAGCTCATTTGGTGACAAAAACCATTGAACACGAGAATCGCAAAAAAAAGGTTCTACTTTTTCACGGTGAGGGGCAATAACCCAGAACGACTCAAAGGTCGACTGAGTATCCGGAAGAGTGAGCCATCCTTTAAGAAGAGCTGAGCCCATGGCCCCGCAGCCAACAAGTGCTACGGTGAGTTTCATCAAGCCTCTCCAAAGGTGTCTAACATAGCAGCCATTAAGGCTTCTTCGGGACTCTTTCCACCCCAAAGGACAAATTGAAGAGCAGGGTATAAACGATCACACTCCGTGACAGCGGAACTCACAACTTCCTCTAATTGTTCGATAGTGGCTCCAGGATTACCCCGTAGAATTAAATTATAACGAAAGGCGGGAACATCATCATCAGGAGAAATTTCAAAGTGACCCAACCAAACCCTTGGATTCATTGCCGAAAGAAGAGAACCTACAGAAATATATTTATCCTGTGGAATTTTAATGTCGATGAGAGAGCTTATGATTAAACACTCTAAGTCTGGTCGCCATAAGGCAAAAAGCTGATAATTACACCATCTTCCTTCTAGTTCTGCTGCAATTTCGTTCTCATTAGAACGTTCAAAGCTCCATTGGAATTGAAAAAATAATTCTTCCAGTAAACTAATGGGAGATGAACATAGAAAATAGTTTTCGCCAGTTTTAATCTGCATATTGTACTCACTTTTCAGACTAAGTTATAGTTTAGCCTTAGTGAAAGAAAAATGCATTATTTTTCTTGTTGCTGAAGGTTGTTCTTTTTAAATCTTTTGAAACGTATATTTCCCCTACGATCAGTCGGTTTTTTAAAAAATACCCCTTGTACAATTAGGTGATTTTCCTTAAACCTTAAGGGCGATGTACTTAATCTGTAACCATTAACATCGCGAGCTTATCCATGAAATTCCCTACGACTGAATCCGTGTTTGCCCTTATTAAAGAGCATAGTGTTTGTTTTGTTGATTTACGGTTTACCGATCCACGTGGCGCTTGGCATCATATGACCCTTCATGTAGATGCAATTGATAACGACGTTTTGAATGAAGGAATTATGTTTGATGGTTCTTCCATTGCAGGGTGGAAGACTATCGAAGATTCGGATATGCAAATGAAGCCCGATTTAGGAACGGCGGTACTTGATCCCTTTTCAGCCCAACCTACAATTATATTAAATTGTGATGTTTTTGAACCATTGAGCGGAAAACCATATAGCCGAGACCCCAGGAGCATTGCTAAACGCGCTGAAGTGCACCTCGAGGAGTCAGGATTTGCGGATGCAGCTTACTTTGGGCCCGAAGCAGAATTTTTTGTGTTTGACGATGTGCGTTATGATGTGGCCATGCAACATGGGTTTTATTATGTAGATTCAGAAGAAGGGGACTACAATTCAGGCCGTCAAGACCCTCAAGGTAACCTCGCCCATCGGCCAGGGATAAAAGGAGGTTATGTTCCCGTTGCTCCCGTTGATCAAATTTCAGATATGCGTGCTGAAATGCTGTCGACCCTAAAGGAAATGGGAATTGAGGTTGAAAAGCATCATCATGAAGTAGCCCCGAGCCAACATGAGCTTGGATTTAAGTTTAGCACACTTACCAAAACAGCAGATGCCCTTCAAATATATAAATATGTTATTAAAAACGTGGCACGGATGTATGGAAAAACGGCAACGTTCATGCCAAAACCCATACATAAAGACAATGGCTCAGGAATGCACGTTCACCAGTCTTTATGGCATAAAGGTAAGCCTCTTTTTGCAGGAGATGCCTATGCACAGTTATCTCAAGAAGCTCTTTATTATATCGGAGGCATAATTAAGCATGGTCATGCCCTTAATGCTTTTACCAATCCTACGACGAATAGTTATAAACGTCTTATTCCTGGTTACGAAGCCCCTGTTATGTTGGCTTATTCAGCTCGGAATCGGTCTGCTTCCGTTCGCATTCCTTACACGTCAACGGCGAAAGCTAAAAGGATAGAAACCAGGTTCCCTGATCCAGCCGCAAATCCATATTTAGCTTTTGCATCAATGCTTATGGCAGGTTTAGATGGAATTCGAAACAAAATTCATCCTGGTGAAGCTCATGAAGGAAATCTCTATGATTCAGAGGTTTCGCGTGGCATTCCTCAGGTTGCTGGGTCACTAAGAGAAGCTTTAGAAGCTCTTGATCGAGATAGAGAGTTCCTCAAAGCAGGAGGCGTTTTTACGGATGATCTCATAGACGCGTTTATTGAATTAAAGTGGGAAGAGGTTCACGCGTTAGATGTTATACCTCAGCCTATTGAATTCAAAATGTATTATGGTGTATGATATATATCACTATTAATAAAAAGAGAAAATAAAATGGAACTCTGGAGAGTTATTATTTTAGCAGGCATCGTTTCAAATGCGGAAGCTCGCATTGTAGAGACATCTTATGAGGAAGAAGAAAAAGCTGGAGCGTCCTCTTCATTACGTCCGGATATGGATAATGAGGGAAAACAAGGTGAAAAATCATCTTTTTCTATGAATGAAAAAGAAGGGGGCATGGTTGTTTCCCAAGAATTAGAGGATGACCCAATGGCATCCCTTCGCGGGTCAAATGAATCTGTGGATTCTATTGGAGGGGGACTACGTCAAATTGACGCAAAATTATTAAATCCCTCCGTTCCTCCTCCAACAGTGCAGCTTCCTTGGTGGGAACGTTGGTGGCTCGCTGTTGATAAGTGGATTTTTGGGGCTACTCCTTAGCCAAACCTAATGTTTTTGGAATTTTCTTGGTTTTCGCACATCATCAATGGCTACAAATGTAAAATGACCTTCTGTAACTTTATGGGTATCGCCGTCTTTGGGACGGCGAACCCATGCTTCAACACTTACTTGCATTGAGGTTGTCCCTGTTTTTATGATGTGTGCATAGCAGCTGACCTCATCTCCAACAAACACAGGACGAAGAAAAGACATTCTATCAATGGCCGCCAAAACGACACGGCCATTTGAATGATGAATCGCAACCGTACCACCAGCTAAATCCATGAGTGAAATGAGCCATCCTCCGAAAATGTCTCCACCAGGATTTGTATCTCGAGGCATGGCGATCATGCGCAGCGTCAACTGTTCTAAGGGAGGAAGGGTCTCGGTCATAACGTGATCTCCTTAAGGGATTAGACAATTTAGGTTATATTTTTCTTGTTTATGAGCATTTTAACTCTGTCTCTGTCTCTGTCTCTGTCTCTGTCTCGATTTGAGATTCTTCGTTTAAAAACGTCCATAACTGTTGAATTCTCTTTGAATCCTTTAATTGACGAGGATAAACGAAGTAAAATCGTACGTTGGGAACAACTATTTCTGGTAAAATTTGAACGAGGTTTTTGCACTTCTTGGCAATATAGGAAGGAAGGCAAGCAATTCCACTGCCAGCTTCAATTGTTCTAGCAATTCCATATAGATTATTAATGGAAAGATAGGGTTCTCGTTTAACTCCTGGAGGGGTCCCACATGTTAAAAGCCAATTGATATTATCGGAGGGAATCATAGTTTTTCCATTAAAAATAACCAGTCGATGCCGATCTAAATCCTCAGGTTTTAAAGGAACTCCAAAATTAAATAAGTATTTTCGGCTTGAGTATATATGTAGAGAACGACAAAGAAGTTCACGATAAATAAGTTCCTCATCTTCAGTAACAGAGGACGTAATGGCCACATCTGACTCATTAACTGTTAGGTCTACTGGATCATCGCTGAAACGTAAAGTTAGGCGGAGTTCAGGGTATTGATTAAGAAATTTATGAAGACGTGGTGTGACCCATGTCGTGCCAAATCCAACAGTTGCTGCAATATTCAAAGTCCCTTGCGCCACTTTTGTATTCTCTGTAACACGTGCTTTGGCCATGGCCAACTCGGAAAATACTTCCCGAGTTGTACGAAATAAAAGCTCTCCTTGCTCTGTTAAAATGAGTCCCCGAGCATGGCGATGAAACAGAGGAACACCTAAACGATCCTCTAAGTTGCTGATTTGGCGACTAATGGCAGACTGGCTGATCTCTAAGCGCGAAGCGGCGCGTGTGAAATTACCTGACTCTGCGACATTGTAAAAAACTCTGAGTTTATCCCAATCCATCTCGTGTTAAACAACCCCTTCATCTTGTAAAAAGGTTGCAGCATCAAGAGCCCCCATACATCCCATTCCTGCAGCAGTTACAGCTTGCCTGTATATTTTGTCTCTTACATCACCGGCTGCAAAGACGCCTTTGAGAGAGGTTTCAGAACTTGTTGGAGACCCAATGATATATCCTTCCTTATCTAATTCGAGCTTTCCTTTAAATATATGCGTATTGGGAGTGTGCCCAATGGCTACAAACAACCCTTCGATTGGAAGATCCTGCGGTTTTCCAGACTTTGTGTCTTTAAGTCGCACACCTGTTACAGCAAGAGGGTTTTCAGTTCCTAAAACTTCATCAACAACGTGATTCCAAATGACATTGATTTTCTTGTTCTTAAAAAGTCGTTCTTGAAGAATTTTCTCAGCCCTTAATTGGTCTCGGCGATGAATAAGAGTGACTTTTGAAGCGTGGTTAGTCATATAAAGGGCTTCTTCAACGGCCGTATTTCCTCCGCCGATAACAGCAACTTCCTTCCCTCTGAAGAAAAATCCGTCACACGTTGCACATCCAGAAACGCCAAAACCACGAAATTTCTTTTCACTTTCTATTCCGAGCCATTTGGCTTGAGCACCTGTACAGATAATGATGGTTTCAGCCTTATAAATATTTCCGCCTTCTCCCAAACAGATAAAGGGGCGCTTTGAAAAATCCACCTTTATTACATGATCTTGAAAGAGCTTCACTCCAACATGTTCAGCTTGGAGGCGCATTTGCTCCATAAGCCATGGTCCTTGGATGACATCTGCAAATCCCGGATAGTTTTCCACATCGGTTGTAATCATAAGCTGGCCACCAGGTTCAAGTCCTGAGACAAGAACGGGGTCAAGGTTAGCGCGAGCTGCATAAATGGCAGCTGTATAGCCTGCAGGGCCACTGCCGATGATAAGAACTTTTGTATAAATTTCCGAACTCATATGGGCTCTCTTCTTTTATTCTGTTTCTGGGCGCTATTGTGCCAAAAAGTTGAGAGAAATCTAGAGGAAAAATGAAATTAACTTTTTAAAAGCCATATGAAATCGCATTTGGGTTGAAAATAGGGCGTATTAAATTTTCCTTAACCCTTTTTTGTTAAGATTAAAAATCATACAAAAGGGAACAAAGCATCATGAAAAATAAAGACCATTTTCGTAAACTAAACCATTTCGTAATGTATATTATTCTCTTCTCTTTGACTTTTTTTGATTCTCCTTTAATGGCGCAAAGAATTGATTGCACTGGTGGAGTGCATAAATGTGAAAATAAGTGTCGAAATGATCAAAGTTGTTCTACTTCAAAATGTCATAGGGATTGCGAAAATTATTGTAATATATGTACAAATTAAACAGTTCTAAAATTATTCATTTTTTTCTTTTAAACAAATTCAATTAAAATACAGTTTAAATAATAAGCTCACGCCCAATTCACAGGTTATTTTCTATCCTTTAGAGGATTGTGATTTCCTCATTCCTCCTTATATAAATAATATTGGAAGGAATGGATCAATGAGCACCTATCGATTAACGGCAATTGCACAAACATTGAATCCTAAGCTGATGGGGGCTGGGTTTATGTTGCTTTGGGCAATGAGTTTTTGTATGGCCATGGCTTTTGCAAAGACTCTATCTCCAGACATAGATAGTGTGGTTGTCCTCTTTATGCGCTGTTTCTTTGGTCTCCTCTTTTTTAGTCCTTTTCTTCTTCGTACAGGTCTTAAAGGTTTTGTAACATCACGGCCCCTTCTTCAATTTACGCGTGTTCTGTTTGTTGGGGCTGCGATGGGTTGTACCTATTATGCATATCGGCACTTACCCCTTGCTCTTGCAACATCGATTGGTATGACAGGACCTCTGTTTACGACTATTCTTTCCATGGCTGTTTTAAGAGACTCAGTTTCACTCTCAAAATGGGGCTTAATTCTTTTTGGCTATTTTGGTGTGATCGTTATGGTTCGGCCTCATGAAGTGCCTATTAGTTTAGGGGTTTGGGTTGAGCTTCTGGGAAATCTCTTTGTAGCAATGGCTCTTATAACTACAAAAGTACTTTCTCGAACGGAGAGTACACTGACTATTATGTTTTATGGGACAACAATAACAACTTTTATTGTGGGGATATTAGCGATAAGTGTATGGGAAACTCCTGTGCTTTTCGATCTTATAACGTTGATGGCTGTGGGAGGTTTTGGAGTGTTATCCCAATATTCCTATGTTACGGCATTAAAATATGCAAATCCTTCCTATTTGGCACCTTTTGAATATACACGTTTGTGTTTTGCTATACCGTTAGGCTTTTTGTTTTTTGAAGAAATTCCAACGTGGTGGACACTTTTAGGAAGCCTGATGATTGTTGCTGCGACCTATGGCCTAACCCGTTTAGAACTTATGAACGATCATTTTTCAAAATCGAGAATAGGGTGAAAAGCAACATCTATAGGGAGAGTTCTCCTCTGATATGTTTCTTGAGTCTTACCTGTTTGACAGCTGGCCCTACATATAAATAAGTCGTCGTGGCAGTTATTGAATGTATGTGATCTTTTTCCATTGCACGCTTGTTTAGCTTTGAAGCAATTATTGTCACATGTAGAAAGAGTAATAGCTACGGCTTGGGTCGTAATCAGTGATGCAAAGAGGATGAATAATATCTTCATGGTAAATTCTCCTTAAAAGAAGTGAGACAATTATCAATAGCATAAATAGGTTAATTTTTTACGAAACTACTGTGAATAGTCTTGATTCAGGAGAGTACATCAGGTACAAGGCATTTTAAGTCCCCTTCGTCTAGAGGCCTAGGACACTGCCCTCTCACGGCAGCAACACGGGTTCGAATCCCGTAGGGGACGCCAGTTTCATTTATTAGATTAATCCCGAATATGCTATCTATGGCTATCAAAATTAATGTTTCTGGAGTGGATCAAGAAACAATTAATGAGCTTCTTGAAAAAGCTGGGTATGCTCGCCAAAGAAGAAAATATCACTGTACTATTGGTTTTATTGAAAAGTCTATTCCTATGGAGGAAGCGGAGACATTTGGAAAAATCATAACAAAACTCCTTCAAGACTATATTTCCGTTTCTCCTCTGCATTTTGAAGTTGAAACTGCTGTTCATATTTTTGGTCATGTTATTGCTTTCCGGCCGACACTTTCGTCAATGACCCAATTAAAAGAAATAAATCAATGGCTTTCTGAGAAAATAAATGAAATTTCTGCTGGTCGTTGGGGGGTGAATGAAGAAACAAAAAACTTAAGCTACACACCTCATATGACCCTATGGCGAACTCGCCACCCTGGGGGAAGGCTTAAGAAACTACAAGGAATCCTTAAAAGTCATCCTTCTTTTCACCTCATAGAAGCATCTTACGTTCTTTTTCATTAATGATAGAAAAAGAGAGGGATGTTTGTTGAGCTCAAAAGAACTTTTGCGCAAGATCCTGTTAATAGGTAAGCTATACCACTATGTCCATAGGCCCCCATAACAATTAAGGAGGGGTTTATATCTTCTGCTAAGTTTAAAAGAAGCTTTGCTGGTTTTTCCGAGCTAGCGATAGGATGTAGGTGAGGATTTATGTTATGATGCTGGCAGAGTTTAGCGGCTGTTGTCACTTGGTCTTTGGCTGTTTCTTCATCACTGCTAATGCTAGCAATGTGTACTGTTTTTCCTTTAAACATGCCAATCAACAGGGCCATGTGGAGAGCTCTTGAAGACGCGAAAGTTCCATCAAAAGCCACGAGAACATGAGAGCTATGCTGGTTAGGTAGAGTCTTTCCTGTGACAATCACTGGACGTGGATTGTCTTTGAGAAGTTGCCTTACAGATAGGGTTGTTTCATGGGTAGGGTTAAAATGAAAGTCTGCATTTTTCCCAATAATTAATATATCATATTCTGATAAAAAATATTCAATTTCATAAGCAGGAACACCTGTAGCATCAATGATAGAAGAGTCAATGCCTTCGCTTTTGCAGAAGGTAGAAAAATTCTTTTCCAAATTATGAACGCGTCTTTTTGCGTCCTGCAGCAACTGCTCATCCAATTCAACTTTAAATGCAGCTCCACCAAGAGGAATTGCTTCGGGAGCGGCAATCCAGGGTTCATCCAGAATACCAATACCCGTAACGGTAGACTTATATGATTTTGCCAAGTGAATGCTTAGCGTTCTTGCAGCTTCGCTAGATTCAGAGTCATCAAGGGCTACGAGAATACTTTTAATCATGGAAAGCCTCATATTATAGATTTATACCTAAACCAAGGAAAAAGGTTATTGTCTATTTTCCTCAACTTTATCTTCTTTTCACTATACTCCCATCCTGTTGTGTTTCAAGGGCTTTTTATCACTTTTAGAGCCATTTCAGTTGATGATGTCGTATATTAGGTTGTAAAAAATTGATTTATTCAGTACGTATGAAATTGCATAATGTCATAAAATTAAAAAGGAGTTATAAATGATCTACTTAGAACACATTTTTAAAAAATCTTTCCTATTCAATATTTGTTTCTATTTGTTATTGTCTTCTGGTAATGCTATGCAAGATCTTACAATAGAAGAGAGGGGCAACTGTCATCAAAAAATTCCTGTTGAGAATCCCTTTGTTCAAATAGCTTTAACAGCCGAAGATTATCGACTTTCTGCTGAAGAGTTAATTTCTCGGCCTCGTGTTCAGCTTTTTTCTCTCGAGAAAGTTAAAGGGAAACAAGCTGCCCATCAACGATTAGAAGAAATGCGAAAGGAAGACCCTCGGATTTCTTATTATTGTGCCCTAATTGTGTCTGAAAAAGGATCAAGATGGAATAGAGGACAAATAGGTCCATTTGCTAATCTTGAAGAAGCAAAACAGGTGGCTCAAATATTAAGAGAGGTTTTTACATTCGATTTACCCTGTCCTTCAGCATCCGGTATTATTCACCAGAAAGGTTTTGAGTTAGAGGATGCGGAAATTCATAATTGGGAACAAGAATAATTATAAGGGGAGAAATAACAATGCTCGATCATATTTCATTTGCAGTAAAAAATTTTGAAAAAAGCCGGGATTTTTATGATCATAGTTTAGCGGTACTTGGATATGAGCGTTTGATGAACTTTGATACGGAAGACCATCAAGTCGCTGGGTATGGAATAAATGGTAGGCCACATTTTTGGATTGGATGTCTGAAAACACCTTATGACGGAGACGAACAAGTTGGTAAAGCTGCAGGGTTTCATGTGGGCTTTTCAGCTAAGAGCGTTGATGAAGTTCATAAATGGTATGATAAATGCCTTGAGCTGGGTGGAAAAGATAATGGCGCACCCGGTCCGCGTCATGAATATCATCCGGGTTATTATGGTGCGTTTATTGTTGATCCTAACGGATGGCGCATTGAAGCCTGCTTCCAAAACTATCAGGGGGAATAGGGGAGAGGTAAAATTCATCACCACTTTGTATGAGGAGCTCCTGGGGAGCAGCCTTTCCTTAACTCAACTTTAGCCAGGACCACAGGGATGGTGCGGATTAGAACCACAAGCCTCTGACGCTTCAATGATAGGAGACTGCGGTTTGTGTTGGTTAAACTCGATAGAAGGCCTTCCGTGCCCGTGCCCCATTCTACCCGCATTTGCAGTGGTAATGCTGCTAGCAGTAAGTAAAATAGCTATAATGAAAACAGTAAAATATCTCATTTTCATTTTCTCCTATTTTAAAAACAGTAATATATGGTTTTCTTATGGTAACAAGGAGTGTTTAATAAATAATTAATGCTAAATTAATTGTACTGTCTGTCTTTATTTAGAAGTTTTGATTAGATTCCCCAAAATTAAATACTTTCTTGCGTTTCAGCATATAGTTTCTCAGTTGATGGCTGATCTAATTCTCTTAATTCCTGACGCACGCGATTAAGTTCATAGAGTAATATAGTTCTTTTTTGTTTAATAGACCATGCTGGTAATACGCGAACGATATCTGTAATAAGCTTGTCATAATACCAATTTAAAAATTGATAATTGGAAGCCCATTCGGTAGGTACCGTTGAAACAGCAAGTGCAAACGTAAGAGCCGTAAGAGAGTCACAACCATTGTCACTAAGCACCTGGTAGATAAGGGCAGGGTAAGGGATTGAAAGAAAGAGAGATGTCCAGAAAGAGAAGAATTTTGTAACCCAGCGGGCACCATAGAGGTCTCGGCGAGTTGAGCCAAAGTCAAGCAAATTTAAAAAAGTCTGTTTTTGGATATTTGATTTAGCACACGCATCTCCGAGCGTCTGGGCTATTGCAACACTATAGGCTATTCCTGAAGAAGCATCTTGATTAAGCCCCAGAGCTAGTAAGGGTTGTTTGATAGCCCAAGCATTAACAATTGATGCTCCCACTGCCGAGACGCCATTTAAGTACGTTGTGGCGGCTTTTACGACTTCATTCGGAAAGGGTGCGGCTGGAAGCTTATCAATATGATCTATCAGTCGCTGCATTTTTTGAGTAGGTACCTCTTTAAATCGACTTCTTAATTCAAACAATGCAGACTCTTCATTTATAGGAGCCTCATCAAATTCAGTTTGTAGGTTGTCAAAAAAATTGTGTCCCTCAGGCCTTAGGAAAAATAGAGTAGCTAAAGAAAGGTATTCTCCTTCAGTGAGGATGGAGTTGTTATCGTGGGAAAGACTAGGGAGAGTATTAATTTTTTTAAGGGTGCTTTCATAATGTTTATATAATAAGTTGGCAAGGTTGTTGCTGTGGGGAGATGTAAGCAGTTTTTCCATTGTGTCCAAACGATGCAACAATATTCGTCTTTTTTGATCCCACATATGAGTAACGGCGGCGTGTCGTTGATGTTCGACCCCTTTGAAGAATCTGACGGTTTCAGTGAACTTTCTTTCCGCAATATAGAAAATGAGAGGGAAAACTTCTCTCCAAAAGAAGATTTTTGCTCTCTCTCCAGGTATGCTCTTTTCAAGCTGCCAAAATATGACAGCAAAAGGAGCAGTAGCCGCGAGAGCATAGGCAGCAGATGTAACATAATAAAGGGGAACAGTTGGAATTTTAAAATATTTACAACAGTGCCTTAAGCCTGTTTCCTTTTCATATCCCAATTTTTGTTTATGAGGTTTCGCATCATCTTTACTTTCTGTAAGTTCGTCTCCTCCAAAAAAGAAATCAAGCACATGGCCCATAAATGTTACAGCTTGTTCCATACAGGGAGGCAATAGAAAAAGAAGAGTTGCAATCGTGATGAATTGAGAAACGCTATCTGGGAGATTTTCTCCGAGAGAAAATAACTCATATCCTAAACCCCAAGTTAGAGCTACTATGCCACCGGGTTCAAGAAATCCTAAAAGGAGACCCAAAAGCACACTCGGGACAGTTAAGACTTTTCTGCAGGTTGTGGTCTTTTTCCGATAAAGAGCATCATCGAACCCGTCGTAAAACTCTCCAATATCATCCCACTGAGGGGCCTGAGAACGGACTACCTGTGTGGGTTTAAGAATAAGGCCCCCCCATTTAAAATGTCCCTCTTCTGCCAAGTCTTTTTTTAGTTTTGTATCCTTTAAAACCAGCGTTTCTATTATCTGATTTAGGTTTTTTCTAAGTGCATGGTCGTCACTTTGGTTGAGTGTAGTGACCGTTTTATGTTCAGCAGTAGGGGGGGCGGCGGGAGCAGCTTCTTCGACAACAGTAATATCATTATGATCATTCTTGCGGGGTGATGTATCAATATCTATATCGCCATCTATGGCCATACCCTCATTTTCTATAGATGGGGTAGAACGTGGGATAGCCAAAGGGGTACGCTCGTCTGCTACTGCCCGCTCATTATCCATAGCGAGTGTTGAGAACGGAGAATGGAAAGCAATACTAAAAAATAAGAAAAGAAGGAAAAATTTATGAAGAGAACTTGGAAAGTATTTTTGATATAATTTCTTTAACGATAGCTCGCCACTCAATTCATCTGCACTCCCAACTTATTGATACTATTCTTATTTCTACGAAGGTTTGTTGATATATTTATCTTATTTAGAGGTAGTTTGTTAGGTACATCAACCCCATCATAGAATTTAATCATAAACTAATGGTGACAAAAATTGAAGTGCATAAATTGGCCTTTTTGAACAAATAAGAAAGGCGGAAAGCTTTAACTTTCCGCTCTTAAGGAGAACAATGAAAGTTATTCTCCATCCCATAAATATTGTACGGATCCTATGATCCCTGATAGTATTCCTGTTGTTGGTTTAGGTCGAACTACTGGTTTAGGCGCAGGTTGAGAAGCTGCGCTACTAGGGACAACAACCCACTCCTCTAACTCTCCAGGCCTTGTTGGTATGGGAGCATATTTTATGGGTTGAGGTATACTACCAGGAGCTGCCCCTCTGTTTCCAGTGTTTAAAGCTTGCTGTTGTGTTAGAACACCTAGTGGCTTTCTCTGTAGTGTTAGGTCTACAGGGTAGAGTTTTATCTTATCTCCTTTTGATACACTTGGAGTTGGAGGGATCGACCCTGGAGTCGAGGCTGTAAAGGGAGAAATGCGTTCGAGAGGTTGGAGAGGGACTGCTTTTGCGGTAAGTCTAAGATCTCTAAGAACAGTCCTCGCGCTTTCTAAGCTTTCTTCAAGGTGTTTTAATAGTGCGGGAAGAGAAATAGAGCCTATCGAATCAGGCAAAGCTGTTCTATCTTCTTGAGAAATGCGCTCAAACTGTTCTTTAACATCTTTAACCCTTGCTTGGAGGTCAATTACAGAACTCCGTTGTGATAGAATTTCAGCTAAATAATTCTTAGGCTTTGTGAGCATCGTATATGGAATTATTATGGCGGCATTTACTTCTACTTCAAGTGCTTTTGCTGAACTTAAGAGTGCTTCATAGGGATGAGAAACTTGTGGATGTTGAGTGTCTTCAGCTTCATGAGGAACAGGGTGCATTGATAGAGCTCTAGCATCAACAGGTGTCTCTTTATTGACCTCTTGATTCTGTTCTCCATGATTAGGGAGGCCAACACCAGCTGATATGAGGGCATCAACTGGCTCTGGAATACTCCTAATAAGATCAGCTAAGCTTGAAGGGCTATGGTGATGGTGTAAGGGTAAAGGATCCGGTTGATCTAGAGGACCTGCATTCCCTGTATCTAGGACCGTAGGGTTAGAGGAAGGGATGGCATCACCTGTCTGATCAAGAATTACGTCTTCAGCATTTACAGTTTTAAGCATAGGTAAAGCTGAGGGTGGGGTGTTATCAGATCGGGTTTCCTCAATAGTGCCATCTTGAGATGGATTATCGCCAACGATCGGAGAGGGGTTAGCTATCGGCATAAGTGTTCCAAGCTTGGCTCTTGATAGACTTAGTGTAGATATGAACTTATCGTCTTCTTCATAAAGTGCTATGCTTAAATTAACTAATGTACTTCTTAAACCTCTTATCTTAGGGTTATGTGCGCAGCTGTCATAAGGCTCCAAAGTTTCTAGTTTCTGTCTGTTTTCCTCTATCAATGTTCTTTGATCCTTGAGTCTTCTTTCATGGGTTGTTAAATCCAACTCACTAGGATTTTCTGACTCTGACAGTTGTTTCCCTATAATTTTCAACTTATCGATAGCAAGCTTAATCTCTTCAAGTGAAGAACGAATATCTTCTAAAGAAGACACGTCTGTGTCAGGCGATGAGACTCTTGCTTTTGATAAGGGATCAGCAACCCCACTTTCTTCTTCTGCTAGTGGTTCCACGTTACCAGAGCTTACTGGCTCAATATTATGAGGTTCAGCTATATCTCCTTCAAAAGCCGCTTGAAAATTTGAAGAGACGGGCACAACCTCAGGGGTGTGACGATGAGTGATGACGTGTTTGACTTTTGCTAGATCCTCACCTAGCTTTCTCTTTGCCTCAAAGGACAATTGTTTATAAACGCCGATGGTGTGTTTTTGAGCGTTAATATCCCCTTCAGCATCACCCTCTGGACTTATGAGTTCGGCATCGAGTTGATCTAACTGCTGCACCATATTATCTATGTTGCTAATCATATCACTTATACGTTGATGTTCTTCTTGTAACTCACTGTCGGAGTAATCTGAATAGAGAGTATAGTAGAAGCTGTCTGAATCTTTTTCCATCCTACGAATTTCTTCCGGAATAGCCCCCAATTTTGGTTTCAGCTCAGAGGGGATTGTAATTTCATCATATATGGTTTTTGTGCGGTCTATAGGCCCTTGTCTAGAGATTTCTGGTGCATCCTTCATCAGTCCTGATTTTGATTTTAGAGATGTGAGTTCTTCGTCAGCAGAAGGTATAGACTGGCTAGCTTTTGCAAACGAAGGAAGAGAAATAGCTTTAATGGGAGTGAAACCATTTGTTGAGGGATCTAATGAGAGGTCTGGTGCAAGGCTATCAAAGAAACTTTCAAGAGAGTATATTTTGAGTTGTGACTCATCTAAAGCAGCTCTGAGAGATTCAAGAATTGAATTTAAATCCTCTCTCTCGCTTTCTTGAACTTCAAAGGATAGTATATCTAATTTTTTTTGAAGCTCATTAAACCCATTATAGTTTTTTAAAAGATGATTTAGCCACATTCTTCTATGTTGTAGATCTCTTATATGTGCTTCGTCTTTTGGTGAAAAATATAATTTAAAGTTCTCTGTGGCAGGATCTTGTTCCAAACTTTCTATATCTGTTATGAGCTTTGTTATTTCAATTCCCATAGTGGTTAACTTTTCCTCTAAGTCTTCTTCTCCAACTGAATCCACACTGCCCTTTGTTATGGTGGATGAGTCTGTGATTTCAAATCCTTGCTTTATTATAGAAGGATCTTTTGCAATATCTTTAGTTTCCATTTTTTTATCATTAAGGGGTGCAAGACTATCAAAGAAGCTTCCTAAAGAAGTGAGTTGAACTTGTGCTTCATCTAATGCAGCTCTGAGAGTTTCAAGGGTTGGATTTAAGTCCTCTCTCCCATCGTCCTGAAGATCAAATGAGAGTTGAGACAAGCTTAACTGAGTCTCTTCAAAACCCCTTTGAAGAGCAGCAAGCCATACTCTTTTATGTTGTAACTTGCCTTCATCATGTATAGGTGAAAAATATGATTTGAAGCTAGATGAGTCTTGCTTCAAACGATCGATATCAGACTCAAGTGTGGCTACTTCCAATTCAATTTCGCTAAATCGTTCATTTTGCGCTTCTATATAGTCAGCATCGAAATCATCTTTAGCTATGGAGTATGGGCTTTTGCTATCCTGCTCTTCTTTGTCTTGAATGTACTGTTTTACAGGGTACTCTGCACGTAAATCTTCATCATCAAGATGTCCATAAGGAAGTTCATCTTGAACAATTTTATGCCAATCAACGGCTGTCCCTGCAGCGTCTTCGAGCTGGTTCCCGTCTTCTTCCTCGAAAACGTCTACTCCACGATTGTGAATGTCGCGTGGGACTTCAGCAGCATTTATATCTATAACAGGGATCTCGTTGCCGTCGCCGCCGTCATCAGCTGCAAATAGGGCCGGGTGGAGTGGATCTCGCTCCTGCTGATCTCGGTGATCTTCATCGAGAACTTCTTCCTCATGTTGATGGACTCCTAGATCCTTACCGAGCGCGCCAACGCGGATTTCTTGGCCGTCTCCATTGGCAGCAAGTAGGTCTGCTACAGGATTGGGTTGATCAGCATCGCGATCAACTACCTCTTCTTCAGGCTGGTCATCTCTCTGCTGACCCCCACCGAGAGCGTCAACGCGGATTTCTTGACCGTCTCCATTGGCAGCCAAAGGATTTGGTATAGGATCGGGTAGATCAGCGCCGCGATCAACAACCTCTTCCTCAGGTTCATCATCTCTGTGATCATCAGCGAGGGCGTCAACGCGGATTTGTTGAGCGTCTCCGTTGACAGCAAGTAGATCTGCTACAGGATTGGGTTG
>JAIEMB010000024.1 GCA_019752515.1 Alphaproteobacteria bacterium | reverse complement strand
CATCATGAAGAACCGGATGCGTCAATCGCGCACGTCCGGGTCTGTGAGGGGTGAGGGTGGTAAAACATCCTCGCCTACTCGGCGACCACATTGGTGAAAATATCGTGGCGCTTTATCATTTCACCACAAAACCCCTTTCACGAAGTAGCCGAAATACAGTCAGGGCCATTGCCTATCGGGCGGGATGTAAACTTTATGATGAGGGAACAGGCCAAACCTTTAATTATGAAGATAAGGCTGTGCAGCATGTCGAGCTGCTCCTTCTTAAAGATGCTCCTAACTGGGCAATTGAGATTCAGAAACTGATAACAGAGGATCGTCAAAAAGGTGTTCAGGCCTTTGTTGATATTGTGGAAGCGGCTGAAAAAAGAATCAACTCTAGAGTTTGGCGTGAGTTTGAATTTTCCCTTCATAGGGAACTCACAGAAGAACAGAATATGAACCTTGCTCGGGCCTTTGTAGAAGAGCAACTTTCCTTACGAGGAATGAGCCCTCTCTTGAACTTTCACTTTGATAGAGATGAAGAAACAGGGGAATACAACCCTCATTGTCATGTAGTCGTACCAACGCGTCGATTAGAAAAAAACGGGATGGGAGAAAAAGAAAGAGAGTGGAATTCAAAATCTCTCCTTTTTGAATTGCGGGAACAGTGGGCCAATTATTCTAATTTTTATCTCAAACTCTATGGGCACGATGTCCAAATTGATCACCGTTCTTATAAGGAACGGGGCATTGAGATAGAGCCTCAACCCAAAAGAGGAAGGGGCATTATTGAGCAAGAAAAGAGAATCCAAAAGTTGGAAGGTAGCAGTGAATTTTCTTTTGTCACAGATAGGGCCAAAGCTTTTTATGATGTGCAACTCCGTAACCTGTACCGTATTATTCGACATCCAGAAATTGTGTTTGATATTGTAAGCAAATATCATAGCACTTTTATGTGGGCGGATGTGCAAAAAAAGATTCACCAATATGTGGATGATCCTCATCTGTTTAACCGTGTAGAAGCTAAACTTAAAAAATCGTCTGAGCTTATAGCTTTACATTTTGATCCAGAAAATAAGGATCCAACTGTTTATACAACCCGACGTATGCTGGCAGCTGAAAAGTCCCTTATAGAATCAGCTGATAATTTGGGAAAAGTGCAGTCCCATGGTGTTAAGACACACCATATAGAAAATGCTATTGCCAAAGCTGATAAAGAGCTCATTGAGCATGGAGGACTTTCCGCAGATCAAAAGACTGCTATTCATCATCTCGTGAATAAAGGACAGATTAAATGCATTGTGGGAATTGCAGGCGCTGGGAAGACAACGGCCCTGGAGGTATGTCATGAGATTTGGAAAGCGGAAGGTTATGCGGTTTATGGACTAGCCCCTACAGGGAAAGCCTCACAAAATCTTGAGTCAAAGACTCTAGGTGATTCTTTAGAGCAAAGTGGCATTCCTTCAACAACTCTTCATAAGTTTCTCAAAGCCCATAAGGAAGGCCGGTGTCACTATAATGAAAAAAGTGTCCTTGTCCTTGATGAAGCGGGTATGGTGGATCTGGGGCGATTTGAGAAGCTTTTAGGAGCAGTTGAAAGCCTAGGAGTTAAACTAATTGTTGTAGGAGATGGAGCTCAGCTTCAACCTGTAGAAGCAGGACCTGCTTTTCGTCTTGTAACAGCCAGACTTGGAAAGGCTGAACTGAATACGGTCATTCGTCAGAAGGAAGAATGGCAAAAACAAGCAACTGTTCTCTTTGGACAACAAAAAACAGAAGAAGCTATTAAAGCATACGCAGATAAAGGCTATGTGCATATTGTTGAAGAAAAGCTACCTACCTCAAAAAACCCTGAAGATCTTGTAAAACAGTATGAAATTGCTCATCGTGTGTCTTCCCTCATATACCGAGAAATGGCAAAGGCTTGTACTCGCGAAGGCGGAGAAAAAGAAGGAAACCAGTTTTATCAATTCATCAAGAGTCACCAGGACTTTGAAAAGTATCTGCACTGGAAAGCAATAGAAAAAAAGGTAACTCAATCCATTCTCAAAAATGCAGAAGACTGCCGTCCTATTTTAGAAGCACAATGCCTTGATCCTTTAAAACTCGCTCTTCAAGTGATGGATAAGACACTCCCTAAGAGCATTCAACGAGAAGAAGCGAAAGAACTTTTGAAGGAATGCAAGCTAGATCACCTCATAGGGATTCAAAGACCAATAGGTATTGGGATTAACGTTCGTACAGAGACAAAAAAAGAATTAATCCAGTCTTGGCATACTGCCTTTAAAGAAAACCCTAACAAAACAGCACTTATGCTCGCCTACAGCAATAGGGACGTCAATGACCTGAACCAGCAAACCCGAACCTTACTTAAGGACTCAGGTCATCTTTCAAAAGCTGAATTTACCTACACCATTAAAAAAGAAGTTGAAGATGATTTTGGAAAAACTCACACAATAAAAATACAAAAAGGATTTTCCAAAGGCGATCGTATTGTTTTTACAAAAAATAAGTACGGATTAGGAATAAGAAATGGCACGATGGGAGTCATTACTGAATTAAACAATCAAACAGTTCGCATCAAACTAGATAAGGGAAAAGAACTTTCTTTTGCCCCCAACCTAAATCCTCACTTTGACCACGGCTGGGCCATTACTATTCATAAATCTCAAGGAACGACCGTCGATCGTACGTTTGTTCTGGCTTCCTTTGAGATGAATCAAAACCTGACCTATGTGTCCATGACTCGCCATAGGGAGTGGGTAAAAGTATTTGGAAGTTCTTTTGACTTTTGGAGAGCAGAAAAGCTTCCTCAAGTTCTCTCTAAATCAGGAGAAAAGCTTTCTTCCGGTGATTATCTTGATGCAGAATCTTTAAATCAGCTTATGAAAGCAGATGACCTCATGATTACCAAAGTTTTTCAGCGACTATCCAATGAGCTAGAGGCTATGGGAGCTGTAACTAAACAAACTTTCCAGAACGTTGCAGATCATTTCTTAGGAAGAACACGGGAGAAGGAAATTCGTATTCTTCCAGAAAGTATCCGGGAAGAAGTGCGAGCTCAGGAGTTACTTCGTCAGAAAAAAGACAAAAATCTGATCTCTCATCTTCATGAGGATCACTTGCATTTAGACTTGAATCCCACTCTCCAAAAAACAGAAAACCAAAGGAAAGAAAAGCTTTTTATTCAAAAAGAGCCCAAGCAACCAGTGGTTGAAGCATCGACTTTTTCCAACCAAGAGTTGACAAACAAAGCAACTAAAATAACTTTCTGGAAAAAAATCAAAGCTTCGCTTAAAGGAGAGTCACATCAGGGTAGTTCTTTTTCTCCCCTGCACTCAGGAGAAAGAAACCATTCCTTTACCCATACTTCCACAACTTTAAAAAAAGACACTCACCAACCATCCAACAATGCAAAGGAATACCATATGACCGACGAGTTTAAGAAAGAAATGTTGGGAGAGGCATTTTATGAACAAATCACGACAAAGAAAATACCTCATAAACCCACTCAGGTGATTTCAGAAGAGCTTAAGCGTGAGATGCTGGGAGAGAAGTTTTATACTCGAAATCATAAAAAAGAGAAAACTTTGAGTTCCACGGAAATAAATAAGTTACAGAGAATTCACATCCTTTCTCATATTGATGAAAGCCATACTCATTATGAGCAGGATATGTCTATTTCTCCAAAATCACCCTCAAGAGGAAGGAAGAGATGAAAAGCCCAAGTAACTTAAGCTTATTGCCTAACTCCAAGGTTCCGCGTACTCAACTTTATAGGGTTTCTTCAAATAAAGATATATGGTAATCTTTCCTCTATATAATTAGCTGAAATAAGGAAGGAAGCAAATGGGTAAGAGAGAAAGATATCCTGATGATTTAACAGATCAGGAATGGGATGCATAAGAGCCTTCGTAGAAGCTAAAGAGAATAAAACAGGACGCAAACCTGTTCATGAAAGAAGAGAAGTTCTTAATGCCATACTTTACTTACTAAGAACAGGATGTAGTTGGCGTCATTTGCCTCATGACTTTCCCCGATGGAAAAGCGTTTATAGTCAGTTCCGAAGATGGAGGCTTGGAGGTCTTTTTGAAAATATCCATGATCATTTGCGAGGAGAATTACGTGTTCTGCTTAAAAGGAATAAAGAACCAAATGCAGGAATTGCTGATATCCAATCGGTTAAAACCACAGAAGAAGGAGGCTAAAGGAATATGACGGAGCTAAGAAAGTTAAAGTAAGGAAACGTCATATAGTTGTTGATACACAAGGATTTCTTCTTATGAGAAAGGTAACTGCAGCAGATGTTAATGATAGACCTGGATTAGGAACCTTTTGGCTCCTTTGACTCATAAACTCAACATGTTGAAAAAACTATGGGTGGACATGGGATGTCAAAGCAAATATTTGAAGGAACTGGCTTCAAGCTATGGTATAGATATAGAGGTGGAAAGCGTCCTCCTTCCCATTTTTGGGTTCCAAACGACGTTAAGAACGTAGAGGAATACCTGAAATCACGTGGTATTGAAGTATCTGCTGGGTTCAAAGTGCTACCAAGACGTTGGGTTGTCGAGAGGACATTTGCTTGGATTGGGCGGTATAGGCGTATGAGTAAAGATTATGAATTCCTACTCCATACGCAAGAAGCTTTTATGTATTTGGCTTTAGCTAAAACCATGCTCAAAAGACTCGTAAAATGCCAAATTCTCATTTGAAGACACCCTCTATAGCGAAATCATTCAAAGCTCTTTTGTGACAAGAAAAATCATATAAATGGTATTGAGAACTTTTGGAACCAAGCGAAGAGACATATGAGGAAGTTTAATGGTGTTCCCAAGGACAATTTTGGGTTATTTCTTAAGGAGTACGAGTGGCGTTTTAACAACTCAGACCCACAAACTCAATTAAACCAGTTAAAGAAATGGGTTGATGGATTTCTTATCTAGTTATCTAGGACAGCCCTTAATTAATTTTTTGCCTTATCATCGCTAGCAATGTTCAGTAACACAAATGTTCCCTTGAATTTACGTGTGATGTTTCACTACATACGCTACAAAAGGAGCTTAATTTTTTGAACAGGATCAGATAAGAAATAAGAAAAATTCAAGTTCTATAATATGAGAGAAAAAGACAGGAAGGCTAAGGCCAGAGCAACATGGCTGGAGGCATATAATGTTCTAAGTTCAGTAAGTAAGGCTGCTATTAGATGTGGTATTGCTAGATCTACACTTTACCGTTGGCTGAAACGCGCTAAAAATGAACAAAACCTGCCAGATTATTCTCATAGGCCAAAGAAACTCGCTCACCAAAAAATAAATTCAAAATTAGAAATGCTAATTCTTTGTGCTCGGCAAAATTTCGGCTTTGGCCCCCAACGAATTGCCATTTATCTTCTGCGAAAACATAGTATCCACCTATCTTCCTCAACCATATGGCGGCTTTTAAAAAAGGCAGCAGTAAAGCCATTGAAACGCTATCTCTCTCCTCGAAAGCCAAAACGTTATAGCCGTGGAATTCCAGGAGAACGCGTGCAAATGGATGTTACCAAAATACGGCCAAAATGTTATCAATTTACAGCTGTTGATGTTGCACCCGTTTGCGTGTCTTGCGCTTATATTCAGCAAAGACAGCTGCAAATGCTGTGCTCTTCTTTGGTGAAGTACTAAACACGTTTTCTTTCCCAATCCAACGTATTCAAACAGACTGGGGTACTGAGTTTTTTAATGATGCTTTGCAAGAAGAGCTTATGGTTCATTATGTTAAGTTCCGCCCAATCAAACCAAGAACTCCTCATTTAAATGGCAAAATAGAAAGGTCGCAGCAAACAGATAAAGCAGAGTTTTATAGCATGCTTAATTTAAAGGACTTATCTTTGCCCTTAGAAAAGCTGCTTGCTGAGTGGGAGCATTTTTATAATCATAAGCGGCCTCATGCTTCTCTTAAAGGTAAAACTCCTTATGAAAAATACCTAGAACTAGAGGACAAAATACCTTTTCAAGGTGATGTAACACAAGCCTACTGGGATAGCCCATCTGAAGCAATTGTACCAAGAAATAGCAAGTACCTCGACTGGATTAAAGAGCATAAGCTATCTCTTCTTCCTGAAATGTAGCGCATGTAGTGAAACATCACAAATAATGTTTCATTTCTTATCCATCCCTATTAGATGGAAAGTTCTCTTACCTATATCAATTCCTAATGTTTTTATTTCCATAGTATGGATCCTCCTTTTTTTGGCTTCACCTCTAGGCTAAGCTTTCTTAGTGCTTGAGGCTAGGGTCCATACCATCATACCAAAAATTATCTTTCCACTTACATCCTATACGGGCTTGTTTGTCTTTCCCAAACTTTTTAATCACTTAGTTATTCAAACGCTCTTCACCAGCCTTAATGGCCTTATTTCTCTCAGCCCATATAATCAGCTTACTTTTTAATTGTGATGGATCAACAAAGGTAAATACTTCCCGGATGATCCCTTGTTTCTTAAGGTCAGTCCTAAACTGATTAAAGAGGTCCTTTGTCCTCTCCAACTCTTTGCGATCCCTGAGATATCCAAAGTAGCTGTGGTCAAGAGTATCGTCCTCTAAAGCAAAGTCACAGAAGTACTTGCCTGCAATATTTTCTTTCAAGAACCACTCCAATTCCCGATCAGACAGATCTTCCATATACTGCAGCAAAAGCATTTTAAAACCCTGCACAATGGTGTATTTGCTATTAACTTCTTTGATACACCCCTCAAGAGCCACTCGGACGCTTTCAAACTTCACCAGATCCTTAATCAGACGATAAGTGTGCTTTTTCTCCACAAGATTCTCTATCGGTACAAATAAGCCCATCTCCACCTCATTTTTCTTTTATTATGAATGGATTATTTGATTTTATCTCACCTCAGCTTCGTTTGCAATTTCAGACAGGGCCTAAATTTCTTAAAACTTGTCAGTTTGCATCAGTCCCATAATAAGACAGCTTGCATTTTCTCTTTGTTTACTTTGCTTTAAGAGGAATGGCTATTTCCCCAAGCGACACCCAGATATCCCCGAAGAAGCTCTGTTTTTATGCTGCTAGCGATATGGATTGCGACCAGCAGAAATGGTCTTATGGAGAATGTAATTCCCTTTTAACCTTCTTCTGATAGGTGGGGGATTTTATATTAGCGATGACAATGAACAAAAAGCCTTACTGGATGTGGTGCAGAGCTGCATACCAGAACGGTGCCGTGTGATGTTGGCAGGTGACCGCTTTTATGGAACAGCTGAACTTGTAGGATGGTGTCAGAAGCAAGGCTGAAAGTATCGTCTTCGCCTCAAAGGCAATCTCTGCGCTTATCAAGATCAAGGATCCGATAAGATACTTGAGCAGCTAAAAACTGAAGGAAAGAAGACACTAGAAAAAGCCAGGCTTCGCTCAGGTACGCCTGTCGAAACTCTCTATTAGCTAGGACATGATGAACCTTGGTATATCGCTATGGACAGTTGTCCGAATGAATACAAAACACGGGATTATGGGCTGAGATGGGGGATCGAGAATATGTTTTCTGATTTTAAATCTAGAGGTTTTTCCTTGATGAAAACGCATATTCGCCTTGCAGATAGGTTAGAGGGACTTATCCTTGTTCTCTCTATTACTCTTCATGGGGCTGTTTCCCTAGGGCTTAGCCATGAAAAGCATCAGCAAGATCACGCCGAAAAAAGGGAGCAAAAAAAGCCCTTAGGTCCCATCTCTCTCCTTTTAAATGGGGCTTATGCTTCCTCCGAAGATGTTGCTGTCTTAATAAATCGCCAGGAACTCTATAGGCCTATATAAACTGATGGGTGGTAAGTAAGTTTAAGTTAAGAGGCGCTTAACTTTATCTTGAACTTATCTACGAAAATATTTAATATGCCTCGATCTAAACATTTTTTATGGGATTTTTATTGAGAACGCTAATTTACTAGGCTTAATCTCGACATAAGCATTAATATACTAGTTTGGAATACTGAAATGGGAAAAAACATTTATTTATCAACTTTTATTTCAGGATTTTCGCCTGTTGTTGAAGAAATCATAAAAAAAAAAATTAAAGATATTGAGATTATAAAATTATCTGATGGAGCTATTTTATATAAGACAAAGAAACTTACTACTGATTTAAAAAATATAGCTATTTTCAATAATACGTTTCTTGTTTTGCAATATTTTCAATTTTCTAAAGAAACTTCTTTTCAACATGTTATAGATCTTATTCTCAAATTTCCTAAAAAAATAAAAAAAAATTTAAAGTTTTCCCAAAGAACATTTAAAGTTTTTTTCTCAAATGAAAACCGTTTTATTAAAGTTGATCCTATTAAGCGAAGCCTTCTAACGAATTTTTTATCAAAAAATTTTAAGTTAGCAAATAAAAAATCGTCTCAACAATTTAATGAATTTTGGTTGGCCAAAAGAACAGGGAATTTTTTCGCTCTAATGCTTCGGATAACAGATAATAAAGCTAATCCTGAAAAAGGAGAACTCAGGCCTGAGCTTGCGTCATTCTTTGTTTACTTGTCTGAGCCTACTCAACAGGACATAGTATGGGATCCATTTGCAGGGTCTGGGTCCATTCCTCTTAACAGAATAGATCTTCCTTTCAAAAAGCTTTATATCTCTGATAACAATCAAAAAAATGTGGACTTAATAAAAGAGAAGCTGAGTTGTAAGAAACATAAATTTAAGCAACATATTACAACGCAAAAACACGATTTTATAAAGGGGCAAATTTTAAACGAAAATTGTAATAAAATTATTACTGATCCTCCCTGGGGATTACATCAATCCATCGAAAATGTTCAAGAGTTTTATTGTCAAATGTTTAAAAAATTTAGTGAAAGCCTCGTTAAAGGAGGCCTTCTCATTATACTTGTTTCAAGGGAAGTTAATTTACAAAATATTTTTAAAACGTTTAATGATAAGTTTAAATTAATTACGACTTTAGAAATTCTTGTCTCAGGTAAAAAAGCTATCATTTATAAGCTTTGTAGAATTTAGAGAAGTTAAAAACTTCTGAATATATCAATTATCTCTTTGTTTGCAGCAATAATGTTTTTATCAGATAGCTTTAAAAGAGATCCTTCAAAGTTTGTTACTTGCCCACCAGATTCCTGAATGAGTAAAAGTCCAGCTGCAATATCCCAGGGATGCAGATTAGCCTGAATCAGAAGGTCATGTTTCCCGCTTGCAAGATATGCAAAATCTATAACGGCCGATCCAGAAATTCTAATTTGACAATAGTTCTTAATAATGTGATTTAAAAATTGTTCTTTTTGTTTAGTATCTACTTTTTCTAGAAAATTAATAACAACTGAGAGTTCTTCAAACTCAACTCTTTGAGAAACATTTAATTTTGATTGTATACCTCTATTATCAATGTAGTAGGCTCCTTTATCCTTTTCCGCCCAGAAAATTTCTTGAGTAATGGGAAGATAAATAAGGCTAGATACAATTTGATTTTTGTTTGGGATGAGATGTTCAAGAGCTATAGAGATTGCAAAATTGGGATTGTTATGAATAAAATTGAATGTTCCATCTATGGGGTCTATAATCCAACGAAACTCGCATTCCTCTAATTTACTATTTTCAATTACACCGCTTTCTTCCGATAAAAAAGCGTAATTTGACCTTTCTGTTTTTAAATATGATAGAAGTATTTCCTCAGCTTTAAAATCCGTTTTTGTCACGAAATCTTTCAAGCCTTTTTTCTGAATCTCAAGCCCAGAAATTGCATAAAAGTCTTCCTTTATAAATGCTGCGGCTTCATAGGCTGCTCTTAACATAAGTTTGATATTTTCAGATTGATTCATACTATTATTCTTCCTTACACGGCCTCTCTAAGATAGAGAAAAACTACTTATTCTTGTGTTTCACATACTTCTATTTCGGTATAAGGGTTACAAGGACCCTAAATCATCAATCATTGTTGTCAATCGTTTTAAAAATCTTACTACTTCCATTCCATTTATTATCCGATGATCCACTGTTATTGAGAGATAAGCATAATTCTTTTTCTCTTTATCGAGGCTTAAAAATAATATAGCAACGGCAGGTTCAACGAGTAAGGGAGACCCCCAGAGGATGTCGCATTCACCCATGTAAGTTAACATAACATGAGGTCTTTCTGCTCCTTGGTCAGTTCCTTGTTGAACAGCTGCTATATGGAGGTGCATTTTTTCAATAAAGGCTTTGAAATTATAGTTTTCTGATTTTGGAATTACAGCTGTCATCAAATCTCCCATTTTATTTTCAACAGCAATTCCAAGACTTAAATGTTCGTATTCGTGCAAAGTTTCAGAGTCAATGAGAAGGGATCGAAATTTTGGAAAGTCACAACATGTTTGAGCAACGCAGTAGGCAAAAGCTTGAAAAATAGAGGCATTTTCTTCATTAGAATTTCCTATCAGGACTTCTTTTGCTTTATAAAGTTTTTTTAATGGTATTCGAGCAACCATTGAAATTGGAACAATATTATTTTTGCTATATTTAAAACGCCGATTTAAAATTTTTTGTTGATCAGACAGCTTGATTTCTTTATATTTATGATTCCCTATTGTAGGTGCTATTTTGGTAATTTGTACTTTCCCTTCTTTTATATAATTATCAATATCTTCTGGCATTAAGCGTTTATCTGGAATTGGGATTGACTCTATGTTAACGCCTTTTTCTTGACAGTACTTCCTTGTTCTTGGAGGGAGATGTCTCAGGATGTTTAAGGAATTTCCTAAATTTTTTTGAGTAATATCGTTTGATAATTTTTCAGATAGAAAATCCTCTTCCTGGGCATTGCGTACGTATTTCGCGGGTTCTCCTTTAATTTTGCCAATGATCGTTCCAACAGGAATGATATCGCCTTCTTTTGCTTCCCACTTGAAAAACTCTCCAGAATAGGGAGATTCTATTTCTACGACAGATTTATCTGTTTCCATCTCATATAAAAGTTCATCTTTATTAACTGTATCTCCAATATTTTTAAAAAATTTAATTATTTTTACTTCTTGTATTCCTTCTCCCATTGGAGGTACAATAACATCAAGAGGAATAATCTTTCGTTTTTTTTCCATATTTTTCTCAGTCTTATTAACCTATTTAAAGTTAATCCTATAATTATGAAACCTGGCTAAGTATACTGCTTTTAAACTCTTGATCCTGCAAAGTTAATTTTATGGCGTCCATAATATCTTTGGTTGAAGGCAGAACTGTAGTGAGCAGATGAGGATGATAAGGAATATGAATGTCATTTCGAGCCACTATTTGAGGGGGAGCATACAAGTAAGTAAAGTACTCCGGATCAGAGGTGATATGTGCGAGGATACTTTCTCCAAATCCTCCCGTTTTATTGTCTTCATGGGCAACAACAAGTCGTCCAGTTTTCTCTAGAGAGTTTTTAATGATATCCCAATCACATGGAACTAATGTACGGAGATCTATTACCTCAATTGAAACGCCATTCTGGGATAGGCACTCAGCTGCCTCTTCCGCCAGATGAACCGTATTACCCCAACTTACTACCGTTACATCCCTTCCCATTCTTATAATCTTCCCCCTCCCAAAGGGAACGTTACCAATTTGAGGAACAATCTTTCTTTTCCTAAATACATTCTTTGGAATAAGAATCAAAGAAGGATCATTATCTTGGATGGCACTCCAAAATAACCCCGCGGCATCTTCTGGACTACTGGGGATGGCCACTCTTATACCTGGAATATGTGTCCACCATCCATCATTGCTTTGACTATGCCATAAACCCGCACCTGGTATGTAAGCTCCATAAGGGGCATAAAGCACCATGGGGCAACTCCACTGGCTACAGCTGCGCCAGCGCAAGCTTGATACTTGAGAAACAAGCTGATCAAATCCAGGGGTAATAAAATCAATAAATTGAATTTCAAAAACAGGTTTATAACCATGAACAGCAAGACCAACAGCTGAACCAATAATTGTTGCTTCTGATATGGGGGCATTAAGAACCCGATCAGGGAATGTGGTACTTAATCCTTTTGTAAAGCCAAAGACGCCACCTTTTGGATCCTCTATATCCTGACCAAACATGATAATTTTTTCGTTTTTTTGAAGGGCAAAATTTAGAACACAATTTATGCTCTCTACCATTGTCAGTTCAGTTGATTTTAATAACAGGGGAGGTAGATTTTCTTGCAGAACGGTTTCTCCATAAAGATGTTTATGAAGATTCATAGATTGAGGCTCTGGGTCTCTTTCGTTGGCCCATACGATTTCAAAAGTTTCGTTGACTTGATCTTTTACGAGAGTTTTTAAGTTAACGAATTCATCCTTTGTTAAAAGTCCTTTTTCTATAAGAAAATCAGAAAACATTTTTATAGGGTCAGAAAGAGAACTTAACTCTTCTTCTGATCTATAAAGTTTGTGATCTTCTCCAACAGTATGTGATCCTAATCTATCAACTTCTCCCCAAAGAATTGTTGGTCCATAACCTTTTCTTGCCTTTTCTATGGCCTCATTTGCATAGCGGAAAACTTCATTAACATCTCTTCCATTAAAATTTTTGAAAAGACCACTATCAAAAATATTGAGGCGAAAGGGTGAAATCTTTTTTGTTTGAGTGCTGATCCCGTAGTGATTATCCTCAACAAGGAATACGATAGGAAGTGTTCTTTGAACAGCTTGACAAACAGCCTCATAAAATTCCCCTTCTCGAGTTGCTGCATCCCCAATACTACATAAGGTGATATTGTTTTGTCCGTCCAACTTTTGCCCCCAAGCGGATCCAGTTGCTGGCAAACACTGGGAGGCGGTAGGGGCTGCACTGGGAAAAACTTTATATTTAACTGAGCCACAATGGGTAGAAGCACTAACCCCTTGAGAACTTGAGCTAATCTTTGCAAAAAAATCTTTAGCAATTTGTTCAGGTGATATGCCTTTACTAATCATATGGTGGTATCCTCTGTAATAAGGATAAAGGTAATCATCCTCTTTTAATAAATACGAAACAGTCATGAGGGCTTCATGTCCTTTACTAGGAACATGACCATAACCCTTACCTTGACGCACTAAAACTGCGGATCTATCATCAATTTCTCGACATTGAACCATTAAGGTTAAGAGATCTAGGTATTCTTTTTTTGTCATAAAACAGATCTCTAAATTTGTTTTTCTATTAAATATTTTACAGACTGTTCTGTAGGAATATTATATTTTTGAGAGTACTGGAGAATTTCAGTAATTTTATTTTGTAAATTATCCTTAATCCAATTTTCAGCACATTGAAGCGATTTTCCCAAATAATTCATGCCTGCAAATACAGCTCCTCCAACGTTCGCTGCAAAATCTGGAATATATAAAATTCCATTCCTATGGAGTCTTTCATCCATATCAGGGGAAGCTAAAACATTGTTTGCAGCACCACATATGATGCTACACTTGAGATTTGAAAGAGTTTTATTATTAACGACTCCACCAATTGCACATGGCGATAATATATCATACTCCCTCTGAAATATATGATTAGGGTTAATAACTTCAAGATCATATTTTTTAGCAAATTGTATAGCATCTTTCATATTAATATCTGCGATTGTGACTTGAGCTCCATGATCTTTTAAATGTTTTGCTAAAAATTTTCCAACTTTCCCAATCCCCTGAATAAGTATACGAAGACCAGTTATTTCATTTTTATTGAATTTAAACTTTATTCCAGCAATCATAGAGTGTCGCACGCCCAAAGCTGTTATCCATGATAAACCATCAAATTCTCCTTCATTAACGACTGGAGAAATAAATTTTGTATGCATTGCAGTTATTCTCATATCGTCTTGAGTAACGCCACTATCGCAGCCTGTAATCATTTTTCCATTTAAACTTTCAATGTACCTTCCAAAGGTAGAAAAATAACTTTCTCTGTCAATCGGGTGAGGAGGCTTAAAGAGAACAACTTTTCCTCCCGCAAAGGGTAAATTTGCAAAAAGGGCTTTATATGTCATAGCATGAGCAAGCTTCTGAGCATCTTTTATTCCATCAGAAAGAGAAGAATAGTGTGAAAGCCGTGTTCCTCCAAAAGCTGTCGGATGAGGGGATCTTTTATCAATGGCAACAACGGCGATAAGGTTTTCTTGAGGTTCGATCCTCATATGGATGTCATACTGGTGATTTAGCAACACATCAATGTTTTCCATAAAAATTTTATCATCTTTACGAATTATTTTTTCCAAAGATCCGGTACTTTTGATGGGAGAAATGTTCATATATCTTAAGTTCTTTCTTTTTGAGAAAATTTGAAAACTTTGTCATTTTATCAAACCCTAACTAAACATTTTTCATGACATTTCTCAAGTTAAAAATCTTCCTCTTTTCTTTTTGGTTTGTGTATTTTTCATTATTTTCATTGGAGATTTTCTTATATGCTAAGGGAGATTACTCCGCTCAGACCACGCTTCATTTTGCGCTGATCATGAGCATAAAGAAAAGTTTGTTAAGACTATCTCTCTTGCTCCCAATTTATGCTTATATTCCTCTCCCCCTCTTCCAAGATCAAAAGTTTTGTACTTGCAACCTAGAGCATGATGAATCATATACCAATCTAAAATAGTTCCTACATTATAACTTTTATAGTCATAGTCCCATGACTGAATGTATTTAATTAGAGACTTGTTCCTGTCAAAATAAATCCCAGATGCGATAATTTTATTGTTATGTATGATCGAGGGGATAATGACTTCCCCGCGAAGCAAAGACTTTTCTATAATTGTTTTCAAAAAAGAAAAATAGGATTCTCCTTTCATTTCATTAGGAATATCTATATTGAATTTTTCCCATAAATTTTTCTTGTGATGCATAAACCAAGAGATGTAGGATTCTAAGCAGGAACCTTTTTTAATAGACCCAAACTCAATTTGAGGAACTTTTGAAAGTCTTCTTGAATAATAGAGAATTTTTTTTAAAACGTTTGGCTTAATCATCTGTTTAAATTCCATTTCATTTTTTGGCAAATCGATGGCCATTGCAATTTCTTGCTCTTTTAATAGGACATTTAAATGAGGCGATGAAATAAAGCTTTGCTCAAGTTCCTGGCTAAAGGCATTTATATGGTTTATCCATATAGAATTGTACTTCACCTTTAAATACAGGCTCATTACCTCAATGATTACCTTCCATACAGGATTAAAAGAATAGCCGTTTTTTAGCAAAATAGTATTATAGTCAGTTAAAGCACCACCCATGAAAGTGAGAATTTTACCATTAGGCGTAGTAATAATGTGAAAGGGAGCTATGGCAATAAGATTGTCTTGTTCAAAACACAGAATAGAAAATAACTCATTATCTTGGCTAATATATTTACAGCAACTCTCGAACCAGTCAAAGGATTGAAATATATCGTATGCACCAGCTTGATATAAGTTTGTCCATAAGTCAGAATATTTTTTCAAATCAGTGAAGGATTGAATAATTTGAGCTCTAATTTCCATTAATTTATTAAGCTTTCGTAAGCAGCTGACAACGCTTTAACGGACTCATCCCAGCTTGCTAAATTGTGAAGTATATTTTGGGTGTTTTTTTGAAGCTGACGTCTTTTATTTTTATTTTGTAATAAGGCAATTGCCATGCTCGTAAAGTCTGAGTCATTTTGTGCCTGAAGAAACCCCTCTGGACTTGTATTCTCTAATCCTTGTGCACCCACTTCAGTTGTAACGATGGCACATTTATGGGAAAGGGCTTCAAGCATTTTTACTTTAATTCCTCCTCCTATCCTCAAAGGACATGCGAATATACCACATTTTTTGAGGTAAGGTGATAAACTCTCTACCTTTCCAATAACTTCAATTCCCGCATTCTGCTCCAATTCTTTAATTTCCTTGGTTGGCTGATTACCGACAATCAAAAGCTTAACATGAGGAACTGCTTTTTGAACGTTTGGAAATATATTTTTGCAAAAATGCAAAACTGCATCTTTGTTTGGCTTATATTGATAGTTTCCTGTAATTAAAATGCTATTATCGTCTTGCTTGAGATCTTCAAAATCACTATGGTGACTGGCTTGAAAATGGTCAAATCCATTTGTAATGACCTGTATTTTTTTGTCATCAATATATTGAGACATTAAGTTACGATCATATTTGGTTAAAGCAATACACATATCTGCAAATTTCCAAGCTTCTATCTCATATTTTTTTAAGAGGTTATATTGTTTTTCGAGAGTTTGTTGATTTTGAGGATAATAATTTATTTCTTGTCGGAGGAGGTCAAACTCTATATTCTGCGTAGCTAAAACAATCGGAATTTCAGATTTTTCGGAGACATAATACTTCATATAAAAACTTTCAAGATGGATAAGATCAACGAGTTTATTCTCTATTAGATGATCTAAATAGGTTTTTGCCTCATCTGATATAACTCTAATGATTTTATCTGGATAATTTTCTTTATATTTTATATAGTCATTATTTTCTGAATTAATATCTATTCCTGGAAAAACTTTAATATTTGCACAATATTCTTTTAATACGATTACGTTTTTAAAATCTTCAGGATAAGTGTTGGTGACAACAAAGAGAAAAACATTATAAAGCTTTGAGAGTCTTTTGATCAGCTCATATTCTCTCAATCGACCTCCACTTAAAGGGGGGTACGGAAGATGTGACGTTAAGAATAAGATACTTTTCTTTGGCGACAATGTTCTAGTCCTTGGATAATTTTTTCCACGGTATAATCAAGCTGACTTTCTATAAGTGCCGGATAGATTGGCAAATTGAGTAACTCAGTAAACCAAATATATTCAGTGGTTGGGCATTGGCCGTATTTTCCACCTTTTAATCGCCATTCAGGAAGTAAATGAATAGGGAAATACCTCAGAACGATCTCTACACCATTTTGATTTAAGTATTCTGCAAGAGCATTTCGATCGATATTAAACTCTGGATGAATAAAAACTGTATAAAGATGGTAGGAATGAGTGATATGGCCAGGAACTTGCTGAAGTCGAAGTTCTTCTACTTGAGAGAGTTTATTATCAAGATAGGATGCAATATTTTGTCTACACCTATTAAAATTTTTTAGCTTTTTCAACTGAACACGTCCAACTGCAGCACAAACTTCACTTAAATTAGCATTTGTTCCTCTGTGCATGATTTTTAAGCAATCTTCTGTAAAAGCATTTTTTTCGTGGGTATAAAATTCGTAAGGTTCTAATGAATAGGGACCAAATAAAACATTTCGTGATGCAAAAATAGCATCTGGTTCATTCCTCCTTATATTATATATAACTTTTGCCCACTGATCGTTGTTAAATGCGATCATCCCCCCTTCTCCTAAGGTCGAAATATTTTTCATTGAATGAAAGCTAAAACAACTGATATGAGCTGTGGATCCTGACTTTTTTCCTTTATAACTGGTTCCCAACGAATGGGCGCAATCTTCAACCACTATAAAGGCATGTTTATTAGCAAGCTCCATGAGAGGATCCATATCAACCATATGTCCTCCATAATGTGTAATATAAACAGCTTTTGTTTTTGGAGTGATTAGTTTTTCTATTGATCCAACATCTGCACATAGAGAATTAGGATCGATATCACAAAACTTTACAGTAACATTTTTATCTAATAGAGGCTGCACAGTTGCTTGATAACTAAAAGGAGTGGCAATAACTTCATCACCATCTTCTAGTCTAATTAAATGAGTCGCAAATTCAAGAGCTACAGTACAGTTTGTGAGAGAAAAAGCATATTTGATGCCTAAAAAATCAGCAAACTCTCTTTCAAAGGCTTCTCTCTCAACACCACAAGCGAGCGTTTCCTTATTTTGAAGAATACTTCTAATAACGCTGACTTCTTCTTCATCAAATGTTGATCCCTTTTTTAGATAGGGTACAACAAAGTTTGCGTTGCTTCTTTTACGCATAATTTTTAATTGCTTCTTCTTGACTCCCTTTATTACTTTTTATAATTGCTTGTAAAGCACTGACTTGCTCTTGAAATGTCTTTAAATTTTTGCCTCCTAAGGGACACTTAAAAAATAAAGATAATTCCGGAATAAACCCGGATTTTTTGTTTTGATATTGGAAATAAAGAGAGAGTATAGCTAAATCAATTATCATAGGCGCCGCTAGAACTGAATCTTTACAAAGAAGACTTACACGCATGGACATGTTTTCACCCAAAAAACCTTTATAGTCGATCACATCATAAGCTTCTTTATTGTCTTTACGTGGTCGATAATAATCAATGCGAACAATGTGATCATCAACCTCATATCCTAAGGCATCATTTAAAACCTGGCTTTTTTGGTTTATTTTATTAACTGCAAAATTTGGTTGATTGAGTGTTTGGCCATCATTGTTTCCTAATATATTTGTACTATACCATCCTTCAACCGTAAGAGAACGAGCTGCAAAAGCAGATGCAATAACAACTTTCCAATATGTTTGTCCTGTTTTGCCGTCTCTGCCACATAAAACACACCCCTTCTCTTCAGCAAGTTTAACAATAGCCGGAAGCTCGATTGGGTTTGGAGTAAAGTTAACAAAAGGGAAACCTTCTAATAGAAAAGCAATAATGTAAGCTAAGTCCTGAAATTTTTTTCCACTGAGTTTATATATTTCTTCTAATGAATAATCTTTGTAATCTTCATAACTAAAATTTGCTGCTGGCAATATATTAATACCAACCAACTTGAAATTTTGAAACTTTTCACGGAGAAATTTGATATCTTTTCTGATACTATTGACCTGTTCATGTATAGTTAAATCTGGAATTGGTGAGGGAAAAATCATTTTGTTATTTAATTGGTTACGAACTGCAGAATAGGTTTCTCGACTAAAGGGGCTATTTTTATCAAAAGAATCGTCGAAAGAGTTACCTTCTAAGTCCCAACCACAATATTCTATAGCTCCTATACATCCATGCAACTTTGAGGGCCTTTGTTGTGTAATGAGTGTACTTAAAATCATTTCTGGGTTTGATGGTAAAAGAACTACACCCGCTGCAATTGTTGTCCCTATGCTTCCTTGAGCACCAACAGCACACATTAAGATATTTTCTGACATAATCCTCCTTATTTTATAGAAATGACACCCTCATTTCTGTTTTTCCTTTAGCTTGGAGTGAAAAATATACATTTGGTAGCTCCAAATTTTGTTGTAATTAGCTTTTACCCTACATGTTAATTCTCTTTTATAAACGACAAAATGCTATAAGACAATGAAAAAATTTCTAACTTGAAAAATTATGAATGCCAAGCTTAAAGAGTCCTTTAATTTTTAAAAATTAATCTCTGCTTATTTGATAGGTGTTTGATTTTTGTACAGACAGTTAGCATTGTTGAATTGAAAATTAGGAGCTATTTAGACTTTTGATAGGAAAAATTAGCGTAACTCTTTTACGGACAGCTTGATGCATTTATTTAGTTTTTGGATAGCTTTTAAATCTAGAGAAATGTTTTTACTGCTTTCCGTATTTCCGCCTTCGCCCGAATCATACTTTTGAGACTCTTTTTGTATTGTTTCTTCTCTTTTATTTTTTAGATTATCGAGAAGAGTTTTTTGAACCAAAGAGTCAGGCTGATCCAAAATTTGTTCAACTATTTTAATAAGGCTAATCATAAAAATCTCAACAGTATTTTCATCAAAAAGGTCAGAGCAATACTCTATTTCAAGTACAATTAATTTTTGAAAATTCTCATATTTTGGATTCTTTTCATATTTTTTACCGTATTCATTAATCTTGAGGTGAGGAAGATGAGGTACATAATGATTCAAAGTTTTTAGTTCGAAGACAAACTGAGGAAAATACTTCTCAAAGTTGTCAGACTTATCTAACTGATCCATCAAAAGATTAAAAGGCATATCTTGATTGTCGTGAGCTTCTAATGATGTTTCCTTAACTGTTTGAAGAAGTTGACTATAGGTCAAGGTTTGATCGAACGAAGTTCTTAATAACACTAGATTAACAAAGCATCCTATTGTATTTTGGACATTTTTATAATGACGGTTTGTGATTGGAGTCGCAACTAAGATATCATTACTTTGGCTATATATATGAATGAAAGTTTTATAAGCTGCAAGTATGATCATAAATACGGTTGTATTATTTTTCTGAGAGAAATCTTTTAGCCTGTCATATAAATTTTGATCAAACTGATAAGAATAAAACCCAGCTGAGCTCACTTCTCCCTTATCTCGATTATCTGTTGGAAAATAAATAGTGTTTGGTACATTTTCAAGTTTATTAGACCAGTAATGAAATTGGTCTTTAAATTTATTCTCCTTGAACCATTTTTTTTGCCATTCAGAAAACTCCAGATAACTCCTATCAATGGACGGAAGAGTCTTTTCCTGATATAGATGTTTTACATAAGTCTTTTCCAGATCATTGAAAAACACTTTTAGTGACCATTCATCCGAAATGATGTGGTGAAATAAAAATATTAAAACATAACGCTGCTGACCTAATTTGATCATAGTTGTTCGAAATAAGATTTCTTGTGATTTAGAAAATTCATATTCTATATTTTGATTAATGATATTGTTTGTCTTGCGTTTTTGGGTGATATGATCAAGATTACTAAAATCTTCAACATAAATATTGAAAACCACATCATCTAATATATACTGATAAAGAGAATTATTTTTTTCTGTAAATACAGATCTCAAAGAGGCATGTTTGGTAACGATTTCTTGTAAAGACCTATTTAATACCCTTATATCCAAGCCACCTTTTACCTCTAAAATACATGGAATGTTTAAAGCAGTTGTGGAAAGTCGATCTTGTAAAAAGGCATCAATTTTCCACATTCGTTCTTGAGCATATGAAACAGGGTATAAGCGTGATGTCATGTAGACCTCCTGGAGATTTATGCAATATTTTCTAACACATATTCCTTTAATTCAACTAAGCTTGAAAACTTAAAAAACTGCTGAAAAGAAATATCAACATCAAATTTTTTCTGAATTGCTAAAATGATTTTCATAGCTTTTAAAGAGTCCCCCCCTAATGCAATAAAACTATTTTTTTGATCCACTTCTTTTATCTCAAGAGCCGTACACCACATATTATCGAGGGCCTCTAGAATTTTGTCTCGACTTAAATGTGCATTAAATACATCCTTCTTAAGGTTTTCTTCTTTAGGGGCATCTAGTTTGCTTTCTAAAATTTGATCAGGGAGCAACTCCTTATAAATTATATATTCACTTGGGAGATATGAGTAAGGAATGTGTGAGGCAAGATATTTCTTAATAGATTGCTTTAATTCCATATCTTCCTCATCTAAAAAATGCGAAGGCTCTACAAGAGCTATTAGCTTCCCATCGTGCTCTTTAAGACTCGCTTTCTTGACTTTTTCATGAGCACATAATTTTTTTAAAATTTCTATTTTTTCCATAAGTATTATCTCCTTAAACTTAGACAGCTTTTTTTGTGTTAATCCTTTTTTCGGCCAAAAACCCCTCACTCTGACTTTCCCACAACGTCCTATAGAGACCTTCTTGATGCATCAGATCTCTATGCGAACCATCTTGTAGTATCGCTCCATTATCAAAAACAAGAATTCTATCAACTTGGGTTAAAACCGACAATCGATGTGTCGCTAAAAGAACGGTTTTGTTTTGTGCAAAATCCCAAAGATTTTTGTAAACAATTTGCTCTGTGTGTGCGTCAAGTTGATTCGTTATCTCATCCAATATTAAAATAGATGAGTCTTTTAAAAAAGCTCTAGAAAGCCCAATTCTCTGTCTTTGTCCGCCTGACAGTTTATAGCCATTTTCTCCCGTTATGGTTTGATATTCTTCTGGTAATTTTGAAATAAAATGATGGGCACAAGCCATTTCAGCAGCTTTTATTATCTCTTCTTCAGTTACTTCGTTTTTTCCATATTGTATATTCTCTCTCAGGGTTCTATGAAAGAGGATAGGACTTTGAGGAACAACACATATTGATTCACGGAGCTTTTCAGGATCTAAATGATTAATATCAACTCCATCAATAGCAATAGACCCAGTTGTAACATCGAAAAATTTTAAAATTAAATTTATAAACGTTGATTTTCCACTTCCAGAATAGCCAACAATTCCGACCTTTTCTCCATGTGAGATAATAATTGATAGGTCTTTAAAAAGACAATGAGAATCAGGATATTTAAATGTAACATCCTTAAACTCAATTTGTCCTTTTGATATTTTGTTTTTTTTGTCGAAGGATAAAGTTTTTCTTTCAAGTGGTAAGGCGAGCACTCTTAAGGCTTGAGAGCTCGTTCCAAGTAACTTGGAAAAGTGCGAAAAATCTTTAGTCAAAGTCCATAAAAAGTCAATTATAGATAGATTCAGGCCTAAGACCAAAGCGAAATCACCAATTGTTATTATTCCATTTTGATAACCTGTAAGTAAGAAATATAAGCATGCACCTTGAACTACCACAAAGGAATAAGCATAAAACATCCACATCCAGAAATAAAATTTATAAAGTTTTTTTTCGAGAAAAACAGATTTATTATAAGTCTCATTTAGAAATCCTTCCTCATATTTTTCACAGGTAAAAAGTTTTATTGAGATGATATTTTTCAAAGCATCAACTATTTTGCCTGTTATTTCAGATTTAGATTCAGACCAATCGTCGGACAAGATTTGTATTTTTGTCGAACAAAAGAAAGAAATGATTATCGAAGAGGTTACCCAAACAATTATAACAAGCGAAAATTTACTATTAACATGCCAAAGCGTTCCAATGGCTATTATAAGGCCAAAGATATAGGCAAAAAACTTATCAATTGCGATTTGAAGAATTTCTGGAATGCTATTTGTAAGGTCGTTAATTTTATTTGAAAAACTGCCAGCTAGATAATTTTGAAAAGATAATAGGTTTGTATTCATAAGATGGTTAAACAAGACATTATTTATTTTTTTTCGTAAGGAAGGAACCATTTTAATTTCAACAAAATAATTATAAAATCGAAAGGCCGTAGCAACGAGAAACGTCATAAAAAAATATAAGCACAAAGGTATGAGGGCTGTCATAAAAGAATCTTCAAAAGATTTTTTAGAAAGCTCATCAACAATCATCTTTACAAGATAAGGCTTTATGGAAAGATCAACTGCCCAAATGAATGCTGTTAGGAACATTATAAATACACAAAATCGATAACCCCTTGTAACATCAACAGAAAAAGAGATAATTTTTTTTATATCATCCATAGGTCAGCAAAATTTATAAAAGATTGTAGAGAAATTAAGTCTCTCTAATACTAGAGACTCTTTGTAAACCATAAAATTAGATCATCATCCACAGGGACCTGCTTACCAGGCCTAACGCCTAGGTAATTATAGGTGACACCTTTTCCATCAGGAACATATCCTTTTTTAACATAAAGCTTTTGAGCATGGCCATAATCTTCGTAGAGCCCTACCCCTAAACCAATATAGGAAGATCTTTTTTTTCTTGCTGCCTCTTCAGCTCGATCTAATAGGGCGGCGCCTATCCCTCGAGATCGAAATTCTGGCAAGACATTTAAATCAACTACCTCTGGAATGCCTTTCTTTTGAAAGGGTAGGTATAAAGATCGCCATTTAAGAGTCACATAGCCGCATGTGGCATCTTCCGCAAAGGCAAGCCAAACAATACGTTCCATTTTTTGTTGTTCCTGCCAATACTCATCAAAAAGGTGCGAAGGCTTATGCCAAGGAGAGCGACAAAATTTCTCTTTCAAAAGAGGAATATACGCTTCTTCGTAGGGTAAGACTTTAAAATCTTTAACGCCGAGAGAGCTTGTATGTAAGGAGTATTTTTGCGATTCTTTTGAAAAAGTTGAAAATCCATTTTTAGAAACTATCCCAATTCTAAAAAGTTGTCTAGATAAAAGGGGTGTGTAGGAAGAACAAGGATTTAATGCAAATAAAAACTGCATAAAAAAAATCGTTAGAAAAATAAATCTATTTTTTTTTGAACACATAAAGTCCATCTTTCTTTGACCTTAAACTCTGATTTCTTTTATAAGAACTCTTTACCATAAAGAAAGGAACAACTCAAGCTCAAATTAACCTCTGTCGCGAACAAGTGATATGAGCGAGATAGTACGTTAATTGACCGAAATTGAGACAATCCCCGAAAGGAGGTTGAAATGAAGAAAACGCAGGTCAAAGAAGAGGTGCTAACTATCTCCCTCATATCACTTGTTCGCGATAATTCTCTTGCAGGGGCTTGACATTATCAATCAAATCAATAACTATATTAAAAATAGATGGTTAGAGAAAGGGTATGGTCTTTATGGAATTAAAGAAAACCTTACTATGGATCTCATTATATCTGTTTTCTTTTAGTAATTGTCAAGCTTGTGATTATGAAGAATCCAACGAAGAACGTTCCTGTTACAGAACATTAAGAAATCTCTCTAATGTATTTAGCTGCTTTTTTGGGAGCTGTATAGAGGATTCTGCACAACATCATTATAGAGGAATTTCAGGCTACGTTGAAGGCAATCAAATTGAAGAGCTTGTGAGTCCAGAAAGCTACCCCATAGATATGCTTCCAAGCGAAATGTTATATCAAGTTGCCTTATTTTTATCTCCCCCAGATATTATAAGCTTAGTTAAAAGTAGCAAAAAATTTTCTTGCTTAAGAGACAATAATTTTTGGGTAAATTATAATAAGGAATACAGCTATTCTTCATGGAGTAGAGAACTCCCTGCAATAAGAGTTACTTTTTCTTATTATTGGTTTAAAAATGGTAAAGTAAGAAAAGCTGGGGATATGGGTTTCCCCAGAGCTCATGAATTTATTAGACAACAAGAAAAGCTTAAACGAAAAGGCTCACAAATAGATAGGACTTGGAACCACTCAATACAAATGAATTACATGTCAAGTTATAGATACAGAGGCTTTCATTTATAATCGGACATTAAAAAGCGACTAATTGGGATGGAGGTTGGAAGAGGCTAGAGGAAATTCTTCCAAAGAGGGGGAGAGAATAAAGGCAAAAAGATCTCTGATCCTCGGAAGACAAGCCTGAAGTTACATGGCAAATGTACTTGCAAGCGATTATTTGATTAGAAATTTTTCACTTTACTTATAGTTATTGCCCAAAAACGAACTTCGAGTAATTCTCCGCTAATTGTTCTTCATCTGTTTTAAAGTTATACTCTCTAATAAAAAATAATAATTTGGAGGTATAGCCAATAAACTTGTCACACACATTTCTTAAGCATTTTGAACTTTTAAAGATCCTAGGCCTACCACTCACAATTTGCCCCAAAACCTGGGCGCCTTGAAGAACCTAATTTTTGAGTGGCCTTAGAAAGAAATGTGGGGGTAAGAGAAAGAAGGTCTG
>JAIEMB010000025.1 GCA_019752515.1 Alphaproteobacteria bacterium | reverse complement strand
GAAAACCTTTTTAACACATTCTAATCAATTTTTATATGTTGTCGGGTGGTAAGTAGCGATTGACACCTTGCTTTATGATATGCATAAATTAATGCTTAACTCATTGTAGGAGAAAGATCATGAATTTTTTCCGATTTAGAAGCGGGTACTCAAGAAATATTAAACTTATGAACCCACTTAAGAATAGGATCTTATTATGTCGAAAGCGAAAATTATAAAAAACAGCCTCAAAGCCCTACTTATTTCTCTTTCTCTTATCTCCAATATTTTTGCAGATTCACCTCCTCAGCATATTGCTATTACCCAGTTTGTAGAACATGTAGCTGCAGATGCTGTACGTCATGGGCTTCTCGAAGAACTGGCTCAAATGGGTTACCGCGAAGGCGAAAATCTAACTGTTACCTTTGAAAATGCACAAGGGAGTACGACAACAGCTGGGCAGATTGCCCGCAAATTTGTGAGTCTTAAACCTAGTGTTATTGTTGCCATCACTACACCTTCTGCCCAATCTATTGTCAAGGCAGTGGGTAAGGAGAGTATCCCTATTGTTTTTAGTGCGGTAACAGATCCTGTTGGCGCAGGCCTTGTTTCATCATTGAAAAATCATGAAGGAAATGTGACAGGCGTTATGGATGCTCCTCCTATTAAAGAACAAATGGCCTTTATTAAAACGCTGCTTCCTGCGGTTAAAACAGTTGGGGTTCTTTACAATCCTGGTGATAATGGATCTATAGCTTCCTTGGAGACCATTCGTGAGCAGGCTAAAGTGCAAGGGCTCACTGTAATTGAGTCAACTCCAATTAAATCTTCTGATATCCAAGCAGCGGTTTTACAATTGGTTGGAAGAGTTGATGCTATATATGTACCTTTAGATAATATGATTGTTTCAGCTATGAGCTCTGTCGCTTCTTTGGCTCTTACTCATGGGTTACCTTTATTTTCAGCAGACAGCGGATCTGTTGAGTCTGGGGCCTTAGCATGTCTTGGATATAGTTACGTTCAAACAGGGCACAAAACAGGTGAAATTATAAGTGAAATCCTCAAAGGAAAAGATCCAGCTCAAATTGACGTTGCATCTCCTGGCACAACGGATATATTCATAAACCGACATGCATTGGAGAAGTTAAAGCTTACCCTTCCCGAAGCTGTTCGTACGCAAGCTCACTATTTTTAGAAATGGAGTTTTTTACATGAATTTAATCCAATTCATGGGTGCTATAGAAATTGGCCTTTTATATGGTCTTGTTGCCATGGGCGTTCTCTTGTCATTTCGGATTCTTGATTTTCCAGACTTAACGGTCGATGGGAGTTTCCCATTGGGCGCAGCTGTTTGTGCCGTTCTTATTGTTTCTGGTGTTAATCCTTGGATGGCGACGTTTTATTCTATTCTTGCAGGTATGGCGGCGGGCTTTACGACAGCCTGGATCAGTGTTCGCTGGAATATTCTCCATCTTCTTGCGAGTATCTTAACTATGACGGCTTTATACTCCATAAACCTGCGGGTTATGGGGCGTCCCAATATTGCTCTTTTGGGGGAGCAGACAATTTTTACACCTCTTGAAAATTCTTCTTTTCCCCACATTTATGTGATGGCAACGGCCATGTTTGTTATAGCCGCCTTGTTTTTTGTAGTAATGTATTTCTTCTTGAGCTCAGAAAAAGGTCTTGCGATGCGTGCAACGGGCGCCAATAGTCGGATGGCAAAGGCTCAAGGAATTGCAGTCAATAGCTACACCCTTTTTGGAATTGCCCTGAGTAACGGCCTTGTGGCTCTTGCAGGTGCTCTTTTTGCGCAAAGTCAAGGATTTGCAGATGTATCGATGGGGGTCGGAACAATTATTATAGGTTTAGCTGCTGTTATTGTTGGGGAAGCCTTTTTTAATCCTAAGCGTATTTGTGCAGCTCTTATTGCTTGCATTCTTGGGTCTATTTTTTATTACCTTGTAAGGGCAATGGCCCTAAATGCGAGCTTTTTAGGTCTTCAGGCTTCCGACCTCAACCTCGTAACCGCGATTTTAGTTGGAGGTGCGATGATTATGCCTAAGCTTAGAGCTAAAATTTTAGACTTTAAGGCGGCAGGGGGGCGGTCATGATTCGTTTAACAGACCTTCATGTAACCTTTAATCGTGGCACGGCCATTGAGACGAGAGCCTTACGTGGTGTTACCTTAAATATTAAAAAAGGTGACTTTGTGTGCGTTATTGGTGGAAATGGTGCCGGTAAATCGACTCTTTTAAATGCACTTTGTGGAGACACAATACCGGAACGTGGAACAATTTCTATCGATGACAAAGATGTGACATCTCTTCCGTCCTGGCAGAGAGCTTCCTATGTTGCCAGGGTTTTCCAAGACCCTTTGGCAGGAACCTGTGCTAATTTAACCATTGAAGAAAATATGGCGCTTGCAATGGGAAGAGGGGATAAGCGAACTTTAAGACTTGCTCTGAATAAGGAGTATAGAGAAAAATTCCGTTTTGAATTAAGTCGCTTAAAATTAGGACTTGAGAATCGCCTTCAAGATCCGATCGGACTCCTCTCTGGAGGACAGCGACAGGCTGTGAGCCTTATAATGGCTGTTTTAAAACCCATGAAGATCATAGCACTTGATGAGCACACAGCCGCACTTGATCCTAAAACAGCTGCTTTTATCTTAGAGTTAACCCGTGAAATTGTGGAAGAAAATCATCTTACAGCTTTAATGGTAACCCATAGTATGCAGCAAGCTCTTGAGTTAGGAAATCGTACGCTTATGCTATACGAAGGGCGCGTTGTTTTTGATGTAAGAGACAAAGCCCGTGAGGGTCTGGCCGTTTCTGATCTTCTCGAGCTTTTCCATAAAGCAAGTGGTTTAGAGCTTGATGATGACAGTTTACTGTTGAGTTAGGGATGACATACGTCGTTACAGAAGCCTGTATTAAATGCAAGTATACAGATTGTGTTGAAGTTTGCCCTGTTGATTGTTTTTATGAAGGGGAGAATATGCTTGTCATCAACCCTGAGGAATGTATTGATTGTGGTGTCTGTGTACCTGAATGCCCCATTGAGGCCATTATCCCGGATACCCATTCAGATATGGAAAAATGGGTGGAGTTGAACGCTCAATATGCAAAAAAATGGCCTAATATAACCCGTAAGAAAAATCCACCAGAAGATGCGGACGTTTGGGCTTCTGTGCCTCATAAATTTCCTGAACATTTTAGTCCTGAAAAAGGGGGAAGCTGATTTTAAGCAGCTGTTTTTTTGGCGGTTGATTGGATGTTATGAAGTACAAGTGGAAACCGTATTTCTTTAAGCCATTGTCTTTCTTTCACTGAAGCTTGTACGTTAACATGGAGAGTTAGAGATATATTATCATAGCTTTCGACGTGTACATGAATATGGGTAAGTCGAGGTTCAGCTGAGCGAATAGCCGTTTCAATAAAACGTGCTATTTTAGGCCATTCCTGGAGGTTTGATCCATCAAAATAGCTAAAGTCACCTAATCCAAAAAAATCAAGTGAACCAAAAAAAGGAATTTCTTCGAGATGATCCTCATAAATCACTTTTCTAACCGTACAACGCGTATTGAGAATAATAGATAATTCGTTAATAATAGAGGCCTTTAGCTCGTCTGCATTAAAGAGCTGATCACCAAAATTCTCACTCTTTGGATCGTTTACGATGCGATCGAAGAGAGGCGGATGAGTTCCTCGGTTAATTTTTTGTTGTTTCATTCAAAGCCTCGTTGAAGAAAAAGTCTCCTTTTTAACTATAACATTTTTTCTAAACGTTCCAAAGGAAAAAGGCGACCAATAAAGGTCGCCTTCTTCCATTTGAATTACCCAACTTACGCAGGAGCACCACCACCGCCACCACCGCCAGCATCTCCCCCACCGCCACCACCAGTATCTCCACCACCACCACCGCTAGCAGCAGGTGCAAGCGTTCCAGTTGAAAAGTTGGCCAGGGATACATTGGACCCAATGGCAGCAAATGTTTCAGCATTGTATGATTTAACCGTATGTTGGATTTGTTGGTATTGAAAAACAAATTCATACAAATTGGCTAAGCCTGTTCCATTTGCACCGGTTTGTGCACGTAGCTTAGATCCTGTAAAGGTATTATTTGTAAAATCCCATTCTTCCACAACCGTAAGGACCCCATTCATATCATTGACTCTATAGACACTTATTGTCGGTACAGCTGTTCCCTGAAAGAGGCTCGTTTCTGCATAGATTGATGCTGCTGTTGGGTAAATGAGAACTGTTGCTTCTCCCGCCACAAGTTGTCCTGAGCCATAAGATGAGGTATTGGATACGTTTTGGTTAAGATTCCTCCAAACCTCATACCTAAATTCTACACACCAATCTGCTTTAGCTCCGCTAATGATGGGATCAACGTTAGCGCCTGTAAGTGTACCCGTTCCTTGAGCATTGATGTTTATCATCAAATCTGGGGTACTTACACCGTTAAAGCTGATTATGTTACTTTCTCTTTGTTTTTCCATTTTATGTTCCTTTCGTTTTTTCTATGTTTCTTAACTCTACGACTCTCAACCTGCACCTGGGCGAGGTAAGGTTGCAACCAATCGCAAGGATGCAGTCAACTCTTCAAGTTGGAAGAAAGGTCGTAAGAAAATCACAGCGGTGTAACTTCCAGGTTTACCTGGAACTTCTGAGACATCTACCCGTCCTTCTCGCAAGGGGAAGGATGCTTTCACAGCCTCAGGCGCCACATCTGATAAAAGAATGTACTGCGCAATCCACGAGTTCAGATAAAGTGAAACTTCCTGACGTGACATGAATGAGCCAATCTTATCTCGCATCATCGACTTAATATAATGAGCAAAACGAGATGCATTCAGCATATAAGGAAGCCGTGCAGAAATTCGTGCATTGGCGTTGGCATTATTATCATTGTACTCTATAGGCTCTTGTGTTGTTTGTGCACTGAAGAAAGCAGCATAATCTGTATTCTTACAATAGCATAAGGACATGAAGCCAAGATCACTGAGTTCTTTTTCACGCCTATCCGTAATGGCAATTTCTGTTGGACATTTTACAGCTAAATCACCATCAGCAGTTTTGAATGTATAGGCGGGTAAGTCAGAGACGAGTCCTCCTCCTTCAACACCCCGGATTGCAGCTGTCCACCCATAGAGAGCGAAAGCGGTTGTTATGTTTTGAGCCAGAGCATAGGCAGCATTTCCCCAACAGAATTTTGAGTTGTCCGTGCCATCCACTGATTCTTCATAATCAAAGCCTTCTACTGGATTGGTGTTTACTCCATAAGGTAAGCGCATCAAAACATGAGGCATGGTAAGTGTGAAGTAACGAGAATCATCTGTTTGTCGGAAACTTCTCCACTTAATTGCATCTGTTCCGTCAAAGAGCTTTGAAAGATCTCTAGGGCCACTTAACTCCATGAAGCTATCAAAGTTGAACATTCCTGGTGAAGCTGCAGCTAAGAATGGTGTATGTGCACAAGCTGCAACGTTTGAGAGGAGTGTTGCGAGTTCGACATCCATTGGGTCACGGCCAAACTCAAAGTCTCCCATAAGACATGAGAAAGGCGTTCCACCATAGGTGCCGTATTGTTCTTCATAGACCTTCTTAAAGAGCTGGCTTTGGTCAAATTCTACAGCCCGTTCAAGATCGTCCATGAGCTCTTGTTTGGTGATAACCCATAGTTTGAGCTTAAGCTTTTCGCCTGTCTCTGTAGCCATTACCAACTTATTGAGGCCTCTCCAAGATGCCTCAAATGTTTGAAAAGCTGGATTCTGAACAATTTGATCCATTTGAGCTGAAATGGTTCTATCAACCTGGCTGATGCGACTAACAATGAAAGAATATACATCATTGCCGATACTTCCCTTAGGAGCAGCAGCAACTTGGTTAACAAATTCAGCTAAAATTTCTTTGGCTCTTGCAACTTGAGTTGGATCGCGTGCAAGTCTACCGTTTTGAATAATGGTATCTGTGAGGCTTCCGCTTTTTCCGCCACCACCTCCAGATCCACCTGAATCTCCTCCAGTTGGACCCGTTGTTTTTGGGACTCCAGCTGTTGCCGTTGCGGAAGGAGCTCCGCCTACGGTTGGTGTCTTTTTTGGTTCATCTGCCATGATTAACTCCCTATTTCTTCATAAGGCCCGAAGGGCTATTTACTTATTTGTTCCAAGTTCTTTTTGTAGTTGACTTAAAACATCAGGATTTTCAACGATGTTTCTAAGCTCAGCATCTAAAGCGTCATTTCCATCTAATCTAGATAACATATCAGTGAGGTTCACTCGCTTCTGATAAAGGTCATTTAATGGGTCAACTTGCCCTACAATATTGACAGGATTAAGGTCATCCATAGATCTAAAGGATAGAAGTATGTTCAAGTCTGGTGCATCCCCGCCAAGCACATTTTGAACTCTTAGGGGAAGTTGGGCATTCAATGAAGCCATGACATCATTGAAATTATCTCGATCGATTTCAATAAACTTCCGATCTTTTAAAGCTGGTAAAGGTGTAGCAGGCACACCTGCAAGGTCTGCTAAGATTCCCATAACAAATGAGAGTTCTTTAGCTTCAGTCGCATTACCAATTTCAACGTCGTAAGTTATTTGGACACGTGGTGGACGGATGCGATCGAGTTTATGTTGTGTACTAGCCATGATATAAAATCCCCCTTTATGGTTATTTTTGACACTGCGGATAAAATCCGCCTTCTATATTCCATTAAAAAGGAATCATGTTAAAAATTGGTAAACTTTTATTGTTATTTTTAGAAAATCAAATTTTCTCTTGGAAAATCCTAGGTATTTTTTTTAGAGGAGAAGGATAAAATTTTATATATTTAGTATATCGAAAGAGATATAATGTTATTTAAAATAATAATCATTAGAAATATGTTAAAATTAAATTAATATTTAGTTTATATTTTTTGATAATTTTGAGATGTAGCTTAAAAGAAAATGATCTATGTGAACTCTTCCACCCCTGTCATTTTTGGCAAGTTTTGTTGATACTTTTTTGCAACTTTGAACAGATTTTTCTACAGAGTGTCAATTCATACTTTCTGCCTTTAAATGTCAGATTGTACTTTGATATTATTGAAATTATTTAAAATGATATTCAGAATGCGAAAACTCTCTCTATTCGCAATTCTTTTTTGGAGCATATCCGTTCGGACCATATCAGGACCTTCCTAGCTTCCCCATTTGGTCTCTTATAAACCCCCAGTCTATAAGGTTAAATGTGTGGATAAGGCGACTGTCTATTAGTCTCTCTTACGTTCGCATCTTAAAAAGGACATACGCTTTACTCTCCATTGGAAATTATCTCACAGTATATACCTCCCCTCCGTATCTCTCAATTGTTCAATAGTCTTTAAAGGCTATTGAAGACACGATACTTCTTTAAAGCTCAATGTTTTAAATTAAGGTAAAAGCGCCTTGCAGCTCAAATCAAGAAAGAAATGAAGAGAAGATTAGTTGTTGAAGCTGTCATTGACGATTTGAAAAACGATGGGCACTTAGGGAAGAGTTATCTTAAAGACACGCTTAGCGATAAGGTTAATGCCATCCTTCAGGCATTGGCCATAACTTTAGGCTTCTCCTCAGCTGGTTCAGAGATCTTTTATTCTTTACTTTTTAAATCCTCATTGGAAGAGAGCTTACCGCAAGACTCTTAAATCCCTTCAATTCTCCCCTAAAAACGGCTTTTTAACGGGGGGTTTACTAAGTGCGGTTTTTTATTCTGGATAGCCTGCAAGAACACTATTATAGAGCTTTAAGACGTTATTGCCTAGAATAGTTACAGAAATTACTATAACAACTGCAATTAAAGAAGCAATAAAGGCATATTCAATTGATGTAGCACCACTATCACATTTAAAAAAGTCTTTTGCTGATATCTTCATTATGGCCTCTGAGTGGCACATCACCCTATAGGAGAGTGATCATATCACTCTCCTTATCCCAATGTCTTCCTTATTCCAAATAAGACTTATGAAGCAGGAAGTGCGCTTGAAACCTTATTAAACGTTGTGCTCAAGCGAGTACCGACAGCGGTGACCGCTCCTATAATAACAACAGCGATCAATGCTGCAATCAAACCGTATTCAATTGCTGTTGCTCCACCATCATTTGCTAGAAAACTTTTTAAAAGAGTCATGTTCTCCTCCCTCCTTTTGATTTAAAGTTAAATAAATAATCATTTGCATTATTTAATAACTAATTATAGTCATATAATTATTAACAAATGGTTAATATTTATTATTTAAAGATTCTTGTCTATTTGACTTGAACCTCTACTTAGACTATGATAACAGAATTAAAGAAAAAGAAAAATTGCTATTTTCAATGACAACGTCTCTCATGGTGGATATATCCGTACCTTTCTTGCTTCCTGCTCTTTATCTTAGAGGACAGATCGTAAGGCTACAAAATGTAACGACAACAATAATAAATCAACATGCTTATCCCTATTCTATTGCGAAGGTGTTGGCTGACCTTTTGGTCGCTGGATCAGCTCTTTCTAATCTTTTAAAGTATAAGGGCGTTTTTACGCTTCAAATAAAGACAACCGGGCCAATGAGACTTGCCGTTGTGGATGTTACGAGCGCCGGACATATAAGGGGATATACACAATTTAAATCGCAGGAAGTTGAAAAAGAGGCCGCTTTTAAAGATCTTTTAGGAGAAGGTTATCTCGTCTTTACGGTTGATCAAGGTCGAGAAGTTGATCGCTACCAAGCAATTGTTTCCTTAAATCATGACACGCTTTCGGAAGCCCTTGTTCATTATTTCCAACAATCTGAACAACTTGAAACACGTATTTGTATTGCTTCTCATAGAACAAAAGAGGGGAATTGGAAAAGCAGTGCCTTACTCTTACAGCAAATGCCTTCTCAAACTATTGAGGCAGAGACGTGGCATTATGTGGAAGCTCTGTTGAATACTCTTTCTTCTGAGGAGCTTTTAGATTTTTCTGTTCCATATGAAACACTTTTATATCGTCTGTTTCATGAAACAGACATCACTGTTTTTGACCCAATTGGTTATAAAGCCCAATGCCGTTGTTCTGAAGAACGGATTAAGACTTTTCTAAATACCCTTTCTTTAGAAGAAGTTGAGGGACTTTTAGAGAATGGACGGTTGAAAATATCATGTGAATTTTGTAATCATGTCTACGATTTTGAACGAAAAGACATCATTACAATTCATTAAGGAGAACGTTATGCGCCTTATTTCTCTTATTGGCCTTTCTGTTATTTTATCCGCTTGCACACCATCGACGCGTCTTCCTGAGCCCGTTGGCTTGGCTTATCTTGCTAATAAACCCATTCGTTTGAATGTGTCACGGGTGGAGGTTATTAAACAATATCAATCTTCTTCCAATCGACCTCATGTAGAGAATGATCTTCCTGTACCACCCGTAGCTATGATTCAACAATGGGTTCAAGATCGTCTTTTACCGATAGGGAAGACAGGCTATGCAGTTGTAACTATTGAAGAAGCATCTGTGCTTGAAACTCCTCTTAAAGGGACGCCGGGTTTTAAAGGTATGTTTACGGTTGACCAATCGGAGCAATATGATGCTCGGGTTTCTGTTAAAATTGAGATTTTTGATGATTTTGGAAAATCAAAAGGGTTTGCTTATGCCCGCGCTCATGGTTCTCGAACGATGGGTGAGGATTTAACCTTTGGTCAACGTCGAAAAGTCTGGATTGTCATGATGGAAAAAATCATGAACAACCTTGATGAAGAACTTGATAAGAATGTGAAGAGTCATCTAAGCTCATTTGTTTCGTAAAAATGGGCAGATAGCCTGTAAGCCGGATTCTGTTCCTTGCTTCTTCCCCAGAGGGAGGGAGTAGGGAGAGAGGTATTCATCTGGGACGTAAGTTGCCTTACGCCTCTTGCGACCGACCCGAATGACGACCCAAAGACAGGTCATGTGCCATTCCTATTTGGTCTTGCTCCCGGTGGGGTTTGCCGTGCCACCTTTGTTACCAAAGGTGCGGTGTGCTCTTACCACACCCTTTCACCCTTACCTCGTGAGAGGCGGTTTACTTTCTGTTGCACTTTCCCTAAGGTTTCCCTCGCCGGACGTTATCCGGCACCGTGTCTTTGGAGAGTCCGGACTTTCCTCTGGGTTCCCCCAGCACCTCTCCGGCTATCTGCATCTTTTATATAGGCTTTTCTATGGTTTTAAACAAGCCTTTCAAAAGAGAAATGGTCTCTTCATTAAAGATTCCATCGATCTTTTGTGGTTGGAAATGGCGTTGAAAGGCGAAGAAAGTATGAGAGGGAGAAACGGTTTCATAACCGATCGTTGAAAGGGCATCAAGTATATCAATTTCTGTTGAGGAGATATTATCATTTGGCCATAAGCCTAACCCTTCTTTGGCAAATGTTTTCCAAGGAAATAAATGTCCAGGGTCCTGTTTGCGCCGTGGGGCTACATCTGAGTGACCCAAAAAGCGAGAGGTAGGAATATACCATCTCTTCTTTATACCCTCGCACAGCCTTAAAAGCGCATTAATCTGGGCTATTGGAAAAGGAAGATAGCCATAATGATGTCCTCTATTGGCGAGTTCGATTCCAATTGAGCAGCTATTCAAGTCTGTACACCCCTGCCAATAACTTTCGCCTGCATGCCATGCTCGCTTTTCCTCTCTTACCAGTTGGTATGTTTGGCCTTCCTCATCGATGAGATAATGAGCACTAACTTGAGAAAGGGGATTAGAAAGCCAATGGACTGCTTTTTGTGCAGTGGGCATGTCTGTATAGTGAATAAGAATCGTGTTAACATCCAAGGCACGTTCATTAAAGTTGGGGGAAGGGACTTGAATGAGAGTCACGAGACATTTCCTTTGCTAAGGCTTTCTTCTTTTACCAAAAGTTCCAGCCATCTCTCTTCTCTATGTTGAAGGTCATGGCGAGTGGTTTGAAGGAGATGAATTGTCTTCTCAAACTCTTGAGGGTTTTGTTGATAAAGGAGAGGATCTGACAGCCGGTTTTCAAGCTCTTGAATTTTATTACTTAACTCTTCAATCTCTTGAGGAAGAAGGGAAAGCTCTCGGGTTTCTTTATAATTCATCCTCTCTGATGTTTTTTGCTTTTCAGGAGAGGGAGGCTTTCTTTTTTCGTCCTTTGGCGTTATGGAACTTACACGTTGGAGGGCGTAATCCGTAAATCCCCCAACGTAGCTCTGGATGCGTCCCCCTTCTTCAAAAGCAATAATATGGCTCACTGTTCGGTCTAAAAAGTCTCTATCATGACTGACAAGAAGGAGGGTTCCTGGATAATTGGCCACATATTCTTGAAGTAAATCCAGTGTTTCTATATCCAAATCATTGGTAGGTTCATCGAGAACAAGGAGATTACTCGGTTTGGCTAGTATTTTCGCTAGGAGAAGCCGATTTCGCTCCCCTCCAGACAGGTTTTTCAAAGGCGTAAGGGCCTGCTTTCGATCAAAAAGGAAGTCCTGGAGGTAACCCATAACATGGCGCGGCTCTCCCTGGACTAGAACTTGATCTCCCCCCTGCTCACAAAGGGTTTGCCAAGGATTGAGCTCTAAATCTAGAGACGATTGAGTTTGATCGAAAACAGCTATTTCTAGATTCTTTGCACGCCGAATATGCCCTAGATCGGGAACAAGTTCTCCTAACAAAAGTTTGAGAAGAGTACTTTTACCTGCCCCATTGGGGCCTAAAATACCTACCCGATCTCCTCTTAGGATTCGGCAAGAAAAATCTTTAATGATTGGAACTTCATTGTAAGATTTGAAAACATGTTTTGCTTCGATCACAAGTTTGCTTCCTAGAGGAGAGTCCTGGCTTGTAAAAGTTACCCCTCCTTGAACGCTTTGATATTGGCGTTTTTCTTGTCGTAAACTTAAAAGTTCACGCAAGCGCCCCATATTTCGCCTGCGTCTTGCTGTAACACCACGATGGAGCCACTCAGTTTCTTGAGCAATCTTCTGTGAGAGTTTTTCTTGTGTCCTGATTTCATGTTCGATGATATCCTCAGCCCATTCCTCAAAGAAAGGATAGCCTTTTTCTAAGGTGTGTAGTTTTCCCCTATCTAGCCAAAATGTTCTTTGGGAGAGCTTTGTTAAGAAGGTTCGGTCATGACTGACCATTAAAATGGCTCCACGATAGGCTTTTAAGGTGTCTTCTAGCCATTGAATTGTCACAAGGTCTAAGTGATTTGTTGGCTCATCCAGAAAGAGAACGTCAGGAGTACCGGCAAGGGCCTTGGCTAACATGACCCGACGAGATTCTCCACCTGAAAGAGTTGAAAGGAGGGTTTGAGGGTTTAGTTCTAAGTGGCTTATGATTTCTTCGAGCCTGTGAGTTTCAACTGCCTTTCCGATGTGTTGTTTAAGGAAGTCCAAAATGGAAAGAGGTTCTGATGGGGCTAAAGATTGATCAAGGATACCTATTTTAAGTCCAGGCTTAGCAAAGTACTCTCCTGCATCCAGCTCAATAAAGCCAGAAAGTATCTTTAAGAGAGTTGATTTTCCACTCCCATTGCGTCCAACAAGACATACCCGATCCCGAGGAAAAAGAGTTAAAGAAGCCTCTTCAAGTATTTTTCGTGTACCAAAGGTTAAGTGGGCATTATTTAAAGCAATAAGAGGAGGAGTTGTTATCATATTAAATTTCTAGGCATTTGAGAGGCCAAGCGCAAGCCACAATGTATTGTAAAAGATTTTAACCTTCATGTACCATAGTGAGCTTGCCCCAGGAATTGGAGAATCAAATGTTAAAGAAACTCGTAATTTTAGTTGTTATTTTCTCGTCATTTATTTTAAATCAGGGATACGCGCATTGGGATGAATTTAAAATTTTTAGAGGAGAAGATGGTTCTAAGTCAATAAAAGCAAGTTACACATTACCTTCTGGACGAAAGGTTGATATTCGCTCTACGTCACAAGATGATCGTATGCGTTATTTAGCGTTAGCAAAAAATCAATATCAAGAGGGTTATATTCCTCATAAAATCGCTGACTACTTTTTCACTCGTTATAACCTTCTTCGTCAAAAAGAAGGCTTGCTATGGCATCTCTATTCTTTCTCATCTGAAGGAAAGGAACTTGGCTTCATCCAAATTGGTCGGTTGAAAACCTTTGGCGTATTTTTTAAGGGTGCTTGGAGGGAATATAGCTCTGAAAATTGGGAAAAAGTGATGCAAACTTGGATAAGTCTTGAAATTATTAAACAAAAAGAAAGAGATGTTGAGTGTGCCTTACCTAACCTAGAGCGCATTGAAGAACGGGGTCTTGCAAGGATTTTACCTATCCTTGATTTAACGCTCAGCGAAGAAGATCAGGAAGCTGCTTTAGAAGCTTGTTTCCACTTGATCTCTCGTTTTCAGCAAGAAGGTGAGCGTCTCCTTGCGGAAAAAAAAGCTGAATCTTATGAAGAAGAGTCAACGCTGCCCTATCAAGTTGTTGGAGAGTTTAAACAAGATGATTCGATTGTCCATAGGCTACAAAGTATAGGGTTTATATCTACCCAAAGCCCTCTTCCTCAAACTTCCCGTGAGCCCTGTGCCATATTAACAAAGAAGATAGAGTAGAAGAGTGCAGAAAATTGAGCCATTATTGATCTAACAGCTTAAAAAATTCTTCTTTGATATATTGGTTATCCTTCATGTCTCCTAAAAAGATGGAGGTAATCATGGATGAATATTGCTTGTTTACACCTCGGACAGAAACACATAAATGCTTTGCTTTTATGATGACGCCGACCCACTCAACGTTTAAACTCTCATTTATGGCATGAGCAATTTGGTTGGTCATTCTTTCTTGAACTTGTAAGCGTTTTGCAAAACAGTCAACAAGACGGGGAAGCTTTGATAAACCGACGATTCTGGCGTTGGGCACATATCCAATGTGCACAGTACCGATGATGGGTTCCATATGATGCTCACAGACGGAATAAAATTCTATATCCTTACAGAGAATTAACCCCTTGTAACCTTCAGAATCAAACGTTTTAGATAAAATTTTTTTTGGATCCTCTTTGTAACCGTGGAATATTTCTCTTCGAGATTTAATGACCCTTAGGGGGGTATCTCTTAATCCTTCTCTCTCGGGGTCATCGCCAATAAGAAAAATAAATTTTTTGAGGTATGAAATAACTCTCTCTTCCTCTTTATTAAATTCTTCCATATTAACTTCATTTTTAAAAAAACCATCGGTTGAATCTTCTTTATCCATAATATTAATACCTATTCTAAATAAATTTAGGACAAAACAATATGTCGTATTGCTTTTATATTTAATTATATTTTATATAACTATCAATAATAAAGCGTTAAATGGTGATTAATTTATTGTGAATAGCTTTTCATTGAGTTAAGCGAGAATCATACTCGATAGTTCCTTTTTCAACTCTATATTTAAGGAGAAGAGGGTACAATTTACTTGTGGTTAGTTGTTCCCAATCCTCCTTACTTAACCCTTTGCAATCGACAAAACAGGAAGTCGTTTCATAAAGTCTAATTTTATTTAATTTAAGATAATCAGTTCGATTTAAAAGAGTTGAAATAATAAAGAACAATTCTTTTGCAATATTTTCTGCCGTAGGATTACAATAGCTCTTTTCGTCGACGAGATTCATAAGATATAGTTTCGAGTTAATCTTATGGCAGGCATCTATAATAATTTTATCTTGTGGATTAGCTATGAAAGCATGGTCAAGGATATCTTCTATCCATTGACATGCGACTCTCTTAATTTCTTTGAAATCGAGTGCATATCCAATATCTTTTAACTCAGGGTACGTAAATTCCAATTCGTAGTGATACTCATGACCATGAAGATTGGCACACTTAAACCGTTCATGCATGACCCGGTGTCCTGCATCGAATTTACCTTTTTTAGTTAAAGTATTCAGGTTTTTCATGAGCACTCGCTTCCTATTATCTACCCTCTCTTTTTTAATTATGAACTATAATTCGATAATTATTAAATAAAGAATCGTAACTTAACGTAAAAAACAATGACTCACTCACGATTCAAATTGGAAATTATTTATAATTATATCAAAGCATAGGAACACAACACATAAAATATTAGCTATTTTTCATATAAATATTCTATGGCATATATGCAAAAATTATGCGGGCTTTTAGAATCAAAAAAGTTTATGTAAAAGCTAGTAAAAATTTATTTTGGTGGTGCCATGAAATATTATAAGTCCTTTTTGTTAGCTTCTGTTTTTTCTTCGATCATGATTCCTGCGACCCTTTCAGCAGTGACCGCAGATGAATTGGCAGATAAAATTCGTAATACACGCGCATGCCCGGTTGTGATTACTGACCAAGCGCCCCCCGTCCAAGGAGGATGGTTTTCTTCATTCCGTCAAAAAACAGGTAATGCGCTCCGTTGGTTTGGGGATAAGTTGCGAACTGAAGAAGATTCTCAGATTGCAGCAGATCATGTAAAGCAAATGGCAAAGGATGTGGCGGTAGCTGCTCTTTCTTATGAGACAGGGTTTTCTTTTAGCCGTAATATCTTGAATCCTATTGGAAATGCTTTCCGGAAAGTTGGGCAATGGATAAAGGGCGGGGAAGAAACACAAACGACAACGCGCACGGTCTTAAACAATTTAGGGCTTAATAAAAGCTCAAAAGATGCTGATGTTGAAAATGCTCTTCGCCTTTCTGCACAGGCCACCCTTAAAGCAGATGCGGCTACCGCCTTTGAATCTTATGGCAGCGTTGTTGTGGGACTTGATAAGAGAGGTTTTTCCACGAAGCACTTAGATTCCAAGGAAATTTACATGGATACCCTTGCAGGACAAATTCTACGTAATAGATCGAATTCAACTTATGAGGCTTTTTCTCAAGAAATGCATTTTCAGGGGATGCCCATCCTTCTACAAATGAAGGGAATCAAAAATGCTTCTGATGGTGAAAAGGTAAATTTGATGAACATCTATCTTAAGGAAGCTTTTAACAGAGAAAACGCCAAGATTAAATTTGACGAAACACGTGCTTCCGCTGCGGCTGCTGCATAAAACTTAAATTGAATAAAATATTTATAGGATCTATACTTGAAATATTTAGTATAGATCCTATATTTATGTTAAGTGTTAATTGTATTAGAGGTTATTATGGTAAAGAGGTTTTCTTATTTAGTAAGTGTATCCGTGTTGGCCAGTAGTTTATTGAGTACAGCAAGCCATGCGGTTTATGAAGATGAACTCAGAGATGTCATTAATGATTTTCGTGTTCTACAACGTTCCCAGCCCATACAACAAGCTGTTGTTTCTCTATCATCTGAGGAAGAGCCTTATAGTTATTGGAATGCTATCGGAAGTGCGACAAGCTCCTTTTTTAGCCCTATCGTTTCAGGAACAGGTCATTCTCTCCGTTATTTGGGGGATGCTCTACGAGGTGAGACCTTTGTAGGTGATCTGTTAGAAAGTAATGTTATATCTCTTGCAGGAAAAGCACAATATGGAGGCATATCTGCAGTAGGTCTAATCGAGCAAGTACAAGCTGACAAAGGTGCATTACAATCTCTTCGAAAGACAAGTGGAAACGTTCTTCGTTCCATTGGAGCGAGTATGGTTGGTGAAACACCAACCCTTGAACGAGCAATTCGTCATTTTTGGATTGAAAAGAGAATGAGTGCTGAGCCGGAAGAAGTCTTGATAAGTACTGCATGTGCTCTCTATCGCTCCCAGGAAATTGGAGGGGCTGATGAGATAAAGTTGGTTTATCATAAATTTATTGAGGCATGGAATGGAAGCTCATATACAGCTCCTTCTGATAGTCCAGAGCATAATGTCGAGTACTTTTTAAAGGGGATTATTCGCGGATTTGTAATGAATGGCCAGAATGTAAGTGACTTTGAAGTTATAGCTCCTCAAATGGTTGCCCTAGGGATTACTTATGAAAACCTTCCTGTAACAAAGGCGATTACAGCTGAAGCAGTTGTTCCGAATGTTCAAGAGCGAGGTCAATTAGTTCCAGCAAACCTTCAGAAAAAAATTAACGAGGCTCGACAAACTGAATTTATGAAATTTGTTAAAGGAACTTATCAAGTTGAGATTCTGAAGCAACAAGCTGATCAAGCCCGAATGGTAAGTTTGCAAGCTCCTATTGTTCTTCCATCAGCTTTCCAAGCTATTGAAGATAAAAAACCTAGTGATGACTTAGCAAGTTCAGTTGATTAAGCTTTGACACCATCTTAAAAAGCCCGCCATTGAGGCGGGCTTTTTTGTCTTTAACCTAATATCGAGCTAAGAAATAAGGAATCTGTTGCAATACGTTCACGAAGGGCTGCAAAGTCAGCAGAAATTTTTCTCGCATAAGCTTCCCAAGCTTTTTCCTTTTGTAAAGAAAGAATAAAGTCATTCTTTTCTTTTAAGCGTCGCTCAAAGTCTTTGAATTGCTCTTCAAAATGTTGCATATCTTGAGCAGAAACCGGCTTGCTCTCCTTTATGCGTGCTTGCAGACTTCGCCCTAAAGCCCTAAAATCTGCTTTAATGGCTTCGAGCTCTTCTTGCTGTTTTCTAACATAACTTTCATATTCATCCTGAAAGACAGCAGCGCTTAGCTTATCCTGATTTGCAAGGTCAGCTAAAAGTTGATGAGCTTCGCTTGCAATTGAACCGATAGCTGCTTCGGATGCCTTTTCTTGGCTTTCAAGTTGAGTAATTCGAGTGAGGTGAGACTTTAGAGGCGTTAGATTTTTTTCCCACTCTTGGAACACAGTTTCAGAGGCATGATAGTAGTCCTCTGAACTATGAGGATTTACACGTACGGGAAGTTCCATTGTTCCATTTACATCATAAAGGAGAGATGTATCACCTTTAACAGTGACAGCACCAGGTGCTGTCTTCCAAAACACGAGCTTTGGGACGGGGTCATAGCTATGAGCAAACCGGATAACATTTCCTGCGCCTCCAAGAACTTTCGTATAATTATCCAATGTGTTTGCATTGACTGTATTGGGAGCCCCAAATGTCATAATGCCAATATCGACTTTGATTCCTAAGTTTTCTGCCATTTCTTTAGCAGCTGCTGAGAAAATTTCACCAAGGGAGCCGCCTAAGCTATGACCTGTTCCAACCAGTTTAAGAGTTTGTGTTGGATTTTCCGCTTTAAATTTTGTTAACCAGGATTTCATAAAGGAGAAAAATGAATCAGCATTATCGTCAAAGTGGGAACCAAATCCACCATGAAAGCTAATATTACTTAGAAGCCCATGACTTTTGCTTAATTTACGGTTCCAACCAAAAAGGTTCTTTGTCCAATCTCCCCAAGATTTTGATCCAGCAAAGGAAAGAACCAATTTATGATTATCCTTATCATAAGCAGCGGCTCCAGAGAATTCTCCATTGTTTCGATGGAAAACACCCTCAACTTCATATTTCATGCCGTGTAAATTACGCCCAAATACTGTTCTAGCCTCATCCAGATATTCTGTATTCTCTACAGACTTTTGATCCTGAAGCTGTCTGACCTCTTCTTCAATTGTATTAATACGTGAATTAAGAGCTAGTTGAACAGCTGAAACGCTGGCTTTCTTATCCAATTCAATTCCAAAGACTTTAAGAGATTTTTTAAAAGCATCAAACTTATCCAGAGAGCTTGCAATACTTGAGAATTTATCTTCCAGCATTGCGATTTCCCCTAACTTTGTCGAAATGTCTCGATCAAGTTTTGTTGCTTTTGTGCTGGCCTTTCTTAAGGTTTTTTTTTGATCGATGTCATATACAAGGGCACTCAGATTTCCAAATTCTTTAGCATCTTTCTGGGTAATGGTATTTATAAAACAATTTTTATCTTTTAAAACTTCAATTGAAGATGATGTAAAACCGGCTTTTTTAGCAATATCATTCAGTGCTGTTTTCTCTCCTTCTATGGACTTTCTCAAGTGATCTCTTTTCTTTTGTTCATTTAAGAGTTCCTCCCCCTTTTTATTTAGGGCTGTAACAATTTCCACCCGGTCTTCAAAATGGATTTTAGTAGGAGGGTGGAGTTGTCGTTTTGTTGTTTCCAAGCTGTCTGTTCCCGTGTCTGCAAAATGGGGTATAGCTTGAACGCCTGTTATGCCCTTAAGAATCATCGTCATTCCTGCAGAGCGTAAAAAAAACTTTCTTAACTTATTCATAACAACACCTATAATAATATAAAAATTAACCACTATTTTATTTTATAACTAATTATATTAAAGTAATGCTAATTTTATAAAAATATAAACGATTAAGAGATGATGATGGCAGTCCAATTTTAACAATTACAAAAACTATTCTTTGACTTCTTCTATATGTGTCCTATAATAAGTGCCCTTGCTAATTATAATATGAGGTTCACATGTTTAAGAAGACTCCTTTGCTTATTGCACTAATGTTGCCTTTCTCTGTCTCCCAGAGCTTTGCTGTTTGGGAAGAATTTTTAATACAAGATGGAGAAGAAACAACAAAAACTGTGAGGGCTAAATGGAAAAGTTCAGAGCTGCCTGGAAGTTTTACTCTCGAATCGGCTGAGGCGGAATCTTTTCCAATTTATAGTCAGACACTTGCTGATTTACCTTTAAAGGACGGATATCCTGCTGTTGAGGGTGGGGAAGGTCGTTTTAATGTGCAAAACATAGCCCGTCAAAAGGTTGGAAACTTATATCATCTTTACAAGGTCTCTTATCAAGAAGAAGGTCAAGCTGCTTCTTCTTTAGGGTTTGTCCAATTTGGCAGAATGCCTTCAAAGGGATATTCAGAAGGCATAGAAGATAAGCCTGTTATCCACCACCCCATTATACAAAAATGGATGATGTTACAAATTACTGAACAAGCGCCCGCAGCAGAGAGTTTAGCAGATGCTAATATAAACCGTATTGGTAACCGTGGGCTTGCTATGATTCTTCCCCTGTTTAATTCCCATGCAGATGAAGGTCAAAAGAGAGGCACTATTGAAACGTGTTATGAATTAGTCTGTAAACTGACGAAAGATGAATTTCTGCTGCCAGTTGAAGGCACAATTCCTCATGTTGCTATGAGTCTTTTCCATCCTGAAGATCCGAATATCCCCCTGTTTTCACAAAATGGGTTTGAAGTAGATAACAACCCAGGATTTGGTTGGTTTTATCCTAAAGAAGGCGTCCCTCAACCACGTACAATGGTTACGCGTTATGTCTCCGTTGAATAATTAATTTTATCTCTTTGATAATCTAAAGCCCTTGCGGCGTTTCTTTTAAGAACACGCAAGGGTTCCCCTCTAAAGTCTCCTTTTATAAAAAAGGTAAGGAGAGAGGGTTTTCTTCCGGAAAGGTAAAGTAAAGTGAGAAACGAATAGACCATTTCGTGTTAACCTCGGATGGTGTTACAACGTTGTAAAATGACTGCAAACTAGCAATCACATTTTGATTATTGATTTTAAATAGGCAACCAACTCCCCCACCCACAGGAAGAGCCCATTTTTGTCCTTCGGCTTCCCAGTTTGCTGATATATTAGGTGTAGAGGCAAGAAACCAGTCATTAGAAATATTATAAAAAACGAAAGCTTCCATATTGAATAGATTAACCTTAGATCGATTTTTAGCTCCAGCAAAAGACCAAACGTTGTTAGCGTAAAAACCAAAGACCCAATTTGATGGTGAAGCTGCAAATATGACCGCGGGACCTCCACTCACTTTACCAGTTCCAAGTTGGCCATTTGTTGCCGTAGGAAAGGCAAATGCAGGGCCGATTCCCCAAGATACCGTACCTGACGTGTTGTGACTAAAGTAAAATTGTGGGTTTAAGTCTCCTATCCCAAAAACGTTACCATTTAATGTGGTCGTATTAATTTGACTAAGAACAGGAAGAATGGGTCGAGCTAAGAGCATTATGTTATTATTAAATTTTATAGGTATTTGAGGCTCTAACTGGAGAAGATCTTGAAGATAATTTTTGTCCAAAAATCCAAAGTTAAAATTATTACGAATGGGAAGGACAATCCAAGTAGAAAGAGGGTTTTGTGTTCCTTTCAAAACATCTAGATCCGTAATGCCATAGGAAGCAGGTATAGGAAGATAAATTAAAAAGAAAAAACTCATATATAATGAAAACAATTTATGGGATTTCTTAAGAGACATATATTTTTCTTTCTTTTGTCTCCTCTAGAGATAAGCTAAATGAAGGTTTCATCGTTTATATCTTTTTTAAGTTATCCTAAGCTCTTTCAGATTTTCATATAACTGAAGAGCTTCAGGGTTGGCAAGAGCTGAGGTGTTTTTTACGTCTCTTCCATGAATAACATCTCGTACCGCAAGTTCTACGATTTTTCCGCTTTTAGTGCGTGGTATATCTGCTACCGAAAGAATTATAGCAGGAACATGACGCGGTGAGGCATTTAATCGGATTTGTTTTTTTATTTTGTCTGTGAGTTCAGGTGTTAAGGTAAATCCCTCTTTAAGCTTTACGAACAGAACAACGCGTACATCACCTTTCCAGTTTTGGCCTATCACTACGCTTTCTAAGACTTCTGGTATTTGTTCCACTTGACGATAAATTTCAGCAGTTCCTATGCGCACGCCTCCTGGATTCAGGACGGTGTCTGAGCGACCATAAATAATAAATCCTCCGTGGGCCGTATGTTCAACGTAATCTCCGTGGCACCAGATATGTGGAAATTTTTCAAAATAGGCTTCATGATATTTTTTATCTCCCTCATCTCCCCAAAAAAAGACAGGCATAGAAGGAAAAGAAGTCCTGCAAACAAGTTCCCCCTTTTCTCCAATAACGGGCTGAGCGGCTTCATTAAACACCTGAACATCCATACCGAGGCCAGCAACTTGGAGCTCTCCACGCCACACAGGTCCTATGGGGTTGCCTAATGCAAAACAAGAAATGATATCTGTTCCCCCTGATATAGAGGCTAAACAAATATGGGAAGCAATATGGTTGTAAACAAAATCATAGCTTTCAGGCACAAGAGGCGACCCTGTTGATGTGATCATGCGTAAGGAAGAAAGATTAAATTGTTTGTTTGGGTGGATGTTTGCTTTATGGAGAGCATCAATATATTTTGCAGACGTTCCAAAGTGAGTTATGTTTTCAGCTTCGGCGTATTCCCATAAAATGTGACCTGAAGGAGAGCCATCATAAAGAAGGAGAGTAGCTCCAGAGGCAAGCGCAGATACCTGCCAATTCCACATCATCCATCCACATGTGGTGAAATAAAAAACACGATCTTCCGGTTTAATATCACAGTGAAATTGATGCTCTTTAAGATGTTGTAAAAGAGTTCCTCCCCCCCCATGTACAATGCACTTAGGCACACCTGTCGTGCCAGATGAATATAGAATAAAGGCAGGATGATTAAAGGGAACAGGAGCAAAATCAATTGTCTTGCTGTCTGCGAAGGACTCTAAAGCCCCTTTCCAATCAATGACATCAGAAGAAGAAGGAAGGGAAAAAGGTGTATTTCGATAAGAAAAGACAATAACCTTTTCAAGGCTCGGGAGTTCTTTGCGAAGATTTTCAATTTTTTCTAAACAATCAAACCACTTTCCATTATAAATGTATCCATCGGCCATAAAGAGAATCTTCGGCGTAATTTGTCCAAAGCGATCCAGAATGCTCTTAACCCCAAAATCGGGGGAACAAGAGGACCAAATAGCTCCCAAGGATGTTGTGGCGAGCATGGCTATAACAGCTTCAGGGGTGTTGGGTACGTAACCTGCAACACGATCCCCTTTTTTAACACCGAGCGATTTTAAATAGGAAGCAAGACGGGCAACCTCTTTATAAACTTCTTGAAAAGTTAGGGTTCGTTTAATTTTATCTTCACCCCAAAAAATAAGCGTTTCCGTCTCAGGAGGGCGAATACGGAGTAAATTCTCTGCGTAGTTTAATATGGAGTCAGAAAAATATTCAGCTTTAAAAATGCCTTGGGGGCTGAAAATCTCGCGTTTTCCTTTATAGGGTGATAATACTTCACAGAAATCCCAAACAGATCGCCAAAAGTCTGTGTTATTGGTAATGGACCAGCGATGAAGCTCATCGAATGTAGAGAGATTTAACTTATACTGGCAATTAATATAGTTAATAAAGCGTATGAGGTTAGCCTTTTGAATTTGTGTGGGGGCTGGTTTCCATAAAGGCTGTTCTTGCATTAATGTGCTCCATTTTTTGAAGAAGCTACCAAATGATTTTTCTCTTGAAAAGGAGCAATAAATTGACGTGAGGGCCCTGATCGTTTTATCATAAAGAAAATAACACAAAAGAGAAAGGGTGGTTTTAAATGAAAACGCTTATTACAGGTAAAAAAATTGAGATTGGGGAGTCATTGCGGACGCAGACAGAAGATAAAATACGAGATGTGATACAGAAATATGATCTAAGTCCTCTAGAATGCGTTGTCACCTATTCCAAGGATGGCCCCATGGTTAAGTGTGATATTGAAATGCACTTAGGGCGTAGTGTTTTTGTAAGGGCTCATGAGGAAACAAATGATGCGTACTTAACTCTTGAACAAGCTATTGGAACATTTGAAAAGCGTTTAAGGCGTCATAAGAAAAAACTCATAGACCATTATAAAAAGCGCGATGTGAATTATGAAAAATCACCTGCCCTCCAGTATGTGATTAATACACAGACTGAGGTCGAAACAGATGCAGATAATCCGCTCATTATTGCAGAAGTAAAAACAGAGATTCCTACCCTAACGGTGAGTGAGGCTGTTATGCATCTTGACCTTTCGGATGCTCAAGCTATGTTATTTAATAATGTTGCACACAATCAACTCAATGTTGTGTATAGAAGGCCAGATGGAAATATTGGGTGGATTGCGCCCTCACGATCTTAAATCATAACAAAGGACAAAAAAGATGTTAAAATGGGGACACCTTTTTCTGGGGGGGATTTTACTTTTCCCAAAAGCCGGATGGGCTGAAGTCGCTTTAAATCAAGAAGGGACGGCGAAATCAGGGGCGCATCAATCTGTTGGAAAGCTCTCAAATGTTGAAATAAAGCCGTCTACGTATGGTATTCAACGTGTTGCTGATCAAGAAGGTACGAAAATTATTGATATCCCGACGGATCAAGAGCCGCCACCCTCAGCAGAGATCGTGGCACCTACCCATCCTTTCTTCGCAGCACCCAACTCTGCCAATGAGCTGATGGACAAGATTGAGACACTAGAAAATCGAATCAAAGAACTAGAGAAAAACTCACCTGTAAGAGAAAATGGAAATATTAAAATCCAATCATCGGGGGGAGTATGGATAGAGTCTATTGGCCAAGATATCGTTATTCACACGCCTGGGAGTGTTAAGTTAGAAGCTAAAAATGTAGTTATGCCATCTACAAATCAACAACAACATTCAACAGGGACTTTCAATCCAGTTACTGAAAAGAGCGAGTGAAGAATTAAACCTCTTTTGATTATATTCTCCACCGTTCGCGTATTAAAGAATAAGCTCTTATAAGGTAAACGCTCCGTCCGTTTGTGGGGAGGATCATTTGTTTAATAAAAATCGACTTGATTTTTATATAAAATTTATCTTATGCATGTTCATAAAAGAATATCAAAAATAGGGAAAAATTCATGATAAATATAAAAACAACATTAAAAGGGAATCTTCTAATTTATTTTATTTTTTTACTCCTTCCCACATCTTCTTTTTCGCAGACCTTGACTATCCCTTTTCTTCACGAAGTAACGAAAAATACTGAAGAACTTAAGAACAACTACCCTGACGGGGTCATTAATAAGGGCGGATCCCTTACGATTTTTCAAGCTTTCACAGGCACATATGCCCCTACACAGGGAATCTCTGGATTTGGCAAGCTCGTAATCGATACATCAGGTGGTGATGCCGTCATTCTTTCAGGACTTCTCCCTTCTTTTTCCGGAGAAACTATAATAGAAGCAGGGGGATTGCAAGGAAATATCTCTCCTAATTCTTCACTCAATCTTTCAGGAGTTGATGCTGTTTATACGCTAAATGGAACGGACCAAGCAAGCCTTTCTCTCAGTGGGAGTGCTCAATCTATCATTAATTTAGGGTCTAACACTCTTACAGCTAATCAGAATTCGAATACAGAATTTGCTGGACAGATTAGGGGGTTGGGAAGTCTTGTTGTTGCAGGTTCAGGAACATTAACCCTTTCAGGGGATAATAGTTACGAAGGGAAAACCACCATTAATGCAGGAGGCACGCTTATAGGGACGATTACATCAGGTTCTGTGCTCGCTCTTTCAGGTGCTAATGCTACTTATACATTGACTACAGATCAAGTCATTCACTCCCTTACTGGAGAAGAAGGATCTATTATTAATTTAGGAGCGAACACACTTTCTGTAGGGGGAAATGATCTGCGTACAACATTTTTTAAAGGTGTTATTCAGGACGGACCCAGCGGTGAAGGTGGAAATTTAGTTATACAAGGGGAGGGAGGATTAAAACTTACTGCCCAGCCTACTTATACGGGGTCAACATTCACTGTTGCGAATCTTTCAGGTCCTCTTCCCCCAACAACCGCTCTTCTTGTAGAAGCCTCGGGCACAGGAGAACCTGGCAGTTATAATTTGACTCAATCGCAACAACTTGGTTCCCTTTCTGGAAATGGTAATGTGTTGTTAAGTTCCTTTAATCTCACAACGGGGGGAAATAACACTTCTTCCACATTTAGTGGCATTATATCAGGAACAGGAAGTCTTACACAAACTGGATCTGGGACGCTGACCTTTACGGGAGGTAATATATATACAGGCGGAACAACTATTAATTTAGGAAGCACGCTTAGCGTAAATTCAAACAGCCTTCCTTCAGGTGGGAATACTACTGACAATGGAACCTTAATTTTTAACCAGTCTGGACAAGCGAGCAATGCAACATTTTCAGGAACTATTTCAGGAAGTGGTACTCTCATTGTGGAAAGTGGAAGTGTTAACTTCACGGGAACGATTGCTTCTTCAATTACCAAGAAAACTCAAAATGGGGGCAATCTTACGGGCAACACGGATAGTATTACGGGAAATATAATCGATAATGGGACGGTGACTTTTAATCAAATTACTGCGGGGACATATGCAGGAAAGATTAGCGGGACGGGTTCTCTCATAAAGGACGGCGAAGGTCGGCTGGCTCTGACAGGGGTAAGTCCTCTGACGGGACCAACAACGATTAAAAAAGGAATATTGGCCGTTAATGGAAGTCTTGAGAACAGTGTTGTTACTGTAGCTCAAGAGGGTATTCTTAGGGGAAGTGGAACAGTAGGAGGTGTTCATCTTATAGGAACAGTTGCTCCTGGCAATTCAATTGGTACGTTAAAGATTCGAAACGATTTTATTATGGAGCCGACAAGTACCTACGCCGTTGAGATTACACCTAACAAAATTAAACCTCGGGATGCAGATCACCTTATGATTGGGGGAAAAGCAAATCTGGCAGGAACCCTACATGTAAAGATATTGGGGGGAGCACGAAGGACTGTAAAGAACCAAAGATTCATGTGTCTAGGTGCGAAGAAAGGGAGATTTGGTGAATTTTCAAATCTTATTTCTGATGATCGCCTTAAATATAAAGTTTTGTATTTTACCAAAGGCATAGAAGTTTTTGTAACATCACTACAAGACTTTGCGGATGCGTTTCCTCCAGGAAATAATAGCAATCCGGCAAGGACAGCACGCTACTTTGATACCTTTGCGGACAATACGGCTGGCAGGCCTGACCTTACGCACGTTATTAACATTTTAGATGGATTGCTCTTAACGGAGAACACCCCTCTTGTGAACAATGCCTTTAACCAGATACAGCCGGCCCAGTATGGGGATTTGGGAGGGATATCCTTCCTTCATAATGAGCTGGTGAACAAGACGGTCTCCACACAGCAGCAGTACTTGAGGGAATCTCGTTGGATTGACACGGAACTCCGCAACCGGGAAGGCGCCTTTGCAAACTTCTCACCCAAGGAGCTGTCCAATTTCCGTAAGCTTGTGGATGACAAGCTCTTGAGTGGCTTTAATACCTTCGAGCAAGTCTCAAAGAACCAAATAGGCCCTCGGGTAAACTTCTTAGCCTTGGGGGGTGAGACAAAAGCCATGCGTCCTGGGAATCAACGAATACGTGTGGGTAAATCCTCTCTCTGGGTTCAATCTTACGGCCAAATTGAAAAGTCAAAGAGCAATCATGGAAATCCTAGTATTCGTAGCCAGACAGGTGGACTCAGCATTGGTGGAGATCA
>JAIEMB010000034.1 GCA_019752515.1 Alphaproteobacteria bacterium | reverse complement strand
AAGTAGAGTTGATAGCGCCGATTGCGATGGACGAGGGCCTTCGATTTGCTATCCGTGAAGGTGGCCGAACCGTAGGAGCTGGGGTCGTCGCTTCAATCGTGAAGTAAAAAACTAGGGATTGTTTTTCTTTAAGAAAAAGCAACGGTCCAACTTTAGGATAAATAGGAGTGTAGCTCAATTGGCTAGAGCACCGGTCTCCAAAACCGGGGGTTGGGGGTTCGAGTCCCTCCACTCCTGCCAATAAATACCTTGGTTTTTCTCGTATTTTTCTAGCGCCTCTTTCTTTATGGGACACTCATGGGACATCAAAGAATAACAAATGGTCATTAATGAGAAAAAAATTCTCACATTTCTTTGCCCGAAAAATTAGAGGTAAGCGCTCGAAAAGTTTTGTTAATTGTCCCTTGATTGTCCCATGACAAGAGACTCTCTGCATTTATACCTTGGGATAGCCGGCCTGGCTGTCCGCCTTGAAAAAGGCGAATATTCAAGATTTTCGCTTTCACGACCTTCGTCATAGTTGCGCCAGTTATTTGGCAATGAATGGCGCTTCTCTAGCAGAAATCGCAGAGGTGCTAGGTCATAAGACCTTGCAGATGGTGAAACGCTATGCTCATCTCAGTGAAGCGCATACAGCCAAAGTCGTGCAAAGCATGAATGAAAGGATCTTTGGGTGAGTAAGGCAGCGTTTGCACAGAAAATACATGAGCAGGATGTTGATTTTTTCAAAAATTGGTTATATGACACAACTCTCATAAATGTTCGAGAAGGGTTGGATAATATCCTCTCCAACAATATTCCGTTTTATTCATTGAAGGAACGACAATTAAGAGACTCAGGAACTAAGCTGGCGGACTCAATTAGCTTTGAAGAGGGCATTGTCATTCGAGATGGTATCGTCACACTTATATCAAATTTTGGCAACCCTGATATATTGGAAGCTTCTATTAAATCCCGCTCTCAATTTGTAAAATTGATTTATCAATCCATATCATGTTTTCCTACCGCCCTTTTTGATGCCTACAAGGAAATCACGGGGGAGAATTTAATATTGGATGACCTTTCTGAGATCAGAGAATTTTACGAACATCGCTCTCAAATTGATTTTTACTCCAAGTAGGCGGCAATAAAGCTGCTTCATATAGCATAGAGGAATAAAAAGCATGCATATTCATAATGAATATAAACAACCTTCACTAAATGTTGATGACTACGTCACCATCAGACAGCTCACCACGACTAACCCCGCTTTCACAGAAGGAGGGATTCGAGCCCTTATCTTTCGAGCGAAGTACAACAGCTTTAACAGTTGTATACGCCGGATAGGACGGAAGATCCTCATCTCTAAAAGTGCTTTTTCTCGTTGTATCAAACGCGCAAAAGAAGAGGACAAGGTCGAATGATATTTCCTTCTCATCAACCCCCTGTTCCACTGTTCCATCCTCTAGGGAGTGGAACAAGGAGGGTAAATCCGCATTAACAGCTTCGAGCAATTTCTATCCAAACTCTTAGCTCTGCTGGGAGTTATTGACTTCTTTCCCCCCTCCACTCTTTCAGCATGCGGATGAGTTCATCAACGGGGGCAGAACGGTTGGCAGATTTGAATTCGGCGTATTTAAGAGCGGCGTCTGCATCCAAGATTCCTTTTCCATACTGGGAAGGATCAAAGGCAATGTACTTCTGCGAATGGACGTCCATTTCATTCAGCAAATTAACTTCCTCTTGGGGTAAATCAACTACATGAACCGCATTCTTGCCTGAGCCTATCACGAACTCACGATTTGCCGAGTTTAAAAGGCACTCCCGAATTTCCCCTATAGAAAAGTCAGGGTGTTCCCCTTCAATTAAGGCAGCAACTCCCGTCACCATAGGTGCTGCCATAGAGGTTCCTGAGTACCATTCATATTGGTCCTGGCTGCCAGTAGACCATACATTTGTGCCCAGAGCAGATAGGCTGGATTCTTGAACTTTTCGAAGGTGGTGGTCAATTGCTTTGGGATCCTCAATGCCGCCTTCTTTCATAATCGTTTGAATTATTTCTTTTAAGGTTTGATCTGGGCGATTGCTTGAGGAGGCGAGCTTGTTTTCGCGTGTTATATTCATCACGAGAATAGAGTCCTTTAAAAACGCATCTTCTGTGACAAGAGAGGGGAAGGCTTCATAACGCCAATTTTTATCGTTATATCCATTTCCAAAGCTTTTGATATGTAGCTTTCCTTGAAATAGCCGACTGTTTTCTTGCAGTCGTTCTTTTGCATCAAGATAGCTTTGCTGCGATGCATTTTTCATCATTGTCTCCACAGCATCATCTTCGTTTGATTGAGAGTCTTTTTCATATTGTCGGAGAATGTAACGGAGACAATCCTCAGACTTATCAGAATCGCCCATTTCTCTTTTAATGAGCCACATAAGACTGATATGAAGGGGATCACTCGTATAGGTTTTATATTCATTCAGCACCTTTTTTAACGTCGCCCGTTCCTTCTCAATGAGCAGGTGAAATCGAGGAAGCCCAAAGCCATAAGATGTATTGATAATTTTTGCTGTGGTTGTTGACATGAGACTTTTGTCAGACTCAATACCTTGGCTCACAAAAATTTCTGTTTCCGGAGCAAGTTGGTGCACAATTCCTGTGACATGAGCACCATGGCCCGTAACCCGCTCACGATGATCCTTAGAAAAAGATTCACCAACTTTAACTTGATTATTATTTTTCAAAAAAGAGTGATCGCTCACCAAGTCAGTTTCAATAACAAGGACTTTTGCTCCCAAAAGCCAACATATCAAAGAAATCGTGATTCCGAAGAATGCTTTTTATGAAAATCAGTATTTTTCCGTGATTGGTACTGAAGGCGGAATTTTCGCCAATGGAGAATACGGACATCTCAATGTCTTAAAAGACTATGAAGTTTCTTTTTTTGAGACATTTTCTGGTTTGCGCTGTGAAGTCAAAGCCATTTAAGTTTTATAAAGAGAAGATAAATCATGTGAATGTCAATTTACTATTGAGATTTTGCTCTTTTCTCGATTCCCTGCTTTATGTTAAGGTGAAGTCCATTTAGGAGAAGTCAGCTTTTCAGCATGTTAAAAAAGGGTTATAAATTTGCAAGAAGAATGAAATGAATGCCCCTGCCATTGTTTGGTTTCGAAGAGACCTAAGACTTTCTGATAATCCAGCACTTACTCACGCTGCAGATTTTTCCATTATTCCTCTTTTCATTTGGGATGAAAATGATCCCCATACCCCGGGGGGTGCTTCTCAATGGTGGCTTTATAATAGTTTGATTTCTCTCCAAAAATCATTGAAAGAGAAAGGATTAAACCTTATCTTGAGGCGAGGAAATCCCTTAAAAATTATTCAGGAGATAGTAGCTTCACATAATGTATCTACCGTCTTTTGGAATCGCTGCTACGAACCATACATCATTACGCGCGATCAAGAAATCAAGGAAACGCTTAGCCGAAGTATCAAATGCCACAGTTTTAACGCTTCTCTTCTTGCAGAACCCTGGACACTTAAAACCCGCTCAGATTCTCCTTATCAAGTCTTTAATCCTTTTTTCAAAGCATTACAAGCTTTGGAATCATTTTCTCCTCTCCTGCCTATTCCTCCTCTCAAAGGATATAAGGGCTCTATCTTATCGGATTGTTTGGAAGACTGGGGAATTTATCCTCAACCAGATTGGTCTCAAGGATTAAGCCAAGAATGGGCACCAGGAGAAGAAGGTGCGCATAAAAACCTAACCTCTTTTTTAAGCCAGGCTCTTCCGGGCTATTCTGTCTATCGTAATTTCCCTGATGAGAGGAGCACTTCAAAGCTTTCTCCTTATCTTCATTGGGGAGAGATAAGTCCACGACAAGTTTGGCATTCTGTTTTGAACACTTGCCTAGGCGAGCCTTCTCAAAATGAATGGAGTTTTTTAAAAGAAATTGCTTGGCGAGAGTTTGCTTATTATTTGCTTTACCATTTTCCTGAACTCCCCACCAAATCTCTCCGTCGTCAGTTTGATCAATTTCCATGGATTAAAGATAAAGAATACCTTCAAAAATGGCAGAAGGGTATGACAGGCTATCCTATTGTAGATGCGGGGATGCGTGAACTTTGGAAGACTGGGTGGATGCATAATCGTGTTAGAATGATTACAGCCTCGTTTCTCGTAAAACATCTCTTAATTTCTTGGCAGGAAGGGGCCGCATGGTTTTATGATACATTAGTAGACGCTGATATTGCTAATAATGCTTTAAATTGGCAGTGGGTTGCAGGATGTGGGGTGGATTCTGCTCCTTATTTCCGGATTTTTAATCCTGTTCTGCAAGGACAGAAATTTGACCCTCAAGGGAAGTATGTAAGGAAATGGGTTCCTGAAATCCAGCTTCTTCCTGATCAATACATTCATAATCCTTGGGAAGCACCCACAGGTGCTCTTAAATCTGCAGGTGTAGAGTTAGGGAAGAGTCACCCTTTTCCCATTGTTGATCATAAAAAAGCTCGTGCTCGTGCACTTGAAGCCTTTGCTACAGCTCAATCTTTCTAAAGATCTGTGCGTTTATCCGATGGGTCTCCCTAAGCACAAACTAAGCACGAATCCACTGCAGGTATGTAAGGTTTCTCCTATTAAAGGATGAACCCAAACACCTTTTACAGGGGTGTTTGAGTTCTAAAAAATTGGGTGGGCTATTAAGAAAGACAAAATGGTAACCTAGATGATTATTGAAATAAGGAGGGAGAACGCCTTATTTCTTTATCCTACATTGGACCCTTTCTTTAACAGCGTTCCACCCAATTTCACTAAACTGAGGAATTCTACAACTTGGCATTTATAGATATTCTTATCTCTTTCGTGAGTTTGTGTCGTCATCATACTCATCTTTGCTACCAGTACGGCTTCCGTGGTCTGTACGAGAGGATGAACTGGAGTGGCTGCTCTTGGAGCTTCCTGATTCTGCACGAGCTTCGCCACCTTTTCTACCCAGCTCATGACCAAGGTCCGTTTTACGAGCTTCGCCGCCCTTTTTTCCAAGTTTTACATATCCTTCATGGCCGAGCTCTGCCTTTCGAGCTTCTCCCCCTTTTTTACCTGCTTCAGAAAGAAACTCATGACTCCGGCTTGTTGAAGAAGTTCCGTGACTGCGTTCATCAGAATAATTCTCGTTATTACGGGAACTTCTTCCTTGGTCGTCATTCTTGTATCTATCCATGATATCTTCCTTTATTCATTGTTGATGTTTAGAATTTACAAACTAATTGTTGATAAAATTATTTTAGAATAAATAAGGCATAAATGAAATTTAAAGAGGCCTTCTCTTTCTATGGGGAATAGAAGGTGAGGAGCGAATGAAAAGAAGTTTGCTCCCTTTGAAATGCAGACCATCAACCGACTCATAATAAATTAAATCTATGGTTTGAAAAAACTGAATATTTTTAGTGACAAGAAGAACAATTGAATGCTCTTCTATCTTAAATATCCCATAATTTTTAAGTATAAGGATGCAAGGTGGCTATTTGAAACGTTCTTTTTATTATCCACAATAAAAGTAGGCTTATGTCTTTCTTTTAAACATATTTTGAAGAGCTCCCACAAAGCCTTTGCTCTCCATAATATTCTTCTTTTCTGCAAGAAATTCTTCGCCTATCATTTCAAGTTCCTTTACATTATAGATTTGTTTAGCTACTTCAAAGATATCCTCTTCTTCATCCGAAACGTGATCCTCAACCAATGTTTTAAGGATTTGTATTTTTGCAAGCCATTTGACCTCATCCGATTCATTTTCTAATTCATCCATGAATCTTTCCGCAAGCTCATGCTCTTCTTGACCGACGGTAATTAACAATTTTTGGCCACTTTCCTCTTTAATTTTTTTGTAGAAGGTCCGTTCTTCAGCATGATTGTGCTTATCTAATTCTGTCTTGATCTTCTTAAAGATTTCTTGTTTCTTCTCAAGTGTCTTTTCTTTTTCTATCTGGGAGAAAAGATCCAAAACTTGTGTGTGTTCATTTTGAAGAATTTCTAAAATATTCTTATTATTCGTCATAAGGACCTCCATTGCATTTAAGGTGAGAGTTTTCCTAATAATAAGTTAAGATTATCTGTATAAAACAGTAGAAAAATATCCTTCTTTTATGCCTTCTGTAAAAGAAAAATCTATCCATTTCATTTTTAAATAAATATCTAAATTCAACTTTGAAAAAATCGTGTCTTCCTAAAGAATAAAAGGATCTCTCCCTATATGAGGTCTCATTCATCTTAACTTAAGCAGAAAGGAAAACAGCCATGACCCAAACCATTGAAACCAGCTCCCAACCTCTCTCCTCAGGAAAGCTTGTGACGGTTCTCTTTAATAGTCCCTATGACGCTGAAAGAGCTTATGTTGAATTATTAAATCAAGGATATGACCACAAGGATATTAGCGTACTCATGTCTCAAGAAACACGTGAGAGCTATTTCTCAAATGAAGATGTGCAAGAACTTGAACTAGAAACCAAGGCTTTGGAAGGATTAGGCATTGGAGGCGCTACAGGCGCAACCCTTGGTGCGATTGCAGCGGCATTAGCTGCTCTTGGAACCACTCTTTTTATCCCTGCGCTAGGCATTGTTGTTGCGGGCTCACTTGCAGCAAGTTTTGCAGGTGCAGGAATTGGAGCAGCTGCAGGGGGAATAGTGGAGGCTCTTATTGGAGCAAGTATTCCTGATGAAAAAGCTCGAGAATATGAAAAAGGAATCCAAGCCGGAGGAGTTGTCCTTGGTCTGATGGCAGAATCTGATGAAGACGCTCAAACTATTGAAACAAAACTAAAGAGTTTACAAGACTAATTTATAGGGCATTTTGTGAATTCAAACATTCATGAAATGCCTCTAATTAAAACAAGAGGTGCATTATGTCTGATATTTTAAAATCCCACGAAAATGAATCAACTGACAAAAAAAAGATTAAGGAGTCCGAAATAAAAAAGGACGGCAAACAAATTGAAGAGCCAAATTTACCAATTGGGCCAAAAATTCCTAATGATCCTGCGACACCTCCAAGAAGAGAGGATCCCAAAAAGCCTCAAGAACCACAGCCTAATGGTGATACAGTGATTCCTAATAATGAAAAAGTTCCTATCGTGGACGAGAAAGAAGAAAACGGAGAAGAGCATTAACTTTCTCGGCGTTCTTAGTAATGTATTAAAAATAAAAACTTTGAAGGCATTGTTTCTGAAAGCCAATATGGAGGGCTAGTGTGCTCTTATAACATTCAAAATAAATGGGAACTTTTTCATACTATCCGCGACGCTTGGAAAGATAGGCAAAAGAGTTGCTTCCCTCTGGAGGTAGCTCAGAAAACGATTTGAAAGCTTAGAAGATACAGGAGATTACTAAAACTTGACGATCAATTATACAAAAGAAAATTTTAACATTGGATGTTCAGGTTGGTCCTACAAGGACTGGAAACCTTGCTTTTACCCTGAGACTCTTCCTTCAAAAGAGTATTTTTCTTATTATGCTACTTTCTTTAATACAGTAGAAATAAATAACACCTTCTATTGCTTTCCTACACAAAAAACACTGAAACTTTGGTATAACCAAGCTCCCCAAGGATTCAAATATTCTATTAAAGTCAATCGTTATATAACCCACAAACTGAGATTTAAGGAAATTGAAGAGCCCCTTAAAACTATCTATGGGATAGGCGATATTTTAAATGAAAAATTGCAACATTTTCTTTTTCAATTCCCTCCAAGTTTTGTCTTTTCTGATGAAAAATTAGAGCGTATCATCTCGCAATTAAATCAGAAATACCAAAATGTTATTGAGTTTCGACATCCAAGTTGGTGGCGCTCCAAGGTTATTCAGATATTTGAAGCTAACAATATTCTTTTTTGTACAGTTAATGGTTTTGACCTGCCTGAGAGTCCCATAATAATAAATAAGAAAATGTATTGTCGCTTTCATGGGGCTCCCGTCTATTCTTCTCTTTATTCAGGACAATTTCTATCATACTGGACATCCGTTTTTAAGAAAGAATTTCTCAAAGAATCATGGATATATTTTAACAATACTATGTATGGATACGCTCCTCAAAACGCCTTAGCCTCGAAAGAACTTTTGTGATTTTTATCCAATGATCCTTTCTGATATATACTATCTTTGCTAAGATAATCTAACATATATAAAAATTAACTTAAGAGAGATTTTTAAAGCAGGAATGGGACATTCATGGGACAGTTGGGAGCAAAAAATGACAACAACCCAGCAATGTAAGCAATCATCAAAACAGCTTAACGAATTGAATTTATTGTTATAATTTATTCTCAGGTGTTGTAGATTTTCCCTGGAGGGTGTCTCCAAAACCGGGGGTTCGAGTCCCTCCACTCCTGCCAATCTTTACCTTGGCTTTCTTAAACATCTTTTTTCTCCAGGGGATGCTCATAGATCAATGTTTATAACGCCTCAATAAGGTAACCCTTGAGAAGGATGAGGATAAATATTTCCTTTGGCTTCATAGTCTTTATGTCTATCGCTTTAGTTCTGATTTTGAAATACGATATGAGGCTATTGTTCAGCCCATTTTCTGTGGATTTACTTGGCTCGCTCAATTAGGCAAGCGATCGACTAAATGCTATAAATTATATTTGATGGGTGAAATGTACCCTAAAAATTACTCTGAATTTTTAAAGCTGTTTTAGAGTGAAAGATGCTATTAGGATTATAGAATACGATCGATCCTAGTAGACTACTAAAGATGAGGAGCACAGCTGGGGCAGAGGTAAGACCAAGAGAGTGAACCAAAAATGTAAGGAGGAGGGGGGTTAATCCCCCAAAGATTGCATGTCCAAGGGAATATCCAAATGCAATGCCACTATAGCGCTCATTAATTGGGAAAAGATCCACAAGTAATGCGGATGTTGGAGCGGCATAAGCGCTGGCGAAAACACTGAGGAGCAATTGTGTTATGAGGATGCTCTCTAAGTTTGGGTCTGTTCCCATAAATAGAAAAAGAGGATATGCAAGTAAAGCCATGCCTAATGCCCCTATACTCATGATAATGTTACGTCCATATTGCTGAGCACAATATCCAAATAGAAGCAGCAAGAAAATCCAGGTTCCCATTAATCCAGAATTTAACAAAAGAACTAATGAAGCTTCCAAATGAAGATTTTTGATAAAAAGGCTATTAAGATATACAAATATGGTCATAAAAGGAACAATAACAGCAGAGGAAATGCTCATCGCGTAAAAAAGATTGCGCTTTTCATTTTTTAAGAGCTCTTTAAGGGGAATTTTAAGAATTTTTCCTTTTCTCTTTGTTTCAAGAAACTCTGGACTTTCTTTCAAATATCTCCGGATGTAATAACCTGCGATAGCAATCAAGGATCCTACAGCAAATGTAAAGCGCCATCCCTCAGTTGGCATAAAGGGTAGTGTAAAAAAGGATCCTAGTAGGGTTCCAACAAGTGTGCCCACATAGCAGGAAACAACAAGCCAAGCGCTTGCCATATCTTTCTCTTGAGGGGACGTATTTTCAACAACATAGGTCATTGCACCACTTGCTTCTCCTCCTAAACAAAATCCCTGCAACAGACGACATAAGACAAGTAACAAAGGAGCCCAGATCCCAATTTGGGAATAAGTTGGTAAAAGAGCAATTCCTAAAGTGGGAAAAGTGACAAGAAGGATGGAAAGAGACAACGTATCTTTGCGTCCCCATCGATCTCCTAAATGACCAAAAAAAATACCTCCTAAGGGACGTGCTAGAAATCCTACACCGTAGGTGGCCATACTAACAATGAGTGACATGCCAGGTATATCGCTTGGGAAAAAAAGAGGCGCTAAAATAGCTGCAAAAAAACCAAAAAGCATAAAATCATAGTATTCAAGGGCATTCCCTATAATAATTGAGAAATTCTGTTTATTCATAAGTATCATAGCCTTATTCCTTCTCCCCTTTTATAGGTCTCGTTTAGAATTTATATATTAAATTAGCTACTGCTCCTTACTCAACCCCTTACTAAATTTTTTTACAAGAAAATCCTTAAGCACAGCTATGCGTTTAACTTTTTTAGTACGCGTTGAATAAATAAAATAAGCATCTATCTCAGGACCTTCTATAAAGGGTAGAATTTCGATAAGGGTAGAGTCCTCTAAAGCAGGATGTTCTTTTGAAAGTGAAGCAATACCCACTCCTGCTGCTGCTAAATTGAAAAGCCCTACTGCTGAATTCAGCATAACGTATGGTTTTCGTATACTTGCACTTTTAGTATTTGTCGTTAAGTGCCAATTCGCTTGACCAAAAGGATGGAAAGTCTTGTGGTCACCATAAGCTAACAATTGATGATGATCAAGATCAGAAAACGTTTTGGGCACCCCAAATTTCTTTAGATAATCTTCACTAGCATAAAGCTTTAGGTGAAAGGTTGTCAGATAAGTTTGGATGAGAGAATCGTCACTGTCGATAAAGGGAGAAATGACGGCGTCTACTTCGTTGGAATGAAGGTTGGGTATGATATCATTTCCATAAATAGATAATTGAATCTTAGGATAAAATTGTAAAAACTCAGGCATAATGGCAGACAAATGCAAGGCAGCAAAACCAGTGGTTGCTGCAACTCTGATGAAACCCATGGGTTCATTTTCTTCCTCTTCTAAACACGCTTGAGCTTGATTTAATTCATCAGTAATCTTCTTAAGAGATTCAAAAAGAATCTCTCCTTGGCGGGTTAAAATTAATCCGCGTGAAACTCTTTCAAAAAGTTTTATCTTGATGTGCTCTTCTAATGTAATAATACTTCTGCTTAAAGAGGACTGGCTTGTATTAAGAATTTCAGCTGCTCTACTAAAATTGCCTACAGTCGCAACTTGATAGAAAGTTCTTAATTTGTCCCAGTGAGCATTAAATCTATCCATGCTTAAATGATTTCCTTAAACAATAGTTATACTCCTCGCCTCTCAAGTTCTAGGTACGTTGTCTCTTGGGGTTCGCCCTTCTGTCATATATAAGACTACGTTCATCCGGCTCACCTTGGGTACCTCCCCGTAATTTAAACCCCTCGAGTATAGAAACAATAATTTGCTTTTTATTTTTTTAAACCCCTTGCTCTATAACTCTTTGAATCTTCAAGGTGCACGTGTTTCATATATTCTATAAAAGCTTCTGGATCAGAAAATGTTAACACGCGGGCTGTTTCATGATCTAGGGTTAGCTTTCCTTTAAGATGGTCTATTTCGTGTTGAAACACTTTTGAAGAAAAATCATCTAAAATTTCTTCAACAATATTTCCTTGAAGATCCTGATACTTTGCCTTAATGGTCTTCCAGCGTTTAATCTTCGTGCATCTTAAGGGAATAGAAAAGCAGGCTTCTTCTCCATCTATTAACTGTGCATCTATAGGCTCAAAAACTGGATTGATCGCAACTTTTAGTCCCTCCGTTGTTCGATCAGGCGTAAAGATGAAGATAGAACGGTTGCTCCCTATTTGGGGAGCAGCAAGACCTGCTCCACCTCCTAAAATCGTCTCTCTTATTTGTATAAGTTTTTTAGCTATCGACCTTGCCAGATCCCACTCACATTCATTAAGGGATGTTGTTGGACTTCGAAGAACGCAAAGCGGATCTTTGGTCCACGTGATAATTTCTTCATAGGCCTGAGCGGCGCAAGCTGGCATTTCATTTTCTCTCTCTTAAATAAGGTGTTGTCTATAATTCAATATATTTTTTTGTTTTAGTTGAGTCACTATTTTAGATTATTTTTAGTATTTTGCAATACTCTTCGTGTATCTCTCCTGATATAGAGGTTAAGCAAGAATTGTCATTTCAATACCATTTTCTTTCATAAAAATTTGCAAGGAGTGTTACAAGCGTTTTGTGAAGTAGACAGTAGTTTAATCAGCGGTTCTCGAAATTTGAACGGACTTACTCTTCTCGAATATACTCAGCATTACTAACCTATCAGAGCTTGAGTTTCGCATGAACCGAACTCATAGAGAAACCATTCAAGGTCTTGACTTTCCTGTTATACGCTGTTAGCGCTTGCTATTAATGAAACGTTGAAAACGTCTCCAAAATCGGAGGGTGTGAGGTCGAGTTCCATCACTCCTGCCAAAGTATTTGTAATTTTGTTAAAACTCTGTTATGAGAAAATGCAATTAACCCGTGGATAAGGAATTATGGCTAGGACATCGCCCATTGAATTTATGCGCCAAGTGCGTCAAGAAGCATCCAAAGTCACGTGGCCTACACGTAAAGAAACAACCATTACGACAATTATGGTATTTCTTATGGTGTTCATCTGCGCGATCTTTTTTTTAATTGTGGATCATCTGCTTTCTTTGGGTGTGACTTTGATTTTAGGGATGGGAGCTTAAGAAGACAATGACACAAAGTTCCCGCTGGTATGTTGTAAATGTTTATTCAGGGTTTGAGAAAAAAGTGGCTGAGCATATTCGGGAGCAGGCCGCAAAAAAAGGATTAGCTGATCAGATTGAAACCGTCCTTGTTCCAACTGAAGAAGTCGTTGAAGTTAAAAAAGGAGCTAAAGTAACGTCTGAACGTCAGTTTTTCCCTGGCTATGTGCTCATTAAGATGCAGTTAACAGATGAAGTCTGGCATTTGGTACGGCATACCCCAAAAGTTTCTGGCTTTCTGGGAGCACGTGGTAAACCTACTCCAATAAGCCAAGGAGAAGTTGATCGAATTTTGGCTCAAGTCCAAGAAGGTATTGAAAAACCAAAGTCAACGATTAGCTTTGAAGTAGGCGAGCAGGTACGTGTATGTGAAGGGCCGTTTAGTTCCTTTAATGGGCTTGTAGAAGAAGTAGATGAGGATAAGCAGCGCGTAAAGGTTGCCGTTTCTATTTTCGGACGCTCAACGCCAATTGACTTGGATTTTATTCAAGTAGAAAAAATTTAAGCAGCCTTTGGGTATTTCAAGTTTTGACTGATAAGTCAGTCTGACGGAAGCAAAGGTTGAGAAAGCTTCGATGGGGTGAGTTTTCCCTCGGAGAATGTGATGCGGAAGGCGTGCCATCGCCGTACCGCGAACTCAAACAAAAGAGGAGTTTAATGGCAAAGAAAATTGAAGGTTACATCAAACTGCAGATACCTGCAGGTAAAGCAAATCCTTCTCCACCCGTAGGTCCGGCTCTAGGTCAGCGGGGGCTTAATATTATGGAATTTTGTAAGGCGTTTAATGCTCAAACCCAAAATATGGAACCGGGTATGCCCATTCCCGTGGTGATTACGGCTTACGGAGATCGGACATTTAGTTTTATTACAAAAACACCTCCTGTAAGCTACTTCCTTAAAAAAGCTGCCGGCCTTGCAAAAGGGTCTCAAACCCCAGGTACAGGGGTTATTGGTAAAGTTACCATGGCTCAAGTACGCGAAATTGCTCAAGCCAAGATGCAGGATTTGAATGCGAATGATGTGGAAGGAGCATCTCAGATGATTATTGGTTCTGCTCGATCAATGGGCATTGAGGTTGTGGAGTAAAATCATGGCAGGAAAACGTATTCGTAAGGCTTATGAAGGTCTTAATTCTTTATCATCATGTGGTGTTAAAGAAGCTGTTAAGATTGTAAAAGAGAGAGCCACAGCAAAATTTGATGAGACCATTGAAATTGCTATGAATTTAAACATTGATCCACGCAAATCTGACCAGAATATTCGTGGTGTTACCCAGCTTCCAGCAGGAACAGGAAAGTCCTTAAGGGTTGCTGTGTTTGCAAAGGGTGCTAAAGCGGAAGAGGCAAAGAAAGCTGGTGCTGATCTTGTGGGTGATGATGATTTGGCCGAAAAAGTTCAAGCTGGTGAAATTAATTTTGATCGTTGTATTGCCACACCTGATATGATGTCCGTTCTGGGAAAACTTGCTCGTGTATTAGGACCTCGGGGGCTCATGCCGAATCCTAAACTAGGAACAGTGACTCTGGATGTGGCTGAGGCTGTTAAGGCAGCTAAGAGTGGTCAGGTGGAGTTTCGAGCTGAAAAAGCAGGTATTATTCATGCGGGAATTGGAAAAGCAAGTTTTTCTGAAGAAGATCTCGAGAAAAACTTGCGTTCTTTCGTGGATGCGATTATGAAAGTTAAACCAACGGGTGTAAAAGGATCCTATATTAAGAAAGTTACACTTTCTTCGACTATGGGACCATCCGTAACAATTGAAATTGCTGATTTAACGTCAGCATAGAGGAAAGGGGTGTTTCCCCTTTTCAAACCTGTCCAAGACTGTGGGGATTATGGGTCTTTGGGAGTTAATCCTAAAGGGCAAGTTTAAAGCGAAAGCCCCCGCATAGACGGGAAAGTCGGGATGAGAGAGCAGTAGCCTCCTATTGTCGATTTTCGCGGACGGGATAAACCAGTGAAAACTGGTATTTTGTAACCAACTTTTGGAAACCCCAAAAGTTAAACGATGGAGACGTATCGTGGACCGTAGCGAAAAAGAACAGCTGGTTTCCTCTTTGCGTCAAGGTCTTGAAGAATCGAATCTGATTATTGTTGCCCATCAAACGGGCTTAACAGTAGCAGAGGTGTCAGACCTACGACGTCAAATGCGTGAAGCGGGTGCAAGTTTTAAGGTGGCTAAGAATACATTGACGCGCCTGGCAATTGCGGGTACCCAAAATGAAGGCATCAATATTTTGCTTTCAGGGCCAACAACACTCGCTTATTCGAAGGATCCTGTTGCGGCTGCAAAAATAACCATGAAGTTTGCTAATAGCAACGATAGATTTAAGGTTATCGGAGGATCTTTAAATGGTAGGGTGTTAAGTGCACAAGAAATTGAGACCCTATCTAAACTTCCTTCATTGGATGAGTTGCGTGCAAAAATACTGGGAATTATTTCAACCCCAGCAACGCGCGTAGCTGGAATCTTGCAGGCCCCCGCAGGTCAATTGGCTCGGGTGTTTTCTGCTTATGGAAAAAAAGCTTGAACAACCCAATATATTTTAACAAAGGAGTAATTAAAAATGGCTGCAAATCTCGAAAAAATTGTAGATCAACTTTCTGAATTAACCGTAATGGAAGCTGCTGAGCTTTCTAAAATGCTTGAAGAGAAGTGGGGCGTAAGTGCTGCCGCACCTGTTGCGGTTGCTGCAGTTGCTGGAATGGCTGCTGAAGCTGCGCCTGCTGAAGAAAAAACTGAATTTGAGGTCGTTTTGGCTTCTGCTGGTGATAAAAAGATTGAAGTTATTAAGGAAGTACGCTCAATTACTGGACTTGGCTTAGTAGAAGCTAAAAATCTAGTTGAAGGTGCACCGAAGACTTTGAAAGAAGCAGCTCCAAAAGCTGAAGCAGAAGAAATAAAGAAGAAGCTTGAGGCAGTTGGTGCAAAAGTGGAACTGAAGTAACTCAATACATTGTGTTTAGGGTAACAGTACTCAAAATAGTTTAGCCCTTATTTATAGGGGTGAGCTATTTGGAGTGCTGTTGCTCCGTTACACTGGGTATCGTACAAATTACTGATTTATGAATACTGAACACTGGAATACGAGGTATCAATGGCAAGAACCTATACGGAGCGGAAAAGGATTCGCAAAAGCTTTGCGAGGATTCCTGAAATAGCCCCTTTGCCGAATCTGATTGAACTACAGAAAACATCTTATGAAAATTTCTTGCAAATGGGCGTGTCTGCTGAAATGCGTGTGTCAGCTGGCCTGCAGGAAGTCTTTCGTTCCGTTTTTCCAATCAGTGATTTTGCTGGTAGGTCTCAACTTGAATTTTATCGTTATGATTTTGACCCTCCAAAATATGATGTGGACGAATGTAAGCAGCGGGGAATGACATTTGCAGCACCTTTACGTGTTACATTTAGGTTGGTTGTATGGGATATTGACGAAGATACGGGCGCAAAATCTATCCGAGACATCAAAGAACAAGAAGTATATATGGGTGACATTCCTCTTATGACGGAAAATGGTACCTTTATCGTCAATGGAATTGAACGTGTTGTCGTTTCTCAAATGCATCGATCACCAGGTGTTTTCTTTGATCATGATAGTGGAAAGTCCCATTCATCAGGTAAATATCTATTTTCAGCTCGGGTGATTCCTTATCGCGGATCTTGGTTAGATTTTGAATTTGATGCTAAGGATATCGTGTTTGCGCGTATTGATCGTAAGCGTAAACTTCCTGTAACAACTTTCCTTATGGCTATTGATAGTGCAGAGACAGAGGAAAGGCGAAAGCTCGCGGAAGAAAAGGGAGAAAAATTAGATCCTCTCGAGGCTCAAGGTATGTCGCGGGAAGAAATTCTGAATACATTTTATGGAATGATTGAGTACAGCAAATCAGGAGAACATTGGAAGACCGCTTTCCGTCCAGAGCAGGTTAAGATTGGTAAATTAACCCACGATCTTATAGATGCGAAAACCGGGAAAGTAGTGGCTGCTGAAGGCGCTAAGATGAATTTACGGTTTGCAAGGAAGCTCCAAACCGAAGGGTTAAGTGAGATACTTGTTTATCAGGAAGATCTTGTTGGTCGGTATGCTGCTAATGATATAATTAATGAGTCTACAGGTGAAGTGTATGTTGAAGCTGGTGATGAAATCACACCAGAAAATCTCGATACATTAGCGGAAGTTAATATTCAGTCCTTGCCGACTCTCGATATTGATCATGTAAACATAGGAGCGTATTTACGAAATACACTGATGGCAGATAAAAATCTGTCTCGTGAAGATGCGCTCGTCGATATTTATAGGATTTTGCGTCCAGGAGAACCTCCAACAGTTGAAGGTGCAGAAGCTTTATTCAAAACCCTATTTTTCGATCAAGAGAGATATGATTTATCTTCTGTTGGACGTGTTAAAATGAATTCTCGGCTGGGGCTAGAGACGCCTGATACGGTGCGTATTTTGCGGAAGGACGACGTTTTAGCTATTGTGAAGGTCCTTTTAAATCTCAAAGATGGCCGTGGCGAAATTGATGATATTGATAACCTGGGTAACCGTCGCGTAAGGTCCGTGGGTGAGCTTCTGGAAAATCAGTATAGAATTGGACTTTCTCGGATGGAACGTGCCATTCGTGAAAGAATGAGTTCGGTTGAAATTGATACGGTGATGCCACATGACTTGATTAATGCAAAGCCTGTGGCTGCAGCTGTACGCGAGTTTTTTGGGACATCCCAACTCTCTCAATTTATGGATCAAACCAACCCCCTTTCTGAAATTAACCACAAACGTCGGTTGTCAGCTTTAGGCCCTGGTGGTCTCACGAGGGATCGGGCAACTTTTGAAGTTCGAGACGTTCATCCCACCCATTATGGACGCATTTGTCCAATTGAAACACCAGAAGGTCCCAATATCGGTCTTATTAACTCTCTTGCAACCTATGCTCGAGTGAATAAGTATGGATTTATCGAAACACCTTATCGGAAAGTCGTTGAAGGGAAAGTTACAAAAGAGATTATTTATCTTACTGCGATGGATGAAAGTAAGCATACAATTGCTCAGGCCAATGCAGAGCTGGATAAAAAAGATCAATTTGTTGCTGACTTTGTGAGCTGTCGTCGTAATAGTGAGTTTGTTGTGGCGCCGGCCTCAGAAATTGACCTCATGGATATTTCTCCAAAACAGATTGTTTCCGTTGCAGCCTCCTTAATTCCTTTCATTGAAAATGACGATGCCAACCGTGCATTGATGGGCTCGAACATGCAACGTCAAGCAGTGCCTTTATTGCGTACAGAAGCTCCTTTTGTGGGTACGGGTATGGAAGGACCGGTAGCGCGTGATTCAGGCGTTGCAGTTGTTGCAAAAAGGACCGGATTTGTCGACCAAGTTGATGCCTCTCGTATCGTGATTCGTGTGACTGATGAGAGCGCAATGACTGCCAGCAATGTGGATATCTATAATCTTTGGAAGTTTCAAAGATCTAATGATAAAACCTGTGTAAACCAAAAACCGCTTGTTAAGGTAGGGGATAAGGTTGAAAAAGGTGATATTATTGCAGATGGTCCTTGTATGAATTTGGGCGAGCTTGCTTTAGGGTCTAACGTACTCGTTGCTTTCGTATCTTGGAATGGCTACAACTTTGAAGACTCCATTATTATTTCTGAGCGTATTGTAAAGAATGATATCTTCACCTCAATTCATATTGAGGAATTTGAAGTTTCGGCTCGTGATACCAAATTAGGAAATGAAGAAATTACCCGTGATATACCTAATGTGGGTGATGAGGCTCTCCGCCATTTAGATGAGGCTGGGATCGTTTATATTGGTGCGGATGTAAAGCCAGGAGATATTCTTGTTGGTAAAGTAACCCCGAAAGGTGAATCACCTGCAACACCAGAAGAAAAGCTATTACGTGCGATTTTTGGCGAAAAGGCCTCTGATGTACGCGATACATCCTTAAGGCTTCCTCCTGGTGTCCAAGGAACTATTGTAGAAGTGCGGGTTTTCTCTCGACGTGGTGTTGAGAAAGATGAACGTGCTTTAGCCATTGAACGTTTTGAGATTGAACGCTTAGCAAAAGACCGTGATGCGGAAAGATCCATTTTAGATCGGAACTTCTATGCTGCCCTTGAAGATTTGCTAATAGATCAAAAGGTAGTCAGTGCTCCTACAGGAGTGAAGAAAGGGTCAAAAATTACGAAAACGGTTCTTGATTCTTTATCCAAAGGTCAATGGCGACAGATAACAGTCGAAGATGATGCTATTATGTCTGCCCTTGAATCAGCTAAGGAGCATCATGATGAGAGTGTAACAACCCTTCAAACACGTTTTGAGGATAAAGTTGAAAAACTTCGTCGAGGTGATGAGCTACCAACAGGTGTTTTAAAGCAAGTTAAGGTTTTCGTTGCTGTAAAGCGTAAACTGCAGCCAGGGGATAAAATGGCGGGACGTCATGGAAATAAGGGAGTCGTCTCTCGAATTGTCCCTGTTGAAGATATGCCCCATCTTGAAGATGGGACTGCTGTTGATATTGTTTTGAACCCCCTCGGTCTTCCTTCCCGAATGAATGTGGGGCAAATTCTAGAAACCCATCTAGGATGGGCTGCTGCGGGCTTAGGACGTCAAATTAGTGATGCTATTACAAAGATGGCTATTGAGGAACACAAGGATACCAATGTGTTGCGAACAACCCTTGATCATGTTTATGAGGATGATCAGATTGTTAACGACATTAAGAGTATGTCTGATGATGAAGTTGTAGAACTTGCAACAAATTTGACTTCAGCCGTTCCTATGGCAACACCTGTTTTTGATGGAGCTCATGAGGTTGATATTAACCATCAACTGAAGAAAGCAAGCCTTGACACAAGTGGACAAGTCACTTTGTATGATGGGCGCACAGGAGAACCTTTTGATCGAAAGGCCACAGTTGGGTATATGTATATGCTCAAGTTACACCATCTTGTTGATGATAAGATTCATGCTCGCTCGGTAGGACCTTATAGCCTTGTTACGCAACAACCGTTAGGTGGTAAGGCTCAGTTTGGTGGTCAGCGGTTTGGAGAAATGGAAGTTTGGGCGCTTGAGGCTTATGGGGCTTCTTATACGCTACAAGAAATGTTGACCGTAAAGTCCGATGACGTTTCGGGACGAACAAAGGTCTATGAATCTATTGTCCGTGGGGATGATAATTTTGAATCAGGTATTCCTGAATCCTTCAACGTTTTAATGAAAGAGCTGCGCTCATTAGGGTTGAATGTGGAATTGGGAATTGAAGAATAGAAAAAAGAAGGGGAAGAAAAGAGACTCTCTTTTCTTCGCTGGCGATGAACTATGCATTTAGGAGAACGGCATGCGTGATGTAATGAATCTTTTTGGTCAGGTTGCGGGCCCTCAGCATTTTGATAACATTCGAATTTCTATAGCGAGCCCAGAGCAAATTCGCTCATGGTCATTTGGGGAAATAAAAAAGCCTGAAACCATCAATTATCGGACATTCAAGCCAGAGCGGGATGGATTATTCTGTGCTCGGATTTTTGGTCCGATAAAAGATTATGAATGTTTATGTGGCAAATATAAGCGCATGAAATATCGCGGTATTATTTGCGAGAAGTGTGGGGTTGAAGTTACTTTAACTAAAGTTCGTCGCGAACGGATGGGCCACATTGAGTTGGCGTCTCCGGTGGCGCATATTTGGCTTACAAAATCATTACCGAGTCGGATTGGTCTTCTGTTGGACTTGATGCTGAAAGATCTCGAAAAAGTTCTTTATTTTGAAAATTACATTGTCTTAGAGCCAGGATTAACGCCTCTGAAAAAAAATCAACTTTTAAGTGAAGAAGAGTATTACCGTGCTCAAGATGAGTATGGCGTGGATGCTTTTGAAGCTGGAATTGGTGCAGAGGCGTTACGGGATATGTTAAAGGCGATTGACCTTGAAAAGGAGCAAGCTCAACTTCGTGAAAATCTCTTTGAAACAAAATCAGAGCTTAAGCGAAAAAAATACGTTAAGCGCCTAAAGCTTGTGGAAGCTTTTATTGCTTCAGGTAGTCGTCCTGAATGGATGATATTGGAAGTCATTCCTGTAATCCCACCTGAACTTCGACCTTTGGTTCCCTTGGATGGTGGGAGGTTTGCAACCTCAGACCTTAATGATCTTTATCGTCGCGTTATTAACCGAAATAATCGCTTGAAGCGCCTTATAGAGCTTCGTGCTCCGGATATTATCATCCGAAATGAAAAGCGTATGCTTCAAGAGTCTGTCGATGCTCTCTTTGACAATGGACGTCGTGGTCGTGTTATTACAGGGACAAACCGTAGGCCTTTGAAATCTCTATCTGATATGCTTAAGGGCAAGCAAGGGCGTTTCCGCCAAAACTTATTAGGAAAGCGCGTTGACTATTCTGGTCGATCTGTGATCGTCGTAGGACCTGAGTTAAAGCTTCATCAATGTGGTTTACCCAAGAAGATGGCCCTTGAACTCTTTAAGCCATTCATTTATTCACGTCTTGAACGTTATGGGCTTGCAAATACGATAAAAGCTGCAAAAAGGATGGTTGAGAAAGAGCGCCCAGAGGTATGGGATATTTTAGAAGAAGTGATTCGCGAACATCCTGTCCTCCTAAATCGAGCCCCCACATTGCACCGTCTGGGAATTCAGGCTTTTGAGCCCGTTCTCGTAGAAGGAAAAGCCATTCAGCTTCACCCCCTCGTTTGTACAGCTTACAACGCGGACTTTGATGGGGATCAAATGGCAGTTCATGTGCCTTTATCCTTAGAATCCCAGCTTGAAGCACGTGTTCTAATGATGTCGACGAATAATATCCTCCATCCAGCCAATGGTAAGCCTATCATTACACCATCAAAAGATATTGTTCTTGGTCTCTATTATTTGACAATGGAGCGGGAAGGGGAGCTGGGTGAAGGCACCATTTTTTCAGACATGGCTGAGATTGAGCATGCTTTGCATAACAAATCCGTTTCTCTTCATGCTGTTATTACGGCCAGATACAAAACCATTGATGAAAATGGAAATACAATTATTCAGAGAGTTCAAACCACACCTGGTCGTATGCTTCTATGGGAGATTATGCCTAAGCATTCGGGTGTGAAATTTGAAGTTATTAACCAACTATTGACCTCAACTGAAGCTTCAAAACTTGTTGATATGGTTTATCGTACCTGTGGTCAAAAAGATGCAGTTATTTTCTCTGATCGTTTGATGGGACTGGGATTCCGTTATGCCACGGTTTCGGGGATTTCTTTTGGCAAGGATGACCTTGTTGTTCCTGAAGAAAAGAAAAAATTAGTGGCTGATACGCGGGAAAAGATTGGGGAATTCCAACAACAATATATGGATGGGCTTATCACCAATGGTGAGCGTTATAACAAGGTTACAGATGCTTGGACAAAGTGTACGGAGCAGGTTGCTGAAGCTATGATGCAAAAAATTTCTGAAATTAAACCCGGTGAACCTGTTAATTCTGTGTATATGATGGCTCATTCTCGAGCAAGAGGTTCTGCAGCTCAAATGCGTCAGCTTGCAGCTATGCGTGGTTTGATTGCAAAGACTTCGGGTGAAATTATTGAAACGCCTATCATTTCGAACTTTAAGGAAGGGCTCAACGTTCTTGAATACTTCAACTCTGCCCATGGTGCACGTAAAGGGTTGACCGATACAGCCTTAAAAACGGCAAACTCTGGATATCTGACACGTCGTTTGGTGGATGTGGCTCAGGATTGCATTATCATTGAGCAAGATTGCGGAACGGAGAGAGGCTTGACGACCCGTGCTGTGGTTGAGGGAGGAGAAGTTATTACACCTCTTGGCGATCGGATTTTAGGACGGTCAGCTGCTACGGATATCATTGATCCTATAGTGAATAAGGTAATTGTTCCTTCAGGGATGCTCATTGAAGAAAGTCACGTTGAAGCCATTGAAAAAACGAGCATTGATGAGGTTTTGATCAGGTCTGTTCTTACCTGTGAAACAAAAGAAGGTATTTGTGCAAGTTGTTATGGTCGTGATTTGGCACGAGGAACACCTGTAAATATCGGTGAAGCCGTCGGCGTTATTGCGGCTCAATCTATCGGTGAGCCAGGTACTCAGCTCACAATGCGGACATTTCATATTGGTGGAGCCGCGCAGCTTGCAGTCGAACAATCAAGTATAGAAGCTTCCCTTGAAGGATCCATCCTTATTAAAAACCGCAGTGTCGTGAAGAATGGTAAGGGCGAGAACATTGTCATGAGCCGCTATTCAGAATTATGTATTATGGACTCCATCGGTCAAGAAAGAGCAAGTTACAAACTTCCTTATGGTTCACGTCTTTTGGTTGATGACGGAGTTCACGTAAAACCTGGAGATAAGCTTGCTGATTGGGATCCTTATACCCAACCCATTATTTCTGAAGTTGGGGGGCTTGTGCATTATGTAGATTTGGCCGAAGGACTTTCTATGAGAGAGGCCGTTGACGAAGCGACAGGGCTGACAAAACGTGTGGTTGCAGACTGGAAGCAATATACACGTGCAGCTGATCTTAAGCCTCGTCTTGTTTTGCGAGATAAAGACGGTAATCCCCTTCTCTTTGCCAATGGTGCTGAAGCTCGTTATTTCTTATCTGTTGATGCGGTTCTGGTCGTTGAAAATAATGCTAAAATTCAAGCTGGAGATGTACTTGCACGTGTTCCTCGTGAGTCTACAAAGACACGTGACATTACAGGAGGTTTGCCTCGTGTGGCAGAACTTTTCGAAGCTCGTCGTCCAAAGGACGCTGCTATCATCAGCGAATATGATGGCAGGGTTGAATTTGGTAAGGATCATAAAACAAAACGTCGGGTACTCGTTGTGCCTGATGATGAGCTTATTCCTCCCATTGAGTATTTGATTCCTAAAGGAAAGCACATTTCAGTTCATGAAGGAGAACAAGTCAAACGTGGGGACATTATCATGGACGGAAATATGGTTCCTCATGATATCCTACGTGTGCTCGGAATTGAAGCATTGGCAAGTTACTTGATTAACGAGATTCAGGAAGTTTATCGTTTGCAGGGTGTTCCTATTAACGATAAGCATATTGAAGTGATTGTTCGTCAAATGATGCAAAAAGTAGAGATCATTGATCCTGGTGAGACGACATTCCTTTTGGGTGAACAAGTAGATAAGCAAGAGTTTGAGGCTGTAAATGCTCAGACGATTGCAGAAGGATACCGTCCAGCTCAAGCTCATGCAGTTCTACAAGGAATCACTAAAGCTTCCTTACAGACACAATCTTTCTTCTCCGCAGCGTCATTCCAAGAAACGACACGTGTGCTTACAGAAGCAGCCGTCTCGGGCAAGGTGGATGAGCTTAAAGGTCTCAAAGAAAATATTATTGTTGGTCGACTTATTCCTGTGGGGACCGGAAGTGTGGTTAGTCGTTTAAAACATATAGCATCAGAAAGAGATGAAGAGGTTTTGGCATCTAAAGCTAGTAAAACAGCTGCGATTGCTCATCTTCAAGAAAGTGAACAAGCGATGTCCCATGCGAAGCAAGATGAGCAGGTGATGCAACACTAAGAAATAAGAAAAAGAGTGGAGTAAATAGTAAAGAGAATGCTTGACTCTACCTTTTGCTCCGACTAAGATTCGCCCGTCATTATAGAGTTGGTGGTAGACAAACTGTCTAGACGCAACTTTGAAGATTGGCTAGAAAGAACGACTTGTTTTTTAGGCGAGTGAGAGCTATGCTCGGCCTTGTCTATAAACAGTAAATATTAATTAGGAATAATGTGAAAGGAAACGGTTTTAATGCCGACGATTAATCAGCTGATCAGGAAACCTCGCCAAGATAAGGAAGTGCGAAATACTGTTCCTGCTTTGCAAGGAAATCCTCAAAAGCGAGGCGTATGCACAAGAGTTTTCACAACAACCCCAAAAAAGCCAAACTCAGCATTGCGTAAAGTGGCTCGTATTCGTTTGACGAATGGCTATGAAGTTACGGGCTATATTCCTGGTGAATCACATAATCTTCAAGAACACTCTGTTGTATTGATTAGGGGTGGTCGTGTGCGCGACTTGCCTGGTGTTCGTTACCACATTATTCGAGGCACCCTTGACACCCAAGGCGTTCAAAAGCGACGTCAGGGTAGGTCTAAGTATGGTGCAGCGCGTCCGAAGTAGGAGAGAAAAGATATGTCAAGAAGACACGCAGCTGAAAAAAGACCCGTCATGCCTGATGCTAAGTATGGTGATGTCGTTTTGTCGAAATTTATGAGTTGTCTAATGTATGAGGGCAAGAGGTCTGTTGCGGAAAATATTGTCTATGGTGCTTTGGATCATGTAAAGACGAAATCAGGTCAAGACTCTTTGCAGGTTTTTCATGATGCGCTTGAGAATGTAAAGCCTTCCGTTGAAGTGCGGTCTCGTCGCGTTGGTGGTGCTACTTATCAGGTCCCTGTGGAAGTACGCATGGAAAGAGCGCAAGCTCTAGGAATTCGCTGGATTATTAACAGTGCACGTAATCGTTCTGAAACAACGATGACAGGAAGGCTGGCCGCTGAATTGATGGATGCAGCAAATAACCGAGGATCGGCCGTGAAAAAGAGGGAAGACACCCATAAAATGGCAGAGGCGAACAAAGCCTTTTCCCACTTTAGATGGTAAGGGGAGACAGCTAAAATGTCACGACACACTCCTCTTGAGAGATACCGCAATATTGGAATTATGGCCCATATTGATGCGGGAAAGACAACAACTACAGAACGTGTTCTTTATTACACAGGAAAATCACACAAAATAGGTGAAGTTCATGAGGGTGCCGCCACCATGGACTGGATGGAACAAGAACAAGAGCGCGGAATTACGATTACTTCAGCCGCAACCACCTGTTATTGGCGTGAGTATCGCATTAATATTATTGACACTCCTGGTCACGTTGATTTTACGATTGAAGTTGAACGATCATTGAGAGTTTTAGATGGAGCAGTTGCTGTTTTTGATAGCGTTGCAGGTGTTGAGCCACAGTCTGAAACTGTTTGGCGTCAAGCAGATAAATATCACGTCCCTCGGATCTGTTTTGTAAACAAAATGGATCGCATTGGCGCCAATTTCTTCCGTACAGTTGATATGATTGTTGATCGACTTGGGGCGCTTCCTCTTGTGATTCATCTGCCCATTGGTACTGAAGCGGATTTTGTGGGTCTTGTTGACCTTGTCCAGATGAAGGCTATACGCTGGAAAGATGAGACGATGGGTGCGGAATATGTGCTTGAAGATATTCCGGCTAATATGCAAGAACAAGCCGCCGAATACAGAGCGAAACTCGTTGAAACGGCTGTTGAGCAAGATGACCATGCCCTTGAGGCATATCTTAATGGAGAAGAACCTTCTCTCGAGACATTAAAGAAGTGTATCCGTAAAGGCACTGTTGCGGCACGTTTTGTTCCTGTTCTCTGTGGGTCTGCGTTTAAAAACAAGGGGGTTCAGCCTCTTCTCGATGCGGTTGTCGATTTTCTCCCCTCTCCTTTAGATATTGGGGCCATTAAGGGTGAATCGGTTGATGGAGATAAGGAAATAATTCATAATCCTTCAGATGAAGAACCTTTTTGTGGGCTTGCCTTTAAAATTATGACCGATCCTTTCGTAGGGTCTCTGACTTTCGTACGTATCTATTCAGGCATACTAAATTCAGGGTCTTATATTTTGAATTCGGTAAAAGATGAAAAGGAACGTGTTGGACGAATGCTTCTCATGCATGCTAATTCACGGGAAGATATTAAGCAGGCGCGCACAGGTGATATTGTAGCTTTGTGCGGACTGAAAGATACCACAACAGGTGATACGATTTGTGATCCTCTAAAGCCCATGGTATTGGAACGAATGATTTTTCCAGAGCCTGTGATTGAGGTTGCTGTTGAGCCAAAAACAAAGGCAGATCAGGAAAAAATGGGAATTGCCTTATCGCGGCTTGCTGCTGAAGATCCCTCTTTCCGGGTAAGTACCGATTATGAATCGGGTCAAACAATTATTAAGGGAATGGGTGAACTCCATCTCGATATCATTGTTGATCGTATGCGGCGTGAATTTAAGGTAGAAGCTAACGTTGGTGCACCCCAGGTGGCTTACCGTGAAACAATAACGAAGAAAGCTGAAGTTGATTATACGCACAAGAAACAAACAGGAGGGGCGGGACAATTTGCTCGGATCAAATTGCGGTTTGAGCCCCTACAGCCTGGTGAAGGTTATTCTTTTACCAACTCTATTGTGGGCGGTGCGGTTCCGAAGGAATATATTCCTGGTGTTGAAAAAGGTCTTCTTCAAGCGAGCGAGACGGGAGTCATTGCAGGCTTTCCTATGATTGATTATAAAGTGACGCTTTATGATGGAGCCTTTCATGATGTGGACTCAAGCGTGCTTGCTTTTGAAATTGCTGCGAGGGCGGCCTTCCGAGAAGGGATTCCAAAGGCAGATCCTAGGCTTCTTGAACCTATTATGAAGGTAGAAGTTGTTACCCCTGATGAGTATATGGGGGATATTATTGGCGATCTAAATAGTCGTCGCGGTCAAGTATCAGGTATGGATCAGCGTGGAAATGCGCGTGTGATTGAATCTTTTGTGCCTTTGGCTTCAATGTTCGGTTACGTCAACACGCTCCGTTCAATGAGTCAAGGACGGGCCCAATTTACAATGATATTTGATCATTATGAACAAGTTCCTCAGCACATTGCTGATGATGTAAAATCTAAATTCGCTTAAGGACTGGAGAGAGAAAATGGCAAAAGAGAAATTTGAGCGTAAGAAGCCGCATTGTAACATTGGAACGATAGGTCACGTTGACCATGGTAAGA
>JAIEMB010000028.1 GCA_019752515.1 Alphaproteobacteria bacterium | reverse complement strand
CCTACCTGAATCGTATGGGCCGTTCCTTGATCAGATAATCCATTTTGACTCACTTGCAAATGCGCCATCGCCGTATCTCGCAACACAAAAGACTCAAGGGCTCTTATATGACCCAACGGTGCTCTCGGACTACCGGGAGCAAAGGTCCCGCTTAGATCTATGGATTTAGCTGTCAGATCTCCTGTAAGCGAGGCTCCCTTAAAAACGACCACATCTGAATTGAGAAGCGTTGCTCCCGATGACGTCGTTTCCCTGGCCCTCATCGCCCCTTGCTGATTCTGAAGAAAAGACAAACTATCCCTCGACGAAGGGCCACCTTCAAGAGTGCCTTCTTCTACGATAGTCTTTCCCTTATAATTATCATTTCCTGTTAAAATAAGTGTTCCCTTTCCTATCTTCGTAAGAGAGCCATCTCCATCAATATTTCCTGAAATCGTCGTCGTTTTTTCATTATCGACGTTAAATGTTCCTCCATTCGGATTAAACAATGTCACTTTCTGTGGAATCACAAAACTATCTGTTGTTTCAAGTGTTCCTCCCGTAAAAAAAAGGGAGCCAGATCCTAAGTTAGAAATAGAACCAACACTCAATGTTCCAAACTCAAAGGTCGTTTCGCCCGAGTAGTCGTTTTTTCCGGTTAGAATGAGTCTTCCTACATTGTGTTTAACAAGCTTTCCCCTCCCGCTAATATTTCCCGCAAAAGTTCCCCCATCCACCTGCTCAAATGTTAAGGTACCATCATTGAGTACATCTCCTATAAGACTTAAAGTCGTACCTGTAATCGATCCCGAGTTAATTTTGATTCCGCCTTTATAAGTATTAGTCCCTGTCAAAACCAAATTTCCAATCCCGGTTTTTGTAAGGGATCCATCACCCTCTATAGACCCTGAAAGAATCGTTGTATTAGAGTCTCCTTCTATCTGAAAAGTTCCACCCAACCCATTTAACATCACTTTCCCAGAATTCGACATCCCTTCATTAACCTGAAGTGTTCCACCATTAAAACTAAGATCAGACTCGGCTACAAGATTTGTATTTGAACTTATACGCAAGGTCCCTTCATTAAGAATCACTCCTCCTCTCCACGTATTTTTTCCTTCTAAAATGAGAGTTCCTAGCCCTGTTTTTGTAAGAGGTCCATCCCCACTAATGACTCCTAAAAGCCTCGTCTGGTTTTTATCCCCTTCAACCTGAAATGTTCCCCCCGGTCTATCCAATCTTACATTGTGGATACTCGACAATTCTTTTGTTGTTTCAAGTACTCCTCCATTGAAAGCAAGAACCCCACCAACGTCTCCTAAATTGCTGCTTGAGTTTATACTTAATACTCCCTCATCAATCCTAGTTCCCCCACTGTAAGTATTAGTCCCCCCCAAGGTTAGTTTTCCTTTACCTATTTTAAGAAGAGTCCATTTTCCAGCATCATCTCCTACTGCTCCAACACCCGATTGATCTACAATGTCATCCATATAAGTTTGAGACTCTCCCTCTCTCGATACGAAAGTAACTTCCCCTCTTTTTCCTTGTAAAAAAATACCTTTTCCAAAAGCTTTTCCACGTTCTCCATCTTCACTTTTATCCCCCTCTTTAAGCGAACTTCCATGCATGGTACTGGTTCCTATAATTCTTAAATGTCCTCCTTCATGAAGAAATATGGATCCTCCCATAGCTGCACCACCACCACTTCCATTATTACCGCTCTTTCCTCCTCCAAAGCCACCAGCTCCTTCAAGTTCACCACCGCCACCACCAAAGCCACCATTTCCACCTTTTCCTCTACTCGCACCACCACCTCCACCAAAACCACCATTTCCACGTGAAGCCCCTCCCCCTCCAAAACCGCCATTACCTCCCGGGCCGGGTCCCATGGTCTGCCCAAAGTTTGCAGCACCACCACCGCCACCGTATCCACCATTTCCCGCAATTCTCCCACCGCCGCCACCGCCACCAACACCACCACTTCCAGCAATGTCTGGAGTTGTGCCTGAAGCACTTTGTCCTAATATACCCCCGCCAGCAGCAGCATAATACTGAAAACCTGCCCCTCCCACGCCTGTTCTATCTCCAGCATCACCCTGTCCAGCACCGCCTCCCGCAGCACCAGCACCACCTCCTCCGTTTGCCCCTCCTGAATTTGGGCCAGGTTGGAGTGTGTTTCCAGCCTGAGCAAATCCTTGTGAGTGAAGAATTTGCATCAAACCATTTCCTCCAAATCCATTTCCCCCTCTCCAATTACTTCCTCCTTCCCCTGGACCGTTATGGGCTAATCCTCCTCCACCACCATTAAGTGTAGAGCTTCCATCACCCCCGTCTCCTCCCATACCACCGCCACCTCCAGCACCCCCATTATTAGCCGTTCCATGACTTCCTTTTCCTCCGTGAGCGCTACAATTTTCAAAAGTAACATTCTCTAAAGTCACATCAGCATTCTCATTAATAAAGAGAGCTCCCCCTGCACCCATACCACCTCCACCCCCATTTTTCCCATTTCCTCCAGTGGCGCGTATGTTTTTAAGAGTTATATTGTTTAAGGTGACTACAATCCTTTGAGGGGATTCGTTTTGTGAAGGAGGCAATCCTCCTATAAATAGACCACGCCTGACATGATCTGTATCACCACCATCCAAGGTTAAGACCGATCCTGTATTATTGTGAAAGATCATATTACTAAATACCCAAGGAAGTTCTGTTTTCAGTTTTATTTGTCCCGATGTCTGAATAGAAATCGTACTAACACCTGATAGGTTACCCCCTTTAGCTCCAAAAGCATTTGCTTCTAAGATCGCCTGGCGTAAAGATCCACCACCACTATCATTAGTATTAGATACGGTAAAAATAGTGGTCGAAAACGCCTCTGAGGAATGGAATAGAATCCAAAAGCTAATAAACACTAACAACTTTTTCATTTTTTTCCCTGTTGTTTTTATTATACTTCCGCACCCCTCTGTTTTTCTAATTCTAACAGCATGCGTAAGCTTTTTTATTATTTTATAAAAACAATGGAGAATTAGCTAGCATCATATTAGCCTTAATCTAACCGAGAGCACACTTTTGTGATACATGGTGGTGAATATACTTCAATTACTCTCTTTTCATACCTAACAATCGGAGAGGCCCAAAGTTGGTCTTGGTAGGGAACGCCGTTTACTCTTAGAGCCGATTAAAGTGAACTTCTGCTTACTTCTTACATCGTGGATCCCAAGGCGAGCAGCCCCCTTGCGCCTTTGGAACGTCATGTTCAGCTACGGGAATAATGTGTTCTTTTTGATGTTCTTTTTGGTACTGTTTATCCTTTTCATCTGCTTTTACAAACTGACTCCATCCCATCAAAAGGAAACAACTCAGCATAAAGACATTTAAGATTTTCATATTTCCCCCCTCGAAACGAATATCAAAAGCGAACATCAAAAACATAGCACATACACTTTAAAAATCCCTTAAAATTTTTTTAAAAGCCATGTTAGAATATGGATCCTTAACAATATATATGACAGCTTTAGCTTATCTCGAACTCCTCTAAAAAGGAAAACACATGGCTAATAACTTTTGTTTCAGAATGTCTTTCGTATTCATTCTACTCATAAATTTATCTCTTCCCTCTAGGGCTTTGCTAGAAGAATATGATGAAGATCCTTCTTTAGTCCCTGCCGGGACTAGAAGACAAGCCTTTGACGAAGAAGTCGTTCTAGTAAAGCAGCAAGAAACCTACTGGCAAAAGAAAAAAGCAGAGCTTAATGATAAATTACTTTCCACAATCGGCTCTACATCAGCCATGATTATTTATCCCACTGAGAAAAAAGAAATTCGTCTCTACGATCCGGACAAACGAAGTCATATTAAAGTTCCAATCAACTATCCTCTTGCCCTCCTGAATCAGGTTGATACCATCCTCTTTAATGAAACAACTATCCTTAGAGCTCCTGTTGCCTGTTGTCATTTAAAGATCCTTACTGGAATAAAAGGAATGGCTTTTGTGCTCGGTGGAACTGCCTTTCCGTTAATTACGGCTGCTTTATGTAATGGAATTTTAGGACGGCTCTTCGATTATGAAGTGGGGGGACCAGTTTCTTATACTATGCTCGGTCTTTCTATTGCTGTTGCAGGCCCTGAAGGAGGAATAAAACTTCTAAAAGGAGCTCGCTTTGCTCTTCATACTAAACGATCTACTTTTCAAGTTATACCCCGTGAGGATGATGAAAGTGCTTTATATGTGCCTTATATTCACAGAAAATCTAATTCTCATAAAGCAGTGGATATTTTATCTTTTACGGCAGCAGTTCTGTATGGGCTCACCCCAACTGTGCTTTGGTTAATTGTTGAAGATCCTTTTCCAGAGATAGCCCTAAGCTTGGCCCTTCCTCTTTTAATTTATTCTGCCGAATCTTATTGGAGGGTCATAAAAAAAGCGACATGGAAGTGGTTTTGTCAAAGTAAATATATAGATCTCCAAAGCAAATTAATTCGACAAGCATTTTTGGAGGGTCTAAATAGAGTTGGAAAAGCCATTGCTGAAGAACAGGAAAATTCTGAGAAACAACTCCTTTCAACTCAAAAGACTAAACGAACTCCCCAAAGTCTCCTTCAAGAAGAAGACGAATCAGACGATCCTGAAAGACGCCCCCTTTTAACGCAAAAGTTTAAAGGAACTCCACCAGAATTGCTTCAAGAAGAGTCTGAAGAAAGGGAAGAACCTCAGTTAACACATTTGCTCTATGAATGTTTGAGAGTAAATTCAAATGATTTTGGAAATAAACACGGATCAGAGAATGTCAAAGAGGGTGAGATGGTTTCACCCTTAAGTCTATTGACGACTCCTCCTCTTGCTATTCCTGAATTAAGTGAACCCACGCCTACACTTCTGAGAAGATTAGAAAAAATACTCGAATCTTCTGAAAAAAAACCTAAAATGAAGCTTCAAGAAATACGCCAAGCTCTTAAAATGGATGCGCCTTTCCATACAACGCCCTCTGAACCCCTTAGAAAGCTCATTGCAAGGCATTGTGCAAGTGCCCTTTCGTGGTTAAGCGTTATCCCTGATGCAGCTATGTGTGCTTATGGTCTTTCTAAAGGGCTTCCCTTTTTGGGGGTGGGAGAAACAACGGCAAAGGTTGTTGGTATTATCACCGCTATCCCTGCTACTTTAAAACTTATTCCAGAAAGACTTGTACACCAAAGAACATTTGATACTTTATCCCATCCTTTAACACCTGAGCCTGAGGATTTCAGAAAGTCGAGAATAAGCCTTACAGGCAAGGCAGCTTTAGATGCGACTTTTAAAGCTCTGGTTTATGGAACGCTTACCTATTGGGCATTAGCAGGAAATAATGATCTTATTCGTGGTTTTTTTGTTGCCGTCTCCATCGCCCGTTTTTTCTCTATTTTCTTTACAAGTAACCTGGATACATATAATGAAACCTTCACAGAACTTGTCATAGGAAGGGGGAAAAACCCTTCTTTAGAAAGAAAAAAAGCACGTATTTTAGATTGTTTAGAAAAAGCAAGTACAGCTATAGGAACAGATCTTTTAAATGAAACCGTAGGGCAAATCGATACTGCCGGATCTATAAAACAAGGTCACGGCATTAAAAAGTAATTTCTCTGCTCTTTATTCCAGAAATTGCTCGCGTAAAATGCGTTCATCAAGATTATGTTCATGATCAAACAGAAGTGTTATCTGATGATCCTTGGACTGACAAACAGAAATAGAAGTAACATCTCTAACTTCCGTAAAATCAGCAACAGCACTTACAGGTCGTTTTTCTGGCTCAAGAATCGTGAAAGTCACGTGAGCTGTCTCAGGTAACAGAGCCCCCCTCCACCGTCGAGGACGGAAAGCACTAATAGGTGTTAAGGCTAATAAGGGAGCTCCCAAAGGAATAATAGGCCCATGAGCAGAAAGGTTATAAGCCGTACTTCCAGCAGGCGTTGCTACCAAAACTCCATCACAAACCAGAGATTGAAGACGCACAACTCCATCAATCGATATTTGAACTTTAGCGGCTTGACGAGTTTCACGAAGCAATGAGACCTCATTAAAGGCAAGGGCCTTCCTAACCCCTTCTATATTCTGATGCACAGTCATTTCAAGAGGATGGAGAGGCGCAGGTTTTGCTTTTTCCAGACGTTCTAAAAACGTCGTTGGATCAAACTCGTTCATCAAAAAACCAATGCTCCCACAATGAATACCATAAAGTAAAACATTAGCATCCAAATATTCATGCATGGTCTCAAGCATAAATCCATCACCCCCCAATACAATCAACACATCAGCTTCTGAAAGAGCAACAGAAGGATAAAGTGCCTCAAGTGTTCTCTTAGCCTGAAGTGCTTTTGGAGATGAGGAGGCAAGATACGCTATTTTAGGCATGACAGCTCCCATATTCATTTCCTAAAGTGTGGAAGTTCTTAACCAATGGGTCAAGGGGATAAACACATAATCTGAGAATCTAATAAAGTTTTTTAAAAAAAAATGCTATACTTATTATATAATAAAATCCAAATTAATTATATTGTATTTTATAACAATGATAGGAGATTACATATGGAGACTTCAATATTTTTAGCAAAAGCGCTTGGCATATATCTTTTAATTATTGGGTTGAGTATGTTAATAAATGGACAGAAAATCAAACCATTATTAATTAATATTATTAACGATCCTTCATTATTGTTCGTTACAGGATTTGTGGCGCTTATACTTGGAATTATTTTAGTTATAGGTCATAATATTTGGGTGGCTGATTGGAGAGTTGTTATTACTATTGTGGCCTGGATGACTTTACTTAAAGGAATTATCCGAATTGCATGTCCTCAATTCGCACTTGATGCAAGTAAAAAATGGGTAGAAAATACATTCTATTACAATGTGTCAATGATATTTGTTTTATTCATAGGTAGTTTTCTGAGCTATCATGGATTTTTTTAGAAGTATTACTCTTTAGTGTGAGGAACCACAGACGAGTTCAGCAATTGTCTCGCGCAGAGCTTGCAAACCCTCATTCTCATGAGAACTTGTCAGGAGAGGGGTTGGATAGGCTGCTGGATGTTTTTTTAAGGTTTGTGTGAGGTTTCTCATAAGTTCCTCAAGATGGTCAGGCTTTGATTTATCCGCTTTTGTCAACACAATTTGGTATGAAACAGCGGCTTTATCTAGCTCTCCCATGACCGTTTGATCCGATGTTTTTAAACCATGGCGACTATCAACCAGCAAAAAAACCCGTTTTAAAGGCACTCTCCCCCTTAAATAATCTTGAATAAGGCGAGACCAAATCTTTATTTTCTCTTTTGAAACAGCTGCATATCCATAGCCTGGCATATCCACAATGTAAAAAAAATTCCCTAAAAGGAAAAAATTAAGTTGCTGCGTTCTGCCAGGTGTGTGAGAAACACGCGCAAGACTCTTTCTATTTAAAAGTCCATTAATAAGGCTTGATTTTCCCACATTAGAACGACCTGCAAAGGCAATTTCCGGTAAAGTTGGGGCGGGGAGAACTCCCATCTTGTCCACCCCAGCAATAAAGCTACATTCTTGAGAAAACAGCCACTGAGAAAAATTGCAGGTAGCTTGCGATTCTTCAGCGCTCACGCTTTTGCCATTTTTTTCTGCTTTTCCGCACGCCTCATAATAAACCACTGCTGGGCAATCGAAAGAATATTATTCCAGGTCCAGTAAATTACGAGTCCGGCGGGGAATTGAGACAGCAAATAAGTAAAGAAGACAGGCATCAAAAGGAACATTTTTGCTTGAGTTGGATCAGCGGGAGGAGGACTTAACTTCTGCTGCAATAACATGGTCCCACCCATCATCAATGGCCACGCTCCTATCATAAGGAATGAAGGAGGATCCCATGGAATCAAACCAAAGAGGTTAAATATAGTTGTTGGGTCAGGTGCGGAGAGGTCGTGTATCCATCCAAAAAAGGGGGCATGACGCATCTCAATTGAAACAAATAGGACTTTATACAACGCAAAAAAAACTGGAATCTGAACAATCATGGGAAGACAACCGGCCATAGGATTGACCTTTTCCTTCTTATAAAGCTCCATGATTTTTTCATTCATTTTTAAACGATCATCCGCATAACGCTCCCTAATTTTTTCGATCTCTGGTTGTAAAGTCTTCATACGCCCCATAGACATATACGACTTATTCGCAAGCGGTAAAAAGGCTAACTTAATAGCAACCGTAAGGGCTAAGATCGCAAATCCAAAATTTCCAAAGATATCTTTAAGAAATTCAAGGGCATAAAAAATGGGCTTCGTAAGAAAGTAAAACCACCCAAAATCTACAGCAAGATCAAAATGGTTAATGCCCAATGTAGATTCATAGCCATCTAAAAGCCTTAATACCTTAGCTCCAGCAAAGAAATGATCAACAACTTCAATGCTTTGACCAGGAACAAGAGCCAGAGGATCACGTTGATATAGAGCAGAGATCATTGTCTGATTCCCTGTCCCCTGCCTTGTATATGAGGAAGTTATTTCAACCTTTGGATCAGGAACAAGTGCTGTCAACCAATATTTAGTCGTTAAACCTAGCCATCCAGGTCCTTTTGGATTCTGATACGTTCCTGTCTTAGCAAGATCCTCAAAACTCGGGTCATTCAATTTACCATTAAACACACCAATCGGCCCCTCATGGAGAATAAAAAAGCCTGAAGTCTTTGGCTCCCCTGTACGTGTTAGATAGCCAGCAGGAGAAAGAGTGATGGGTGAATTACCAGAATTTGTTACTTTTTGCGTAATTGTGAACATATAGTGCTCATCGATGGATATGGTTTTCTGGAAAAGCAGCCCTTGTCCATTATTCCACGTTAGAGTCACCGGTGTCTGAGGCGTCAAATTGCCTCCCGTACTTTGCCAAATGGTTTTTTCATTTGGCAGTATCACTTGGGGAGAAATCCATCCAAAGCGTGCATAATGAGCATCAGATGTGCCCTGAGGAGACAGAAGCACAATTTGTGAACTCTTCGGATCCGTTGTTTCTCGATAGTCGATAAGTGTTAAATCATCAAAAACAGCTCCTTCAAGATTTAAAGAACCTCTCAAGCTGTTCGTTAAAATCGGAACGCGACCTGAACTTGTTTTGAGCGCTTCTTCCCGTGAGAGGGACTGATGGACTTGTTGAGGTGGTGTAACAGGCTGCGTTTGTTGTTGGGGTGCTGGAGCTTGTTTTGCGGACTGGGTCATAGGATAAAAATAATGAAACCCTAGCAAAATCGCTATTGCAAGGAAGATAGCCATATAGAAGTTTTTTTGATCATTCATTATTCGTCTTCCTTAACAGGATCATAGCCATGCCCACCCCATGGGTGACAGCGACATAGCCGTTTCAAAGCTAAAATACTCCCCTTATAAGGACCATAACGGTCAAGGGCGTCAAGAGCGTACTGCGAACAGCTAGGTAAAAAACGACACCGAGGTCTTGTCCAAGGCGAAACAACAGCACGATAAAAATAAATAATGGCCTTTAGCATCGAACTCATCATGGGCTTATCCGATTCTGCAACTTGTGAAGAATATTGTCTAACTCTTGAGACATCAAATTAAAATTCCGTCTTAGAATTTCTTCACGGGCGATGAGAACGCAATCCAACCCAGAAAGGCTAAATCGTGGAACACCCTCTCTTACAAGAACCCTAAGCCGTCTTTTCGCCCGGTTACGTTCAACGGCTCCTCCTATTTTTCGGGTGGCCGTAAAACCCACTCGAACAGACCCTTCAAGCGATCGTTGATAGACTTGCATAATAAAACCAGGGGTAACCCAACGTTCCCCTTTTTTTGAAACAGTAACAAACTCTGCGCGTTTTTTCAGCTGCTCCAAGGAGAGTTATGCACTCAGGCGAGCGCGTCCCTTTGCACGACGGCGATTAATAACATTACGACCTCCAACGGTCCTCATACGAGCTCGAAAGCCATGACGGCGCTTACGAACTAAATTGCTGGGTTGAAAAGTACGCTTCACGTGCCTATCTCCTAATTAATATTCTGCTTAAAGATTACTTGGTGTATAAGCCTAATTGGAAAGAAAAGTCAATTCCAAGAACAACAATATGATAAATTTCTGATAAATATCTTTCCAAGGAGATAAGTTTTCAGTAAGTTTGCAAGATGTTTTTTAGGAGAAACAAGTTAATGAAAGAATTTGGTCTAATTTTAAAGATAATCTTCGCTATTATTTTTATCATCTTTTTAGGCGATTTCGTCCCAGAATGGATTCAACGAACTTTTTTTACCATTAGCATTTTGATGAAAGAAACGCTTGTTTTTTCCATGCCTCTCATTGTATTTGCATTTATCTTTTCTTGCCTTTCAGCTTTTCGAGAAAAAGCACCTCTTCTGATTGTGCTGGTTCTTACCTTTGTTATTATTTCAAACTTTGTTTTTGTCCAAATTGGCTTTTTTTCAGGAGATATAATTCTTCCTCATTTAGGGTATCACGCATCAAAGGCTGTTGAAAAAGTAGCTTCTGACTTACCACCACTAGAGGTTTTCTTTTCAATCCCCTATCCTCGCCTCATTAGTACGGATATGGCCCTCCTCATTGGGACACTCACGGGACTTTATGGAGCCTTTTGGGGGAATGCAAAACTAATTTCCTTTGGGAAATCATTAAAAAATAGCGTTCAATATGCCTTAACAAAAGTTTTTATACCTTTAGTTCCTTTGTATGTTGTTGGCTTCTTATTTAAGATTCATCATGATGAATCTTTATTAAATATGTTTACCGACTACGGTCCAATGATTGCTCTTATTGTAGTTGTGCAAATGGCAGCAATCGTTCTCTTTTATTTTAAAGCCAATTTAGGCAATTTTCGGAACATCAAAGCTTCTTTAAGGAATGTATTTCCCTCTGGCCTTGTTGCACTCTCAACTATGTCAAGTGCAGCCACGATGCCTCTGACTTTGGAGGCTGCCGAAAAAAATACAAAAAATAAAGCCCTCGCCCAAGTCATTATCCCTGCAACCACCAATATCCATCATGTCGGTGATTCCATTGGCGTTCCCATTTTAATCGCCGTAACTTACGCCATTCACGGACTTGAACCTATGAGCTATGCCGTTTTCCTTCTTTTTTCTATGTACTATATGGTAGCAAAATTTGGTGTACCATCTGTTCCTGGAGGAGAATTAATTGTCCTTTTCCCTGTCTTAGAAAATCATTTCGGCTTAACAGATTCAATGGCTGGACTTTTAACAACTCTCTATCTTTTGATTGACCCTTTTATCACAGTCACAAATGTCCTTTGCAATGGGGCTCTCGCTATTTTTATGGATAAGGTCTGTGGACGAATGAAAGCTTTTCAAACAGTCGAACAACCCTCGACTTAACCTATTGTTGCCTATGATGAATTTTTCATTTATGATTTAATTCTTACTTTTTAGAAAACAAGAAGAAATAGGGGGGATATATGAAGAATAATTTTGGTTGGATGCAGCTGGGAACATCCGATCCTCAAATGGCTAAATCATTCTATGGTAAGTTATTTGACTGGTCCCTAACAGATAAAATGATGTCACCCGGAGACGGACCCTATACCGAAGTTGATGCGGGAGACGGCCCATGCGCAGGCATTGCTCAGGGGGAAAGGAAAGACGAATCTCATTGGATACCCTTTGTAAATGTCTCTGATATTCATGAATACACCAAAAAGGCCGAAAGTTTAGGTGCTAAAATAATTGTACCTATCACGGCTCTTGGAGGAGACGAAGGCTTTTATTGTGTTTTTATTGACCCAACAGGTGCGGTTCTTGGTCTTTGGGGACCGAAATAAAATTTATTTCATTAAAAAACTAAAGAAAAGGAACAAAAAATGAAAAGCTTACCTTGCTTTCAAGCTTTAAAATATTTACCTCTCTGCCTTGCTTTCTCACTTGTCTTGTTTGTTAGCCCTCTTAAATGTGAGAGCGAGTGTGAGTTATGTAGACAAAACTGTCAGGCCGGTTTTACCGGTTCTTGTCCAACTTGTAACAAGGATTGTGACTGTTGCTGTAAATCATTATGCAATAATTTGACTGAAGATAAAAAATAAGACCTTCACCAACTTTTCTTTTTCTCAAGCCCAATGTTAGTCTATTGGGCTTTTTCCTTATTTTTTCTTTTTCTTTTAAGTATAATTTTTGCTTAGCTCTATGCTATACTAAGTTCAACTGTGTGTTCACAAGGATATATTAGACGTTGATACATTCATGGAAGAAAAGTATTTTAGCCTTTTGGGATAGGCGGATTTTTTCGATTTTCTTTTTTGGGTTTTCAAGTGGGCTTCCTTTTTTGCTTACGCTTTCCACCCTTACAATTTGGCTCAAAGAATCCGGCGTTAATAATACAACCATTGGTTTATTTGTGCTTGTAACCATCCCTTATACGCTTAAATTTCTTTGGGGGCCTATGGTGGATCGAGTAAAACTTCCCTTCCTATCTAAGCCATTTGGTCAGAGGAGGAGTTGGGCCCTTATCGCACAAATTTCTCTTATTTTTTTCCTTTTTGGCCTTGGGTCTACCCACCCTGAAAACCACATTATAGAAACAGCATTCTGGGCTTTTGGCGTCGCTCTTTGTTCTGCCATTCAAGATATAGTGCTTGAAGCTTACCGTATTGAAATTATAGATGAAGATCAAACGGGAGCAGCGGCCTCGTCCACTTATTTAGGTTATCGTATGGGGATGTTAATGTCAGGAGCAGGAGCTCTTTACCTCGCTACAATTTTTTCATGGCAAACTGCTTATGAGGTCATGGCGATTCTTATAGGCATTGGAGTCTTGACAACCCTTTTTAGCCCCTCCCCTAAAACGCTGATTTTTAGCCCTGCTCCTCACCTCTCCTTAAAAGACCGAGCCCCTCATACGCGTTTTTGGAAGTGGATCCAGTCCACCTATGGTCCACCTCTTAATGAGCTTTTACGTACCTATGACTGGCGAGTTGTTCTTGCCTTTATCTTTTTTTATAAGGTAGGGGACACAACACTTAATGTCATGAACACGCCCTTTTTAGTTGAGCTAGGTTACAGCAAACTTGAGATTGCCCATGTCGCCAAGCTTTTTGGCATATCTGCCATGATTGTCGGAGGGTTCATGGGCGGTCTTTTTTTGAATCGTTTTGGTATTCTCTCCAGTCTCATGTTATGTGCAATCCTTCAAATTCTCTCAAGCCTCATGTTTGTTATCCAAGCTCTTGTAGGATACAATCTAGATGTGCTCATCATTACCATTGGCGTTGAAAATCTTACCTGTGGTCTTGGAGCTGCAGCCTTTATTGCTTATCTTTCAAGTTTATGCAGCGTCCCATACACAGCAACTCATTTTGCTCTCCTTTCTTCTTTTGGCTCTATGGCAAGAGTTGCTCTGTCCGTGGGGGCAGGAATTTTAGCCGACAGTCTTCCCTGGCATCTCTTTTTTACAGTAACTGCCGCCGCTTGCTTGCCCTGCCTATTTCTTTTGATAGTAGCTTCCCATCATTTTCATTACTCCCCTTCTTTTTTGAGACCAGCCCCCCAAACATAAAAGTAATTTGTACCTTACTTCACAACTTCTTGTTTAAGAAATCCCCATCAAATGATAAGCTAGTGAGGTTAATAGATTAGATAACCATGATGACCAGGAGCAATCTTTTGTTCAGCCTTTACAAAATAGTGTCAATAGACGAATTTTTAACTTTTATAGGGCAGTATAAATCACTTTTTACCATCTCAACATTGGAAAATCATGGTATGGTATTTAAAAGCCATTAACTCACTAAATTCAATATTGATCAGTAGGAAAGACGTTGTTATGCGTCTAGCCGGCATCTTATGTGCGGCTATAGGGATAATCGTACTTATTGGTTGGTATACACACACTCCCTTATTATATCAATTCTCTGCTGGGCTAATACCCATGTATTTCAACACGGCTTTCTGTTTTATCCTCCTGGGACTAGGAATGTCTGTATTGCCCGCACACTATAAAAAAATGGCTCTTTTTCCTGCAATCACTACGATAATGATCGCAGGGCTTACGCTTTTAGAGTATCTGTTAAATATAGACTTTGGTATTGATCAGCTGTTTTTTAAAACGTATTATAATATACATGATCCTGCCCCAGGTCGAATGAGCCCTAATTCCGCCCTTTCCTTTTTGATCTGTGGAACAGCAATCTCATTGCTCTCCTTAAATTTATCAAGGTTCTTTTATTGTATCGTTTTGTTGCTAGGAATAGGAGTCCTTGCACTTGCATCCATATCTTTATTGGGATATGCAGCCCAACTTCCTGCAACCTATCAATGGGCACATCTTACTCCAATGTCGTTGCCAACAGCTATCACATTTATGATAACAAGTACGGGCATTATTTTTTATGTATATATTAAACACGCTTCAGGAGAAATTAAACTTTCTTCAACCCTACCCTACTTCGCAGCTTTATTTATACTTTTCATATCAGCCTTGCTTTGGCAAACATCTCTCCAAGAAGCAACACGAAACGTTCAAGAGTTCACAGATGCTGAAGCAGCAAGAATTAAAGAAAATATAGAAGAAGAACTCACTGAACGTATAACAGATTTAGAGGAGTTACATTTTCAATGGCAAACACTTCCTAATGAGCCAAAGGAAAGATGGCTCATAGCTTCCGACTTTTATAAAAAGAATTCACCTTGGTATAAGTCCATTGAGTGGATTGATCCCTCTCTCCATATTCGTGGTGTGACACCTCTTAAAGAGAATGAATTATTATTAAATATTGCACTCGATAGTTTTCCTTTTCTTCATGAAACCATAGAAGCGGCCAAACGTGAGCAAAAATTAAAAATCAGCAAAATCACGAAGCTTATTCCTGAAGGACGAGGATTTCTGATTTGTATTCCTCTCCTTAAGCAATCTCAATTTAATGGATTTATCATTGCCACTATTGATGTTGATACAATGCTTAGGGACATTCTTGACAAAAGGCCAAATTCTGACTTTGAAGTTGCTTTTTTTGAGGACCAGCAGAATAAAGATAGCTTTTTCCAATCTCACATCGCTTATATTAGTAAAATAAGTTCCAAGAAAGAAATTGATATTTATAATTTGAACTGGACTGTTAAGGTCTGGCCTTCTGTTGAACTTTATAAACAGCATACCTATACATTGCTCTCAAAATTAATCCTTTTATTTGGCCCTTTCATCGCCCTTCTTCTCTTTGCTGGTGTTCGATCTCTTCAAACCGCAAGAAAGAACGCTCTAATGCTTCAAGAGGCCAAGAAAAGTCTTGAGCTAGAGCTTACAGAATCAAGCCATCACATGGAAAGCCTTCGTTGTCTTAAGGATATGATAAATGCTTTACAAGCCTGTTCATCTTTAGAAAAAGCGGCAATACCTATTGCAAAATCCTGTAAACGCTTCTTTCCCTCAACATCGGGAGCTATCTACTTAACAGACCACTCTTCTCACCTCCTAACGCCCTTTTCAACTTGGGGAAAAAAAACTTCTAAATTATCCCCTTTTCCGCAAGGTCAATGTTTGGCTATTGAAAAAGAAAGTACATTTTATATGAGTGGAAAACACAACCTTGCTCATTGTGCACATATCAAAAACTCATTTTCTAAACAGCTTCCAAAAACAGCCTTCTTATGCATGCCTCTTTTCGATCAGAACGAAGTTTTTGGTCTCTTACAAATTCGTGATAATCAGCTTTTATCCCTTTCAGAGAGCGAACAAGCTAAACAAATCCTTCTAGCAGAAACATTTTCACGACAACTTTCCGTTTCACTCACAAGCTTAAAGATACATGACCTTCTAACCACTCAAGCTATTCATGATCCTCTGACAGGTCTTTATAATAGACGTTTCCTTGACGAATCATTGCAACGGGAAATATACAGAGCCAATCGTTATTCCCACCCTATTTCCTTGCTTATGCTAGATATCGATCATTTTAAAAGAATTAATGATACTTACGGACACAACGCAGGGGATGAAGTTCTTAAAGTTATTGCCCTATTATTGCAAAAATATTCTCGTAAAAGCGACATTGCCTGTCGTTTTGGAGGAGAAGAATTCATTCTCATTTTGCCTGAAACAACCCTTCAGATTGCTTCCCAAAGAGCTGAGGAGCTACGAGAAACTGTAACGACTCTTGATGTGATCAGTGAGGGAAAAACGATTCAAAATCTTTCTATTTCTTTAGGTATCGCCACCTATCCTCAGCACGGAGCCACCTTGAAAGAGATCACAACTGCAGTTGATCAAGCACTCTATACGGCAAAATCCTTAGGACGCAATCGAGTAGCAATTGCGGAAAACATAAAAGGTCTAAAAGGAAATAAAAAAACGTGAGATTATTGAAAAATTAAGAAGTTATTGAAAAATTTATAAAATATCGTGATCTTCACTTTTTTCCTTTCTTAGTGTGGTTCATAAATGACGATGGAAATATGTTTAAGAAAGGCTTAATCTACCCTGTTTTCTATCATCTCCCCACAATCGAGAATAATTAACGATTTTTTCATTGTTTTTCATTAAATTTTTTGAAGAAGCTACTCTTTTACAAATAGCACACATAATAGAATTAAAGGAGACGTACACATGAAAACGTACTTAATATTAGCAGCAGTCCTTGGAATTATTCCTACAGTCGTTCACAGCGAGGTGTGCCAGAACAAGCCTCCTGCTGGGGAATGCCCTAATGCTTGCATCCAAAATTTTAAAGAAATTAACCAACTTTTAACCAATCAATTAACAATCCCTGGTTGGGAAGTAAAATGGCAGGGGGGCGGCGCAGGCCATCCTGGCGGTCAAACAGCCTCAAAGAAGACAATACCTTACGAACCAAGCTTTTCTACAAACGATTCACATCTTAAGCTTCAACAGCCAGGTGCGCCAAATGATCAAGGTGAATGTGTTTATACTATTCAATTCTGGACAAATCCTTGGTCAGCGACTCCTGGTGCCGTAACCACTGTGGGTGAGTTTTCGCTTGTACAGACAAAAGCCCCAACTAAACGATAACTTTGGAAAGAAGGGTCTTTAAAACTGAATCTGGGAAATTGAAGATTTCCTGAGGATTTCCTCTTTTCGTAAGGTTAAAAATTCACTTGAAGGAAACCCGCCGCAGCACGGCGACCTCTCCCCATCTTTGGGGAGAGGCAAGTAAGTGGGAATGCCCCAAAATTTGTTTTATGGGGCGAGTGATGGGAATTGAACCCACGGCCTCCAGTGCCACAAACTGGCGCTCTAACCAACTGAGCTACACCCGCCATAAAAGTAATTTCATCTACTCAAAGTTTTATCCTTTCGTCAAGAGAGGGATGGATTTAAAGAAGAGATATTTTCTTCTGGAAATTATAACCATTTCATCCTAAAGTACGGCCTAGATAAAACGGTGGGAAAATTACCATGCAAACAGTGCTACTTGTTATTCACTTGCTGATCACAGTTGCTATGATCGGGGTCATTTTAATTCAACGCAGTGAAGGAGGTATGGGCCTCGGTGGTGGAACCATGGGGGGCTTAATGACAACCCGTGGGTCTGCGAATCTTCTCACCCATACGACAGCTATCCTTGCCGCATGTTTTTTGGCTACAAGCCTTGGTTTAGCTATTTTAGCAAAACATCAAAATCGCCCATCTTCAATTTTAGATCAGACAAGTCAGACTCAGCCAGCAACTCCTCAATAAAATTTTGCAATCGACTGAGCGGGCAGGAGATATCTTTGAGTTATGAGAATATAACTAAGATAGAATTAATGATAAGTGGTAATGGCTAGAAGACAGAAATGAGGAAAGTTTGGCGCGGTATATTTTTGTAACAGGAGGTGTTGTTTCTTCTTTAGGGAAAGGTATTGCATCAGCCTCCTTAGGTGCCCTCCTCCAAGCAAGGGGGTATAAGGTTCTTTTGCGCAAATTAGAACCTTATATTAATGTTGATCCAGGCACCATGAGTCCTTTCCAACATGGCGAAGTTTTCGTCACTGATGATGGCGCTGAAACCGATCTCGATCTCGGACATTATGAGCGTTTTACGGGAGTTAATACGACCAAATATGACGCTGTTTCAACAGGACGCATCTATTCAGATGTTATTGCAAAGGAACGCCGAGGAGACTATTTAGGAGCCACTGTTCAAGTTATTCCTCACATTACTGATGCTATTAAAGATGCCATTTTGAAACTCACAGAAGACGTTGATTTTGTTATTTGTGAAATCGGAGGAACAGTAGGTGACATAGAGGGTCTTCCTTTCCTTGAGGCCGTTCGCCAACTCCGCAATGAACTCGGCTATAGAAATACGCTCTATATCCACCTTACCCTTGTTCCTTATATCCCTACAGCGGGAGAACTAAAAACAAAACCAACCCAACACTCCGTGAAGGAGCTTCAAAGCAAAGGTATTCAGCCAGATATTCTTCTTTGTCGAAGCGACCGCCCAATCGGGGGAGAAGAACAGAGAAAACTTGCCCTTTTTTGTAATATTAAACCTGAGTGCGTCATTGAAGCCTTAGATGTATCAACAATTTATCAGGTTCCTATCAGCTATCATGAACAAGGCCTTGACCGCGAAGTATGTAAGCACTTTGGCCTTGAAGCCAAAACGTCACCAGACCTATCTATCTGGAAACGTATTGTTGAAACTATCTTACGTCCTGAAGGAGATGTAACCATTGGTGTTGTGGGGAAATATACGGGTCTTTTGGATGCGTATAAATCCCTACGAGAATCTTTGATTCACGGAGGAATTGCTAATCGAGTTCACGTAAACATCGAATGGATTAATTCAGAAGAACTGGAAGAAGCGAACAAAATTAATCTTATGGAAAAACTTGCTCCTCTTCATGGTATCCTTGTGGCAGGTGGTTTTGGAGAGCGAGGCACAAAAGGCAAAATAGCCGCCATCCAATATGCACGAGAGCACAAGATCCCTTTCTTCGGTATTTGTCTTGGCATGCAAATGGCTGTCCTCGAAGCTTTACGACATATCGGAGGCTTTGAGGAGGCCAATTCCACTGAATTTGGTCCTGCGAATATGCCAGCTGTCGCTCTTATGACCGAATGGATAAAAGGAGATATCGTACAGAAATATTTTCCTGGAGAGGACTTAGGGGGAACAATGCGGTTGGGTGCTTATAATTGCCATCTCACTCCCGGATCAAAGGTACATGAAATCTATAATAGTTCTATCATTTCCGAACGCCACCGCCATCGTTTCGAAGTGAATACAACATACCTTGATGAACTTGAAAATTGCGGTCTTTATACAGTGGGAACAACCGCCGATGGGCTCTTACCTGAAGTGGCTGAACGAAGAGATCACCCTTGGTTCATTTCTGTCCAGTTTCATCCCGAATTTAAATCGCGTCCCTTTAGACCCCATCCCCTTTTTGCTGATTTTATTAAAGCTGCTCTCCATCAGAACCGACTTATTTAAGAGGAAGTAACATGACCCATCACGTAAAAATTGGCTCGATCACACTGGGCAATGACTTGCCCTTTACCTTAATAGCAGGACCTTGCGTTCTTGAAAGTCGCGCGCACGCGCTTGAAATGTCGCAAGCTTTGGTTGAACTTACAGATAAACTTGGAATTGGCCTTATTTATAAAACTTCTTTTGACAAAGCCAATCGAACAAGTCTCCACGGCGTGCGAGGAGTAGGAATGAATGAAGCATTACCCATTTTTTCTGAAATCCGGGAAAAATGGGGGTGCCCTATTGTAACCGACGTTCATGAACCTTCTCAATGTTCCCTTGTCGCTGAAGTCGTTGACGTTCTCCAAATCCCTGCCTTTTTATGTCGCCAGACAGACCTATTACTTGCTGCTGGGAGGACCGGAAAGGCTCTTAATGTAAAAAAAGGTCAATTCTTAGCCCCCTGGGATATGAAAAACGTCGTCCAAAAAATTGAAGAAACAGGTAACCATAACATCCTTCTCTGTGAACGCGGCGTTTCCTTTGGATACAATACACTTGTTGCTGATATGCGCTCTCTTCCTATTCTCGCACAAATGGGTTATCCCGTTGTCTTTGATGCAACTCATTCCGTTCAACAACCTGGAGGGAAAGGAACGGCCTCAGGTGGCCAACGAGAGTTTATTCCTGTATTAGCTCGATCAGCTATTTCCATAGGTGTTGCTGCCGTTTTCGTAGAAACCCATCAAGATCCTGACAGAGCCCCTAGCGATGGTCCTAACATGGTTAAGCTTAAGGATATGCCTGCTCTCTTGGAAACACTTATGGCTTTTGACCGCCTGGCCAAATCTAATCCTCTTTCAATAGCATCTTAAGCGAGGTCACCTTATGAGCTCCATTATTGATATTCATGCCCGAGAAATTCTTGACTCTCGTGGAAATCCAACCATTGAAGTAGATATCCAGCTCGAGAGTGGCGCCCGCGGTCGGGCTTCTGTGCCTTCGGGAGCTTCAACAGGAAAGCATGAAGCTATGGAGAAGCGAGATGGAGATCGAACACGTTATAGGGGAAAAGGTGTCCTCGAAGCCGTTCAAGCTGTAAATGATGAAATTTACGAAGCGCTATGTGGTTCTGATGCTCGAGATCAAATTCTTATTGACCGACGGCTCATTGAACTCGATGGAACGGAAAATAAAAGCCGTTTAGGCGCAAATGCCATTTTAGGCGCAAGCTTGGCCACAGCCCGAGCTGCAGCAACAGAAGAAGGGCTTCCGCTTTATCGTTATATTGGCGGTATTTACGCCCATGTTCTCCCTGTTCCACTCATGAATATCATCAATGGGGGAGCCCACGCTGATAACCCCATTGATTTTCAAGAATTTATGATTGTCCCTATAGGAGCTCCTAGCTTTAAAGAGTCAGTTCGCTGGGGAGCAGAAGTTTTTCATGCGCTCAAGCAAAACCTCTCAGAGGCTGGATTTAACACCAATGTTGGTGACGAAGGGGGCTTTGCCCCTGCCCTGCCCTCAACCCAATCGGCGCTGGATTTTATCATGAAATCCATAGAAACTGCCGGTTATCAACCAGGAGAAGAAATCGGTTTAGCTTTAGATGTCGCCGCTAGTGAATTTTATCGCGTAGGAAGATATCATTTAGCAGGCGAGAGCAAAATTCTGGAATCAGATGAGCTCGTTGCTTTTTATCAAGACCTTACAAATGCCTACCCCATTCTCTCTATTGAAGACGGAATGGCTGAAGATGACTGGCATGGATGGAAATCTCTGACAGAAGCCCTTGGAGATCAAATACAATTGGTGGGAGATGACCTTTTTGTTACAAATCCACTTCGCCTTGCAGAAGGAATTGAAAAGAGAGTGGCCAACAGCATCCTAATTAAAGTTAATCAAATTGGAACCTTAACGGAAACTATCCAGACCGTTGATCTTGCCCATCGATCGGGTTATACGACCGTTATGTCCCACCGTTCTGGTGAAACAGAAGATTCAACTATTGCAGATTTAGCCGTGGCTCTCAATTGTGGTCAAATTAAGACTGGATCACTTTCACGGTCCGACCGGCTTGCCAAATACAACCAGCTCTTACGGATTGAGGAAGCCCTTGGAGCACAAGCTGAATTCGGGATTTAGAGACAGCTTCAGAGACACTAGATCCTAGACTCTTTCTCATCCCCCTCTTGAACCAAAGCACGGTATTACCTTTTATTTTTCTGTGCTCTGCTGAATACCATTGATAATTTTCCCATCTACCTTCGCATCGGGCCCCATATCAACAATTCCTTGTTTACCTTTAAATTCAATATCCCCAAAGACTTGCGTACCCCCTAATAAATGAATTACGGGTGGTTCATTAGAAGAATTTTCGTTTTTTTCAAAAACAATCGAATGAACTTGACTATCTGTAAAACGAATTTTTGAAGAAAATACATGGATTGGCTGTTTGAAAGTTGATCCTTGAGCGAAAAGAGTTCCATAGATTGTTAATCCCTTTTTGACATGAGCGCTCTTAAATTTAGTAAACCCCCTAATCACAGCCTTCCCAACATCAAGATTCGAAACATTAACGGGACCATTAACTTCGAGAAATCCTGCCTGAATATTAGAACCTACTAAGGGGCCATTTACTGATAATCGATTTTCAACGGTTACATGAGTTAACCGAAGGGGACCATTTCCTGTTAAGTTATGATAAGAGTTATTTGACAAAGATGAAGGACCATAAACTTCCTTATTTTTTAAAGAAGATTTCTTTGATGAAGATGAAGCCTCTTCGTCCCAATCCTCATCCCAAAACGTATCTTCCAACGATTCCCTTTCTTCCATAAACTCCGGAACATATTTTTGATAAGGTTCAGGAATATACTTTTGAAAATCCTTATCTTCTTTTTGGGGACTTGAAGAAGGGTCATCTTCACGAGAATCAAGTATGTATTGTTGCGCAAACTCAGGGATATATTTCTTATAATCATCTGCAGCAAGCGCGTATCCTGTCCATAGGAATGCTCCAGATAAGAATAATATACTTTGGTTCATTTCGATAGCCTCGTGCGGTTTTTTTTTAATGATCTATATTTGAAATCAATTAATTGCCACCCCAATAGGAAGGGAGCAAAGGAATGGCTGGATCAAAACTATTTGCACTCTTCTTTGGATCACCAAGTTGAACAGGGCCGAATCCATATGTTAGATTCTTCAGCTCTCTTTCTTCTAAATTTATCATATTTATTTTGATTTCGTCAGAGACTCTTTTCTCTATCTTCAAGCGAATGATTTTGCATTTCTTATCACCAGAAAGTGAAACAACCGTTGATTCTACGTGACTGGATAATGATAAGTTAATATTCAAAGATACAATTTTATCAATCTTATTCTTGTTTAAATAATCAAGAACCAAAGAAAAGTATTTTTGAATATCTTGCGGAGAAACTGCTTCATTAATTTTGATCGCCACAGCAAAAACCCTTAACAGTTTTAGAGCCCTATTTTAGCATTATCTCACAAAACGAGCTTGTTTCATAGAACTTACAGTAAAAGGGCAATCTAAGATGTTACATTCTTTCTCTTTTAAAAACGATTTTAGTGCAAAGTTATGTAAGCTACAAAAATATTTTATTAATTGAAACGTTAACCATTTCGTAACTTATTTTTGGCAATATGCACCCCTCAAAAGAAATCAAGGCATAAAAAGGGGGTTAAAATGTCAAAATTGCATAAAGCAGAGCTTCTCAATCTGTCGCGTCTCACCCTACCTTTTCTCATTATTACCATGACATTTATTGGGATTGCTTACACTTGTGGTCACGCTTTAATAGATATGACTCCTCGTTACTCTCACCAAAATATGTGGCATTATAATTAAAATAGACTAAAAACTATTTTCTATTATTGCATAATGCACTATCTAATATTAATTTAGATCATATTTAACCTTTCTTTTTATTGAATACAGCCATTTTCTACCCTGATTAACAAAAAATTAAGAAAATATATGAAAGATAGGAAAATCGTGTTTTTCTCATTCAAACCACATTTGCAATTAACGTGGGGTATGTTATGAGTTTTCACCATGCGGGCGTGGTGGAATTGGTAGACACGCCAGACTTAGGATCTGGTGGCGCAAGCCGTGGGGGTTCAAGTCCCTTCGCCCGCACCAAAATACTGTACAAAGGGGAAAAGGATCATTAAGGTTTTTTTCAAGGTTAATAATTATTTAGCAAGCAAGTGAGATAACAACTATGCAAATCAAAGAAACCCTTTCACAAGGCCTAAAGCGCGAATTTGATGTCACAATTTTTGCTGATGCCATCGAAGAAAAACTTAACAAACGACTAGAATCCATTGGTAAACGTGTCAAAATTCCTGGCTTTCGTCCTGGCAAGATTCCCCTTCCCCTCTTAAGACAACGTTATAAACAGGAAGCTCTTTCAGATGTGCTTGAGCAGATAGTAGAAAGTACTGTTCAAAAGCTTGTCAAAGATAATAGCCTCAAACCAGCTCTTAAACCAAAAGTCAATCTTAACTCTTATGAAGAAGGAAAAGACTTAAAATTTCAAGTTAACCTGGAAATTTTACCTGTCATTGGGGATATAAAACTTGATCACCTCACTTTTGAAAAATATGTTGTTACCATACCTGAAGAAAATATTGTTTCTGTTCTCGAAAATTTAGCAAAAAGAAACCGGGAAACCCACCCCCTAAAAAAGCTTCGTAAATCAAAAAAAGGCGATATTCTCATCATTGACTTTGAGGGCTTTATTGAAAATGAACCCATCGAGGGTGGATCGGGAAAGGATCATCCGCTCGAACTTGGCTCAGGGAGCTTCATACCTGGCTTTGAAGATCAATTAGTTGATAGAGAGAAAGGTGGTCAAGTTGAAGTTAAAGTTACTTTCCCAAAGGATTACCATGAAGATCGGTATGCAAACAAACCTGCTCGTTTTGATGTAAATATTAAAGATATTCACGAAGCAGCTCCTATTACAATTGATGCTGCTCTAGCAAAGAAACTTGGATTTGAGTCCCTTGAGCTCATGAAAGAGTGGGTCAAAAATAATATATCTAAAAATTATATTGCCCAAGGGTTTTTAAACACAAAACGTCACGTCTTAGATGCCTTGGCTGAAAGATTTGCATTTGATGTTCCTGAAAATATGGTTCAACTTGAATTTGAAAATATTTGGGAACAACTCTGTCGCGAGTTAGGCATTGATCAAGGGAAAGCTGCTAACGCTAATGCAAAAGAAAAAGATAACTCAAAGATTTTTGAAGAAACTGCTGGAAAAAGCGAGGAAGAGCTTAGGACTGAATACAAGACTATCGCAGAAAGGCGTGTGCGCTTAGGAATTTTGCTGGCTGAAATTGGCAATCGAAATAATATTTCCGTTAGCAATCAAGAGCTCATGAATGCTCTTATGGAACGGGCTCGCGAATTCCCAGGTCAAGAGCGAGAAGTTATTGACTTTTATCGTAACAATGAATCAGCGCTTGCAACTTTGAGAGCCCCCATTTTTGAAAATAAAGTAGTTGAGTTTATCCTTAACCAATCCAAAATTACGGAAAAGGCTCTCACACCAGATGAACTTGAAAAGCTCTTTACCTTTGAGGAAGAAGAAGCTGAGAAAAAGATTGCAGCAGAGTCAAAAAAGTCAAAAACAAAAAAAACATCAAAGAAAAAAGGCACTGAGAAGGAAGAATAAACATGAAAATTCAAATGAACAATTTAGTTCCTGTTGTCGTCGAGCAAACAGCCAGGGGAGAACGATCATTCGATATATTTTCACGCCTTTTGAAAGAAAGAATAATCTTTCTTAATGGTCAAATTGACGATACCACATCCAGTCTTGTATGTGCTCAGCTTCTTTTTTTAGAGTCTGAAAATCCTAATAAAGACATCTACATGTATGTTAATTCTCCTGGCGGAGTCGTAAGCTCTGGTTTTGCCATATATGACACAATGAATTATATTCGACCTGACGTTGCCACTCTTTGTTTTGGACAGGCCGCTTCAATGGGTTCTCTCCTTCTTACAGCAGGAGCAAAAGGAAAACGGTATTGCTTACCCAACTCTCGCGTTATGCTTCATCAACCTTTAGGAGGGTTTCAAGGACAAGCTTCAGACATTGAAATTCATGCTCGCGAAATATTGGAAATTAAAACTAGACTCAATAAGATTTATGCAACCTGTACGGGTCAAGATTTAGAGAAGATTGAAAAAGCCATGGATCGGGATAATTTTTTGACCGCAGAAGCCGCAAAAGAATTTGGTTTAATTGATGAAGTTGTTACCCATCGCCCAGTTCCCACGGAAGTAAGAAAGAGTGCGTAAGAAAAATGAAAAAAACAACCCTCAATCTCTTTTGTTAACCATTTATTGGCAGTTCCATGAGATCCTATATATATAAAGAAATGATCATTTGTGTAAGCCGAGTCATGGTTAAACGTCAAAAAATGAACAAGAAAATCGCATAAGGTTCGCGGAAAAAGTGAAAAGGAGTGTGTTATGGCTAAAACTAATAATGAAGACCCGAGAGGTCCACTCTATTGTTCATTTTGTGGCAAGAGCCAACATGAAGTACGTAAACTCATCGCTGGCCCCTCTGTCTTTATTTGTGATGAATGCGTTGACCTTTGCACGGATATCATCAAGGAAGAAAACAAAGGACCCCTCCTTCGTTCACCAGAGGGTGTGCCCACCCCCAAGCAGATTTTTGACGTTTTAAATGATTATGTTATTGGCCAGGATAAAGCTAAGAAAGTGCTATCCGTTGCCGTCCACAATCACTACAAGCGTCTCGAGCATGGCAATCGATCGAATGATGTAGAACTTTCCAAATCGAATATCCTCCTTGTAGGACCAACAGGTTGCGGAAAGACACTTCTCGCTCAAACCTTGGCGCGCATCATTGATGTTCCTTTTACAATGGCAGATGCAACAACTCTTACGGAAGCAGGCTACGTTGGAGAGGATGTTGAAAATATCATCCTTAAGCTTCTCCAAGCCGCTGATTATAATGTAGATAAAGCACAGCGCGGTATTGTCTATATTGATGAGGTGGATAAAATCTCACGTAAATCTGATAATCCTTCAATTACTCGTGATGTTTCAGGAGAAGGCGTCCAACAAGCTCTTCTCAAAATCATGGAAGGAACTATTGCTTCCGTTCCCCCACAAGGTGGTCGGAAACACCCGCAACAAGAATTTCTACAAGTTGATACAACGAACATTCTCTTTATTTGTGGCGGCGCTTTCGCAGGGATTGAGAGAATTATTTCCTCTCGTGGTCGTGGCACAGCCATAGGCTTTGGTGCAGATGTGAGAGGGCCTGAAGATCGACGTGCTGGAGAGCTCCTCCAAGAGCTTGAGACTGAAGATTTATTAAAATTTGGTCTCATCCCTGAATTTATTGGCCGACTTCCCGTCGTTGCTACCCTTAATGATCTAGATGAAGCCGCTCTTATTGAAATTCTTACTGAACCTAAGAATGCCCTTGTTAAGCAGTATAAACGTCTTTTTAATATGGAAGGCGTAGAACTTTCATTTACAGAAGGTGCTCTTAAAGCAATCGCAAAAAAAGCTATCGAAAGGAAAACAGGGGCCCGCGGACTCAGGTCTATCTTAGAATCAACGCTCCTGAATACAATGTTCGAACTTCCTAATATAGAAAATGTAGACGAAGTCGTCATTAATGAGGAAGTTATATTTAATAACGCTGAACCTCTCTTTATTTATGGCAAAGGTGAACACAAAGCCGCTGAAAGTGTAAGCTCCTAACTTTAAGGGGTAACGATATTTTTAAAAGCTGGAGGTTAATCCTTGTCTTTCGATAAGACCTCATTAGAACGAGCTAGTTTACCTGAGGACAAGTTTTTGCATCCCAAATCGTAGGACAATTTCCAACTACACCCGATATGAGACCAGGGCAAGTAGCAGGCGTGGGTAAATTCCGTGGATCACTCCAATTCAACAGACACTCTGGCATAGTACACGAAGGACAATTTTTTTTGTCATCATGAATTTGTTTTGAATTGCAGCAGGCATGGCAGCAATCATTAGCATAATTTGCAACCCCCTCCCATCTGTTGGAATCAGCTTTCCACATTTGATTCAACACATCACTTCTTCGATCATCACATTTTCCATGGCATTCTTTGTGCCCCGCATAGCTAACCCCACTCAAACCAGCAATAATCACAACGGCTGCTATAATTCGGAGGGCTTTCTTATTCATGATTAACTCCCTTTTGTGCTTCTACTGGCACTGAATTAAATCAATATCATTCAATTCCAAAAAAACACCTATTTGCTTTTATGCTATAAAATAGTTAAAACTTCGTCAAATCTTAAGCTCCTTATAAAATCTATGAAAATCATATTTATCCATAAATAGTCATTTTTTTATTTCCAATAAAGTACCCCACTGGTTTGCTGCGGGGTATTTAACAGAGACAAATTGCGTTTCTTAAATGACAAGCCGTAAGGAAGCTTTCACCAAGAGATTTAATTTCGATATCATCAGAAGTTTTATGGACGTCCGATTTTATGAAAACATACCGCTCATATCAATCTACTGTCCTTTTCGAAGATGTACGTTCTTAATTTTAACTATAGGTGCTTCTGAACCTTCTCCCACACCAGGCATAATGGCTGGGTAAAGGAAAAACTGTTTATCATTCCCATCCACTGTAAACTCTATGCTCAGCGTTTGCCACTTTCCGCTCCCTGTATGAGGATGAGACATTAGTTTTTGATGTTGGGGAAATCCCCAATATTGGATGTAAGCACCTGGTGTGGAACTTTTAACATCGACCTCAAATACGAACGATTGTTTATCGAGTGACTTCATCTCTGTCGACGCTAACTGATAGTAAAATACATAACCATCCCCTGTAACAGACGCACACCCTTTTCTCTTAGAAAGTATGTTAAGAGGACCCCATTTCGTTTTTGCCTTTTGTTGAGGATCTTGTACAAATTGATAACCCTCAGGAACTGCTCTCTGTTTGGATATCCATTGAAAAGAAGGATTAAATTTGAAAGGGAGCTTTTCTGCGATTATCAGGTGATCTTCATGATTTCCTTTCCGAACTGAACTTGCTCCACTTCGTCCTTTACTGCTCACTTTTAATCCACATCCTGTTGCTAGAAGTCTTTCTAGATCAACTACTTGTGTCTCTTCATCTGAAGAAATTCTAAGCACCCATTTATCACCTCCCCCTTTAAGATCAGATTTGCGGATTTTTTCAGCAGATAATTTTAATGCCTCTTGCATTATTTCTAAACGATTATTCTCTTTTATTCCTTTGGGAAAGAGAATATCCTTTTTTTCTCTAATAGCCTGTAAGCGTAATTTGATTTCATCAGTATTCAGTCGTAATATACTTTCAACAACCTTTAATCTCTCTATCCCTTTTTCGCTTATGTTTCTGAGTAAAAGAACGTCCTCATAGTCTATAATAGCCTGTAAGCGTGAAGCAATTACTGCAGCCCTCAATTTTAAAACTTTTGGAATCAATTGCATGTGATCATTTACGCTTATACCCACTGGAAAAAGAGTATCTCCATTTTCTCTAATGGCCTGCAGACGAGATTTAATTTCATCAGCAGGTAATTGTAAAGCGCGTAAAGTCATTTCCAAACAACCATTTGCTTTCATGTCTGCGTGAAAAAGAGTGGCTTCCTGTTCTCTAATAGCCAGAGCACGAGCATAAATCTCCTCGGCATCAACATCTAAAACTTGATATACAAATCTAAAACGTCCACTTATGTATATTCCTTTAGGAAAAAGAATAGCTTCACTTTTTCTAATGGCCTGCATACGAGATTTAATTTCATCAGCAGATAATTGCAAAGCACGTAAAGTCATTGTCAAACGATCATTTACTTCTATGCCTTCGTGAAAAAGAGTAGTTCCCTGTTCTATAATAGCCTGAGTACGAGCATGAATCTCCCTAGCATCAATATCTAAAGCTCGAGCTATAAAGCCCAAACGCCCAGCTGTATCTATCCCTTTAGGAAAAAGAATAGCTACATTTTCTTCGATGGCTTGCGCACGAGCATTAATTTCCTTGGAACTCAAACCCAAAGCTCTTAGAACAACATCAAAATACCACAATTTGAGGATAGGCCTATCACTAACCGGCAAAAGAATAGCTTTGTTATGGTTAATGGCCAAAGCACGAGCCTCAATCTCTTCATGACTTTCAGCTAATGCGGTATTAATAATGATTTTAGGACAATCATGACTTTGAAGAAGAGGATCTATATATTTATGAATGACCTGAGCCCGAAGAAGGAGAGAGTTGTCATCTATCTTCTTACCCCAATGACGCTGAACGATTTCGTCAGCGATTGCTAGACGATGATCACTATCATCTATCCCTCTCTCCCTAAGAGTGCGAACGATCTCTAGCCTAAAAGCTCTCTTCTGACATGAGGATACATTTTCTGGAGCACTTGGTTGTCCTAATAAAACTGTTGTGCCCCTTAGCCCTTCTTCATCTTCCCTCATTGCCTGAACCGTTGTTGAAGATAACAACGCTACAGTGAATAAAAGGGTTACTTTTATTCTATTTAATTCGATCATATTATTCATCATTACTTATTTTATCAATAATGACGATATAAGTCGCATTTTATTTTTGTCAACTATAATATTTATGAAAATCATATCAACCCATAAATAGCCGTTTTTTTATTTCCAATAAAGTACCCCGCTGGTTTGCTGCGGGGTATTTAGCAGAGACAAATTGCGTTTCTTAAATGACAAGCCGTAAAGAAGCTTTCACCAAGAGATTTAATTCCGACTCCATCAGTAGTTTTATGGACGTCCGATTTTATGAAAACATACCGCTCATATCAATCTACTGTCCTTTTCGAAGATGTACGTTCTTAATTTTAACTATAGGTGCTTCTGAACCTTCTCCCACACCAGGCATAATGGCTGGGTAAAGGAAAAAC
>JAIEMB010000036.1 GCA_019752515.1 Alphaproteobacteria bacterium | reverse complement strand
GGCGGAATAATAGGAGAACCTCAAACCCTGACCCTCTTAGGAGATAGCAAGGTCCGTAACCAAGTAGCCCCTGGTGTTGGCGTTACGGTCCAGTTCACCAAAGGCCTCTACGTTATTGCGAACGTAAGTGCCCAACTCGGCAGTGGCCAAAACCTCGGCGATGCCCTCGTCAGAGTAGGATATGATTTTTAGGGAATTCATACGAAGGCATAATGAAAAGAAGACTTGAATTTAGATCAAATCATCAGTATCTCTCCATCAGTTGATTATCGCAAAGGATCTTTCTGTGCTGCCTCTTGCCTCGACTCTACCTGAATTTACAGTAACGGAGCTTTCACAAGCTTTAAAGCGTGTTGTGGAAACAGGATTTTCTCGTGTTCGAGTGCGAGGAGAAATTTCAGGGCTAAAACGTCATACCTCAGGTCATGTCTATTTTACACTGAAGGACCAGGATGCCGTTTTAGATGCAGTCTGTTGGCGAGGGAGTTTTCAGGGACTTTCTGTGACTCCTCAAGAAGGAATAGAAGTTATTGCCATTGGAAAACTCACCACATATCCGGGCCGTTCCAAATATCAAATTGTTGTAGAAGGAATGGAACTTGCTGGAGAAGGAGCACTTTTAAAGCTTCTTGAAGAGCGCAAGCGAAAATTAGCTGCAGAAGGTCTTTTTGATGAAACGCGGAAAAAGCCCCTTCCTTTTCTCCCTCAAACCATTGGTATTGTGACGTCGCCTACAGGAGCAGTCATTCGTGATATGCTTCATCGGATTGCGGATCGTTTTCCTGTTTCTGTTCTATTGTGGCCTGTCGCTGTGCAAGGGGAGGGGGCTTCAGTCCAGATAGCTGAGGCTGTGAGAGGTTTTAATGCTCTTCCAATATCCCCAGACCTGTTGATTGTCGCCCGTGGTGGAGGAAGCTTAGAAGACTTATGGGCATTTAATGAAGAAAATGTGGTAAGAGCTGTTTCAGAAAGTGTTATTCCGGTGATTTCAGCCGTGGGACACGAGACAGATGTTACGCTAGTGGATTTTGCTGCGGATAAAAGAGCTCCAACACCCACGGCAGCAGCCGAATTTGCTGTCCCAGTAAGGACTCAACTTTCTCACACCCTAGGTCAATTTGATGCCCATCTCACCATGCATCTCAATCATATGCTTTCTCTTTACGAGAGTCGCCTTGAAGTCGTAAGGCGAGGGATGCCTTCTTTAGAGTCGTGGGTAGATGAAAATATACAACGTTTGGATGAATTGAGTGAGCGCTTGGTTAATGCTAGTACACGTTTTATTGAACAACAAACTTTAACCCTTGACCATGTGATCAATCGTTTTCCATCCGCAATTGGGTATATTGTGGAAAGAACAGTGCACCGTCTGGAAGCTTTGAGTCAACTTCTAGAGAGTTACTCCTATACACGTATTCTTGAAAGAGGATTTTCGTTTGTTACAGGGTTAGATCAAACCCTTATTTCTTCAAAGCTATCCATTCACACTCAGCAAAAAGTGCACATCCATTTTTATGATGGTACGGTAAGAGCTCAAATTTTAGAGAGCGAATAGCTCCACTTTAACAGAATTTTAATTTTAACTTTTTATGATCATCATTAAAGGTATGACTTTTTGCGTTTTTTTTGATATCCTAGAGAAGAACCAAGGACAAGGAAAAGGGAATTGACTATGACAACCACTACCCTCACTCGAGCAGATATCGTTGATAGCCTCGTCAGAGAAGTAGACCTTCCGCGTCACCAGGCGACTGATTTTCTGGAAGCATCACTTGAAATAATGATGAGTTCGCTAGTAGACAATGGCCTAATCAAACTTTCTTCTTTTGGATCCTTTAATGTTCGGCAAAAAACGAAACGTGTTGGGCGTAACCCAAAAACGGGCAAGGAAGCCGTGATTACGCCAAGACGTGTATTATCTTTTAAACCATCTCAATATTTAAGAGAGAAAGTTCAACGACGCAAAGCTTAAAGGGAGAATAGCCACATGAAAAAAAATAAGTTTTTAACTACATATATCATTGGAATGATGATTTTAGGTACGGCTAGTGTATTGCAAGTTCAACCACTTTTTGCTGCTAACACAGCGCCTGCTACTGTAACCCCACCGCCTCCACCGCCACCGCCAGGTGCAAAGGATGTGGCTGTTCTTCTCTATAATGTAAATAAGAATTTGCTTAGACAAGAAGGAAAAATTACAGCAACTCATGAAGCTCTTTTAGCAGCTCATGAAGACTATGTAAAAAACCCTTCAGAGGCAATTGCCTACACAGCTTTATTGAGAGCTGCAGCCACAGATTTAGCTGCAGTTAAAGAATATGACACTCTTGTTTCCCAAGCCAAAGGAATGGAAAAGGAAATACAAGTGGCTCAAACGCAGTTTTATGAAGAAACGCCAGCTCCTAAAGCAGTAATTACAACGGGACCTGGGGGTAAGGGGACTCCTGTGGGCGGTGAGAGTGTAGCAAGCGAGATGAATGAAAACCAAGCTCAAATTGCAACACATCTTATTGAAGAAATAGAAGAAAATAGTGGACCGAACTCGCTTTTTGCTACGCAGCTGCAAGAGCAAGCGACAAAATTAAAATCAGCAAAAGACCGTATTGCTAAAGAAGTAAGTACGCCAGCTGTTACAACGAATCCTTCAGCAAAAGCTGAAGATACAAGTCTACAAGATGCTTTGAGTCGGGCTATCGACGCGCGTATGGAAGCTGTTTTCTGTGCAACCCATGATGAAGAGGAGTGTTGTGAAAAATACCCTAATCGTTGTACAACTCAAAAGAAGAAGTAAAAACTGTCCCTTTTTAGTCTGGGAGAACTAAGCGGTGCTGAAAAGCACCGCTTTTTTGTATAGTCAAAAACTCCCGATTTGTGTGGATATTTTGGTCCACCCAAATTTTTAAAGTTTATTCAATGAATCTAAAAGCAAGGAGCGCAAACAACGGCACCTGCTATAACGACGCTCCCGCAGGGGCAATTGGCATAACCATCATTACCCCAATAGCCCCAGCCAGGATATCCATACCATCCATTTCCGCCATACCATCCAGGACCTCCATGACCATACCATCCATGGCCTCCGTGCCACCCGTGACCCCCATGCCACCCATGCCCTCCGTTCCAGGCGTGACCCCCATGCCACCCATGGCCTCCATGAGCAAAATTACCATGTCCTGCCCCATGGCCTCCGCCACCAGCATGAGCATGACCTCCAGAATGGCCATGACCTCCGCCATGGGCAAGGAAAATAGAGGTTGATTGGGAGCCAGTTGGCGATGTTTGAGCTATAATAGCATTGCCGGTATCAGGGCTTGCTAATACCATACCTAACGCAAATGTCGTTGCTAAAAGAACTTTCATGATTATCTCCTTTAATAGAGCACCTTGTTGCACTAATAACAATGATATCGCAAAATATAAAATATTATATTAATATAGTTTGTAAACTGTATTAATTTCTTAAATCATTCACCAGTGTTTTCTTAGGTAGGCCATTAAGGCATCTATAATTTGTTATGTTTTCCATGACTCTCATGACGTAATTACGTGTTTCCGCATAAGGGATCTTCTCAATCCAATCAATTGGATCAATATTATCGCTACGTGGATCTCCAAGTTCTTTAATCCAACGATGGACAGGAGAAGGTCCTGCATTATAGGCAGCACTGGCTAATATGTATGAATTATCGAAGGTATTTAAAAGTCGTGCCAGATGAGCAGTTCCAAGGTGGAGATTATGTTGGGGGTTATAGAGTTGTTTGTCTGAGTGTTTAACACCTAAGCGTTTAGCTTCGTGAGCAGCAGTTTTTGAGATGAGTTGCATAAGACCCATCGCTCCAGCTGGACTTTGAACCGTGGGATTAAAGCGGCTCTCCTGATAAACGATTGCCATTACAAATGCTTCTTCAGGAATGTCTTGTCCTTTTCGAGGGATTGCATACACAGGAAAAGCTTTCTTTAATAAAACGGGTTCTCTATAGCCTGCTTTTTTAGCCGCCCAAACGACCTCATAAGGAGAAAGGGTATGAGCCAGGAGAACAGATAACTCTCTTTCACTTTTTGTTTTAGATTGGTCCGATATGTGTAACAAGAATTTACTCAATTCATGGTTGGCGCTCGTCCCAAGGCCTTTAAGAATATAGGCTGCCTGAACGATCTCATTTTGCTCAAAGCGTCTTTTTTCCTCCACTGTTGCGCGAGATGCTAAGGCAAGGGAAGGATAGGACTTTTCTTTAATTTTTCCTGCAGCTAGTTGGCCATAGTAAGTTGTTCTATACCGAGCAGCTTTGCGATACCATTTCTCCGCAAGAGTTAACTCATCTTGAGCTTCAAAGGCTCGTCCCACCCAATAGGCACCGCGCGCTTTGGTAATAGCCCCTTGTGCATGAGAGAAAAGGTCTTCAAAGTGTTGTTGAGCTTGTTGAGGTTGGTCAAGAAATCGTAAAGCAAGCCATCCTCTAAACCATTCAGCATCAGCATAATTTTCTGCACCAGGCTTGAGGCCATGATTGTTGAGAACATCATAAGCCTTTTGATAATCATTTAAGACAAGTAGTTCACGAGCGATATAATTCCGCTCTTTCCACCACATTACGGCATAACGAGGCTCAGATGAAACTTGGGTAAGGATATTTGCTGCCTTTTCAACTTCTTCACGTTTTCGATACCATTTCGTTTGTGCATACAAAAGGCTTTCCTCAGAACGAAGCTTATCAGGAAGAGCCTTCATCTTTTGGATAGCATCTGAGTTACCTCCTAAAAAGGCAATTCTTACTTCTGCTATCTTCCGTATATTTATAGAGACACGATTTAAAAGGCGCTTTGCTTCTTCAACATCTTCATTCCATAATAAAAATTCGAGACGGGCTATGTGATCTTTCTCCTGAAGAAACTGTCCAAAACGAGCTAGTATTTTTTTCTCTTCTGCTTTTGTAAACTCTAACGTATGCCAAGCATGGGAAACTACTTTTATGGTTTTACTTTTTTCTTTATGAGCAAGAAGAACGTTAGCATAGGCAATCGTTCCTTCAGGAGTTTGAGGAGGGTGGGCTTCAAACCATGTTAAAATTTCTTTAGGGGTTCCTTTAGTTGCAATAATGTCCTCTGCTTTTAAGCAGAGCTTGTCATAATGAGGCCAATGAGAATGATTATTAAGGAAATGAATGAGCTCGTTTGGCGTAAATTGGTCTGCATTTCTAAGTATACCAAGCCAAAAAACAAGCTTTTGGCTTATAGGACAACCTTGAGGGTTTATTCGTTTTTGTTCATTAATTTGAGCCAACAGAGCCGGTTTACAGGATTTTAATTCTTTATGATGGGAATGAGCTTTTAAAGGTGTCATTAACAATATTCCCATAGAGAATACCTTGTAGAGCTTTTTAAAGAAGGATATGGTCATATTTAAATTCATTTTTAAAGGTTGCCAATGTTTAAAGGAATTTACACTGCCATCATTACACCATTCCATAAAGGGAAGGTAGATGAAAAAAAATTGGAAGAGCTAGTTGTCTTTCAAGTAAACGCCGGAGTTCAAGGTATTGTACCTTGTGGAACAACGGGAGAATCTATTTTGCTTTCTCCAGAAGAACAAAAACGCGTTATTGAAGTTTGTACAGATGTCTGCAAGAGAAAAATTAAGGTTGTTCCTGCTACAGGGGCTCTTACAACGACAGATACTATTTTCCTTACACAGCAAGCTCAAAATATAGGTGCAGATGGTGTTGTGATTATTAATCCCTGGTATATAAAGCCATCTCAAGAAAGTCTTTACGAGTACTATAAAACTATCAACGATAATGTTGATCTGCCTATTATTGTTTATAATAACCCAACCCGAACAGGTGTTGATACTTCTAGTGATACGATGATAAAACTGAGTGCTTGTAAAAATATTCAAGGCTATAAAGACTGCTCTTGTTGTTTTCAGAGAGTCTCAGAGTTAAAGAGTGTTTTAGGAAATCGCTATAGCCTTTTATCTGGCAATGATGATCCCTTTGCTGCTCATTTGGCTATGGGAGGAGATGGCGGAATCTTGGTTGCGTCTAATGTTGTGCCTGATATTTTTGTTACTTTAATGAAAGCTTGGTGCGAAGGAGATCTTCCTTTATTCAAAGCGACCTGGAAAGACGTCTTTCCTTTATTATCGGCTTTATCCTTAGAGAGCAATCCTGCTCCTATTAAGTACGCCATGGGCCTTGTTCATGGGGTTTCGGGTGAAAGCCGTCTTCCCTTCGTTCCTTTAAAACCAGCAACACGCCTTGCCATCGAAGCAAGTTTACAGAATTTAGGTCTTTTGCATGAGTTTGCATCTGCGAGGGAGAGATGACCTTCGGAAAGAAAACAATTGCTCTCAATAAGCGCGCTCGATTCGATTACTTTATAGAAGAAACTTTTGAAGCTGGGCTCGTTCTTTATGGAAGTGAAGTTAAGTCCTTACGGGCAGGGAAGGGAAGTATTGCCGAATCCTATGCATCTGACGAAGGGGATGAACTTTTTCTTATTAATTCGTTTATTCCTGAATATTATGAAGCAAATCGCTTCAATCATGAGCCAAAACGTCCTCGAAAGCTTCTTGTCCGCAGACGAGAGCTTAACCGACTCTTGGTGGCAATTCGCAAGAAGGGCATGACCCTTGTTCCCCTCTCTCTTCATTTCAACGAGCGAGGCATTGCAAAGATCGAACTTGGCCTAGCCTCAGGTAAGAAGAAAATGGACAAACGATCCGTTGAAAAAGAAAGAGATTGGCAACGTGAAAAAGGGCGTCTCATGCGCTCGAAGGGGTAAGAGAGGACTTGTATTTATTTTTTTAAATCTCGAGCGTATAGACTCTGTTTCTTAAATGCCGCTCTTTTTGCTTCATTTTAACTTTTTGTTAAAGAAGTATTTGACTTTTGTTAATGAATCAGCCTTTAAGATGTTAATGTTAATAGAGTCTTTATAAAGTATGGAAGTAATGTCTTTTGAAAAATTGGGTTTACATACAAAAACCCTTCAAGCCATTGTAGAAGTGGGATATACATCACCGACTCTTATTCAAGAGCTGGCGATTCCTTTGCTTCTTAAAGGGCGTGATGTGATCGCTATAGCTCAAACAGGTTCTGGAAAGACGGCTTCCTTCATACTACCTCTTCTCGATTTGTTGAGCCGTGGACGGGCTAAAGCACGGATGCCTCGTTCTCTAATCATTGAACCTACACGTGAACTTGCAACTCAAGTTGCTGATGATTTTGCTACATATGGTAAACACCACAGTTTTACAGTTGCTGTTTTAATTGGTGGGGAATCTTTTGCAGATCAGGAAAAAAAGCTGACAAAAGGGGTTGATGTTCTTATTGTAACGCCAGGACGTCTTTTGGATTTATATGATCGTGGTAAGATTCTCCTTAATGATGTCAAAATGTTTGTGATCGATGAAGCTGACCGTATGCTAGATATGGGGTTTATTCCTGATATAGAAAAGATAGCTTCCTTTCTTCCCTCTCATCAAACGGCTCTTTTTTCAGCGACTATGCCGCCTCCTATTCGTCGTTTGACCCAGCAATTTTTAAACCACCCTGAAGAAATCACTGTTTCTTCTCCTACGGATGCAGCAACAAGCATTGAGCAATATATTGTACATGTATTGGAAAAGGATAAAAGAAATGCCCTCCGTAAGTTGATTGAAACTCAAAGCCTTAAACAAGTTATTGTATTCTGTAATCGCAAACGAGAGGTCGATGTAGTCTTTAACTCAATGCGCAAACATGGGTTCAAAACAGGCGCCCTTCATGGAGATTTAACGCAGGCTGCTCGCAATGAAACCTTAAGGGCCTTTAAAGAAGGGACCATAGATATTCTTATCGCTAGTGATGTTGCGGCCCGAGGTTTGGACGTTGAGGATTTGCCGGCTGTCATTAACTTTCATGTTCCTGTTAATCCGGAAGATTATATTCATCGTATCGGCAGAACAGGTAGGGCTGGTAAAGAAGGTAAAGCTTTCACCTTTGTCTCTCCCCATGAAGAAAAGCATTTGACCCTCATTTTTAAATCATTGGATAAAACGATTCCTGAATTTCCCTTGGAAGTAAGCTCTACAGGGAAAGCGAAGAAAGAAAAGACTTTGCCTCACCCTAAAAAACCTTCTCACATTAAAAAAGAAACTGATAAAAGCGCTACACCTTCCTCATCACCTACCGTGATTATTGTTGGTTTTGGAGACGATATTCCTGCATTTATGCGTGCTAAGGGTGGTGAAAGCTAAAATTCTTACTTGCTTTTGGGGATAACTCCCTGTAAAGAAGAGTCCACAAGGTCCCCATCGTCTAGAGGCCTAGGACACTGCCCTTTCACGGCAGCAACGCGGGTTCGAATCCCGCTGGGGACGCCATTCCATTACCAAAACTTGGGTTCTTTTCCGATTAAAGTACCCCCCTCTTGCGAAGTCGATCTCTTTATTGTGAATGAATTTCCTGAACACTCGTTAATGAGACGGGTTGCCTTTCTTTCTTTAGTTTATCGACCTTCGCCATGAAAGTTTTAAATTCATTAAGTGCCTTTCCGCCCAACTTTGTTGAGGGAAGTTGAGTTACTTTCTGAGGATTTACATGTTTTCCATTCTGAATAAGTTCAAAATGAAGATGAGGCCCCGTTGTTTGCCCTGTAGCTCCTACATAACCGATGATATCTCCTTGGCGAATTTTCTTTCCAGGACACATACCTTTCGCATAACGACTCAGGTGCGCATAGGCTGTTTTTGTTGTTCCATTATGACGGATGCAAACATAGTTTCCATATCCTGCGTATTTACTACAGCGTTCGACCACACCATCTCCCGCAGCCATAATGGGCGTGCCTGTAGGGGCTCCAAAATCGACTCCTTTGTGCATTTTTGTATAGCCCTTAATGGGGTGTTTACGGTTTCCAAAGCCTGAATTTATGCGAGCACCATCAATGGGTGTACGGAGGAGAGCTTTTTTGACCGCCTCACCTTGCGCATTATAATATCCTGGAACACCACCCGGGGGTTGGAAGCGATAGAGCTCAAAGGGTTTTCCGTCGAGAAGAAGCATTGCATATAAGAGTTCACCTGGACGCTCAAGTCCCGACTCTTCGTCCTTGTATGTATCATAGAATAATGAAAATTCAGTGCCAGGTTGGATGTCTCGTTGAAAATCCACGTCGTAACTAAAGGCTTTGATCATATCGTATAGCATTTTAGGGGAGGCACCTGCCTTTAAGGCATCTGCGTAAAGGCTAATTTTTATATCTCCTTTTACATCGACATACTCATGTTTTAGCTCTTTCCTATATTTAGTTGCTTGGAATAAACCCCCACCTGTTCTGACAAGCTCAATATCATGGTCAATATCTCCTCGCAAGCGGAGAAACTTTAGGTCATATCCGTTTCCCTCAAGCTGATTCTCATAAATAACATAGACTTCTTGATCAACCTTAAGATCCTTCGGATTAAAGACCTTTGAAAGAGTCGTAATAGCATCGTGAGCTTGTGTAGGGGGAATACCAATTCGGCTGAGGATGCTAGCAAGTGTATCGCCTTCCTTAATTGCAAGAGTTTCATCATAAGGACCCTCTTCAATCTCTGCGATTTCTTCAGCAGGGGGTTGGGAATTTAGTTCGTTACATGGAGTTGACTCTTCACATGCGTCAACAGGCGTGCATTTCCAGGAAGCGTAATACGCAATACCATAGGCTAATAAGATACATGACAGAATGGCTATGAGCTTAGATGAACTTTGCCTCATTGACCTATTGTGAATATGTGAAACAAGTTGCCTAACTTTGCTTTTTCAGGCTTTAAAGTCAAGTTTTTTGTTTTCTTTAAGAGTGTTGTATAGATAATAGGATATAAAGTTAAACATCCAAAATAACTTGAAAAGCTCAGTAACAAATTGCAATATTTTCATTCTTTTTAGGAGTTGAGCGAAGCTAATAAGTTTGCACACATCCGTAGAAAAAGCTTCGATATAACTTTTCTTAATTTTTTTCCTTTTCAATGTCCCTTTTTACTTTTGGAGAATGAAGGAGAGCTTCAATTCGCTCTGCTTCATCAAAGGAAACATCTGCCTGAAAAGCCAGTCGCGGACAAATACGCGTGTGCAGTTTATGAGCGACTTCGCGCCTGAAGTACCACGATCTTTCTTTAAAAGCAGCTAAGACTTCAGGAAGATGTTGTCCAGCAAGGGGCATGACAAAAACAGTTGCGTTCTGAAGATCAGGACTCACGCGAACTTCGCTGACCGTAATAGATAAACGATCTAGTAACTCGTTTCCACTATGAGCTCGGAATAAAACATCAGCCAATATGTGACGAATTTCTTCGCCGACACGTAGTTGACGCTGACTCCGTCCTTTTAAGTCACGCATTACTCAAGTGTCCGGCTAATTTCTTCGATTTCAAAGCATTCGATAGTGTCGCCTACTTTGATGTCATTGTAGTTTTCAAAAGCCATACCACACTCATACCCTTCGCGAACTTCTTTAACTTCATCTTTAAAGCGTTTGAGAGTTTTAAGGCTACCTTCATGTATAACGACATTTTCACGTAAAAGACGAACTTTAGCCCCTCTCTTCACGATACCTTCAGTAACCATACATCCAGCCACTTTTCCTACTTTCGTGATGGAAAATACGTTTCTGATAGCTGCATTACCAAGATATTTTTCGCGTAGGGTAGGGGCCAAGAGACCGCCAAGTGCAGCTTTAATATCATCCACGACGTCATAAATAATTGAGTAATAACGAATTTCTATGCCATCTCTGCGGGCAGCTTCTCGCGCTTGAGGGTTAGTGCGCACATTAAAGCCTACAATGAGAGCTTCCGAAGCTTTCGCAAGAGTGACATCACTTTCTGTAATTTCGCCAACTGCCGAATGAAGAATATTGACTTTAACTTCTTCCGTTGAAAGTTTAACTAGGCTGCTGCTGATGGCTTCCATCGAGCCTTGAACATCTGACTTAACAATGAGAGGAAGCTCTTTAGCTTCGCCGGCAGCGATTTTTGAGAACATCTGTTCCATAGTGCCTCGAGCAGAAAGGGCTGATTTTGTTTCGCGAGCACGACGTTGACGAAATTCCGAAATTTCCCGAGCGTGATTTTCGTTTTCCGCCACAACAAAATCATCACCAGCCATTGGGGCTCCATTAAAACCTAACACTTCGACTGGAACAGAAGGACCTGCTTCCATAATCTGGTTTCCACGGTCATCTACAAGGGCTCTGACACGTCCATACTCAGCTCCTGCTACGAAGAGATCACCCACTTTGAGAGTGCCTTTTTGAATCAAAACGGTAGAAACGACACCACGGCCTCGCTCGAGCTTTGATTCTACAACCACGCCTTCAGCAGGTCGATTTGGATTAGCTTTAAGATCTAGAACTTCGGCTTGAAGGAGTATAGTTTCTTCGAGTTTATCAAGGTTTGTACCCTGCTTAGCAGAAACTTCTACATCTAAAATATCGCCACCAACTTTTTCGAGAAAAATGTCATGTTGCATAAGCATATTTCGGACTTTTTCAGGATCGGCTCCAGGTTTATCTATTTTGTTAATGGCAATAATGATAGGAACATTAGCTGCTTTTGCATGATGAATAGCTTCAATTGTTTGATCTTTAACACCGTCGTCTGCTGCAACAACAAGAATCACAATATCCGTTACATTAGCTCCTCGAGCTCTCATTTCGGTAAAGGCAGCATGGCCAGGCGTATCAATAAAGGTAATTTTGTCTCCTGACTTTAGGACAACTTGATAGGCCCCGATATGTTGGGTAATACCCCCCGCTTCTCCAGAGACAACGTCTGTTTTCCGCAAAGCATCTAAAAGAGATGTCTTTCCATGGTCTACATGCCCCATAACCGTAACGACAGGTGGACGAGGTTTCATTAGGGTGGGATCATCTTCGATAATGTGTAAACCAATCTCAATATCCGATTCGGAAACGCGTTTTACTTGATGGCCAAATTCAGTTGCAATTAGTTCGGCTGTGTCTGCGTCGATGGATTGGGTTATGGTAGCCATAACACCCATTTTCATCAGTGCTTTAATGACATCTGCACCTCTTTCAGCTAATCTATTCGCAAGCTCCTGTACTGTGATAACTTCAGGGATAATAACTTCACGAATAACCTTTTGTTGGGGCTTTTCAAGCCCTGCCATTTTACGCTTCTCGCGTTGTCTTTTCATAGCTGCAAGACTACGCCCTGGTTTATCTTCGTCATCCCTTAAAGCTTGGACGACTGTAAGTTTTCCACTACGTCTTCGGGGTTCTGTTCGCTTAACAACAGGAACCTTAAGTTTACCCTCTCCTTTGCCTTTTCGTGCGAGTTCTTCATCCTCTTCATCTGTGTATGAAGAATAAACTGTTTTCTTCCTATGAGTGGTTTCTGTTAGTTTCACCTCTGGATTGGCAGGAGGAGACGGTGGTTCTTTAAGAGATGTCTGTTCTTCCTCATTTTGAAGCGATGGTATTGCATTTTCTTCTTCTTTAGAGCGCTCTTTTTCTTCTTGGGCTTCTTGACGGATACGTTCAGATTCAACAATTTGGGTTTTCATTACCCCATGTAGGGCTTTAAGCCGTTCTTCAATTTGTTGGGTTGTTAAGCCAGCACTACTCAGTGGCTTACCTTCTTCTGAAAGTTTTGCTCCTCCTCTTTGTTGTCCAGGGAGGATAATGCGTTTCTTTTTGACTTCAACGGTTACAGTTTTAGAACGGCCATGAGTAAAACTTTGGCGAACATGAACATTCTCACTTCCTTTTTTTAGAGTGAGTGTTTTCGTAGAAAGCGTAAGCGGCTTTTTACCCTGTGTATTTTCATCCGTATCGGTCATGACCACTAACTTTCAATTTGGTTTTCTTCAGTCTTAAACCAGTGAGCACGGGCTGTCATAATTATATTATTAGCCTGCTCTTCAGAAAGCCTATCTGGAGGCAAAAGTTCAATTAACTCGTCTCCTGCTAAGTCAGCAAGTTCATCGAGCTTCTTAATCCCTTTTTCTGCAAGTATAACGATAATATCCAAGTCGAGGCCTTCTAAGGATTTTAAATCTTGTGCTACTTTGAGCTCCTTTAATCGTTTTGTCAAATGGCGCTCTTGAGCTTCGAGGTAAGTTTTTGCACGGTTTTGAAGTTCACTTGCCAAGTCTCGATCAAAACCTTCTATAGTTGCGAGTTCATCTAAGTCAATGTAAGCAACCTCTTCAACTTTAGTAAAACCTTCTCCAACGAGAAGGTGAGCGATCATTTCATCGACATCAAGAACTTCGACAAAAAGTTGGGAGCGCAGTTTTACCTCTTCACTTCGGCGTTCTGATTCTTGGGCTTCTGTTAAAATATCGATTTTCCAACCAGAGAGGAGAGATGCTAAACGTACATTTTGGCCACGCCTTCCTATGGCGAGGCTAAGTTGTTCGTCAGGAACAACAACATCAATTCGTTGACTGTCTTCATCAACCACAACTTTAGCGACTTCAGCAGGTGCCAGAGCGTTCACAACAAAAGTGGCAGGATTCGATGACCAAGGAATAATATCAATTTTTTCGCCTTGAAGTTCAGAAACTACGGCTTGAACGCGACTTCCACGCATTCCAACGCAAGATCCAACAGGATCGATTGAAGGATCTGAGGTAGTCACAGCAATCTTTGCTCGACTTCCTGGATCTCGTGCGACGGATTTGATTTCGATAACTCCATCGTAAATTTCTGGTACTTCTTGCATGAAGAGTTTTGCCATAAACTCAGGGCGCGTTCGAGAAACGAATATTTGAGCTCCCCTGGGTTCTTCTCTGACATCATAAATATAAGCCCTCACACGATCGCCTACACGGAAATTTTCTCGAGGGATCATCTCATCACGACGCAAAAGGGCTTCAGCCCTTCCTAGTTCAATGAAGACATTCCCGAACTCGATACGTTTGACGATACCGCTCACAATATCACCGTTTCGATCTTTATATTCCAAATACTGTCGTTGACGTTCAGCATCACGTACCTTTTGAAAGATAACTTGCTTTGCTGTTTGTGCTGCGACGCGTCCAAAGTCAATGGGGGGAAGAACTTCTGTTATTACATCACCAACCTTTAAGTTTGGATCAAGAGCCTGAGCTTCTTCAAGATTTAATTGAGTAAAAGGATTCTCAATCGTTTCCACAACCTCCCGGCATCGCATAAGGGTAATTTCCCCTGTTTTACGATCGATCGTGGCCCGTATATCATGTTCGTAACCATATTTAGAACGCCCAGCTTTTTGAATAGCCTGTTCCATGGCTTCCAATACCTGGTCTTTCTCAATTGCTTTTTCTCTGGCTACTGTTTCTGCAACGAGTAAAAGTTCACGGCTTCCTGGGCCTGTATGTATGTCCGTCATTTTATCCTCAGCTTGACCTGGATGTTTCGTATTCAGGAATGAGCTTAGCCCTTTGTATGTCAGAAAGGGCAATTTCTGCAACTTCCTTTTGAGATTCGATCTCAATTTTTATGAGGTCTCCCTCAATCCCCAGCAATAACCCTCGAAATCGACGGGTTCCTTCGCGTGGGGTGTTAAGTTCAATTTTGACCATTGAACCCTCAAATCGTTCAAAATCACTTTTGGTGATGAGAGGTCTGTCTAATCCAGGAGAACTTACTTCTAGTACATAAGGTTCATGGATTGGGTTATCAACTTCCAACAAAATAGAAATAGCATGGCTCGCAAGTGCACAATCATCAACAGTAATGCCTACTCCATCCGTACGTTCTATCATAATCTGAAGTGTTTTCCGTTTGGAACCTTGTAGTTGAACGCGCACGACCCTATACCCTCGTGTAAGAAGGGAGGGAATTATGATCTCTTCAATGCGTTGCTCTAAATTCATAGTTTCACAAGTTCCAATAAAAAAAGTGGGCCTTAACCCACTCCTGTTAAACAGTCGTAATTTTCTTTATATTAACAAAATTTATATATGATGCAAGCGTAAGATGACAAAAGGAAAGGATCCTAGTATAAAGAGAAGGAATGAAAGGAAAATAAATGGCGTTTTTAGATCTTGTTCTTCTGGCAGCAGTTGCCGTTTTTCTAGGTTATAGATTATGGCTTATCCTAGGAACACATGATGCAAACAAACCTATTCGTAAAAGACAATCAAGCGAAGATGACGTTGTTATTCCTGTCCGAGCACGAACAGTACCCTCTCCAGCTGAAACTGACCTGCCCTCCTCCCAAGAAAAATCTAAGACTTTAGATGAAGATCGCTTTTTACAAGGAGCTACCATTGCTTTTCGTAAAATTGTAGAAGCTTATGCAGATGGAAATACCCAAGCCCTGGAAAAGCTTTTAGAAGGGCCTCTCCTAGAAACCTTTGAAGATGCAATTGCAAAAAGAAAGAAGTCCAAAAAGTCTCTCGAAGTAGATATATCGAGCATTGCTTCAGCAGAAGTTGTGGATAAACGGGAAGAAAAAAATTCAATTTATATGACCGTTCGATTTGTTTCACTGCAATGTTTGGTTACACGGGACGCAAAAGGGAAAGTGGTTGAAGGAGACCCTGATCGCTATATTGAAGTAACGGATATTTGGACCTTCTCACGACCCTTGGCAAGTTCTAACCCGAATTGGAAGTTGGTCGCAACACAGATTCCCGAAGGATAAAAGTTTATAGACACGAAACAACAGCAATTCCCGCTCAGAATTTTGAACAAAAGTGAAAAAACATAGGACAAAAAAATTAATCCACCAAAAAATGGTCGACTTTGAGGCAGGGCCTCAAGGCAAAACCCTACTAAAAAATAGATTGGCACAAATTTTTTATAAATGCATAAAAAATGTGTGCGAAAATTTTTTTCATAATCATTTGATTATATTATATTTTTGTTTTGAGCGGGAATTGGTGACAAAAGACAAGGTTTTTAAAGGAAAACCGAAGAGATGATCTAAGCTCCCCCACTCTGTTTCCTCTCTTTTGTTTTAAAAAAGCCTAACAAATTCGATTGCACACAGAAAGAAAATAGAAATTAGATATGGATATATGATATAAAAAAGCCACACAATTTGATTTCATGAACCCTGGAGAAGGACCTAAAATGAGGAAACAACAATTAAGTGCAAATGGCCCTATAGTTTCTGCTCTTGGCTTGGGTTGTATGGGAATGTCTGAATTTTACGGTCCTATCGATGAAATGGAAGCCGTTAAAACGCTTGAGAGAGCAGTTGAGCTTGGGGTTACTCATTTTGATACAGCAGACATTTATGGTTTTGGCCACAATGAAGAGCTCCTTGGCAAAACCTTAAAAAGTCACCGAAATCAACTCTTTATTGCAACAAAATTTGGTGTCATTCGTGATAAAAACGATCCTCTTGCCCGAGGCGTAAATGGCCATGCGGACTATGTGAAACAATCATGCGAGGGAAGTTTAAAACGCTTAGGCATAGACACCATTGACTTATATTATGTTCATCGGATTGATCCCCTCGTTCCTATTGAGAACACGATGGAAGCTTTGGCAGAGCTTGTTCAACAGGGGAAAATTCGGTATATTGGGCTCTCTGAAGCTAGCCCTGAAGTGATTCGACGTGCCCATGCCGTTCATCCTCTTACGGCCATTCAAACAGAATATTCCTTATGGAGCCGTAGCCCTGAGAAAGAAGTAATCCCTCTCTGTCAATCTCTCGGGATTGGGTTTGTTGCCTATAGTCCAATTGGGAGGGGATTCCTTTCGGGTAAAATCAAAACAACAAATGTCTTAGATCAAACAGATGCCCGTCGTTATTTCCCGCGCATGCAGGACGAGAACTTTGCCCATAACTTAAAAATAGTAGACCTTATTGAAAACTTTGCCAAAACGAAAAACTGCACACCCACCCAGCTTTGTTTGGCTTGGGTCTTAGCTCAAGGAGACTATATCACTGCCATTCCTGGGACAAGGCATAGATCTTACTTGGAAGAAAACTGCAATGCTTTTTCCATCAACTTAACGCCGGATGATATTTCTCGATTGAGTGAAACCTTTCCTTTTGGTTATGCAAAAGGAGATCGCTATCCTCCTGGTTTTATGGTAAGTTATGGGTTGAAAGAGTAGATGAAAAAACTTCTGATTTTGTCATTTCTTATGCTCTTAGGATCTCAGACTCCTCTGATTTCACATGTGGTAACTCCCCTCCCTAAGGGGTTTGTCTACCTTGAAGAAATTGACCCTACAATTGATCAAAAAATAGAATTCGCGACCTCTGAGAATATCCTCGGTATAGAAGCGGATGGTTATGAACGAGGTCGGGCTATTTGCACAAAAGAAACGGCTCCTGCCTTAAAAAAAGTTCAAAACGCTATGAAAAAGCAAGGACTTTGCCTTCAAGTACAGGATGCCTATCGTCCTGTTCAAGCTGTTAAACATATCCAACGGTGGGCAAAAGATTTGAATGACCAAAAGACGAAGGCACGGTATTATCCCGATATTTCAAAAGAAGAAATTTTAGGAACATTTGTGGCGGCTAAAAATTCAGCCCATAGCCGAGGAAGTACTGACGACATAATAAATAGGCTTGCCCATCAAAATAAGCTATGACAGGATATCTACTTTAGCCAGAAAATAAAGTGGCTATGTGATAATAGAAAAGGAGAAGAGAGATGCAAGTTCTTTCGGCTATCAGGTTAAAATCTACCTTGTGGAACGAACTTTTAGTTGTTTTTGGGGGTGTGCTGCTTCTGTTTGCGGCTTCCCAAATTGAAATACCTCTCGAGCCCGTTCCTATTACCTTACAAACTGTAGCAGTTATGCTTATTGGTTTAACGTATTCATCTCGGCATGCACTTGAGTCAATTTTACTATGGTATGGTCTTATTGCGATTGGATTTCCTCTTTTAGCAGGGTTTAAAGGGGGAATAGGCTACTTTGCAGGGCCAACAGGAGGGTATTTGGTTGGTTTCGCCCTTTCAGCCTATCTTATGGCATTTTTCCGAGAAAGGTTTTCTCTAAATTCCTGGATATCTGATGCGCTCTTATGTTTGATAGGAACACTTCTTTTATACACTTTAGGTGTCGCATGGTTAGCCGCTCTGATTGGTTTTTCTGACGCTATAGCTTATGGTGTCATGCCCTTCATTTTACCAGGGGTTATTAAGGGAGCGCTTTTGTGCACCGTTCTCCAGCTTGTTCGCCAATATCGGGGCCAATGAAAGTATCTTTTCGGCCTCACCATTTCTTGTGTACTCTTGGGTTTCAGGGCAGAGGATATTCCCCCCCTTTTATTAAAAATTATGTTCAAATTGTGGAAGCTCTTCATAAGGATGAAGAGCTTCCTATTGAGATTGTGGAGGGGGTTGACTCTATTTGTAAAGCATGTCCTCACAATGAAGCTGGACGGTGTAAGACGGAAAGTAAAATTCAAGCCCTTGATAAACGACATGCGAAGGTTTTAGACCTAAGTCCGGGAGAGATTCTGACTTGGGCCAAAGGTAAAGCACGTATAAAGAAGAGAATGACACTGGATGCTTTTCATCAAGCGTGCGAAGGTTGTCAGTGGAAAGCCTTGGGTGTGTGTGAGGAAGCCTTAGAAAAACTTCATGATAATATTCTATGAAGCGTAAAATAACGCCTGAAGAGATGCATCTTTGGCAAAATGAAATGAAGGGTGTAAAACCTCTTTCTATAGAACAGAAGAAAACTCTTTCTTCTCCAATAGAACACCCTAAAAAGCAGCTTCAAGTTCAGTGCCCCGTAGCGCGAAAAATAGAGAGAAGAACAATTGGAACACTACCGATGGTTCCATTACATAAATTCGGTAGGAAGGAACTTCGTCACATTATAATTGATGCTCGTCTTGATTTGCATGGGATGACCCTTGAAGAAGGGCATATAGCCTTAGAAGGGTTTTTACAACATGCTCAAAAAAAAGGATTCAAAACCGTTCTTATTATAACAGGAAAGGGAGCTCTGAGTTCACAAAATACACTACGTCACTATCTGCCTCGTTGGGTTGAAGAGCCCCCCATAAGGAATTTCGTATCTATCCTCCACCATCCTGCCAAGTCTTGTGATGGAGGACAGGGTGCATTTTATATAGGAATCAAACGACTCAGAAAATAAATATTTAAAGTCTGCGTTAAGCTAAAGATCCAAGATTGTTATTTGCGACGCTTGCATAGGCAAGTAAAGCTTGTTGATGGAGATGAATTTCATTGACTTGTCGATCAAGTTTACCCTGCTGCTCTCTTAAAACAGATGATAACTTAACCAGGGCACTTTGTAAGGTTCCTAAATCTGTTTTTAATTTTTGGTCTGAGGCGAGGTCAAGGTTTTGAACTTCGTGGCTCAAGTGAATAACAGTTTCCTCGAGATCATTAAGTTCGTCTAGTGAGTCGTTTTCATAGGTTTCGCATAATGATTCAAGCTTACAAATAGTTTTTTTTACAGTATCTTTAACTGTCATATGACCCTCGCTGGTTAAAACTTGATTCAACATTATAACTAGCCATTCACACCTTTTAGCATCATTGCATTTTTATAACTGTTGGGAATGTTTCTTCATCATGATATCTCATGAGTTTGATTCTCAGATATATTATCACATATTTATGAAAGAGGTATCCAAATTTTTACTCTTTCTTAAGAGTTTTGGATAACCATCGGAATAAACACTATAAAATTTTAAATAGAAAAGAAGAATGCAAGAGGGAAAAAACATACATATGTTGTAAAGAGCTTTCTCGCTAGAGTTATAATTATATTTTATTGGCTGGGGGTAGAAAATATGATATAGTTTGAAACAACAGGGAGAATAAAGAAACTTGCGTGATATTTTTGCAACTCTGTAAAAAAAGGGGGCAATGCATATCTCGTAATTTCTTGATTTTCTTAAAAGAAAAGGGCATATATTTCAGTATATTTGATTGGGGATAGTAAAAATGATAAATCAATCCGTTACTAGTGATGAACTCGAGAATTTTGAATCCGAAGATGAAATTGAAAGAATTGAATCTAAAGTAAAATGGTACAATCCTGAGAAAGGATATGGGTTTTTAGTACCAGATGATGAATCAGCAGATATATTTATGCATTTTTCCGTCTTAGATGCAGCAGGGTGTAGGCGCGTTGAGGAAGGTGATAGTATTGTCTGTGACATTGGTCCTGGTCGAAGAGGACGTCAAGTTTTAAGGGTTTTAGAAGTAAAATTTGCGCCGAGGGAGCCTAGATTTTCGCCTGCATTTTTAGGGCCTCGTTCTCCAAATTTTGATCCTGAAGCTCTAGAAGAGATTGAGGGTGAGGTAAAATGGTTTAATCCTTTAAAGGGATTTGGTTTTGTTTATCCAGATGATGGTGGCAGAGATGTTTTCTTACACGCCTCAGTTTTACGTGCAGCAGGTTATGAATCCCTGGAGCCTGGAGTTCGCGTTCGAATAAAAGTATCTAGTTCTGAACGAGGACGTGAAGCTCGTATTTTGCAAGTGATAAGATAGAGTAAGAATATGGCTGCAATCGTATCAGCGGTCGTTAACAACTACATGTTCAGTTTTTTTCTTATTTGGCTTCTTATTAGTATAATTTAGTTTTTATTAAAAAAACAAGAGAAATATATATACATTTTTTAAATATTTCTTACTTACTTTATGTTTTTAATATTAGAATTTCATTTCTTTATGATTTTGCTATGCATAATATCTTTTATGGCTTTTTAAGAACTTATTTAGGATGGACTAGTGACACCTAAGCTTCTTTTGACTTACCTATATTAGCTATAGGCATTGTTGGATGTGTGGTTGCTTTTGCTAACTTTTTTTTAAAAACAGGTATAGTTCTCATCGCTATTCTTGTACGGTGGGGAACTGCTGGTGCAACACTTATGCATCATCTTATATATAGGGAACAAGCTTCTTTAAGTATTGACACTCTATTTTGGATAAATTCTCTTCTTCCTATTGTTGGCGTTTTTTTGCTTTGGGGTGAGAAACACTATTCTAAAAAATACTAAATTATTTTTGACTTTTCTAGTTTGCGCATAAGCCACTTCTTTGTTAAATCATAATTTAAAGCAATTTCCGAATGTTATTGTGTATCTTCACTAGGTAAAGCTTGACTCAGCTAGCATGACGCATATCTTTTGTTAATGAGTTTAACTCGTCTCATCATACTTGACTAAATTAGTCAGGAATCGTAAAAGATAATGATTGAATAGTTGAAGGAATTGCCTGATGAAGTTGGGAACAAAGGGACGCTATGCAGTTATGGCGATGGTGGATTTGGCCTTTTATAGTGAAGGGAAACCCCTATCTCTTACGGAAATTGCTGAACGTCAGGCTTTACCCATTTCTTACTTAGAACAATTGTTTTTGAAACTTCGGCAAAAAGGGTTTGTGATGAGTACGCGTGGTCATCAGGGCGGATATACTCTTGCGAAAGAAGCAGCTTCCATACGTATTTCTGAAATACTAGAAGCCATTGGCGAACCTATTGAAACGACCCGTTGTAAGGAAGAATCTGAGCTGGGCTGTCTTGGAACAAAAGGTCAATGCTTAACCCATGCGCTTTGGGCCGGACTCGGACGTCAAATGCAGCAATATTTGAACGGCATTTCCTTAGCTGATGTATGTCAACGGCGGCTTACATGATATATTTAGATTATAATGCGTCTGTTCCTTTGAGGCCAAGTGCCAAAGAAGCCATGTTAAGTGTTCTAGACAGTGTTGGGAATGCCTCTTCTCCTCATACTTTGGGTCGAAAATTAAGATCTTCAGTTGAGGGTGCGCGAAAAGATATTCTCGCAATGACACATGCAAAGCGATTAGTGTTTACGAGTGGAGGAACGGAAGCGAATACACTTGCTCTTTCAGGCCTTGGATCTATCCCTCTTCTTGTTTCAGCTATTGAGCACGACTCAGTTCTTAAAGGCGCTCCTACACCTCATATCGTTCCAGTGACAAAAGAAGGTCTTATAGATCTTGAACAGCTGGAGATACTTCTCTCATCCTTTAAGTCTCCAGGTCTTCTTTCACTTATGTTGGTAAACAATGAAACAGGTGTGATCCAGCCTATTCAAAAGGTTGCAAAAATAGCCCATGCGAAAGGGTGGAAGATCCACACAGATGCAAGTCAAGCCCTGGGCCATATTCCTTTTTCCTTTGAAGAGTTAGGCGTTGATTTAATGACTCTGTCCTCCCACAAATGTGGTGGGCCTACAGGTGTGGGAGCCTTGCTCATGAAGGAAGATATCCAGCTCAAACCCCTTATTCCTGGAGGTGGACAAGAATTTGGGATGCGCTCAGGAACACTATCAGCTCCTCTTATTCTTGGCTTTGCTGCAGCGCTGAAAGAAGCCCTACAGGATGACCCTTATGCTTTGAGCAAGGTTCAACAGAGACTGGAAGCATCACTGGCCCAAGCTACAATCTACGGTAAGAACAGTCCTCGCATTTCACATGTTTCCTGTATTGGTATGCAAGGTGTAACGGCAGAATTTCAAGTAATGGCATTTGATTTAAAGAATATTGCTGTTAGTGCAGGGTCTGCTTGCTCTTCAGGAAAAATGAAAACCTCTCATGTTCTTCTTGCGATGGGGATTCCGCCTGAGGAGGCCAAATGTGCCATCCGCATTAGTATGGGATGGAAAACAACAGAAGCTGACGTAGATGCTTTTATTCAAGCTTGGCAAGAGATTTACACTACCCAAAATATGAAGGAGGCCATCTGATGGTAACTCGGCCTATTTATTTGGATTATCAGTCCACAACTCCCTGTGATCCAAGAGTATTAAAAGTAATGTTACCTTATTTTACAGAAGAATTTGGTAATCCTCATTCTCGTAGCCATGCTTATGGTTGGCGAGCTGAAGAAGCTGTTGAGAAAGCACGTAGTCAAATTGCAACTCTTATCAAGGCAGATCCTCGAGAGGTAATCTTTACAAGTGGGGCAACTGAATCAAATAACTTAGCCATTAAAGGCGTTGCGCATTTTTACAAGGCTCAAAAGGATCACATTGTCACATGCGCTACTGAACACAAATGTGTGCTCGATAGCTGCCGTCATTTAGAGCAGGAAGGATTTAAAGTTACCTATCTTCCTGTTCAACCCAATGGAATCATTGACTTAAATGTTTTGAAAGAGAGCCTTACGGATCGTACGATTTTGGTTTCTATTATGGCCGTAAACAATGAAATTGGAGTGATTCAACCCTTGGCTGAGATTGGAAAAATTTGTCGGGAAAGGAATATATTCTTTCACACAGATGCAGCACAAGCCGTTGGGAAAATCCCTATAGATGTTGAGGCAATGAATATCGATCTCTTAAGCCTTTCAAGCCATAAGATTTATGGACCAAAAGGTGTAGGAGCTCTTTATGTACGTCGTAAACCACGTGTACGGCTTCAATCTTTCATCAGTGGGGGAGGTCAAGAGCGCGGTATGCGTTCGGGAACACTTTCTCCGCCACTTTGCATTGGACTTGGTGAAGCGTGCAAAATTGCCCAAGCAGAAATGGCAATGGAAACTATAAGACTTAAGGCTCTTCGTGATCGATTTTACCATATCATCGCAACGAGCCTTGAGGATGTTTATATCAATGGAGATTCGGAAAAGCGTATTCCGGGCAATCTGAACTTAAGTTTTGCTTATGTAGAAGGGGAGGGGCTGATGATGGGCGTTAAGGATCTTGCCGTATCTTCTGGCTCAGCGTGTACGTCAGCGTCCCTTGAACCTTCCTATGTTCTTCGTGCACTCGGTATTGATGAAGATATGGCGCATACAAGTATTCGCTTTGGCTTCGGACGCTTTACGACGGAAGAAGAGATTGATCTGGCCGCTGAAAAGATTATTAAGGAAGTGAATCGACTGCGAGACATGAGTCCTCTTTGGGAGATGAGCCGCCAAGGTATTGACATAAAATCCATCCAATGGACAGAACATTAAATCTAGGAGACTAACATGGCTTATTCGAAAAAAGTTATTGATCACTATGAAAATCCTCGAAACGTGGGGGCACTTGATCCAAAGGATGCTACTGTTGGCACAGGCCTTGTAGGGGCCCCTGCTTGTGGAGACGTGATGAAACTCCAGATCAAAGTGGATGATCGAGGCATCATTGAAGACGCGAAATTTAAGACTTTTGGATGTGGATCAGCTATTGCGTCGAGTTCTCTTGTAACCGAGTGGATTAAGGGGAAAACAATCGATGAAGCTAGTACGATTAAAAATACGGAAATTGCTCAACATTTGTCCTTACCGCCAGTGAAGATCCATTGTTCGATGTTAGCTGAAGATGCTATCCGAGCGGCTATTAAGGACTATAAGCAAAAACATAAAGCGGTTTAAATGGCACAACCGGTTTTAATCTTAACACAAAGCGCAATAGAGCGGGTGAAGACTCTCCTTGAGAAGAGGGCAAAACCATCCGTTGGGATTCGTATTGGGGTCCGTTCTAAAGGATGTACAGGACTTTCTTATACGCTTGAATTTGCTGATGAGACAGGACCTTACGATGAGATTATTGAAAGCGATGATGTAAAGGTCTTGATTGATCCAAAAGCAGTCATGTTTATCATGGGGTCTCAAATGGATTACGTTGAAGATAAACTAACATCAGGTTTTGTGTTCACGAATCCAAATGAAAAAGGAAGATGCGGATGTGGAGAATCTTTCCATGTTTGATCCTTTTGCTATTCTTAACATAAATAAGACGTTCTCCATTGATTTAATGATGGTTGAAAAATGTTATTTTGAAGCTCAAAAGCAGATCCATCCTGATCGATTTATCAATGCAAGCTCTGATATAAAAAAGGATGCTGTACAGCGATCAAGTGAAGTCAATAAAGCCTACCACATTCTTAAGGATCCTCTTTTGCGAGCAACATTCTTATTAGAAAACGAAGATATAAAGCTACTATCCAACGAACCACTTTTTTTGGCAGAGGTGATGGCTTGGAATGAACGTCAAGGGGCGGGGGAAGATTTAAGTGAAGAACTCAAATGTGAGAAGGAACTCCTTGTAAAGGAGTTAGCTGCTTCATTTGAATGTAAAGATTATGAACGGGCTCGAACGGCTTTATATAAATTAACCTATGTGCAGAAAGTGATGAAACAATAATGCTTCTTCAGCTTGTAGAACCTGGAAAAACTTTAGATCCCCATGCACCGCCTCCAGGTGTAGTTGTGGGTATAGACTTAGGTACGACCTATTCGGTCGTAGCAGTTGTAAAGGAAGGAAAAGCTCGCGTTCTCACTTTTGAAGATGGTGGTCCTCTTATTCCTTCAATTGTAAGCTTAATCGATGGAGAATTTAAGGTCGGTGAGAGTTCAGCTGAAACGTTAAGTTCTACAAAACGACTTATGGGCAAAGACGTAACTGATCCGATTTGTTCTCAATTTCCTCAGCTTTTGGAAGGGAAGGGGATGCGTCTTTCTTTAGGATCTCACTCCTTAACGCCTATTGAAGTTGCTGCCCACGTCCTCTCTCATTTGCGTTGTCAGATTGAACAGACTCTAGAATTGCCTTTAGAGGCGGCTGTTATTACGGTTCCTGCTTATTTTGATGAAGCAGCGCGGATCGCAACAAAGCAAGCTGCAGCCTTGGCTGGGATAAAAATATTACGTTTGATTAATGAGCCAACAGCAGCTTCTCTTGCTTATGGCCTTGAGACAGGTGCTGAAGGGATATACGCCATATATGATTGGGGAGGAGGAACATTTGATCTCTCTCTTCTAAAGTTAGAGAAAGGCGTGTTTCAAGTTTTAGCAACGGGGGGAGACTTGAATTTAGGGGGGGATGACATTGATCGTGCCTTATTCAATGCCTTCCAACTTCCAGATTTAAGAACGGCGCGTCATTTGAAAGAGTGTCTTTCTTTACAAACCTCCCTTGAGGGTGTAACGCGTGATGATCTTGAAGCGATTGCCCTTCCTTTTGTAAATCAAACCCTAAGCATTACCCAAGATGTTTTGAAGCAAGCCAAATTTAAAGTACAAGACATTAAAGGAGTCGTCTTCGTAGGTGGTATGACACGTATGCCTTTAGTTTATCAGGAGGTTGAAACTTTTTTTAAGAAAAAACCGCTCTGCGATATTAATGCAGACCATGCAGTAGCTTTAGGGGCCGCTCTTTCTGCTCATAGTTTGCGGTATGGTTCAGATACACTACTTTTGGATGTAACACCTCTATCTTTGGGACTTGAGGTTATGGGGGGGCTTGTCGAAAAGATCATACCGCGAAATACACCTCTTCCTGCTTTAGCTTCGGAAGAATTTACAACTGATCAAGATGGACAAGGCGGAATGATTATTCATGTTGTTCAAGGTGAGAGAGAGTTTGTAGAGGACTGTCGTTCTCTTGCACGTTTTGAGCTTAAGGGGTTACCTATGTTGCCTGCAGGGGCTGCTCGTATTCGTGTTGATTTTGCTGTGGATGCTGAAGGACTGTTAACCGTCTCTGCGATTGAGAAAAGCACGGGCTTATCCCAACACGTGGAGGTTCGTCCCTCTTTTGGGCTAGATGGCACAGAACTGTCTCAAATGATCTTTGAGAGTCAGAAATATGGTCGAGAAGATATAAAAAGGCGTCTCGAGGCGGAAGAACAACTTAAAGAAACGACGTTTTTTAAGAAAGAATATGGTTAATTTTAGACTTTAGTTTAGATCTGGCTTGTCTGATTGAGAGAAAGTATCAGGCCTATTATTCTTACAGCACCATATCAGCACGTTCTTGCAAATATTCAGGAATATGGGCACCCATTTTTTCAGCTGCTTCTGGATTAACGTGGAGGACAAGTTTCTTGGGGTTTTGAATGGGAATATCTTTGATGGGAATTCCATGAAGGATATCGCTTACGATGCGAGCAATAGCATAGCCTGATTCTCTCCAATCCACCCCATAGGCTGCAACGGCGCCTCGTCGCACAATATCCACATCACTTCCGATAATAGGTATTTTATTGTGAACTCCGATTTTAATAATGGCTTCCAAAGCAGAAATAACGGTGTTATCCGTAGGCAATATGATGATATCTACACGTCCCACAAGCGATTTTGTGGCAGATGAGACATCAGCACTCTTCGTTACCGTTGCCTCAACAAGTTCAATACCTTGTTTAGCACATAATGATTTGAGTAGCTCAACTTGCTTTTGAGAGTTGGCCTCTCCAGAGTTGAAAATCACCCCAACTCTTTTTGCAGTAGGAACAATTATTTTGGCAAGCTCAAGTTGTTTCTCAGAAGGAACAAAATCTGTAAGTCCTGTTACATTAGAAAGATCATTGAGTTTTGCAGCTACAGGATCAGAAACGGCTCCAAAAACTATTGGAATTTTGTCTGTAGAAGAAGCCACAGCTTGTGTCATTGGCGTTGATAGGGTGACAATGACGTTGGGATCTAGACCTGTGAGTTTATGCCCGATTTGCGCAGCCGTAGCCGGACTTCCTTGAGCATTCTCATATGTCCATATGAGGTTTTTTCCCTCCACATAACCACGTTCTTCAAGACCTTTCTTTAAACTTGTGCGGAGGGTATCGAGAGCATGATGTTCTACAATTTGTCCCACAGCAACGTGAACTTTATCAAGGGCTAGAGCATCGGATTGCCAACATAAAAACCCTATCAAGAGCCAACTAAAAAAAGGATGCATTTTACCGACCTTCCTCTGGTTGATTTGAAAGAGAGCATGTAATTTTTAACTTTTCAGCTGTATGTGGATTAATAGACATCTTGAGACCTGTAGGCTGCTGAACAGGCATATCACCAGGGTTTTTACCCCGCAAGACTTGTGCGACCATCTCACCGACCTGTTGGCCTATTTGGTACTGATCATAGGCATAAGCTGCAAGGGCTCCTCGATTAACCGATTGGGGATCACTCACAAAAAGAGGCTTGTTAGCCTCGAGTGATGCTTTTATGAGGGGTTCTAATCCAGAAACAACCGTATTATCATTTCCTATAAAGATAGCATCTACATCAGCTATTAGACTGCGCGCTGCTGCTTGAACATCCGCAGATTTCGAAGCACTTGCGGTTACAATCTTAATATGCTTTTTCTTCGCGACAGCCCTTAGCTTTTCGAGAAAGGAAACATTATTTGTTTCTCCAGGATTATAGACAATCCCTAATGTTTTTAAGTGCGGAATGCAGTTTTCTATAAAATTGAGTTGTTGTTCCAATGGAGGGATATCAGCGACACCTGTTACATTTCCTCCGGGATGGTGAAGGGTTGAAACCACTTTTGCAGAGATAGGATCACTGATTGCGGCAAAGATGATAGGTGTCTTTTTTACTTGTTGAACAATAGGTTGAGCAGATGGTGTTGAAATAGGTATAATAGCGTCCAAAGAAAGACCTGCAAATTTTTGGGCAATTTGGACGGCTGTTGCTGAATTTCCTTGGGCAGTTTCAAAAATAATGGTGATGTCTTTCCCTTCAACAAACCCCTCGTGTGCTAGACCTTCTATAATTCCTTTACGAATTTCATTCAGGGAAGGGTGGTCAACAATTTGTGTTATCCCAATTGTTTTTTGAGCAGAAAGAGCTGTTGAACAACAAAAGCTAATAAGTAATGTTGCAGTTTTAAGATGATTTTTTAAATATTTTAAGTATGTCATGGTTTTCTCTCATTGGCAAAAGTTGTTGTAATACTAGTAAGCTATTATAAGATTGCCAACGCCAATAAGGAGAAGCTAAGTAAGAATTGTGATTGATGATATCCATGGCTCTCTCCTTCCTTTTCCAATGACCATAAGGAAGATCCTAATGACAATGAAAGGAAATAGTCAAGCAATTTATTCTAGTGTGTATAAGTTCGCTACATATGAGACTCAATCAGCCAAAGGATAAATAAGGTTAGTATAATCGAAAAGAGTCATTCCAGATAAATTTTTGATGCTTATTTCTCATCAGAAAACGATGTCTGACTCCTAAAACTTTTGTTTCCTTTTTAGCTTTTTGATTTATTACGTCGTGCGTATTACTATGAACGAGAGCTAGTGGAAGCCCACTATTAGAGGTGTAAGAAGGAATCAATTTATTAATAAGGTAAAACAAGAGAAGCTTTTAGCCCGCCATGTATCTCTGAAGAAGCAAGAACGACATCTCCTCCATGACTATGGGCAATATCACGGGCAATAGTAAGTCCTAAACCAACTCCCCCTGTTGACATATTACGAGAGGGATCTAATCGAAAAAAGGGTTTGAAGACATCCTGGATTTTATCTTCAGGAATGCCATTTCCATTGTCTTCGATGGAAATCGTAAGAAAATTACTATCTGTTGTTGTCTGAACCCATACTTCGCGACCATAACGACAGGCATTATTAATTAGATTTGTTAGGCAGCGCTTTAAGGCTTGTGGCTTAACACATAAGATAGGAAGAGGGGAGGGGGCATAATGAACCCCAACATCAGGTTGAGCACGACCTTCTATAACTTCCTGTAAAAGCTCTTTCATATTTGTATCTGAGGACTCTTCAAGACCTTCTCCTCGCGCAAACATAAGGTAGCCCTCAAGCATTTTATTCATTTCTTCTACGTCTTTTTGTAAACCGTCAACTTCAGCTGAGTTTGGCATCATGGCTAATTGAAGTCGCATGCGCGTTAGAGGTGTCCGAAGATCGTGTGACACGCCTGCTAACATCTCAGTCCGTTGTGTGAGTTGACGTTGAAGTCGTTCTCTCATTTCCAAAAAAGCATGTGCTACTTTGCGAATTTCAATAGCGCCTTCTGGTTTAAAGGCCGGAAATGATCGACCCTTTCCAAAGCGATCGGCGGCAATAGCTAGGCGGCGCAAAGGCTTTACTTGATTGTGCATAAAAACTGCTGCTACGAAAAGGAAGAAAGCTGACGTTCCGCAAACCCACATAATAAAGAGGGAGAACGTCTTGCTATATAAACGTTTACGAGGCGTTGTAAATTTGAGAATGCCTCCATTTACTTCAGTTTCTATGACAATATTTTTCGAAGAGATCTCAAAGGTATATGAGGCGAATAATTGTTGCTTTAAAGCTATGTCGAGAAAACTCTCACGCCATTCTTCAGGAATAGGAGTTTGAATTGTTTTATCAGGAATAAACTCCGTTCGTAGTTTTAGGTGTGTTCCCGCTAAAGTTCGATAAAGATTTCCTCCTCTTGGATAGGCATCATAAAGATTGCTAATAGTCGCCACTTCTCCAGCGATGTTATTCGCAAGGGCTTTTGTAACATGATCCCAATGACGATCAAAAAATACATAAGCAGAAATCGTTTCAATAAGAACCAATGGCAGCACAAGGATCAGTAAAGAGCGTCCGAACATGCTTTTAGGAAGGCATGATTTAATAGCTTTAAAAGGATGTCTTAGAAAATACTTCATGCGTCAGGAATCAATATATAACCTTTTCCTCTTACCGTTTGAAGGTAGCGGGGAATTTTTGGGTCATCTTCAATTTTTCGTCTCAAACGTGTGATTTGTACATCAATGGTACGCGGATTTAAATCTCCTTCATATTCGGATACCAAATCTTCTCGGGTAAGTGCTTTTCCGCGATGGCGCGCAAAAATTTTTAAGAGGCTACTTTCTACGGTGGTTAAAGTTATAGGACGTCCTTGTCGCTCTAGTCGATTAAAGCGAAGATCATAACTGACATGTCCCATTGTAAGGTTTATATTCCCTTTTGAACCATGACTACGGCGAAGGATGGCTTGAAGACGCAGTAAAAGTTCACGCGGGTCAAAAGGCTTTGGAAGGTAGTCATCCGCACCTCGTGTCAAACCTGTAATTCGGTTTTCCGTTTCTCCCATAGCTGTAAGGAGAAGAATAGGAGTATCTTTTAAACGTGTAGGGCCCTTTCGAATCGATTCAGTCAATGAAAGCCCGTCTTCTTCTGGCATCATCACATCTAATATCATCATATCAAAGATAAAAAACCCCATAAGCTCTCGAGCGTGTGCTGCTTCCCTTGCGGTAGAAACAAAAAAGCCATTTTCAACGAGGAATTTACGTAAAAGCTCACGTAAACGTTCGTCATCATCAACCAGTAAAATATGAGGTTTTGTCATTGGCATGGGGTTATTATAGTGCATCTTTTACAATTTACCATAGAGATCCTTCTATATATATGTTATCAAACAACAAAAAAACAGTGTGGATATAACAAATGACAGATTATGATGTAATTATTGTAGGTGGTGGCCCGGGGGGCTATGTAGCCGCGATTCGAGCTAGCCAGCTTGGTTTGAAAACGGCTGTTGTAGAGAAGGAAAACATGGGAGGGATTTGCCTCAATTGGGGTTGTATTCCAACGAAAGCTTTGCTTCGGACTTCTGAAATTAACCATCTTCTCCATTCCTTAGATGACTATGGACTTAAAGCTGAAAAAATTTCCTTTGACTTTAAAAAAATTATCGAACGCTCACGATCTGTGGCTAATCAGTTAGCAAGTGGCGTACGCCATTTAATGAAGAAGAATAAAATAAACGTCATTGATGGAACTGCACAAATTAAAGGCCGTCAAGGATCCGAAATTCAGATTCTTATAAATGAGACACAATCAATAAAATCGAAGAATGTTATCTTAGCAACAGGGGCACGAGCTCGTCAGTTACCCGGCCTTGAGGCAGATGGAAAGCTTGTATGGACCTATAGGGAGGCTTTAACGCCTGAAAAAATGCCAAGTTCCTTATTAGTTGTAGGATCAGGTGCTATAGGCATTGAATTTGCGAGTTTTTATCGTCTCATGGGAGCAGATGTCACGGTCATAGAGGTTCAAGATCAAATTCTTCCTGTAGAAGATAAGGAAATTTCTGCTTTTGCTCGTAAGTCATTTGAGAAACAAGGCATAAAAGTTCACACAAAGTCTACAGTTAAGGAGTTGAAAAAAAATAAAGATTCTGTCACAGCAACCCTTGAAATTGAAGGAAAGTTACAAGAGCTTACTGTTGACCGCGTTATCTTGGCCGTAGGTATTATAGGAAACACGGAGAACTTAGGTTTAGAAAAAACGAAAGCTAAAGTTGAAAAAGGGCATATCATCACAAATGAATGGTGTGCGACTGAGGAGCCCGGCCTTTATGCCATTGGAGACGTGGCCGGAGGTCCTTGGCTTGCACATAAGGCGAGTCATGAGGGAATTTTGTGTGTTGAAAAAATTAAAGGCCTCAAAACAGCACATCCTATGAAAAAAACAAATATTCCTGGATGTACCTACAGTTATCCCCAGATTGCAAGCGTTGGTCTCACAGAAGAGGCTGCAAAGGCTATTGGAAAACATGACCTTAAGGTAGGGCGGTTTCCTTACCTCGCTAATGGAAAGGCTATCGCTATGGGAGAGCCGGAGGGGTTAGTCAAAACAATTTTTGATGCTAAAACAGGAGAGCTTTTAGGGGCTCACATGGTTGGTGCTGAAGTTACTGAACTGATACAAGGATTTTGCTTAGCAAAAACTCTTGAAGCCACTGAGCAAGAAATCATAGATACGATTTTCCCTCATCCTACCCTCTCTGAGATGATGCATGAATCTGTCTTAGATGCTTTTGGACGAGCCATTCACTTTTAGAGGTACGAGCCAATTATCATTGCTTCATATGAACTTTATAAAGAATGTACGATTTGAGACACTTAACTAAAAGACGATAGTAAGGGAGACAAAAGAGAATCTAAGATTTCCTGAGATTGGAGGTGATGGAACAGAAG
>JAIEMB010000031.1 GCA_019752515.1 Alphaproteobacteria bacterium | reverse complement strand
TAGAATCGGGACTCATGTCAAACCTACGGAGCCACAAGATATAGAATTCCATCGTGTAATTGTACAGCCAGAGAAGGCCATTAAAACAGTTATTCCTTCTTCATCAATTGAACCAATCCACACAGCAACTGATGAGCTCATTGATGAAAAACATACGATAGTTGATTCTGACTTAAAAGCTGCAGCTATTCAACCCTGTGGAGAGATGCAAAGCACACCTTTAAGACCAGAACCTTCAATGCATGCTAAAGAAGAGAATTTTTCTTTAGAGAGTGCTGGTACTGAACTGTATGTTTTTCCAACTATAGAGATCATACCTGAGCCTATAGAGAGCCCAGAAATACTAATACATGGTAAAAAGGGGAGAGACGAGCAACAGATCCTTACCTCAGCTGCTCCTCTAGCGATTAACATTGAAAGAACATGGATTGAAGAAGGGATAGCTAGAATCGGGACTGATGTCAAACCTACGGAGCCACAAGATATAGAATTCCATCGTGTAATTGTACAGCCAGAGAAGGCCATTAAAACAATTATTCCTTCTTCATCAATTGAACCAATCCATACAGCAACTGATGAGCTCATTGATGAAAAACATACGATAGTTGATTCTGACTTAAAAGCTGCAGCTACTCAATCTTTTGGCGAGATGCATGATGCTTCAGTAGAGTTGGAATATGCAACCCACTCTAGGGAAACAAATTCTATTCTCGAAGGTGTTGATACCAAAAAGCTTGCATTTCCAAACACAGAGGACTTACTGGAAGAAGTTGGATCAGGTCTTGAAGCTACGATACATAGTGAAGATACTTACGTTCTTCAAGCTGTCGCAGGGCAAGTTTCTTCATTACGCAAGAGTACTTTGATGACAAATCCAGATGAAAGTGCTCAATCTCTTAACATTATACTGTCTAACACATCACTTGAACCAATGGATGCGATTGCTATAGCTCCTGTAATAGACATTCAGCAGCCAGGCTCTCTAGATACGAGCGCTTCACTAATAGCCCCTGAGCCAGCAGATTATGAAGGGTCAATACAAACTGAAGAGGGGAGGGAGCTTCAACCTGTTTCTGAACAAACTCATGTGTTAACAGAAGCTATTCATCTCACAGAAAGTCATATTTCTCCCCTATCTGCTGAGCCTAACACTCCGGTTGAAGCGGCAAGCCACATAGAAAAACTTTCCGAAGAGCCAGAGAAAGATATTACAAAAAGCAAAATCGAAAAATTCATAAATGCATTGTCTACCTTAAACTCTAGCCTAGGTAATTTAATTCAAAAAATATCTTCACTTGATCCCATCGAATCAAATCCAAAATCAGGAAATCCTTTGTTCATTATTAGCTTTTGTTTAAATCTTATAAATACTTTATTAGATAAAACAAGCATAACATTAGAAATAACAGATCTTAATAAATCAACTTATTCTGAGCAAAATGAAGGAACGTTTTTAACACAGCTAGAGACTCTCAAAGAAAAACTAGATCACTTTATCTCTCTCTTTGGTACTGTTGATCGACAAAAATTAAATGTGGAAACATTAGAAAGAATGAGAAAAGCCACCAACCTATCCTTACATATATCGCCAAAAGTCCTTGAATTTAATGTAGAAGATTATCTGTCCAGAATGGAACGATTAGGCAAACTAACAACTGGTGTTCTATCTCCAGAGGCACAATCCAACGCATTAGCCCAAACACCCGTAGAAGCGGCTACTTCAGTTTCTGCCACTCTTTTTCAAGACTCCGACGGGGCTCCTCCGAAAGAAATAGAAAGTGAGACTCCTACAAGTCATATCAAGCAGCCTATCGCAATACAAAAGATAGATAGTATAAAAGACAATGTCGAAACATTTATGAATGAATTATCTACGTTAAACGCTGGTCTAAATAGTTTTATTCAGAAGGTTGCTTCACTTAGTCCTATTGAAGCAAATCCGACCTTAATATCACCCTTTTATGTTATAAATTTTACCTTAAACCTTATAAACGCATCTCTAAATGAAATAAATAAAAATTTAGGGATACAAATCCTAAAAGAGGAGAACGGTCTTGATCAAAAAGAAGAAACATATCTAGGCGCGTTAGAAATATTTCGGCAAAAAATGGCTCAATTTATATCTGATTTTAATGCGGTTGATCAACTAAGATTAGACACAACAATCTTAAAAGAAATGAAAAAAATAAAAAGCTTATCCTCCTATGTATCCTCCAAATTACTTGAATTTAAGATAGAAGAATATTTGTCTAAAAAACCGCAATTAATTGAGAATGTATCTAAGACAAAAGAAATTGTGTTAAAGACTTCAGCAGCAGAACTTCTTTCTACTACGGAAAGATTAGAAAATATATTAGACAACTTTGTGTTCAAAGATGAGGATTTTTATAAATTAGATACTTACATACAAAAATCTATTCCTTTTATACTATCGCAAATATTTTTTTTTAAAAATACACTCACATATATTCAAAGAAAGGATAACTCTCTTCTTAAAACGTATCTACGTGAAACGAAAGAAGATAAATTGCGATATGAAACCCTTCAAGCTGAAGGCGCAACTCTTCAAATTAAACTCGGAGCTTTTCGTTCGGGACTGGATCTACTAAGACAACGCTTATCCAATTTTAAAGACGTATTAGAGGATTTTGATTTTTCTCATTTAGATATAATAGCTATCTGCAACTTAAATTCATTGAGAAGCACTATAGAATACTTAGTTACTATGGTTACTTCAATAAAAGAGAAATTAGGTACTTCTTCAGCTTCTCCCGTCTGGCCAGCAGCGCCTGTAGTGGCCCTTCAAGAATGGCTAAATAAAAAGGTAATATCAACAACTTCCCATAATGCAGATGATGATCAAGCACGCACATTGCCCCCAAACTCCGTTGAAGAGGCTATATCCAATACCCTTGATTCAGCCAGTGTGCCTCGTTCTGACGTCATACCTTCAACAATAGAGGGTGAGGCAACTACCGTTATTACTCCTCCAGCAGCTGCACAAGAACCAGAAGCTGATCCTGGATCAGTAAGAGGAGAGGGGAGGGTAGATGGTGATGACGTTGTGCCATTACTTTCCGATCTATCCGTCAGTTCTTCTCCCCCATTGACTGGTGAAAGCGAGAAAACCAGATTATCCCCTTTGCATGATGAAGGTATAGTTTCATCTTCTGAACATACATTTTCTTCACGCAAACATATTGAGCTTGAACCTCTTGTAGGACAGCAGGATGATAAAATTCAAGCTCAAGAGAAGGCGAGAAGGTTGTTAGAAAAAATGATAAATTTAGCAATGAGTCCAAGCCTTGTTACTCCTGTTTCTGATGCAGGGGTCGAAGAATTAACTCAATTGGCGTTCTTCTCTGGCGATCTCAGACAATTGATGGATAACGCATTAGAACAAGATGAAATGCCGACCACTCTTATAGAAAGGGCTCCCTCTTTAGAGTATGCTGCCTTTAGACCCGAAATGAAAATTCTTACACAAAAACTGGTAGCTTTATTGAAAAATTATTCATTTGCAAAAAATAGAAGGTGTTCCTTATCTACCAAACTTTGTTATATGTCGTATCTTTCTAACCTTACTACCATTCAACTTAGATTAGAGGCTCATCCTACAATAAACCATGATCCGTTTATGCTACAAGAAGATGAATTGCCCATAAGTGATAAAAATTTACCGAAGAAAAAATCATCATTTTTGCCTATATCAAGCACATCGCTGCTTACTGAGGGAATGTTAGCAAAGGTTGGTACACCAGCAGCACCGAATGACGAAGGAGCAGAAAATAGAGAGAATGGAAGATTAAATCCCAGCTTTCTACCTTTACGAGCATCAGGGAAGGGCACGGATATTATGCCTAAAGTATTTACGCATCAATCTCACCCTCAAGGACGACTACCTAGAACGCCTTTAGGGGCCTTTAAACCGAATACAGGTCCTAAATAGATTAGAATCGCAGTTCTTATGAATCTGTTCCAAGCCGTCCATGGCATTGTTTATAACGCTTTCCAGAACCACAAGGGCAGGGGGCATTACGTGGAGTTTTGTGCCAATCTTCAGGCCCGATAAGTTGCTCATCCGTAACCTCACCAGGATCATAAGGGTCTTCATGGTAATTGAGTGTCATTTCTTGGTCAGATTCAGGTTCAAATATATCAGCAACAACTTTCTCAGGATCAGATGTGCCTATTTGAAGGTGACAAAGAACACTTGTAACCCCTTCGCGGAGGCGAGCAAGCATGTCTTGAAAAAGCTCAAATGCTTCACCCTTATACTCATTCAGAGGATCACGTTGAGCATAAGCTCGAAGGTTAATGCCCTGGCGTAAATGATCTAAGGTAAGTAAATGATCTTTCCACTGTTGATCAAGAATGCGTAAGAGAAGGGATTTTTCAGCGAGACGCATCATTTCAGGACCATAAGCATTTTCCTTCTGTTGGATAAGTTCCTCCACAGCTTGTTGAATGCGGCTTTTAATCTCTGCATCTGCAATGCCTTCCTCATCAGCCCATTCCTTTATAGGTAGGTTAAGTCCAAAAATACGAAGGCATTCTTCATGCAAAGCATTTGTTTCCCATTGATCAGCATAAACATTCTCTGGAATAAATTGGCTCACCAATTCATCAATAACTTCTTCTCGCATGGCAATGATGAACTCTAGAACATCACTTACTTCCATGATTTCACGGCGCTGCTCATAGATGACCTTTCGCTGATCATTCATGACATCATCATATTTTAAGAGCTGCTTTCGAATATCAAAGTTACGTGCTTCAACTTTTTGCTGGGCTTTTTCTAAGGCTCGGTTAATCCAAGGGTGAATTATAGCTTCTCCTTCTTGAAGACCTAACTTTTGAAGCCAGCTGTCGAGTCGTTCTGAACCGAAAATACGCATAAGATCATCTTCCAAGGAGAGAAAAAATTTGGAGGCTCCAGGGTCTCCTTGACGACCAGATCTTCCTCGAAGTTGGTTATCAATACGGCGACTTTCGTGTCGTTCCGTACCGATGACAAAGAGTCCCCCGGCAGTTTTTGCAATTTCTCCTTTATGAATAACTTCAGCTTCAATTTCTTGAACGCGAATAGCGGCTTGCTCCGTATCAGCAATATTGGCCGTTTCCTCTTCAATGCGCATTTCAGCGTTACCGCCCAATTTAATGTCAGTTCCTCGACCTGCCATATTTGTTGCGATGGTTACTGCACCCGGAACTCCAGCTTCCGCTATGATTTTGGCCTCTTGCTCATGATATTTTGCGTTGAGGACATTGTGAGGAATATTCTTTTGTTTTAATAAGGATGAGAGAAGCTCAGATTTTTCGATACTTACAGTTCCAACAAGAACGGGCTGTTTACGTTCGCGACATTCTTCAATTAACTTAATAATGGCTTCATATTTTTCCCGCGCTGTTCGGTAGACTTCATCATCCATATCTTTTCGAATAACGGGCATATTTGTGGGAACTTCCAAAACTTCAAGTTTATAAATGTCCGCAAATTCAGCGGCTTCAGTCATAGCCGTTCCCGTCATACCGGCAAGCTTAGAATAAAGACGAAAATAGTTTTGGTAAGTAATAGAGGCCAGCGTTTGGTTTTCTTGTTGTATTTCAACACGCTCTTTAGCTTCAAGAGCTTGATGAAGCCCTTCTGAATAACGTCTACCTTCCATAATACGGCCAGTAAACTCGTCGATGATCATAACTTTATCATCTTTCACCATATAATCAACATCGCGCGCAAAAAGCTTATGAGCTTTAAGGGCTTGGTTCACATGATGGACTATAGGAACATTTCCAACATCATAAAGAGCTTTTCCTTCTAAAAAGCCTGCTTCTGTAAGAAGTTGCTCAATATGCTGCATGCCTTGTTCTGTGAGGGTGACAGCACGCGCTTTTTCATCCTTTTCATAATCTTCTGGAAGAAGTAATGGGATAAGTTGATCAATTTGAAGATAAAGTTCAGAAGAATCTTCAGCCGGTCCCGAAATAATAAGAGGAGTACGAGCTTCATCTATGAGAATGCTATCTACTTCATCCACAATACCATAGTTAAAGGGACGTTGAACCATTTCTTCTAATCGAAATTTCATGTTATCACGGAGATAATCAAATCCAAGTTCGTTATTTGTAGCGTAGGTGACATCACACCTATAAGCAATTTGACGTTCAAGATCATCGAGTTCATGAACAATACAATCGACGGTTAAACCTAAAAATCGGTAAATAGCCCCCATCCATTGAGAGTCACGCTTAGCAAGGTAATCGTTAACTGTAACAACATGGACCCCTTTACCTTCAAGAGCATTGAGATAAACAGGGAGAGTTGCTACAAGAGTTTTACCTTCACCTGTTTTCATTTCAGTGATCATTCCTCGATGAAGGATGATACCTCCTTTAAGTTGGACATCAAAATGTCGCATGCCGAGAGTTCTTTTTGAAGCTTCCCTAACAACAGCAAACGCTTCAGGAAGTAAATCATCTAGCCGTGCTCCAGAACGTAAACGAGAGCGAAATTCTTCAGTTTTGTTACGCAATGCGTCATCGTTTAGTTTTTCTATGCCATCTTCAAGAGCATTTATTTGCTCAACAATTTTATCTAAGCTCGCTATATATCGATCATTAGCTGAACCAAAAACTTTCCGAAAAAGTGTCGTAAACATGAATCCTCATTTACTTTAAAGTCATTACAGCCAGCATACACGTAACACTTTCTAAACACCAGATCTTCCTGCAGAGTTATCTGATGAAAAAAGCGGATAAGATATGGAGTCAATCTGACGTTTTAAATTTCCTTTTCAGTCCACTGTGTTCATTGATGGAAAAATAGCTCACATGTTCACGAGAAGAGCTATTAGCAAAAGCTTCGTGAAAGCAGGGAATTAAAAGCTCACATCCCTTCAATTTACCGCATAATATATATTATGGAAAATGATATCCTTATTTTTATGCTTTTAGAAGTATTCGTTCTAGGTTTCCATTTCTATTTTTATTAACACATAAAAAACGTTTCACATTTTAAGTGCATCTTTATAAAGTCCTGTAGGCACTCAAAGTTTCTAACGGAAAGAGCAGCCTTTGGTGTTGAGTAAAATTTAATGTTAATGGAGAGTTAAAATGTTAAAAAATTGTTTTCAGATCGCAGTAGCGTTCCTCAACTTAGTCTTAATTAGCCCTGTTTTTTCAGATTCATATTTAGAGGATACAACAGATCCAATAGATGATTATACTGATCCAAACTACTCACCAAGAAAACGTATTGATGCTGTTCAAAAAGAACAACCTGAAAACTTAACTACTTCTCAATTAAAAAAGCCAAAAAAAAAGTAGATCATGTTGTTTTTGTCTTGGACGAAAGAAGTAAGAATTGGACGAGATTCTGATAGCTCAAAAATAAATAAAATCTGATAGATTACCTTACGATCTCATACAAAGCTAAAGCTAAAGCGACAGAAACATTTAAAGTTGAAAATTCAGGCGCAGTCGGTAGTTTGACGAGGAAATCGCATTTTTCTTGTGTCAAACGACGAAGGCCCTCCCCTTCAGCTCCCATAAGAAGAGCAATCTTCGCTGGCATGTCTTCCTTAGAAAGAAGCTGGGGCGCACTCTCAGCAAGCCCTACCGTCCAAAATCCATATTCTTTAAGCTCATCCATGGTACGTGCTAAGTTTGTTACTTTCCAAATGGGTAAAAGATCAAGGGCACCTGACGCTGCTTTTGCAAGAACACCACTCAGTGGCGGCGCATTACGTTCGGTTATGATAAGACCCATTGCTTCTAAAGCTCTTGCTGTTCGTAAAATAGCTCCTACATTATGAGGATCGGTCACTTGATCTAAAACAATAAGGACGCCTTCCTTCTTGTCACGTAAGCCTTCTAAAGGAAGTTCAGATAAAGGAGCTACCTCTAAAGCTATTCCCTGATGAACAGCGCCGAGAGGTAAGAGGCGACTAAGAACAGCTGAATCGACAACTTCTGCCTTGCACGGCAAGTTCTCTCTAGAAAGCGAAAGCTCTTTCAAAGCAGATTGGGTCATTACAAGACGAAAACAATGTCTCTTAGGGTTTTGGAGAGCTGAACAGCAGGCATGTGTCCCCCATAACCAAAGGCGAGATGCATCAACAGGTAAGTTTTTTTTCATGGTTTTTCCACCTCAAAAATAGCTTCAAGTTCGACAGAAGCTCCTAAGGGAAGAGAATTAACACCCACTGCCGCTCGTGAATGGTGTCCTTTTTTACCAAAAATAGCTATCATAAGATCAGAAGCTCCATTCAAGACCTTTGCGTGATCTGTAAAATCATCGGTACAATTCACAAATCCTCCTAAACGCACACATCGCAAAACCTGATTTAAATCACCTTCGCAGGCTATCTTTAGCTGCGCAAGGAGATTAAACAGACAAATTCGAGCGGCTTCCCTCCCCTCCTCTACTGTCCAATCTCGGCCAATTTTCCCCGTGTATTTTATCGCTCCATTCCAGGTAGGAAGCTGCCCTGACAAAAACACAAGAGACCCTACTTTTATATAGGGAAGATAATTCGCCAGAGATTGAGAAGGTAAGGGTAATTCAATTCCAAGCTCTTGGAGGCGTGTTTCGATCATTTTAATGCTCCTGGTATCGCCTTAGGATATTTTGAAGAACATTAGCAAGCTTATTAAATATGTTCTAGCGTTATCCTTGAAAACAATCAAATCAAGAAACATTTGGCTATCGACTTATTTAGAGTGGAATTTTAGCCGCACTCCTTTTAAGATAAAAAAATAATCTAAGGGGTTAGAAAATGAGATATCTTATTTTTTTGTCGGTTTTTTTGTTTATAAACGAAGCAATCGCAGATAACGTAACGGTGAAAGACGTAACTGTATCTGTTACTGCCGACTCAGCTGCAGCTGCTCGAGAGGAAGCTCTTGATCAAGCTCATACAATTGCTTTTCAAAAGCTCTTAAAGGAGGATTTTCCTGAAAAAACAGGACCACTACCTTCACCCGAGGCTCTCAAGAATATGGTGACAGGCATTTCTATTAATAAAGAGAAAACTTCAGATAAAAGCTATACAGCATCACTGACTTTTCACTTCGATGGTAATAAATTACATGAATGGCTCAATTCGGCTACATATTCTTCCTCAACTCTTCCACAAAACCAAGAAAGGGAAGGAAGTCCTTTAAACGTAACAGCACAATACAAATCCCTTTCCCAATGGTATCAGATCAAAAGAGTTCTAGAGACATATCCAGGAATAAAAAAACTGACTATCGCAACGGTTTCTCCTAAACGTGCTGAGCTACATTTTCTTTACACAGGAGATATTCATCAAGTGAAGAATCATCTTTCACAAAAAGGATTATTTTTTTCCCAAGAAGGTAACCTCGTGCTACTTTCTTTAAAAGATGCTGAAGAAAAATAACTTATTATATGTTAAAGATGTATATCCTATGACGACGACTATGAACCTACCTAATCTCATAAGTCTTGCACGATTGTTAAGCGTTCCTTTGATTATTTCTCTTATATTATCTCATCAACTATTGGCTGCCTTTGTCTTGTTCTCCCTAGCCGGTCTTTCAGATGCCCTTGACGGTTTCTTAGCTCGCATTTTTAAGTCAAGAACGACACTAGGTGCTTATCTTGATCCTATAGCAGATAAGGCCCTGCTTGTGGGCGTTTATGCTGCACTAGGTCAATCAGGTCTAATTGAGCTGTGGTTAGTTATCCTCGTCATTTTCCGAGACGTTTTAATCATAGGTGGCATCTTACTTCTCTTCTTATTTAAAAGCACCATTGAGATGAAGCCCCTAATGATTAGTAAAGCTAACACTGTTATACAACTTGTATATGCACTCTTTGTTCTCGGACAAGGTGAATTACACTTAGAAATTCCTGGCTTAAGTCAATATTTTGGTTACCTCGTTGCATTAACGACTGTGCTTTCTGGGGCAAGCTATGTTAGACTAGGCCTTAAGCATTTAAACAAAATGGATTCTTCAATTCTGTGATTAATGAACGTCAAACTTGGTTGTGGATAGGGTTAGGTGTTGCTTTTATAGCATCTCTTTACTTTTTAAGAGGTATCCTTATGCCTTTTATGACAGGACTCCTCGTCGCTTATGCAATGAATCCTGCCGTTAGGCGTTTGGAAAGATGGGGAATTGCAAGGGATTATGGTACGGGATTCATGATCTTAAGTTTCTTTTTTTTAATTGGACTTTTACTTTTTATTGCTATTCCATTCATCCAAGCCGAACTTTTACGTTTGGCTTCTCGCGTACCTCAATATGGGGAACGCATTATGGTCGCACTCAAACCGATCTTAGATGAAGCTTCTAGCGTCGTTCAACCTCAAGACATTGAACGTCTCCGTAGCCTTGCAAGCACTTATATGGGTGATGTTATCAGTTGGGGAATTCGTGTTTTAGCGGGTATTCTAACGAACGGCCTTGCCCTTGCTAATCTTATTTCATTGATCGTTATTACACCTATTGTTGCATTTTATTGTTTGAGAGACTGGCCTAAGATCATAAACGCAATAGATAGCTGGTTTCCTCGCCCGTATGAGCCTACTTTAAGAGATCTTTTTTCCGAAATAAATCGAACCATTGGAGGGTTTGCAAAAGGACAAGCTCTCGTATGCCTTATGGTGGGGGTATATTATTCAGTTGCCTTAACTTTCGTAGGATTAGATTTCAGTCTTGTCGTAGGTGTTGTGATTGGTATTATGGCTTTCATCCCCTATGTTGGGGCTCTTCTAGGCTTTATGTTGAGCATTGGTATAGCACTTTCACAATTTACAGACTGGCATTCAGTGGGAGTTGTAGCAGGAATTTTTGCTCTAGGACAAACCTTGGAGGGCTATTTCTTAGTTCCTTATTTTGTTGGAGACCGTATAGGACTTCATCCCGTATGGATTATTTTTGCTCTTTTAGCAGGGGGCGTTTTATACGGGTTTGTCGGGATTTTATTTGCTCTTCCCGTAGCTGCGGCCATAGGCGTTCTTGTTCGCCATGCTCTTAAACTTTACCTCAAAAGCTCCTATTACCTTGGACCAACACCTCCATCGACAAAAAAACGCCGTGAAACAGCTCATTCTCCCCTTTAGCGTATCCCCTACTTTTGAAGCTCGGAACTTTATTGTCTCAAGCGCCAATGAGGAAGCTTATCGATGGGTGCTACGCTGGCCCAATTGGACTGGCATTTGCCTTGCAATTTATGGAGAACAAGGATGTGGAAAGACCCATCTTTCTCATATATGGCATGCCCAGACTCAAGCCGTGCGATTAACAAGCGAGGAGTTCAATCAAATAGATTTAGTTAGCTTATTGAAAGGTCCACGCCATATTATTCTAGAGGATGCTCAACTTATAGAGAGAGACGAGAAATTATTTCATTTCTATAACCATATTGCCCTTAGCAACGGAGGATTGCTTATTCTCTCTCGAACACCTCCCGCGCGCTGGAAAAGCCATTTACCTGACCTACAGTCCCGCCTTAATGCCATCCCTGCTATAAAAATTCACGACCCCGATGAAAAACTTCTTAGCTATGTTTTCCAAAAACTCTTTCACGATTTGCAACTCAAGGTGGATGAATCTGTGATTACTTTTCTTTTAAAACATATGGTTCGATCTTTTGAAAGTGCTCGAAAATGGGTTAAAGATTTAAATGTATATGCCTTAACTCAAAACAGAAGTATCACGATTCCTTTGGTCCGGGAGCTTCTGAAGCAGAAAGAGGAGGCTGATAGGTCTCAATAATTTCTCCTTCGCGCCATCTTACATCTCCCCACGCTTGCACAGAAAAACGAAAACCAACAAGAGTTGCGGGCTTAACACCTTCCAGCAAGAACTCAGGAAATACGACAGCGAATTTCAAAATAGCAAATGCAACCCCTGGGTTATGACCCACATACAAAACCGTATTCATCCTCTCAGCAATATGTTGAACTTGGGTAAGAATCTTATCTTCGGATGCGTTGTAAAAGCTTTGTGATATTTGGACCTCGCGCGTTCCTATAACGGAGCGCAATGGCTCAAGTGTTTCTTGGGTTCTTAAAGCTGCAGAACACATAACAAGGTCAAATTGTATCCCTTTTTGACTTATATAATCAGCAACTAACGACGACTCCTCCCTCCCCCTCTCATCTAAAGGACGATCAAAGTCTGAGAGACTCGTACCACGCGGCTCTGCATGAGCATGACGAATAATATAAAGTGTTTTCATAGCGTGATTATATCAAATTTTTTAGCTTAGGAAAACCCTGCTCTATAGAATGGGCTATTTTAGGAAGCCAAATTCTTTGTCATCAAAAAAATCTGCATTACGATGAGCGCTTGAATTTAAGAAGTTTTTAAGTTCTTTGCACGCGGCTCCGTAAGCCATTAGTCTTCTCTTTTCATGATCCAATTTTTCTTGAGCTTTGGATAAATGGACATATTTCTGTTGGGACTTTTTGTCTTCAATAGCTAAAGCAGCAAGTGTCATTAATTTTGGAGAATTGTTACAAATAGCAAGGCTACAGTCTTGGAAAGTCTGATCCACGTCCTTTTCAATTTTTTTGAACTGACTTAAGGCAAGTCTTATCCTTTCTGCGAGCTCACAATTATCTTTGCCGACTGAAACATAAGTCATGCCATCAACTTCGAACGTCTCTATAAATTTAGGAATAGTTTGATTGGCGGCAACTGCAGTCATTAAAAAGCCAACCCTCTTTTTTTTCAAATCTTCTCGTACAATCTTTGAAAGATCAGCTGCGGCTTCCTCAATTTCTGCCAGCGTCTTGCCTAGAGGTGAGCCCTTTACGAGGTCAGATTGAGCTGAATGAGAAAGAATGGAGGATTGAGTAAAAAGTTTATAAAATTCCGAAAAGGCTACGTTAATGCCAGTATAATCGAATTTTCTATCACAGTTACAGTCAACATCAGCACTTCTCTTAATATATTTTGCAATACATTTTTTGGATTTACTTTTTTTATAATAATCGAAAGCACGCTCTAAATTGGGTTCAGTATTTTGATCTCCCAATTCATAAAGCTGACCTAGCCTATAGGCTGCTTTATCTAGTTTTCCTAAAGCTTTTGTAAACCATTTGCGGGCTTCTCCAACATTTTTTTCAATACCACGATGTTTGAAATACATTTTTCCAATAAGATATTGAGCATGGTAATCTCCTTTTTCTGCCTCTGCTAGATAGAGAGGAAAGAGTTTTTTAAGCTCATCTGGATTATTCTTGGAAAAATCATATAACCTATAAAATATTTTTGACTTTGCTTTTAAAAACCAAAAAGCAGCTTGCTCCACATCTCTTACAACCCCACATCCCGATATATACGCACCGCCTACATTAACTTGTGCAGAACGTATATTTTCTTTTGCATTTTGAAGTTCTAATTCGAAAAGAGGCTTAAAAACCCTTAATTTTTGCTCTGGAGTAAACGGTTTCGCTTTTAAATCCTCCCTCAGTTTTAAAACTGCCTGGTATACATTTTCATCACCTGTTGCTGCCAACCGACTTAAACGAGCCACTTCTTTCCCGTACCACTCAGCAAGGTTTCCCCTATCAGGATCATCACCAATTTCTCTTTCATACATGTCGGCAATGTTGAGAAAAAGTGTCTCATCCCCGTGCTTTGCGCATTGAAGATAGTGGGCTAGAAGGGAGGAAAAAGCCATTTTAAGCTGTCCTCTAGAAATTCCAGCTCTCTTCACGGTCTCAACGTAACAATTACCAGCTGCACTCCACGCATCTGGATGGCCCCATTTTGCAGCATTCGTATAGCATTCCATCTGCCCTATAAAATCGTTAAAAAGCAAAGTTCCTCTCAAATAAGCAGCATGAGGATTACGATTGTCTTCTTCTGTTTCGATCCCCTCTATACACGCTGACAGACGCATGGGTGCGTCGGAAGAGGAGCTCACCGCACAATAATAATCCCACGCCTTTTTATAAGCTTGTGTATCTCCCTGATGAGCCGCCTTAAGGTAGTACTCCATTGCTTTACCGTCATCACCCCCCATTTCGGAGAGCTCTGCTCGGATACTAAAGGGTTGTATCCCCCCTCTTTCAGCATTTTTTTTACAGATCTGGCTAAGTTTTTGAGCTTGGACTTTTCTTTCAGGTTCTGGAAGATCCTTTAGTGTAGTAACAAGCCCAAGAAAATTTTCTCTTGCTGTTGCCACGCCTAAGTTTTCTGCCTGAAGAAAATATTCTGCTGCGTGTTCATAGTCTCTATAAAGCAAGCTGTTTACATACATATTTCCCAAAACTATATAAAAGGAGGGATCCCTTTCAGCTTCGCGTTTGCAAATATCAGCGAAGGCCTTAAACTGATAACTCTTTTCTTCCTTCCCTTTCAATCCATGTAAAACACTTCCTAAGTTATAAAGCTCTCGACGGGCCTCTGGATGGCCTAAAGTTTCTGCTTTCAAATAATGTTCTGCAGCTTTGGGAACATCAATTGTTCTATCAAAATAACTATGCTTTTTTGCGTACATCCTCGCAAATGCCATATGAAATGTCGCATCCCCCTTTACTTCAGCTTTCTTGTAGTAGGATTCAGCTTTGGTACGATTCGGTCGCACTTCATCCCCATATCTAGCTAGATAGAGCTCTGCTAATAACATGGATCCCAAAGAATCTGCATTCGGCTTTCGCTCTTCCGCTTCATAAATGCTCTGCAAAACGACAGGAGCATCTGGTTGAGTCTGCAAGCTTCTGACAACATCAGAATGAATAGCTTGTGGAGTTAACCCTGCGAGCCTCCCTCCTTGGATATATAAATTCACAGCCTTCGCAATGTCTTTCTCAACTAGAGTGCCTGAAAGATATTCATCAGCTAGAACTTTACAAAGTTGTTCGTCTTTTTCTGCTTCTTTAGCATAAAGGGGAAATATACTAGCGACAAATTCATCCGCATACTGTTTCCGATCCTTGGGGTCTAATTTTTTGAGCTTATTCAATGGAACGTTAAGAGCTTCTTTTACCTGAGGATGACCTAAAGCTAAGGCTTTAAAGTAATAAGAAGCGGATCTTGTAAGATCAAAGTAAAAACGCATTCTTGCATAAGCATTTCCTAATAAGAAAAATAACTGGGCATCCGCTTGCTCATTGATCGATTGTACGATGGCTTTGCTAAACGTCTGTTCTGAAAGTTCAAGGCTAGCATTCTCAACAAGCCTGTGCAGGCCTTCTCTCGCTTCAGGATCGCCAAGCTTTATGGCTTTGATGTAATATTCAATAGCCGTATCATATCTAACTTGCCTTCCAAAACCCTTAGACATTTCAATAACCTTACGGCAAGCCTCCACATCACCTCCATCTGCTTTTGGAATAAAATATTCTCTTAGTTCCTTAAGGTCAGACGGCTCTAGCTTACTTGTAGCTTTATATATATTATAAAGCGTAAGAGCTTTTTCTACAGAAGGCCCATCCCCCTTTCTCATATAGTAAGAAAACACGCCCGCTAAAAAGGTTGGGTATTGATAATTCCGCATAAGAAATGGTTTAAGTTCTTCATCCCCTTTGTCTATTTCTTCAACACAAAATGATGCAACGTCCCGAAGCTCACAATGAGGCAACTTGCCCACATTCTCTTCAAACTTTTTTAAAAGTTGATGTAACCCTTCTCTTGCCTGTGTATCACCAAGAGCTCTGGCTTTGACATAATATTGAGCAGCTTTGCCGTAGTTATTGAAATCCTGAAACATCTCAATGGCTTGGTGACAAGCCTCTAAGTCTCCTGCATCCACTTTTACGGATAAGTGTTCAGTAAGAGGCTGAGTATGAAACTCACCGAGTTGAGCTATAACTCTATACTTATCATAGAGCCCAAACGCGGCTTTAATAGAAGCAGCATCTCCTTTTTTGATATAATAAGAAAAAACGCCATTTAAAAAATAACCATCTCCATAATTCTTTTCAAGAAGGGGATTAACACGCTCATCCTTCCCTACTTCTTGAAGGCAGATGGGAAAAAGATATTTTGCTGCCTTAGATCGATTACTTGTAAATATTTTATTGAATCTCTCAAGAAGTCCATAAAATTCACTCTTTCCTGTCGGATCCCCCAGTTCTGCAATCTTAAGATAGCATTGTGCTATACGCCCGGAATTGTCGGAAGAAAATTCTTTTATAAGTAGTTGGACTATTTTTTTTAAAAAATCTATATCTTGCTTTTCTGCTTCACGCAAATAAATTTCTGTCAGCTCTTTAACTTGACTTTGACAATTTGCCTTTTCAAACAATCCATAATAAGCTTCCCTCGCTACTGGATTGCCAAGCCTTATTGCTTTTAGATAACACTCTGCAGCAAGAGAAAGATTAGAATAAGCCCCGTTAGCTGAAAGCATCTTTGCCAATTCCACATAAAATTCGGGATCTCTGATATGCGGATCGTTGAAGTAAATAGGTATTAATTTTTCAAAATGCGCTTTTCTTGCGCTGCTCCGACATACAATTTCTACTTTTTGAGGCAAGCCATAGTAAGCTTCTCTTGTTGTTGAATCACCGAGTTTTTCAGCTTTTAGATAGTATTCTGCTGCTCTGCTAAAATCAGGACGAAATTTTTCATCTGCTGAATAGCATTTAGCTAACCTCTTAAACGCCATAGATACGGCTTCCAACTCTTCTGCGGACAGTACAACTTGTTCGGTTTCATACCGATCTACAAGCTCCTGTAAGAGAGTCTCATCTCTTCTCTCAAAGGTATCTGTTTTAAGGGCTAGCGCTCCTTCTGTAGTTAAAGGGTATTTAAGAGCAAGCTCGACTTTTGAATGATCTGCATCTGCACCCACAGCAACCAGCTCATAAAGGCAAAGATCAGCAAGGAAGATTAACGCTACAACAGAAAGAAAAACAGAGTACTTTTTTAATAAAAACATATTAAATTCAATCTAATAAAGTAATTTATACATACAAATATATACCAAATACATAGAAGCAACTGCAAGTAAAAATTATTTTTTAATTTATCCAGGAAGATCAGTACCTCATCATGAGCTTTACTTTGATATTTATCTAGACAACCTCTTTTTAATTCAATATGTCTTGATAAGACGTTAACTGTCACTCGGTAAAAGCTTATTATGTATCTAGACTCTAGACTCGAATGTGATTCCACTTTTCTTCTTACTTTAGAACTCTCTCAAATTCGTCTTCACCATAATGCTGCCTTTCCTTGGATCCTCCTCATTCCTCAAAGAGAGCTGGCCGTGGAGGTTATTGATTTAACTCAAGCCGATCAACAGACTCTTATGAAAGAAATTGCCCTTTCTAGTCATGTGATGCGTGATCTTTTTCATCCCACAAAACTTAATGTTGCTAATCTTGGAAACATTGTTTCTCAGCTCCATATTCATATCGTAGCAAGGTATGATAAAGACAAAGCCTGGCCGGGACCTATATGGAATTGTGGTATTGAAGAAAGCTATGATGATGTTAAACAAGCTAAAAGAGTGGCAACCCTTATAGATACTTTTCATACATACAGGAAGGACTTCAACTCATGACACAAAACTGGCTTCTTTTAGACTTTGATAATTGCCAAATGGCAACGGAACACTTAGCCGTTCCCTCTCTCATTAAGCGTTTTAATGAATTGTATGCGGATAAAATTGGGCGCGACCTTACCTATGAGGAATTTAAGCAACATTTTCATGGGCAAGCACGTGAAACCTTATGTGCCAACTTGTCCGAGTATTTCGGTATTTTGATTGAGTATCCAATCCTCTATAAAAATAGAGAGTGGCATGTTTTACAAATGCTGAAAGAAACAAAGGTTGAAATGGCTCCTCATCTTTTGGAAAGCTTGGAAATCCTCCAAAGGGAAGGATATAAATTTGCTTTTGTTTCGAATAACCCTATTCAACGCGGCTTGACAGCTATGCGAAATGCAACAAATGGGAAAGGAGAGCACTTGGCACGCTTTTTCGGCACTGGCTTTTTCGAGGCAGGTGATGTTCAAAAACCTAAACCTGACGTTTATAATCGAACAATGGAACAATTAGATACAACATCTGACTATTGCTATGCCGTAGAGGATAGTATTTCAGGTGTATGCTCAGCTGTAGGGGCAGGTATCACGACTTTTGGCTATTTGGGTTTTGCTGACAATCGAGAAGAAATGGCCAAAAAATTGAAAGAAAAAGGAGCTATTGCATGTTTCGAGGATTGGCAGGACTTTCCCCAATTGCTTAAGCAATATTCCTCTTACCAGAAAGCAGGTTAGCTTTTCGTTCGATCAAAATCTTTGGCGTTTAGCTTATTTTTCAGGCATACTACGAATGGGGGAGTATAACATCCGCCAAGCGGAGGGAAGACCGTGAAGCAAGCTGAGCCGGAACTTTTGTATTTTGATCGTGAGCTTTCATGGCTTGCTTTTAATGAACGCGTGCTTGCTCAATCCTACATCGAATCTGTTCCCCTTTTAGAGCGTCTTAACTTTGTAGCTATTTCAGCAAAAAATTTAGATGAGTTTTATATGGTACGTGTAGCCGGCCTTAAAAATCAGCTCATCGCCGGAATTGATGTGGTTGGCAACAATGAAATTCCGCTTCAAGATCTCTTGGTCTTGATTCGCGACCGCTCCTTAAAATTGATGCAAAATCAACAAGTTCAAGTTAAAAAGTTAGCAAAAGAACTAAAAGGGCACAACTTTTTCATTGTTAATTCTAAAGAGCTTTCCAAGTCGGATGAAAAATGGCTAAAGAGCTATTTTATTCGTAATTTACTTCCTGTCTTAACCCCTCTTTCCGTGGATCCAGCTCATCCTTTTCCTTTCATTCCCAACATGGGGCTCGCTATTGCCTTAGAGCTCTTGAGTAAGCACGATAAAGAAATGAAGGCTCTGATTCCAATTCCTTCCCAGATCCCTCGTTTTATTCAACTTCCAGGAAAAACACAGCGTTTTATTTTAGCTGAAGACGTTATTATTTCCCATATTAACAGTCTTTTCCCTGGTTTTCGTGTACATTCTCATGGATGTTTTCGCGTCTTACGAGATAGTGAAATTGAATTTCATGATGAATCTGAAGATTTTGTTCAGTATTTTGAGGTTGCTCTTAAACAGCGGAAAAGAGGAGCTGTTATTCGACTTGAAATTGATGGGAATATGCCCCTTAAGCTCCGTAAATTTGTTGGAGATAATCTAGATCTTGAACTCGGAGACGTTATGGTCATTGATGGCATTCTTGGTCTTCATGACCTTGAAGAAATTGTTGCCTCCCCTCGTCCTGAATTACGTTTTATTCCTTATAACGAACGCTATCCTGAACGGATACGAGAGTTTGGAGGTAATATTTTTGCTGCTATTGCTCATAAGGATCTTCTTGTCCATCATCCTTATGAAAGTTTTGATGTGGTGGTGGAATTTCTTAAACACGCAGCCAGAGATCAACAGGTTGTTTCCATCAAACAAACTCTTTATCGAACCTCCAATAATTCACCTATTATTGCAGCCCTCTGTGAAGCTGCTGAAAATGGAAAAAGTGTCACAGTCGTTGTGGAGATCAAAGCTCGTTTTGATGAGCAAGCCAATCTTCAATGGGCACAAGATCTAGAGCATGCTGGGGTTATGGTTCTTTATGGAATTTTAGGCTATAAAACCCACGGTAAAATTTCTCTCGTGGCACGCCGGGAAGAGAGAGGGCTTCAAATTTATACCCACTTAGGGACAGGTAACTACCACCCTGTTACAGCTCGCATTTATGATGACCTTTCTCTCTTTACTGCCGATCCCCAGATGGGAGAAGAAACTTCAAAAGTTTTTAACTATCTTACGGGTTATGCCCATCCTAAAAAATTAAAGAAACTTTCCTATGCGCCTATTACGATGAGAGATAAGATTGAGGATCTCATCAAAGAAGAAATTCTGTATGCTAAAAAAGGTGATCCTGCGTCTTTATGGGTTAAAATAAATTCGCTCGCAGACCATAAGATCATAAAATTACTTTACGAAGCTTCAAATGCAGGTGTTTCTATTGATCTTATTATTCGTGGAATTTGTTGTCTGCGACCAGGTGTTAGGGGACTCTCTCAGAATATTCGTGTAAAAAGTGTTGTTGGCCGTTTTCTTGAGCATTCTCGTATTATTTGTTTTGGAAATGGGCATCTCCTTCCCTCCCCTCATGCAAAGGTATTCATTTCTTCAGCAGATTGGATGCCCCGTAATTTAGATTGGCGCTTTGAAACTTTTGTTCCTGTAGAAAATCAAACGGTGAAGGAACAAATTCTTAACCAAATCATGGTAGCCTACCTTAAGGATTTCGCTCAAAGTTGGCGTCTTGAAGAAGACGGAACATATCAACCCTTCGGGGAGCCAGGCAAAGGTTTTAGTGCTCATGAGTACTTCATGAAGCATCCCAGCCTTTCAGGTAGAGGGCATGCCACATATGATGGAATTCCTAAGCTAACTTTAGGAGGCAATGACAAGTGATATCTCACCCAAGAAAAGGTGATCGTGTTTCCATTATTGACATTGGTTCGCGTTCTCTTCAGCTCGTTATTTACGCAGATTTCGGACGTTCCCTTTTGCCCATTCACCGTGAAAAAGTTATCACAAACCTCGGACAGAATTTAAATAACTCTGGAATTTTATTTCCAGCAGGCCGCAAGCTTACCGAATCAAATGTGGGTCGTTTTGTTTCGCTCGTACGAGAGATGAAGGTAGAGTACTTAGCTCTTTTGGGAACAGCAGCTATGCGGGAAGCTCAAGACGGTCTTGCCCTTGTAAAATCCCTTGAAACTCTATGTGAAACTTCTGTTAGGATTTTGTCTGGACCTGAGGAAGCCCTCTATTCAGCTTATGGTGTTATTTCTGCGTTTCCAGAAGCGCACGGTTTAATGGGTGATTTGGGCGGTGGAAGCTTAGAGCTCGTTCATATTGATAAGGGTGAACCTAAGGAAAAAACAAGTTTTCCCTTAGGCCCCCTTGCCCTTATCAACCAAAAGGATATTCATGAGGTTATTCAATCAGCTCTCAACTCCCTTTCTTGGATAGCGCCCAATCAACCTATCTATCTCGTTGGAGGAGCTTGGCGTACACTTGCAAACTATCATATGGAAAAGGTGAGATACCCCATTCCCATATCGCTTGGATATCGTCTTAGTCCCGAAGAAGCTTTAAAATTGTGTCGAAAAATCATGAAAGCTTCTCCCTCACAACTTGAAAAGTGGTCACGGACAACAGCTGAACGCAAACAAACACTTCCTCTTGCCTCCCTCGTTTTACATGAATTAATCCAATATATTTTACCGTCCGAGATTATCTTTAGTTCTTACGGGCTCCGAGAAGGATATCTTTACAGCCTCATATCTCCAAAAGAACAAAAGGAAGACCCACTCATTGAAGGCTGTAGTCATTTTAATATTCGTAATAGTCGATGCCCTGATTTCGCAGAAGTTGCCTATAATTGGATGAACATTCTTTTTACTGAGAAGAATCAGCAACTTAACAGGTTGCGTCTTGCCTCATGTCTCTTAAGTGATATGTGTTGGATGGACCACCACAATTTTGATGATAGAATTGGATTTTTTAGAGCTCTCTCCATTCCTTATGTAGGCATTTCCCATTCAGATCGTTCTTTTCTAGCTTATGCTATCTTTACACGCTATGGTGGGAAGGAACTGTCTAAATCTGAAGAAGCAGCTATCGCCCTCCTTGATAAGGAGGGACAGACACAAGCCCGCCTTATAGGACTCCTTCTTGATCTCGCCTATGTCCTGTCAGGAGGAACCACTGAAATTCTTAAACAAACTAAACTCGGAGTGAAAAACGATATTTTAGGACTCTCTCTTCCAAATACGTTTGAAGACTTTGAAGGGTTCGAAGTTAATAAGCGACTAAAACGAGTTGGTAAAATCCTAGGTTTAAAGACTGCAATCGACACGTCTTAATTTTCTAACCTTAATCCAAAGGAATCAGTGATATCCTGTGATTTTTAATTCCAATGGCTACTTTTCCTTCTTTTAAAGCCAATGCAGCGTTACCAAAAACCTCACGTCGCCATCCTTCAAGAGCTGGTGTATTAGGATGAGAAGAGCGGGCAATTTCTTCAAGATCTGAGGTTGTTGCAATGAGTTTCTGAGCAACATGATATTTTTCTGCCTTTATTTTTAAAAGCAACCGAAGCATCTCAGCAAGTGCAGAAGCTCCTGGGGGCGATGCTCCCTCTCTTTTGACCTGAGGGCAACCTTCAAGAGGCAAAGATTGAGCTTTTTGAACCAACTGTAGAATAATTTTTCCCTCCTTTCCGTCAATAAATGAAAGCGAAAGCCCTCGCATCCTCTTTAATTCTTGTAGAGTTTGGGGAGATGCTGCCGCAAGTTCGAGCATAGTTTCGTCCCGCATCACGCGGACGCGCGGAACATTTCGCTGTTGAGCTGTGAGTTCTCGCCAGGCCGCGAGCTCTCTTAGAATTGCAAGCATTCGAGGCTTCGGTGAACGAACACGAATTTTCTGCCATACAGCATAAGGATCAACAGCATAAGTAGCGGGGTCTTTAAGCACAGCGAGCTCGTCATAAAGCCAATGAAAACGATCCTCTTCCATAATCTTTTTGTATAATTTTTCATAAATAATACGTAAATGAATAACATCACCAAGGGCATATGTAAGCTGCTTTTCTGTCAGAGGACGTTGAGCCCAATGAGTATATCGAGATGATTTATCAATTGAAATCTTTGCATATTTTTGTACAAGAACATCATACCCCACAGACTCACCAAAGCCGCATACCATAGCAGCTATTTGAGTATCAAAAACAGGTTCAGGTATCTTTCCTGTGAGATGATAAAAAATCTCAACATCCTGACGCCCTGAATGAAAGACTTTGGTGAACTGAGTGTTTTGAAGTAAATCAAAAAAAGATGTGAGGTCGATCTCTTCAGCTAAAGGATCGATAGCAACTGCCTCATCCTCAAGCCCAACTTGAATCAAACAAAGTTGGGGCCAATAGGTTGTCTCTCGGACAAACTCTGTATCAATAGTTACATATGACGAAGCTTCTGCACGCTTACAGAAGGAAACGAGGTCATTTGTTTGTGTTATCAATGTCATGGCTTTTCGTTAGCATTGAACGCAAGTCTTGACAAGTCTCATAGAATCTTTACGACTAAGAAAAGAAAATTACTAATTGAAAGTTGATCTATGTCTAATTTATACCGCACCCATACATGTGGGGATTTGCGTCCTGAAGATGCAGGAAAAATTGTTCGTCTTTCAGGGTGGATTCACCGCAAACGAGATCACGGACAGCTCTTGTTCATTGATCTTCGCGATCACTATGGTATTACTCAATGTGTCATCGATGCAGATAATCCTTATTTTAAAGAAGTTGAAGATGCAAAACTTGAAAGTGTTATTACAATTTCAGGAAACGTAATTCAGAGAACGGAAAATACAGTTAATTCCCTCATGAAGACGGGTCAAATTGAGGTAGCTCTTACTGAGCTCATTATTCAGTCAGAAGCTGACCTTTTGCCGCTGCAAGTGAACAGCAATGCTGATTTCCCTGAAGAAACGCGGCTTAAGTATCGTTTTTTAGACTTAAGACGCGAAAAGATGCACGAAAACATCATTCTCCGCAGCCAAGTTATAGCAGCTTTGCGTAAAAAAATGATTGATCAAGGTTTCTTAGAAATTCAAACGCCGATCCTGACTGCAAGTTCACCGGAGGGAGCTCGCGATTACTTAGTCCCCAGTCGCTTACATCCTGGCCGTTTTTATGCTCTTCCCCAAGCTCCTCAGCAATATAAGCAACTTCTTATGGTGGCAGGGTTTGACAAATACTTCCAAATAGCGCCCTGTTTCCGGGATGAAGATGCAAGAGCTGACCGTTCGCCAGGTGAATTCTACCAACTTGACTTTGAAATGTCTTTTGTCACTCAAGAGGATGTATTTAATGCCATTGAGCCTGTCCTTCATGAAGTTTTCGTAGAATTTGGGAAGGCTAAAGCTGTTACTCCCCTTCCCTTTCCTCGCATTCCTTATGCTGAAGCCTTGTTGAAATATGGATCGGATAAACCAGACTTACGAAATCCTCTTATCATTAGTGACGTTACTGAAATGTTTCGTGGTTCAGACTTTAGTATCTTTGCTAAAGCAATAGAAAATGGGGCTGTTGTAAGAGCCATTCCCGCGCCAGGCGTTGCATCTCACCCTCGGAGTTTTTTTGATAAGATGAATGAGTGGGCCCGTGAGCAGGGCGCCGCAGGTCTAGGCTACATTATCTTTGATCAAGATACTACAAAAGGACCCATCGCCAAATTACTTGATAATGACCGTCTTAATCAACTCCAACTCCTTACTGGCGTAAAAAGTGGAGATGCCCTCTTTTTTGCCTGTGATAAACCTAAAGCCGCAGAGAAACTAGCGGGTCATGCTCGGACACGTCTTGGAGAGGAGTTAAACCTTCTCGAGAAAGACGCCTTTCGCTTTTGTTTTATTGTTGATTTTCCTATGTACGAATTTGATGAAGACCAAAACAAGATTCAATTTTCTCATAATCCTTTTTGCATGCCTCAGGGAGGTCTTAAGGCCCTTGAAACTCAAGACCCTCTTACCATTATTGCTTATCAATATGATATTGTGTGTAATGGGTTTGAGCTCTGTAGCGGTGGCATTCGGAATCACCTCCCGGAAATTATGATTAAGGCCTTTACCCTAGCTGGTTACACAGTAGAAGAAGTGGAAAAAAAATTTGCAGGGATGCTAAGTGCTTTTTGCTATGGTGCCCCCCCCCATGGTGGCGCTGCACCCGGAATTGACCGAATCGTTATGCTCTTAGCTGATGAACCCAATTTAAGAGAAATCGTTGCTTTCCCCATGAATCAAAAGGCAGAAGATCTCCTTGTGGGGGCCCCTGCTCCTGCTATGGCAGCTCAGCTTAAAGAACTATATATACGCCTTATCGAGCCGCCCATAAAAACTTAAGTTTTAAAAGCGTGCGCCTTTTTGTATTTTTTATTAATTGTGCTATTCTAAATGGAATTATAAAAGGGGGCTAATATGTCAAAATCATATCTGATTGTTCGTCATACCGTTGATGACTTTTCAACCTGGAAAGCCATCTATGACGGACACCTTTCTTCACGTGAGCGCGCAGGTTTAAAAGAATTGCACCTTCTTCACCATTATGAAAAGCCAAATGATTTAACATTAATATTTGAAGTAGAAGATATAGAAAGAGCTAAAGCATTTATAGCATCTTTTGACACAGTGAATAAAATGAAAGAAGCTCATGTTATCGGAGAACCTGAAGTCTATTTTTTAAAATAGCTAGATACGTGCTTACCAACTGGCGTTTTGTTGATCTTACACACGTTCTTTGTTCTGACGCTCCAAGTTGGAATGGATCTTGTGGCTTTCAAATGGAGATTATGAAGGACTACGGAGAGAATAGTGGAACTCGGTTTCGTACCCACTCCATGAGTTTAGAAGCAGGTATTGGAACCCATATAGATGCTCCCTCTCATTGTATTCAGGGGGGATTAACGATTGATGAACTGTCCTTAAAGGACCTCATTGCGCCGTGTGTACTGCTTGATGTTTCAGACAAGTCTCACGATACTTTTTCTCTGTCATCTAAGGACATTTTAGATTTCGAAGAAAGACATGGGAAAATTGAGGAGTCCTCCTTTATCATCGTACATACAGGTTGGGGTCGTTTTTGGAAAAATCCAGAGGCTTACCGAAATAATTACCATTTTCCCTGTGTTTCTCAAGAAGCTGCTGAACTCCTTCTTGAGCGTGGCATAAAGGGATTAGGAATTGACACTTTATCTCCCGACCGACCAGAAAGTGGCTACCCTGTGCATCAGCTCATGCTTAGTTCAGGTAAGTACATTGTAGAGAATGTTGCAAATGCCCATCTGCTCCCTCCTAAGGGACCATATACCTTAGCTCTTCCTATAAAAGTCAAAGAAGCAACTGAAGCTCCTATAAGGCTTGTTGCTATGCTTCCTAAAGCTTAAAAATATGATTCAAATCCTGAGGAAATTTAATTTTGTAAAAAGGGGTACGGGGATAAGTTTTCCGAAGACGCTCAAGTATAGGCAATACACGACGATCAAAGGTCCACATATATTTAACAAGGGGAAAACGTAAACGCTCGGGGCATCCAGGTCCACGATCATCTATCGATAGATCCTTAAAGAAACGTCTCTTAAAAAGTCTCCCTAAACAAATGGAGCGAGGGAGGCAGAAAAAAAGGACAAGATCTGCCCTACTGTAACGTAATTCGAGAGAAGCGAGCGCATTCCCATCAATAATCCACCTATCTTGTGTTACAATGTTGCGCTGAATATTTAGGAAATCCTCTTTGTCTCTTTCTATCCAATTTTCAACAAAAAAATGCTTATCCAAGTGATAAAGAGGCAGGTTCAAGCTACGTGATAAGTGGGTAGCAAATGTCGTCTTTCCCGATCCAGGAAGACCAAAGAGCATGATACGTTTGTAAACCATCCTCTACTCCTGTTTTGATAGAGAGCTGTAATACCTTAAAGTGGACGAAACGACAAGTCCGATTTAATATTTCATAGTTTTAAAATGAGATGAGCTTGAATAGTATTTGAATAAATATATACTATATGTAGGATTTAATCTAAATGATGAGGAGATATATGCCATACAATAAAGTGTCTGACTTACCAGACAAAGTTCGAAATAACCTTCCTGATCATGCCCAAAAAATCTATTTGGAGGCTTTTAACCACGCATGGACTGAATATAAGGACCCCGCAAAAAGAGCCACAAAGGAATCAAGAGAAGAAACGGCCCATAAGGTTGCCTGGGCCGCTGTGAAAAAGTCATATGTTAAGGTTGGAGACACGTGGAAACCACGATAAGCCCCTTTTCCTTTAATCCTTTGCATCTTTTAAGCATTTTCGTATTTCACTTTGGAGTTCGGGGGTGTTTTTTTCTTTGTGACAACTTATGGCATGTTCGGTTGCAACTTTTACGACCTCTTCCTCACTTCCTGAAACAGCAAGAGAACACTTTGTTTCACTTGGAAATCATCTACAATCGATGACTTTTCTTTTGTTTTCCATAATAATCCCTTTCTGTTTGTGAATATTGAAAGATTAGTGAAAAAAAGTAAATTTAAGATTAAACAATCGAAAAAGAATGAAACGAACTTATCAAATATTCCTTCCCTTTTTAGCTGAAAATCTTCATACTCTTTTCCATGAATGGAATGTTAACCGATTTTGATTTATGGATTCCTAAATTAACGGCTCTAGCCGAACTTGCGGGAAATCATCTTTGTCAAATATACAACGAAAAAGTGGAAGTGTTTGAGAAAATTGATGGATCTCCAGTCACGAATGCAGATTATAAGAGCCACAGCCTTTTAAAAGAAGGGCTTGAAAAAATAGCACCCTATATTCCTGTGGTTTCTGAAGAAGACGAGGCGTCATGGAACATTAAGAGTCCTTATTACTGGCTTATCGATCCCCTAGATGGAACAAAGGGATTCATTCAAAAAACTGGTGAGTTTTGTATCAACATTGCTCTCATGAAAAATAATCACCCAATATTTGGTCTTATTTATCTTCCGCTTGCTGGTGAAAGTTATTATGGATATAATGGAAAAGCTTGGTGCCAGTCGAAAGAGAAGCTTTGTCTTCTTCGAACGCGAACCTATCCTCATGAGGGATTAACACTACTGTTAGGTGGCTACGGAAAAAAATTTAAAAAACAAGAAGACTTTTTACTAAAATCATACCCTATCAACGAAATTTTGAGAATTCGAAGTGCTATTAAGTTTTGTTATATTGCATCGGGGCGCGCTGATCTCTATCTAAGATATGAAACGTGTGGCGAATGGGATACTGCTGCAGGACACGCCCTTGTAGAAGCGGCTGGTGGCATAGTCCGTAACTTAGATGGAACTCCTTTTCTTTATGGAAAAGCTAATTTAGAGAACAAAGGATTTATTGTTTTTGGACAGAAGCCATGATTGTCTATCCTACCCAAGAAAATTACCAAGAAGCCATACATAAGCTACAGAAAGGTGAGCTCATTGGTTTACCTACAGAAACAGTGTATGGTCTTGCGGGGGATGCAACATCTGATCTCGCTATTGCACGTATTTTTGAAGCAAAAAAACGTCCTACCTTTAACCCCCTTATTATTCATGGATCTTCTCAAGAAACCTTTAAAGATCACGTTGTTTGGAATGATATAGCGGAAATATTATCTCGAGCTTTTTGGCCAGGTCCTCTAACCCTTGTCCTTCCTCGTGTGCCTACTTCTCGAATCTCGCTTCTTGCAAGCGCAGGTCTTGAGTCTCTTGCTATTCGAGTGCCTCATCATCCCGTAGCCCTTGATCTCCTTACTAAGTTTAAAGGTCTACTTGCTGCACCAAGCGCTAATCCTTCAGGAAGAATAAGTTCAACACAAGCAATTCATGTTCAAGAAGATTTCTCAGAACTATTCATTCTGGATGGGGGAAACACAACTATAGGGCTTGAGTCAACAATAATAGACTTAACCACAGCTATTCCCCTTCTCTTAAGACATGGCGGCTTGCCAGTTGAAGAGATAGAGTCTCTTATTGGTTCTTTAGAGGCTCCCTGTAAATCACCTATTAAAGCACCCGGTATGTTGAAAAGTCATTATGCCCCTTCCCTTCCTCTTCGTCTTAATGTAAAGCAACCCCTGGAAAACGAGGCCTATTTGGCTTTTGGACACACAACTTTTAAAGGAGATCATATTCTTAATTTAAGCCCTTCCGGCCACTTGACAGAAGCCGCTGCTAATCTTTTTAAGATGATGCGGCTCCTCGATAATACCCAGTTTTGCGGAATTTCTGTTGCACCAATTCCACTTAAGGGACTGGGGATGGCTTTAAATGATCGACTTCTTCGAGCAGCTGCGCCTCGCGAGCTTTAAGGAAGAGTATAAGTAGTCCGGCTACTAAAGCAACAAGCGATAGCCAATAGCTTCGCCAAACATTGTGAGTTACTTCAGCTGCAAAAAATCCAAATGCAAGCGTTGCATTACACACAGCTACTGATAATCTATCTTTAACATGCCTTTCAATAAGCCAAAAAAGAGAAGCAAAAAAAAGTGCAAATAAAATACCACCAACAATACCCAACTCGCTATAAACCTGTATACTATTATTATGGGGATGAAGAAGGTTGAAGTATCCAGGCGCAAGTTCAGGTTCAGTAGGGAGAAAACGGGAAGATTCTACTCCCCACCCTAGGAAAGGTTGTTCAAAAAACTTTTCAGAATAATATTTCCAAGCTAAAACGCGACTAAATATACTCCTATTAATTAAACTTTTTATTTGGGGTGTGTCTATTAATACTTCAGGAGTCATAATATACGTATACAAGAGGGGTGAGAGAACTAAAAAAGTGTAAGCTGTAATCATAGAAATACGTGTAATCCAAAAAGGCATAGCGTAACTTAAAATAAAAATAATACTCGCCAAGAGTACGCCATAAATGGCTGTTTGACAAAGTGTTAAATAAATAAGAATAACAATTAAAAACCAAGTAAACAGAGAAAGAAATCGATAACCATAAATCCATAAAAACGCACTTCCCACAAAAACAGTCAGTCCCAAAATATGCCCTGTCGGTTTTATCATATGAGCCCGTCTACTTTCGTTAAATAGTTTTACATGAAAAACATCTGCACATAATTGGATAGTAATAAGTAGAATTAGAAAGAAACCTGAAATTTTTATTATTAGAAATGCTTTGTCGATAAGTTCAGGGCTAGCTTTAGTTAACGCTGATATGAGGAGCATCCCAAAAAATAACAAAGAACAAAGTAATATAAATGTTTTTAAGGCTGGGATAGGATAGGCCGTCCAGAATATAGTGATTCCCATCCATATTAATAAAAGAAAGAGAATCACAATAGGAAATGTTATTGTTAAAGATATATTTCTTATCCCCCCTTGAGACCAAACAACGAGAATAGAAATAAGCGGCATTAGAAATGAAATTAGTTTAAAAGAATATATACAAGAAATTGACAATAGAATAGAAATTATAAAAATTCCAATATTTTCTACGGATATAAATCGACTCAATGTGACTGATTGCCTATTTATCATAACTATTCTTTGGTATAGAATGTCTTTGATAAAAAGGCAACTTAAAATGAATTCACTAATACGGACCTTAGTTTTTCTATTTCTTTTTCCTTTACATCTTTCTGCAACTCCAGTTTTGTCAGAAGGAGCACTTATTCGCGACGCAGAAATCGAAGATGTTTTAAAGTCATTTACTCTGCCGCTCTTTGAAGCCGCGAAATTAGATCAAAAGTCTCTTAGACTTTATATCATTAATTCAAAAGATATTAATGCATTTGCTATGGGAGGTGGGCGAATTGGTATCCACACTGCACTTATTATTAGAGCCAATTCAGCCCTTCAAGTTATTGGTGTATTAGCCCATGAAACAGCCCACCTTGCAGGTAATCATATTATTCGTGGTGCTGATGCATATGAAAAAGCTCTCTTGCAGAGCTTGATTGGGCTTATTGGTGGGGTCGCAGTCGGTATGGCTAATCCAGAAGCTGGAACAGCTATTATAATGGGAAGCCAAGAAATAGCTAAACAAGGTTTATTAAAATTTTCGCGAACACAGGAAGGATCAGCAGACCAAGGGGCGGCACGATTTTTAGATAGTCTGGGATATTCATCTCGAGGACTTTTAGAATTTATGCAGCTTCTACGTAAGGACGACCTCCTTTCCGAACAGAACATTGATCCTTATGCCCTTACTCACCCTTTAAAATCAGAGAGGGTTGATTTTTTTAGAGAGCATTTAACACACTCACCACACGCGACATCTGATCTTCCTCCCCCTCTTGAAGATAATTTTAAACGTATTCAAATGAAACTTGCAGCATTTACGCAAAGCCCTGCTAAAACTTTAAGCCAAATCCGCCCTACTGATAATTCTCTCCTCGCTAGGTATGGAAGGTCGATTGCCTATTTCCAAAATGGAGATACGCAAGAGTCGTTAAGGGAGATTGATAGCCTTATCAATGAATTCCCAAAAGACGCCTTCTTCTGGGACTTAAAAGGACAAATTTTATTTGAGTCTGGAAAGATACAAGATGCTATAGTCGCATATGAAAATGCGGTTAAGTTACGCCCTGATATTCCTCTGCTACGAAGCAATTGGGCGCATGCATTAATAGAAAGCAACGATAATTCTAACCTTCAAAGAGCTTTTTCAGAACTCTTACGTGCAAGAACAGAAGAACCAGAGAATCCCTTCATTTATCGTCTTCTAGCTGTTTGCTATGGAAAAAGAGGAGAGACAGGACTCGCAGCCTTATCTTTGGCTGAAATGGCCTTCGAAATTGGAAATATAGAAAATGCTGAGCAGCAAGCCAAAAGAAGTATTCAGCTCTTGAAAGATGATGCCGTAAACCTTAAGCGAGCAAATCATATCCTTGAAGAAATTAAGAGAGTTAAAAAACAATCCTCTATGTTCTAACCCTCTCCATCTTAAGTTTGAAAAGGATTTACGAATCATCTAAACAGCTATAGAGATTCATTCTCTAAATTCGATACGTAGCTTAGCAAATGAGCCAATACTGTTGGTATACCTTGGTGGCTTATGGATGAGATGATAAAAACTTTTTTCCCTGTTAACTTCGCCAAAATATCAGATTTCTCGGCAATTTCCTCATTTGTTAGAGCATCGCATTTTGTTAGAGCCAAAACCTCAGGTTTTTCAGAGATTCCGTGTCCATATTTTTCTAGTTCATATCGAATGGTATGATAAGCCCTCACAACATCTTCAAGTGTTCCATCAATAAGATGTAAAAGAACTTTACAACGCTCTACATGCCCAAGAAACCGTGTCCCAAGGCCAACCCCCTCATGGGCTCCTCTAATAAGACCGGGAACATCCGCCATAACAAATTCTTTATCGTGGATATAAACAACACCCAAATTAGGGGAAAGAGTTGTAAAAGGATAATCAGCAATTTTAGGCTTTGCGCGGGATACGACGGAAAGAAAAGTAGACTTTCCTGCATTTGGCTGACCCACAACACCTACATCTGCAATCAGTTTTAGACGCAGCCATACCCATAGTTCTTCACCTGACCACCCAGGTGTTGATTTCCGAGGGGATCTATTCGTTGATGATTTAAAACGTTCGTTGCCAAGTCCACCATCCCCCCCCTTTAAAAATACTAAAGTTTCATGATCTTCGATAAAATCAGCTAGAAGAGTTTCCTTATCCTCTGCATAAATTTGAGTCCCCACGGGAACACGGATAATAAGATTTTTTCCAGAGGTTCCTGTCCGACTTTCACCCATTCCATGCTGACCCTTTTCAGCCTTAAAATGTTGGTGATAACGAAAGTCTATAAGAGTATTCAGATTGGAAACAGCCTCAAAAATAATATCTCCTCCTTTCCCTCCATTTCCACCATCCGGACCACCAAATTCAATGAATTTTTCACGACGAAAACTGACGCAGCCGGCACCCCCATCACCACTTTTAACAAATATCTTAGCTTCATCTAGAAATTTCATAAAATGTTCTCAACATAAAAAAAGGGGAAGAGTACCTTCCCCTGTCCAATAACATTGCGTTTACTCTTATTGAATGTTTTTCACTACAGAAACATATGTTCGACCTTGAGCTCCTCGTGAGAAGCTTACATGTCCTTCAACAAGAGCAAAAAGGGTATGATCACGGCCAATCCCTACTTGAGCTCCTGGGTAATATTTTGTGCCTCGTTGACGGATGATAATATTGCCTGGGACAACAGCTTCACCACCAAACTTTTTCACGCCCAAGCGACGTCCCTTGGAATCGCGACCATTGCGGGTAGTCCCGCCAGCTTTCTTTTGTGCCATCTCTTAAGTCTCCTTATTCTTTGGCCGTCTTTTTGGCTTTAGAAGCCGATTTTTTCACAGACGGTTCAGCCTTTATTTTACTTTTAGGTTCTACCTTTTTTACCAAACCCGCAGTTTTTGCTTCAGTTTTAGGGGAAGCCTTCTTTGTAGCTTCTTTTGATGCTTCCTTCTTTTCTTCCATAAGAACTTTAGCTTTCTCTGAGGAAGGTTTAACCTTACTCGTTGCTCCATCAGCTAATATATCAGTAATTTTAACAATCGTCAGATACTGACGATGTCCATTTTTTCGTCTGTAGTTATGGCGGCGCTTCTTCTTAAAAACAATAACCTTGTCATCACGAATTTGATCTATAACAGTAGCGCTTACCTTTGCATTAGCTACGAAGGGCGCTCCAACTTTGACTGAATTTCCCTGCCCCATCATTAGAATTTCTGTAAACTCAACTACATCACCAGACGCAGCGACTAACTTCTCTATCCTAATAATATCATTTGCGGCTACCTTATATTGCTTCCCGCCGGTTTTGATAATAGCAAACATTTGATTCTCTCACTCTATTTAATAAGCCATCTGCGGCACACATCACTGGAAGTTACAGTCCAGATATACATGAAATCCCTACCCTGTCCCCCTAAGTATGTCAAGGCGTTTTATCACTTTGTATAGGTTCATATGAAATGAGACTCAAGCGGCCTCCAGGTAAACTGATTGAATATAGCTTAAAGGAGTTAGCATATTCAAGTTAGCATGAGGCCTATAAGAGTTATATTTAAGG
>JAIEMB010000035.1 GCA_019752515.1 Alphaproteobacteria bacterium | reverse complement strand
TCTCTGGAGATTCCTGCAAGATCCCTCTCAGCTTGGAGTCATCAGAGAGAAATTTACGTCTCTCTTTTAATTAACAATCCAAAAAAATTATTATTTTCTAAATCAGCGTATTGTCCCACATTAAAACCAAAAATGCGAAAAGTCGATTGTATTCAATTTTTATGTCTGCTATAAGCCAGAGCTAATTGTTTTTTGGTTGATGGAGAAGTATTTTGAAGTTTCTTTTTATATTATTAACAGGCATTCTTGTAACCTTTAACTCAGCCTTTGCTATGGTTGAAGAAAAATGCATTGAAGAAGGCCCCTGTGGGAAAAATAATGCACGTTTTCTTCTGAGGAAATCCACCGTCTTAGATCATTTTAAAATTCCTAAACCACACCCCCCACTTATTATTGATGGTCATGCCTATGACCTAAGAGGGATTATAGGTGGTCAAACAGGCCAAAAATTTAATGAGAACTCATCTATTCAGTGGCTAGAGTTTCGGAACCATGCTGCCTCTCTTCCAAGACTCTGCGAACATTGGAGTTATTTTCTACAAGCAGAATTAATTTTAGATATTAATGCTGAAAGCCCAACTTTCGGACAATTATTGAATTTTGACACTAATGATGTTGTTAATCTTGAACTCCATAAAAAGCCACTTTGTGATACAGAACCTATATGTTCAAGTTCCACAACACCGGCTAGCAGCGATGTTGGTAGCTTCGAGGATAGGAAAACAACCACACTACCTCTAGATGATTCGCGAGATGGTTTATTAGTACCGTTACTCATTCAGAATCATCTGAAGTCGATTAACTACCGATCAATAACGTAAGACACTTGCAATTGTGAAAGCCCAGATCGCTGAGAAAGATAAGGGCTCCTTCGAACCCAAACACCCTATTCCCCTTTTTCCTTCTCAACACGTGGAAAAATAGGCTGGGGTTCATTTAAAGAAGTTCCTGATTTCAGTGGCGTTTTGAGATCTTTAAAACTCCTTTCCTTTTGCCCAAGTTGATCAAGAATTTTAGAGGCAGATTCAGGCATAAGCGGTTGCACATATATCGCGATGTGGCGAATCACTTCTGCCAAAACATAAAGCACCGTTTGCATCCGCAAACGATCTTGTGGGTCAGAAGACTTTTTCAATGCCCACGGTTTTTGAGAATCCACATACCGATTTGCTACAGCCACAACTTCCCAAATATGTTGGCAATAGGCTTGTAAGGCTTGGATCTCCATATCATCTCTTAAAAGATCATGAAGATGAGCTGCTTTTGCCAAAATTTCCTGGTCTACACCTAAAATTTCATGAGGCTCGGGTAGGTGAGCCCCAACATTTTTATGAATAAAAGATAATACGCGCTGAACGAGGTTGCCCAGATCATTAGCCAAGTCACTATTAATCCTTTGGATAAGCGCCATATCCGAATAGGTTCCATCTTGACCAAAGGGTATTTCACGCATCAAAAAATAGCGTACTGGATCCAACCCATAGGTTTCAATCAACTTAAAAGGATCAACCACGTTCCCCAGGGATTTAGACATTTTTTCCCCTTCACAGGTTAACCATCCATGGGCAAAGATCCGTTTTGGGGGCCTCAAACCTGCTGCCATTAAAAAAGCCGGCCAATAAACAGCATGGAATCTCAAAATATCTTTACCAATCAGATGGAGAGACTCGGGCCAATACTCTTTGAATTCTTTGCTCTCTATGTTGGGGTAACCTAAGGCGGTGATATAATTTGTTAAAGCATCAATCCAAACATACATAACATGTTGTGGATTATCGGGAACAGATATACCCCATGTAAATTTTGTCCGAGAAATGGAGAGATCCCGCAATCCTCCCTTGATAAAACTCAAGACTTCATTGCGTCGACTTACAGGAGCAATGGCCCCAGGATTTTCTTCGTAATAATCGAGTAAAGGTCGCTCCCATTCGGAGAGACGAAAGAAATAGGAAGACTCTTCCATCCACTCAACTTCTGCACCTGAAGGCGCTTTTCCCTCAACAATTTCAGACTCTTCAATATAGGCTTCATCCCGCACGGCATACCAACCTGCATACGTGCTTTCATAAATTTGACCCGCTTGAACAAGTTTTTTCCAAAGCGCTTGGGCCGCTTCATGATGGCGCGTTTCCGTTGTTCGAATAAAAACATCATTTGAAGCATTAATCTTATGGGTCATATCAACAAAGAGCTTTGACATCCGATCAACGTATGTTGTAGGAGATTCCCCTGCAGCATATGCTGCTTGAGCAACTTTCTGCCCATGCTCATCTGTTCCGACGAGAAATTTTACTTTTGCACCCGTAAGACGCCAATATCGTGCTAAGACATCAGCAGCAATCGTGGTATAGACATGCCCTAAATGAGGTTCGCCATTAAGATAATAAATGGGAGTCGTAATGTAGCGGGTCGTCATCCTTAATTCCTATTTTCTAAATTTGCAAATACACACGCAAGCGTCGTCTTTTTATCCAACTGTGCAAAACGACATTGATCAAGAAGTTCTTCAACTTTCCCATAAATAAGAAGGGCTCGATCAAGGGAAGTGTCATCGAAAAAAGAAGAATGTCCTTCTACCTTTGCCATCAATTGAGTATGGAGGAAAGTTCTTAACAGATCCTCAATAAGAGCATAAGATGTCTCATCTCCTGCAAGAGTATGTATAAAGGTTGAAACTTCTTCACCTTTCAAGGCCCTTTGGAAATCCTCATAAATTTTCCTTCCTTCCCCCTTCATAAGCCGCATCAGCCGCCCAGGACTCCCTTGTGCAAGGGAGGTGTTATCAGGGATAGAAAGGCCTTGTGAGAGAAGGGCATCTTTGATCTCACCTTCCGTTAAGGAAGCGAGGGTAAGAAGCTGGCAACGAGAGCGAAGAGTGGGGAGGAGACGACCCGCAAACGCTGTTATGAGGAAAAATACAGTTTTTAAAGGAGGTTCTTCTAGACGCTTTAAAAGAGCATTTGCGGCATTGCGGTTAAGATTGTCCGCTCCATCAATAATGACAACGCGCCACCCCCCTTCTGCCGGGGTGTGGTTTAAAAAATTATTTAATTCACGGACAGACTCAACACCAATTTCTCGACCATCCTCTCCTCCTAAAACCCATAAATCTCCATGGCTTTGAGCTACAATGCGTCGATGGAGGGGATTATTTTCAGAAAACAGGAGGTTTCCATCTTGACGTCCTGATAAAATATAGCGAGCCATTTGAAAAACAAATGTAGCTTTCCCAATCCCAGAGGGCCCTGCCACAATCCACCCATGAGGAAAGCGATCTGAATGAATAGCTTTTAAAAAAACATCTCGGGCTTCTTCATGGCCAAATAATTTTAAATTTTCTCGAGGGGTAAGCATGTTTACCTATATCAATATAAACTTTTCTAACATTTTATCATTATGGCAAAAGGACGGACGAAAAACCACGTATTTAACACAAAGGGCAATTTAAATTGATAGAGGGGCTTTTGAAGTCATTCTCATCATGATAGCAATATTAATATTCTTTTGCCTATGTTAGATGTGATGTTCATTTTTTTGAAAGGATTTTTGATGAGAGCTTTACTTATATTCTTCATCCTCTTGTTACCTATCGAATATGTTTATGGAATGGGGGAGAGCCTAAACCTCAAAGTCCTGAAAACAGCACGTCATACGGTTCGACCTTTAGTGAAAGAGACTCTAGAAGAATACGGTACAAAGAAACCTACTAAAAAAAATGAAATAGAAATATTTTTACAGTGGACTATTGGATCGAAGGAGTTTGTTAATGATCTAAATTCCCATATCATTCTCTACTTACGTGAAGGCAAGGACCCTGGGTATGTAGATTGTCCATATAGCTTTAAGGGCGTATCCGAAGCTCTATCAGGGATTGGGATAACCTTATCTGAAGATAGGATGTCTTTAACTCAACACTCTCAAGAAAACAAAGAAAAAAATGATCATCTCTTACCGAATGTTCCCTTAATCAGAAGAGATCAGCCTCCTCGCACCCCTCCTTGCTGCTGCTTTCAATAAGAGTTATACAAATTCACCCATCATGAGTGTAAACCCTATTTTAGCCAGTCAAGCCCGAAACGTCGGCTCACTTCTTTAAAAATGACCTCCGAGATCATATCAATGTCTAAGAGGGCATTAATAGCAACACAACGGGTAGGATATCTTTTCAAAATTTCTTCATATCCCGTTGCAACCCTTTGATGAAAACCTTGATTTAAACGTTCATAGCGATCCTGCTTATTTCCTCGAAGAGCCGTCCTTGCAAGGCCAAGCTCGGGATCCATTTGAAAAATAAAGGTCAGATCAGGTTCTAATGCGCCAACCGTAAATTGATTAAGCATTTCAATATGCTTATATCCCACACCATGTCCATATCCTTGATAAGCAATCGTTGAATCTATAAAACGATCACACACAACCCAGGTTCCTCCTTCTAACTGAGGTAAAATACGCCTTTGTACAAGATCAGCTCGCGCAGCACTCATTAAAAGAGCTTCCGTTGTTGGTGTCCACCGCTCTACCTCTCCGTTAAGAAGCAACTCACGAATATGCTCTGCTCCTTTTGTTCCTCCGGGCTCACGGTAAGAGACCACATTTATATCTCCTTCCAAAAGTCTGCGGTAAAGGATTTCAGCTTGTGTGGACTTTCCACTTCCTTCACCACCTTCGAAGGTAATAAAAGGGGCTTTGAGGTTCATCATGAGCTATGTTTTCCCCATAATAAATAGTGAATGGAATTATTAATACGTTGAAAAAAGCTAGCTTTTTCTAAATCCTTGGCTGCCAACAAAGGGATGGTTTGAACACTCTTCTCAGGTATTGTAATTTCGAGTGTACCCACTTGATCACCAGCTTTAAGAGGGGCTGCTAAGGGAGAATCATATCGTACTTTTACTTGTAGGTCTTTCCTTTGGCTACGAGGAAGAGTAAAAACAATGTCTTGACTTGAAACAAGGTCTACTGATTTTTCTTCCCCACCCCATACATCCGCCGTCTCAACAACGTCACCTTTTGCAAATATTTTGTAATTTTTAAAATAGCTAAAACCCCAATTCAGAAGAGCTGTCGCTTCCTGATCTCTAGCTTTTGAAGTGGGAAGCCCATTAATTACTAAAATAATTCGCCGATCTCCTTGTTTAGCTGTCGCAACTATACCGTAGCCACCTGATTCCGTATGACCTGTTTTCATACCATCTACACCCATATTTTTATACAGCAACGTATTTCGGTTCCCTTGCTTAATATTATTGTAGGTAAATTCTTTCAGAGCGTAATACTTTTCATATTCTTGCGGAAAATCACGAATCGTTCTCTCCGCCATAAGGGCGAGGTCTCTTGCTGTACTCACATGCCCTTCATCAGGCCATCCTGTTGTATTTACAAAAGTTGTATTTTTGGCCCCCATCTCATTGGCTTTTCGTGTCATTTCCTCAGCAAACGCGGCTTCTGTCCCTCCTAATCCTTCAGCGAGAACAATGCACGCATCGTTGCCTGATTGAACAATCGCACCCTGAAGGAGGTCTCCAACACTCACTTGTGAATTCACTTGAACAAACATTTTCGATCCACCCATTTGCCAAGCTTCCTTACTCACATGAAGCATATCTTCAAGCTTTACATCCCCACTTTTAAGACGTTCAAACACCAAATGAGCAGTCATAATTTTGGACATGGAAGAGGGAGCCATTTTTTGATCAGCATTTTTTTCAAGAAGAACGACTCCAGTATTAAAATCAATCATGTAAGCTTGAGGAGCTTGCACATCGATAGCAAAGACAGGTTGGGAAATTACAAAGAGAATGGCGTATAAATACTTTCGCATAACAAATTTCCTTAACGATGAATCACAATTCGTGACATAAGATGCCCTGCTCCTGTCAATTGATCAAGTACCTGATTCGCAATTGACATGCTTGGTAAAGGGCCAAGCCTTACAACATAAGGTTTCGGCCCTCGATTTTTAACCGGTTGCTTAGGTGAATCTGAAAATTGATCCAACTGTTGGGACAACATCTTTGCTTCATCAAGGGTTTGGTGAGCTCCCACATCAACAAAAATTCCCGTCGAGGGCGGCGCTTCAGGTTTTGAAGGAGAGGGTGGCGGAGATGAAGGAGGCGGCGAAGGTAAAGGCAAAGCTTCTGCAACAACTAGCTTTTCTTCTGTTTCCTCAAAAACTTCAGCAGGCAGAGTTGGCAATGCCGCCATGACAATAGGAGGTTCTCTCTCAGGAATCGATAGGGCTTCTGCAGGAGGGGAAGCAACCTCAGCCACCATCACTGTAGAAGGATCAATATTATTCAGAGCTAGACTTTCAGGAACAAGCGTTCGAATCTTTACCTTTGCAAGCCCTTTTCCTTCAAAACCCAGTAACTGAGCTGTCCTACGCGATACATCAAGGAGGCGACCCGGTGGAAACGGCCCACGATCATTAATCTTGATTTGAATTTGTCTGCCATTTTCAAGGTTCGTTACCTCTGCCATACAGGGAAGAGGAAGGGTTTTGTGCGCCCCAGTTAGACCATTTTTATCAAAAGTCTCACCCGTTGCTGTAGGACGTCCGTGAAAAACATCCCCTCCCCCATAAAATGAAGCCACGCCCTCTTCTTCATATTCAAAGTAAGGTTGAGGATAATACCACACACCTTTAATTTGATAGGGTCTACTTGTTGCTTTTTTCGGTGCAAGTGTTTTCCCACTAGTCTCAAACGTAGGACATTCGGGCGCACTGGAACAAGCTGCCAGCAGGGCGCATGCTCCTATAACCATAAAAATCTGAAGGAAATTTTTCCTCACGCTATCTATGCCTTTTACTAAACTTTAACTAAAATAGTTCACTCTTTAAACTTGTGCAAGTAACAGATTTAAGAGTTCAAAATCATTCTTGAAGGAACGTATCACCCTGCTAATCTGAGCCCGAAGTTGTAAAGAATACCAGCAAAACAAACGTCACCTTTTTGAGTATTTTGCAGCTTTCTATTATTTATTTGATTTAATTTGATTTAATTTAAAATTTATTTTCTTTACACAACAATATCTTTTCCGTTAATTAAAAAAATACTTGCATATATCCTTGAATTTTAAAAAAAATGTTCTACATCTTTCTCATAATATTTTTTATTTAGATGGAGTATTTATGAAGTTTTATCTTTCAAAATTAATCTTTGTATCTTTAACTTTTTCACTTCTTACCTCAACCTCTTGCTCTTTATGGGCAATGGGAGGAAAGAGAGCTAATGCTCCAGAACAAGATGACGCAAGGGAAAAAAGTAAAAAACGTCCAAGCCATGAAAAAATTATATCTGCTGAAGCCCCTCATGAGGATGACATCCCTCTCATGGAAAGAATGCCCCCTGCTGCCCAAAATTCCGAGGAAACAGAAGAGACATCCCATGAAGACATAGAAGAAGGCCGTTCCTTCCAACTTCCCAGCCGCCCCACTGAAGAAGAGAGAAACCCTCTGGAGGTAGCTTTAAAAAAGAGAATTCAAGTCCTTTATAATAGCCCAATGCCTAATTTCACTGAGTTCACTATACTACGACGCGACATTCCTGAATGTGACTGGACTCATATGGGGCTTTCTAGCCTTCCTTCTAAAGCACCTTATGTCTGGAAACTTCCCTTTCTAACGAGACCACTTACCTATTCAATTAGCCCAGACCTCATTTCAGACAATACAACCTGTATTACCGGCGATAAAAATTACTTTATTCTCCAAGATCAAGGGGTATTAAATCCAGAAGAAATACTTTTACTTGGGATCCATACTCTAGAGCCTCTTAGCATGACAGATCCAGAATCTTATGACGATTTATATAAGAGTTTGATTAGCCTTATTATTAATAGAGTAAATGCTCACGAAGGCCCTAATGCCCATCGTTTTTGGAAAACACTCATGGGAAATAGATGGACGCGAAGGCCAAGCCCACTTGTTTCTAAATTTCTTTCAAATTTTCTTCCTCATATAGCAGACATTGACAATAAAGCGATTGTAAGTGCCTTCACGAGCTGGTCTATGGATTCAAATCCAGATCAATACACAGGCCATTTTTTAACCATTGTCATTCAAAAAAGATTCCCACTTTTCTCAAGAGAACTCATAAAAGACTTTCTATTACATACTCACCCTTATGCCTTACAAAAGGTGGTTGCAAAGTCGCCTATTGCTGTACGCTTAAACACTTTGAAAGAAGAGCTAGGACGACTCGATAACCCAGAAGCCAAATATTTATATTCAGTCATTCAGGAAAAACTAGATACTCTTGACCAGGAAAAATCTATCCCTCCCCATCTAAAAAACGTCAAGTTTCCCAACCCTCTTCTGCTTAGATTTTATTATAAACTTATACATGAAGAAGATCAGCCTCTTCATCACTTTTCAAAAGTGCTTTTTGATGAGCTTGAAATTCTTTTCAATCAACATATAGAACTAACGGCTGATCATCTTCGTAAGGCTGGCCTTTGGGAAATTTACATACGGACGGCAGGACATTTCATTGACCCTCAGTGTTCTCCTCAGCAAAAATTTTATTCAAGTCTTTGGCAGTTACTTAGAAGATGTGAAGCAACATCCCATCAGCTTGAACAACTCGGTCTATCAACATTATCACTTCAAATCTTAAATGCTTTCTATCCTGGCCACGTATTAAAAGGTGACCCACACCACCGTAAATTAGGAGCTACAGCAGCAACTCAACCTATTATCAAAGAAGAACCTCTAGTTGCCATCCTTTCTTCCGAGCCCACGAATCCTCAGGCTTCAAGAGTAGCATCTACAACACTTCCAATAGACGCAGTTAAAAGTCTTTTAAAAAAGCGTTTATGCACATCAGCATTGAAACTTCGAGGAATGGGAGTATGGGATGCTTTCGTAAAACTACGAGGTCACGCAAAAGTTAACCCAAGCAGTAATCCCCAGAAAGAATTTCGCATATCTGGTCTTGATCTCCTTAAATGTGGTGCAACAACAGCCCAGCTAAAAGAACTAGGAGCTTCACCTTTGGCTCTCAAGTCTTTAAATCAACATCCTGCTCCCATCAGAGTAGTCTTACAAAAGGTAACTTTACCTGTTGCTGCAGCTTCTCCATCACCCCAACCTGCTTCTGGTGGCATAACGCAGTCTTCTCCTCTTCAACGAATGCCTACAAAGATAGCAAAGAAGATGACAAACCCATTTCACTTCGTGCCCCCGAAGAAAAGAAAAAGCACTGGTGATTCATAAAAAACAGACCTTTCAAGCTGAGTAAATGGACGAGGAGAGAAAGGTCGCAATTTTCAAGAGCATTACTTTTAATTTTATCTGAAAGACATGGACAATAGCTTTCAATCCCCGTATAGTATTTGCATTCTTGATAGTGAGATATCATAGAAAATAGTCTTCGACTATTGCGTTTTACCTCCAAGTAGCGAACCTCAGATGATGAAAAAACGGCTTCCTCCCATTTGGCTGCTCATCCTTATTGTAGGGCTCCCCATTCTGTCAGAAACAATTTATTCTCCTTCTCTTCCTGATATAGCGAGAACTTTAAAAGTACCTGATTCATGGGTGGAATTTACGTTAACAATTTATCTTGCTGGTTTTGCTTTGGGAACACTCTTCTGGGGAAGGCTTTCCGATCGATTAGGCCGAAAACCCTGTGTTTTACTCGGAATTTTAATTTTTGTTCTTGGCTCTGTGGGATGCTATTTATCAGATTCTATAATCTTTCTGCTCATCAGTCGATTTGTTCAATCATTTGGCGGCAGTACAGGAAGTGTTTTGGGTCAAGCGATTTCTCGTGATGCGTTCCGAGGCGTTGAGCGAGGGAAAGTTTACTCTACAGTAGGAGGAGCTTTAGCTTTCTCACCAGCCATAGGACCTTTTATAGGAGGCATGGTAGATCAGACCTTTGGTTGGCCCTCTATTTTTCTCCTCTTAATAATTGCTGGGGCACTCGTTTTTTTTGTAACAACCCTTAAGCTTCCTGAAACTCATCTCGAACGGACCTCTTCTTTCTCTCTGAAAAGTCTTACAAAAACGCTTTCAAAAGACTTACGTGTTATAGGGTTTGGTATTATTGTTGCAGCAATAAATGGAATGCATTTCAGCTATTATGCAGAAGCTCCTTTTTATTACATTGAGCTTTTGGGACTGAGCCCCTCAGTATACGGCTTAACATTTATTGCTCTTGCTCTTATGGGCGTTATGGGGGCTTCACTCTCAAGATTTCTTCATAATCATTTGACTTCAAAAGCTATACTTTGGAGAGGAATCCTCATTTTCCTAATGGGCACAGCTTGTTTTGTTCTTACAGTCTTTCTGGGAGGTCTCTTTAGTACTCCTCCTTTCTTTTTCATCATCTTTTCCATAGGAAGCATGGCAATTGTTTCAATGGGAAGCGCTATGATTATGCCTAATTGTCTTTCTCTTGCCCTTGAAGAATATCAACACGCTGTCGGAACGGCTTCGTCTCTTTTTGGATTTTTCTATTATACACTTACATCCTTATTTACACTCGGGATGGGCATATTGCATAATGATACACTCTACCCCATGCCTATTTACTTCTCCGGGATTGGTCTTTTAATCTTGATTGTTTTTTTAACTTTTATTGAAAAAAAGAAAGAGCAAAAAACAGGAAGGGTACCATGATGACTCTTCATTCCCCGTTATAACCCCATTTCCTCATTTCTTATGAACCACTCTCTTAAATAGATTGAATGGCCTCCTGCAAAGTATCATATGTTCGAGAATGATACACAAATTTAAGTACTTCCATTTTCTCTAATTTTTTAACAACCCTCGCATTTGCTTCACAAATGATAACCTTAATGCCTCGGCCATTGAGATCTTCAATGATTTCTTGAAAGGTTTGAATGCCTGTAATATCCATAAAAGGAACACCCTTTAGACGAAAGATAAGAACTTTTGGCTCATCTTGAATAACCGAAAGGAGATGTTCTAATTTTTCAGCTGCAGCGAAAAAGAAAGGACCTTGAATACTATACACAAGAATATTTTTGGGAAAACTATCAAGCTGAAAAATGGCAAGTTCTTCTTTTATTTTTTCCTCTTTTTCTTGTTCTATGGTGACGGATTGACTCATTCTCTGTGTAAATAAAAGTACAGCAAGAATCACACCAACATTTACAGCAACGACCAAGTCCGTAAAAATGGTTAAAAAGAAGGTCGTTAAAAGAACAAATATATCGTTTTTAGGAGCATGCCGAAGCACATAGTAAAAATGCTTCATATCACTCATATTATAAGCCACTACAAACAAAATGGCTGCTAGCGTGCAGAGAGGAATATACTTTATCAAATGGGCTAAAAAATAAATGGCAACAAGAAGCGTAACTGAATGGACAATCGCTGCCATTCGGGTGCTTCCTCCATGACGAATGCTCGTTGCTGTTCTTGCAATAGCTCCAGTTGCAGCAAAACCCCCAAAAAAAGGACAAATAATATTAGCGAGCCCTTGCCCAATGAGTTCTTGATTTGAATCATGACGTGTGCCCGTCATACCATCCGCCACAATGGCTGAAAGCAGCGATTCGATAGCGCCTAAAAGAGCAATAGTAAAAGCCGGTCCAATCAAAGCAATAAATTGACTTAAGGAAAATGATGGAAAAGTAAACTCAGGTAATTCTCGAGGAATTTCACCATAAACACTTCCAATTGTCGCCACATCTGAAAATTGAAAAATGGACTGAATAAGGCCTGCAAACATTAAAGCAATAACAGGAGCTGGAATATTCTTAGTATACATTAATTTCGGAGACGCAATTAGAATTAACAAACTAATACTACCCAATGTTGTTGTTGATAGACTAATATCAGGAAGCGCAGAAATAATAACCAGAAACTTTTCATGAAAATATGTGAGATTGCTTGGAATATGATGAAGTCCAAAAAAGTCTTTCCATTCAGTTACAAAGATAATCAAGGCTACTCCACTAGTAAAACCTACAATAACCGGATCAGGAATAAATTTAATAATGCTCCCCAATCGCATAATCCCGAGAAACAACAGAATAATACCAGCCATTAAGGTTGCAATCTGCAACCCTTCAATTCCATATTTCGCAGTTATACCTAAAAGAACAACAACGAAAGCTCCTGTAGGACCAGCAATTTGAAATCGACTCCCCCCAAATATTCCCACAATGAAGCCTGCAATGATTGCTGTGTATATTCCTTGCTCAGGTTTCGCCCCAGATGCTATTGCGAACGCCATCGATAGAGGTAAGGCAATAATCCCTACAATGAAACCAGCAAGAATGTTAGGGAAGAGTATCTTAAATTGAAATAAACCTGGTTTAGATGTTTCAATGAGTGCTTTCATTGTAAATTCTCAATTCATAAACACATAGATCGAACAAAGAAGATGAAAGCAATTATACCCCATAGGGACCCAAATGTGAATGGCGGAGAGAGAGGGATTCGAACCCTCGATACGGTTTCGCCGTATACACGATTTCCAATCGTGCGCCTTCGACCGCTCGGCCACCTCTCCGGCTACAATGAAGGAAAATAGCTGACTTCTTATCTTTGATGCAACCTTAAATTTAAAAAAAGGGTTCTTTAAAAGTTAAGAAAGGGGCCTTTTGCAAAATATTCCTTGCCAACTCTTACGTTAAAATCATAAAAGATAATGATTCCCGTTTTGTAAAAAAAGGAGCTCTTATGGCTAAACTCCATTTTTATTATTCCGCCATGAATGCTGGCAAAACAACAACTTTGCTGCAATCTAACTATAACTATAAAGAGCGCGGAATGGATACACTCCTTTTTATTCCTGCTATCGATACTCGTCATGCACAAGGTATTATTTCCTCTCGCATAGGCCTCACCGCAAGAGCGTATGCTTTTGAAAATAGCTTCGATTTTTTTAAATACACAGACGAATATAATAAAACTATAAGCATTAACTGCATTCTAATCGATGAAGCTCAGTTTTTAACAAAGGAACAGGTCCTTCAACTTACTTGTATCGTAGATAACTTAAAAATACCCACTCTCGCCTATGGTCTACGATCTGATTTTATGGGCGAACCCTTTGAGGGTAGCCAGTATCTTTTAGCGTGGGCTGAAGAAATATCCGAAATAAAAACAATTTGCCATTGTGGTCGGAAAGCTACCATGAACGCCCGCATTGATGAAAGCGGAAAAGTTTTAAGGGAAGGAACGCAGGTAGAAATTGGAGGCAATGATCGCTATATTGCCCTTTGCCGTAAACATTATATGAGTGGCAAAACCTCATCCCCCAAACAATCCATCGATCAATTGGTCGAGCAAGCCGTCTGAAGGAGCTTCACCTTCAAACGTTTTTTCTTGAACAAATCCAGCACCTGAATCAGTAGTGCCTTTCATAAAGAGATGCCAGAGCTTGGCAGCTGGGCTTCCTGGCTTTGGATCCATAGGTGTATTATCATCATTGCCGGCCCACACTCCTGTAATTAAATCGGGAGTAAAACCAATAAGCCATGCATCTCTATGAAGCTGGCTTGTACCTGTTTTTCCTGCAGATGGCCGACCTATTGCAGAGTTTTTCCCGGTTCCATAAGACATGACAGCTTGCATCATTTGAGTGAGGGCTTGAGCAACTGAAGAATCAACAATTCTGTGAGGAGGAATGTCGCGATGAGTATAAAGAGGATGACCCTCGAGATCAGTGATTTTTAAAATAGCATAAGGTTTTACACTCATTCCATTTCTCGCAATAATGGCATAGGCGGCCGTCAATTCTAAAAGGGTTGTTTCTCCTGTTCCTAGGACAATCGTTAAGTCATTTGGCAGCGGTGAGTTCATCCCTAAACGACGTGCAGTTTGGACAATTCGAGGCAAACCTAATCTTTGAGCAAGCCTAACACTGACAGAATTGACAGAATAAGCCATGGCGTCTTGCAAAGATATTTCTCCTCGAACTTGATATTTGTAGTTTTTTGGCTGCCAAGTACCAATACGTATAGGCAAGTCACTCACTCGATCCATGGGATGCATCCCAGCTTCAAGAGCGGCCAAATAAAGGACAAGCTTGAAGGCTGATCCAGGTTGGCGAAGAGCTTGAGTCGCCCTGCTAAATTGGCTTTTCTTATAATTCGTTCCTCCAAGAAGGGTTCGGATAGCTCCCTCAGGCGTCATAGACACAAGGGCCATTTGGCTCACTTTAGCTGGAATACCTTTTTCTTCCATGACCACCGCAAGCTTAGTTTCTGCCAAAGATTGCAGTCGTGGATCTAGAGTTGTTGTAACAATAAGGTCCTTATCTTCCGTATCCACGTATTGGGGTAAGATGTCTACAATCCAATCCGTAAAATAGCGAATTGCTGATCCTTGAAAGGTCTCCGGTGTAGAAGACGCTAAAGCCAAAGCTGCATCCTTAGCACCTTCTGAGATAAATCCTTCTTTTGCCATATTTTCTAAGACTTGAGTTGCTCTTTGATCAGCTAATTGTGGGTTATTAGAAGGGGAATATTTCGAAGGCGCTTTTAAGAGCCCAGCAATCACAGCAGCTTCGTAAAGAGAAAGATCCTGGGGCGGCTTTCCAAAATAATGCTGAGAAGCTGCAGGAAGTCCAAATGCTCCAGAACCTAAATAAACGCGATTAAAATAAATGGTTAGAATTTGGTCCTTTGTAAATTTATTTTCAAGCCAGATAGCTAAAAGGGCTTCTTGTATTTTTCTGCGAAGCGACTTGTCATTTACACTATATAACTTTTCGGATTGAAGAAAGTTCTTTGCTAACTGTTGTGTAATCGTACTCCCCCCCTGTACGACATGCCCTGCCCTATAATTAACCCATACAGCTCGGATTAAACCTATAAGATCGACTCCAAAATGGGAGTAAAATCGTCGATCTTCTATAGCTAAAAGGGCGTGGATGACATGGGGGGGCATTTTTTTAATATCGACCATCTCCCCATGCAGGTCTCCATAAGTTGCGAGCTTGGTTCCATCTTTAGCTAGAACCGTAATGCTTGGCCGCCGTTCACTTTGCTGTAGTTTTGTAATGTCAGGAAGATCATAGCTGTACCACAGAATGAAGCACACCGAAAAAAAACCTACCCAAATTAATAAGATACAAGACCATTTCAAAATCCACCGCCAAAACATAGACCTTTTTTTTGTCTTCGGAGGTCGGGGAGGCGGAGGAGGTGGAGACGACTGTTTCGTTTTTTTTATCTTTGGGGGAGCTTGAGTCTCAACGCCCAAACGGTCACCTGGATTGATCGAGAGATTCACCCTTGCAACACCTTTTGATTAGCAGATTTAAAAATAACATCAAAATACTTTAAAATATAAAGCCTAAACCATCTCGCATAATGCGTGGAATGTGTCAATATATCTTGCCGCAGATCTTGTGGATCTATCCATTTTACTTCACAAACTTCTTCTGAATTGGGAAAGACTTTACCTTCATACATTCCTTTAAAGACGTGTGTGTATTCTAACTCCCATAAGTCTTTTTCTAATTTCAAAGTATAACACACAGTTGTGAGAGGGATCAGAGAACATGTAAACCCAATTTCTTCCGTCAAGCGCCGTTTTGCAGCAGACAGTGTTTCTTCAAGAGGTCTCGGATGACCACAACAACTATTGGCCCAAAGCCCAGGTGAATGATATTTTCCCAATGCTCGCCGTTGAATAAGTGTCTTTCCTGCAGAATTAAAGACGAATACAGAAAAAGCCCTGTGTCGCTGAGGAATCAGGTGAGCTGCCAACTTTTCTTGTGTGCCTATAGGCTCGTCTTTTTCATTAACGAGAATAACAGTTTCAGACATAGAGTTTAGATATCCAAATTTCTCACATTTAACGCATTATCCTGGATAAAGTCTCGACGAGGTTCAACAACATCTCCCATAAGAGTCGAGAAAATCTCTGACGCTTCATCAATATGTTCAATTTTAACTTGTAATAATGTCCGCACTTCTGGATCTAAAGTTGTCTCCCGTAGTTGTTCCGGATTCATCTCACCGAGTCCTTTATACCGTTGGATACTAAACCCCTTACGTCCACGCTCCAGGATAAGTTCTAAAAGAGCCAACGGACCTGAAATTGGATAGGCTCCTTCTTTCGTCTTAAGGGTGGGAATACCAGCAAATGTTTCGTGAAAAGCAGATTGCAAACGATCTAACTGGCGAACTTCTGCCGTATTTAAGAGAGACACTCGAATCTTATAGTTTTCTTCCACTCCTTGAAGGATACGACTAACGGTCAATGTATGGGCTTCATCCACATGTCCTTGCCAATTTTTTTGGCCCTCATCAGCAATTGTATTAAGTCTATCTACTAATTTTTGAGCATAAAGTGTGCCTTCCTGAGGGAAAGAGTCCACATTTAAAATCCCAGCAACAGCTGCTTGTTCTAAGATATATGAAGAACCAATGAGTTTCGATGGTGCTTCTATAAGGTCTTTAATTTGAGCACATGTATCCACGATACGCCTTAAATCTAAACCAGCGATTTGAGTACCGTTCTGAAGTGTCAGCGACGCTGTTTCGAGCCCCCCTTCAATGAGGTAATTGAGAAGTGATTTTTCATCTTTCAGATATAGAACGGAGTTCCCCCTTTTCGCTTTGAATAAAGGAGGGCGGGCAATGTAGAGATACCCTTTCTCTATAATTTCGGGCATTTGACGATAGAAAAAGGTTAATAAAAGTGTTCTAATGTGACTTCCATCCACATCCGCATCTGTCATTAAGATGATTTTGTGATATCGTGCTTTATCAACATTAAAATCGTCGCGGCCAATACCTGTTCCGAGAGCTGTTATTAAAGTTCCGATTTGCTCTGAATTGAGCATTTTATCAAATCGAGCCCTTTCTACATTTAATACTTTTCCACGAAGCGGTAAGATGGCTTGAAATTGCCGCCATCGTCCTTGTTTTGCAGATCCACCTGCACCATCTCCTTCCACGATAAAAATCTCACTCTTGGCGGGATCGCGCTCTTGGCAATCCGCAAGCTTTCCAGGCAAAGAGGCAATATCCAAGGCTCCTTTTCGTCGGGTTAACTCACGAGCTTTTCGGGCTGCTTCCCGTGCAAGGGCTGCTTCCATAATACGTTCAATAATTTTCTTAGCTTCATTTGGATGCTCTTCTAACCATTGCTGAAACTTATCCCCAACCACACCTTCCACGGCAGGCCTCACTTCAGAAGACACAAGCTTATCTTTCGTTTGAGAGGAGAATTTTGGATCGGGAACCTTAACAGATAAAACACTGGTAAGCCCCTCTCGCATATCTTCACCTGTTAAAGATAGCTTTTCTTTTTTCCCCAAACCAGCTGCATATGCATTAATTGCCCGTGTTAAAGCCGCCCGGAAGCCCGCAAGATGGGCCCCTCCATCTCTCTGTGGGATGTTATTGGTAAAGCAAAGTGATGTTTCATGATAGCTGTCTGTCCATTCCATTGCCAATTCAATGATAATGCCATCTTTCTCTCCTTGAATCATGATAGGGGGGGTATGCAGAGCGTTTTTACTTCTATCCAAATACCCCACAAAGGCCTGAACACCCCCTTCATAATGCATTACCGCTTCCTTAACTTCCACATGACGTTCATCCCGCAGGATTAATGTTACGCCAGAGTTTAAGAAAGCGAGCTCGCGTAAGCGGTGTTCGAGGGTGCCAAAATCAAAGAGGATTGAAGAAAATGTTTCCTTAGAGGGCAGGAAGGTCACTTCTGTTCCTTTCTTTCCCTTAGCTTCACCCACTATCTTTAAAGATGCATCTGGTTCACCATGGGTAAAACTCATATAATGTTCGTTACCTTTAGAGTAAATGGTCAACTTTAATTTTTCAGAAAGGGCATTCACAACCGAAACGCCTACACCATGAAGACCACCAGAAACTTTATAGGAATCTTGATCAAATTTTCCCCCTGCATGAAGCTGAGTCATAATGACTTCAGCAGCTGACACACCTTCCTCAGAATGAATATCAACAGGAATACCTCGTCCATTATCACGTACGGTCACAGATCCATCTGCATTGAGAACAACCTCTACTCGATCACAATGACCTGCAAGTGCTTCGTCAATCGCGTTATCCACAACTTCATAAACCATATGATGAAGTCCTGAGCCGTCATCCGTATCTCCAATATACATGCCCGGACGTTTCCGAACGGCATCAAGGCCACGTAAAACCTTAATTGAATGGGCACCATAGTCACTATTCTGTGTCGGTTGATTGGGCTGTGTCATGAACTCTCTCATTTATGTATTATGTTTTCGATACTAATCGGGCTTCCTTAAGGCTCAAAAATTGAGCGTTTCCTTGTAATTCTTCAAACAAAGACGCATCTGTCCCTGTAAGCCAGGTTTGCATTTTAAGCTGTAAAATCGCATCAAACAATGCTGTTCTACGTACGTCATCAAGATGGGCAATAACTTCATCTAAAAGCAAGAGAGGAATAGCCCCTGTACGCACAGATAAAAGCTGGGCAGAAGCCATCACAATGGAGAGCAGTAACGCTTTTTGCTCTCCTGTAGAACACAACGCTGCCAGTTGATTTTTTTCAGGATATACCGTTACAAGATCACTGCGATGCGGCCCCAATGACGTACGCCCCATTAAACGATCTTCATCTCTGTTTTCAGCCAAAAGGCAACGCATTTCATCTTCTACTTCAAGTACAGGCCGCTCTCGCAGCAAGTTTTCCAGATCTCCTTCCAATGAAATTTCGGCCTGGGGAAAAGCTTTACTTTGATTCTTAAGAACGTTTGAGAGTTGACCTACAACTTCACGACGCGCCACCGTTATAGCAATACCATCATTCACGAGGGTTTCTTCAAGCCCCTCAAGCCAATATCGATCTAAACGTCCCTGACGCAAGAGCAAACCACGCTCTTTTAAAACCTGTTCATATCGATTTAAGCGCTGAGCATGACCTGGATCAAAACCATAAACAAGACGATCTAAAAAGCGCCGTCGCCCTTGAGGACCATCTAGGAATAAACGATCCATTTGAGGTGTTAGCCAAATAACCGAAACCCATTCAGCGAGATCTGACTGACTTTTGGCTTTCTCTCCATTGATTTTTGTAACACGACGTTCACTGTCAGAAGTCTCTGGGTCCAACCCTGTTCCAATTTGGATTTTCTCTCCTTGATCTTGCAAGAGAGCAGAGATAGACCATGGATGCTGGCTATCTTGTTGTTTTACTTCCGAAAGCCGTGCCCGACGCATTCCTCTTCCTGGAATAAGAAAAGATAAGGCCTCAAGAAGATTCGTTTTCCCTGCCCCATTAGGACCTGTTAAAATAACAGGCCTCAGATCAAAGGAGACACTAAAAATCTCATAACAACGGAAATAGGAGAGGCTTAATCTCTCCACACCTCGCGTGGGCTGTTCTAGTTTGTAAGGCACCTTGAATTGAGTTGCTTCCATTGATCCTAATGATGTGCGATTGAAAAACTGAGGTTTATATTAAAGGGCAAAGGAACATTTTCATCTCCATGACCACATCCTGGTAGGCTGAATACAGGAACCCTACTCTTTTTCGCAAACCTTTCTAAAACAGGGAGGACTAAAGAACTTCCATCCGCCTCTCCCCCTTCGATAAAATCCCCGAAAATAATAGCCTTAGCTTCTTCAAAAATGCGTGCTTGTTCGAGATGGACAAGCATACGGTCAATACGATATCCCCGCTCAGAAACATCTTCAAGAAAAAGAATTTTACCAGACGTCTTAATTTGCCAGGGAGTTCCTAGGCTACATTCTATAAGACAAAGATTACCGCCGATGAGAACCCCGGAAAGAGATTTAAACTCTTTGGCTTTCTCGTTAAGAGGCTTAAGCGAAAGGAGACAAGGAACATCAAATCCCTCTCGTAACATCCGTAAGGTCAATTCTAGGGTTTGGGCTCCCACCTTTTTTTTAGCTATTTGAATTGCAACTGCCCCATGAAGCGTTGGCCAATTCCACATTTGATTCAAGAAAACATGTAGAGCCGTACCATCACTAAATCCGATAAAAAGTTTTTCTTTATCAGGTTTTTTCATGGTAAGTAAATCAGGCAAAAGGCGGGTAAGTCCATACCCACCACGAAGCATCCAAACCACGTCAATGGAAGGATCCTCTAAAGCACATTGCAGATGAGCTAACCTCTTGGTATCTAGGTTTGCACAGAGTAAATCTTCGCCCAAAAGATCAGCAGGTACGCTAACCTTCATTCCTAAACTTTCAAGGTAGTGCTTTGTTTGCTTTACATCTTCTTCTGGAAAAGGATAGGAGGGGGCAATCAAAGAAATGTGTTTTGTCATGCGTCCTTTTCTCTCTCAGACCTTTTCCGCGCGTGTGGGTCAAGTAAAGCCTTGCGCAATCGAATGGACTGGGGTGTTACCTCTACCAGCTCATCATCTTCAATATAAGCAATGGCTTGCTCAAGTGTCATCAAACGAGGAGGCGTGAGACGCACTGCCTCATCCTTTCCTGCAGCACGAAAGTTTGTCAGTTGCTTCGCTTTTAAGGGATTAACTTCAAGGTCATTATCGCGAGTATGCTCGCCTATAATCATTCCTTCATAAACAGCGGTTCCAGGATTGATAAACATAGCCCCTCGATCCTCAAGATTCCAAAGTGCATATGTCACAGCTTGTCCTGTTGCGTTTGATATTAAAACACCATTTCGTCTTCCGCCAATGGGCCCTTTAAAAGCTGCATAGCTATGGAAGAGCCGGCTCATAATCCCAGTACCACGCGTATCCGTCAAAAATTCACCTTGATAACCAATAAGACCTCGTGATGGTGCAATAAAAACAACGCGCGTTTTTCCTCCGCCTGAAGGCCGCATGTCAACCATTTCACCTTTCCTAAGTCCCATTTTTTCAACAACAATACCTGTAAATTCAGCATCAACGTCAATTTGGACTTCTTCCATAGGCTCTAGGGTTTGCCCTGTTACTTCATCCGTTTTGAAAAGAACACGTGGCCGCCCAATGGCCAATTCAAATCCTTCTCGCCTCATGGTTTCAATGAGAACCCCCAGCTGTAATTCTCCACGACCTGCAACCTCAAAAGCATCTGTCGATTGGGTTTCACTCACTTTAATAGAGACATTACTTTCAGCTTCTGACTCTAATCGATCGCGAATCAATCGAGAGGTCACTTTTTTACCTTCTTTTCCCGCAAAAGGAGAATCATTCACGCAAAATGTCATCGCCAATGTGGGGGGATCAATAGGAAGTGCCTTTAACGGTTCCATGACTTCAGGCACACAAATGGTGTCGGACACAGTTGCTTTTTCAAAACCAGCAATGGCTACGATGTCCCCTGCAACAGCCTCTTGAATCGGTAAGCGTTCAAGCCCTCGGAAAGCCAATAATTTGGTGAGGCGGGTTTGTTCGAGAAGTTGGCCCTCCCGTGACATAGCCTTGACAGGCATATTAACGTAAGCCGTACCACTCAAAATACGACCTGTTAAAATTCGCCCTAGATAAGGGTCGGATTCAAGGGTCGTTACCAGCATAGAAAAAGGTGCGTTGGCATCACCTGCTGCAATGGAAACATGCTTTAAGATGGTATTGAATAATGGGGAAAGGTCCTCTTTAGGATCGTCTAAATTCTCAATAGCCCATCCTTCTTTTGCAGATGCATAGAGAGTTGGAAAATCCAATTGCTCTTCCGTCGCATCAAGAGCTGCAAATAAGTCAAATACTTCCTCATGAACTTCATAAGGGCGTGCATCAGGCTTATCCGCCTTATTGACGACAACAATGGGCTTTAACCCCTGTCGCAAGGCTTTGGCAGTCACAAATTTTGTTTGCGGCATCGGCCCTTCGGAAGCATCAACAAGAACAAGAACACCATCGACCATGGACAAAATTCGCTCAACCTCTCCCCCGAAATCAGCATGCCCTGGGGTATCGACGATATTCAAGCGATGACCTTCCCACTCAATGGACGTACACTTGGCTAGAATCGTAATACCACGCTCCTTTTCCAAGTCATTACTATCCATGGCACGTTCAGCAATACGCTGATTGTCACGGTAAACACCACTTTGACGAAAGAGCGCATCCACAAGGGTTGTCTTTCCATGGTCAACGTGAGCAATAATAGCTAAATTTCGAATTGTATTCATTGAGAACTCTATGCTTAATAAAAAGAAAGTGCACTGTATCTCTTATATGACAAGAAAGAAAGCCTTTTTCAAGGTTAACAGAAGAGCTTAATTCCTTCGTTCTGACTACAGAAGATTATTTTTTGGCTATTTAAAAAATCCCCCGCAATCGCGAAGGGATCTTTATAAAGTTAACTTCTTTCATCGCTATTTATTTTTTACTCTTAAACTCTAGCGTTCCATCGGCTAAGGCGTTGAGTATCTTTGGAAAATTATCATAGTTCCAAGGTATTCTATTTTTAGTTTTTGTATCATATGGTTCATAATCTGCAAAAACTAACTTTCTCTCTTTAAAGGCCTCTGTAAAAGCAACCCCTGCATCTTTAAAGGCATTTTGTAAGTTTATTTGAATAGTTGTACTCTGAGCTTCTGTGGCTGCTCCAACTTGTGTTTTATCTGTTTTTCCAGCTTTAGGAAGATAAACTGTGATGGCATAGGGTTCAGCGCTTGCTGTATCTATCCCATAACACATCGTTGCTAGCACAAGAGATACAGTTAATAGTTTTTTATTCATGATAGCTCCATTTATTTACTTGCTTATTTTATGTGAACATTCACACAAAAGCAGGATATACATGAAAATGTTAAGAAATTGTGAAGATATGCGCACTTCAGCAGCGACAAGTCAATGAAGATATTTAAAAAAATACATTCATTATTAATGATATACTGACACAACGTCAATTTTCTCTTTATTTTTACTTTTATATTTTGCTATACAGTATAAATTAACATTTTAGGAATTTGAAATGAAATCATCACGCTTTACTTTTTTCCGCCAAGTTTGGACCCACCTCATCCACCCCTACTGGACGTCGGAAGATAGATGGAAAGCCTATGGGCTTTTAGGAGGGCACCTCATACTCTTAGGTTTGTTTATTGCTGTTACGGTCCGCGTCAATTATTGGCAAAACGACTTTTATACTTCTCTGCAAGAATTAAATGGCAACGCATTTTTTAAACTTATTGGAACTTGGCTCGTTTTAGCTTTTTTTTCTATTACTTTTTTTACTTCAAAATTTTTCCTTTTACAGAATTTGGAGATTAGGTGGCGGAAATGGATGACCCATCATCTCATTGAAAAATGGACTCATGAACAACGGTACTATGCTTTACAACTCAAAGGCGACGGAACAGATAACCCGGATCAACGCATCACAGATGATGTAAAGCAATTTATTGATCAATCTCTCTCCTTAAGCTTAGGGTTTTTACAACAATTTGTGGCTCTTCTTTCTTTTTTAGGGATTTTGTGGTCACTCTCAGGAACTCTTCATTTATCAGTTGGAGGGATTGCTTTCTCGGTTCCAGGATATATGTGCTGGGGAGCTCTTCTTTATGCCATCTGTGGAACGATTATCAGCTACTTCCTAGGACGTTCTCTCGTTCATTTAGGATATGAAAGCGAAAAAAGAGAGGCAAATTTGCGTTACAGTCTCGTTCGTTTCCGAGAAAACATGGAGGGGATTGCCCATTATAAAGGAGAAAATCAAGAAAGGCGTATTTTTTCTAAACGGTTCGATAACATTGTCGAAAATTTCCATAGAGTTATTAATCGAATGATATTTGTGAATTCTTGGAACATTTCCTATACGTCATTCGATAACCTTGCTCCCTACCTTTTAGGCGCCCCTCGACTATTCATGAGAGAGATAACCTTTGGTACCTTCATGCAATCGGCAAGTGCATTCCGCCAAGTGAGCAGCGCCCTATCATTCATTATTACCAACTTTACTGCAATCGCCAGCTGGTGCTCAACCACCAACCGTCTTTTAGAATTCAAACTGAGTCTTGAGAGCATTCCTCCTTCACCACTCCTCCATAGCACTCATGAAAAAGAAGTTATTCAAATCACTTGCGATGAAATTACGCTCCCTCAAGGTGAAATATTAAGTGAGAACTTAAACATAACCTTAAAACAGGGAGAAGATATCTTGATTACAGGGCCAACCGGGACGGGAAAAAGCACATTAGCCCGCGTTCTTGCAGGTCTTTGGCCCTATGGAAAAGGAACAGTTACGCGCCCCTCTTCCTCATTCTTATTTCTTCCTCAAAAGCCCTATATGCCTTTGGGAAGTTTGGAAATTGCCCTTCAATATCCTTCCTCAAAAGCAACAAAGAAAGAACTTTATGACGTTCTTGATAGGGTTGGTCTAGCTTCATTCAAAGAAAAACTTGATGAAGTTAATGATTGGGCCCGTGTCCTCTCTTTAGGTGAACAACAGCGCATTGCCATTGCACGAGCTATTCTCTCTCAACCTCATTGGCTTGTCTTAGATGAAGCAACATCCGCCATGGATGAGGTTTCAGAAGCTCATCTTTATCGTCTTTTAAGAAGCCGCTTGCCTCATACAACCTTTATTTCCATTGGCCATCGGGAGAGTTTGAAGGCACTGCATATAAGGGAAGTTAATCTTGGAAAACTAAAGGATGCTATTCCTTTTCCCGATCAAAAAATGGCAGTTGTTGCTTAAGTGTTAGAGGGTAAAAAAAGCAAAGAGGAGAGACTGAAGTACGATTCCTAATTGACAGAGTTTTCTAAATCTCCTATTTCCTCAAATGTGTTTCCATGGAGGGATGGCCGAGCGGTCAAAGGCAGCAGACTGTAAATCTGCCGACGAACGTCTACGCAGGTTCGAATCCTGCTCCCTCCACCAGACACGACTAAGGCTATTAGTAACTTATTTTACCAAGATTAGAGTTTTATATTCAAATTATAAAATTATGAGTTATCGATGAACTACTCAAAAAATATTACACCGACCTTTTCTTCTTACTTATTTAACAAAGTCAATGAAAAATATGTTGACTTTTTTTTGACATTAATTTTCTCAGTTCTTCTTGTCTTTGTTGTCAATAGATTTTTAATGGAACGTTTGCCTGGCTGGGACCATTTCCGTATGGATGCAGAATTCGTAGGGAGGCTACATGTTTTAAAAGAAGCTTTGCTACAGGGAACCATTCCTTACATCACATCTACATATGATTTTGGACAATACTCATATGCAGATTTAGGACATTATATTTCTCCTCTATTTCCTGGATACTGGTTGATTTTGATTACTTCACCAATGGTTGTATGGGCTGTAAGATTGATCTTCCTATTTACTATAGGAAGCTATGGCTCATATCTCTTCGTTAAGAGGTACACAAATAATAGGACTTATGCTCTAGCTGTAGGTTTCTTTTATATTTTTTTCCCATCAACTTGGACAATGAGATATGGAACAGCTTTTGACTCATGGGCCTATTTTATACCCATTTTCTTAGAATTAATCGTCCGCTTATCTAATAAAGACAAAACAGCATTTGCTTTATTTGCTGGAGTTAGTTTACTTTCAAATTCTCTTAATCTCACTGTTATCTCTCTTATAAATAATGTATTTACCATATTTTTCTTTGCATTTTTTATACATTTATTTGAAAAAAAATCATTAATATCATCTATTTTTTTTACTATTAAAATAAGTAGCTTATATGTACTTATTGGAGCTTTTTATATTGTTCCTTTGTTTTTTTTATCTCTAGAAATTCAAGAAACTAAAAGTTATTTATGTCATCATTTGGGCTTATGTTCCCTAGGTAACTGGGATTTTAGCGTTCTTATGACATATTTTAAAACAGATATAATACCTAATCTTATGCGGCGACATAATCCTGATGTACCATTATATACCCCTCTTTTTTTAAATATTAGTGGGCTACTTGCTTTGTTTTTTTCTCGGATATGTTCTTTTCCTTCCCCTACTATACAATTAATAAAAACAATTATATGTATGGTAGCTGTATTCGTGGTAATTCCTTTTTTTATAATGCTCACTCCTATTAACAAGCTCTTTATTTTTAGAGGACAATTCTTTATAATTCCCTTTCTGTGGCTTTTATTATCTTCAATTAGTTTTTACTATTTTTATCAGTATCTAACTTCTTTTTTTCAAAAAAAGCTAAAATTCTCTCCTTTGTGGATTTCTTCAAATTCTGTGTGGATATGGGGCACAAGTATTCTTTTTATTTTGTGTTCTTCTTTAATTGTATTCATACATTTTTTTTACTCTTTCCCTTTGAACAAAATGCGTCTTGTTGCAATGATTAGTAGCGAAGCTTTAATTATGCTTATGTATTCATATGCTGTTATCTTTAAAATTCGAAATAAATTCCTAGGAGCTCATGTTGTTGTCTTGGCTATGGCTTTATTTGCTGCCTTTGGTCAAAGAGTTTATCTTGAGAAAATGTATAGAGGATCCGAACTTAATAGAAATGATACTTTTCTTAAGGCAGACGCTGAAGATATTAGCCAATCTATCAAAAATGGTTATGGTGAATACAACAAGGATTTTCGTCGACTTTTTGTGAGCGTTCCTTGGGGTTATAGAGGGCGCAATTGGCAACTCATTGCTCAAACAGCTTTACATCCTTTAGACGACGTCAAGACGCTCTTCTCATGGAACTACGCTTCTCATCCTTATGTTTTTATCCTCCGTGCTGGATTTGATAAAGGAAACATTCGTTTACTTACAAGCTTTACGACGATTAGCGAAGCAGTTGTAGATACCGCTAACCTTATAGATCTAATGGGAGTTAAGTATGTCGTGAGCGCTCATGCTCCTATCTCAAATAGCGCTATACATATAGAGTTTATTTCAAGTTTTTATAAAAAAACAAAAGTTCAAAATTTTCATCAACTCGATACAGGTGCATTAAATGCAGAAGATCATGGGCTTAGCGGAACATTCTATTTATATGAGGTCACCAATCCCTTGAAAATAGCTTATTTTGCTGATTCATATGCCGTTCATGATCGATCATATATTTATGATTTAATTATTAAAAATAAAATTCCTCATCCTAAAACAGTTTTATTAGAAGAAGATCCTAATTTAAGCAATACTTCCACTACTTCACAAAAATCATCGTCTCTAGATATATTGGTTGAAAAAGACTCTTTAATATCAATCCAAACACAATCAAATGATGAAAGAATGTTAGTTTTAAGCTACTTATATTGGCCTTTTTGGCGTGCCTATGTTGATGGAGTTGATACAAAAATCTATAGAGCTTATGGAGGCTTTATGTCTATTAAAGTGCCTCAAGGATCACACCTGATTCGCTTTCAATATATTCCTTGGGATTTTTACTTAGGTTTTATGATCACCCTTTTCACAATCATTGCATCTTTGATATTTTCGCGAACTTCTCGTGCTAAGAAAGATTAACCTAATGGCAATGACTCTTTCTCAAAAATAGTATGGGATTTAGATAAAAAAAAGGAGGAAATAATTTAATATTTCCTCCTTTTTTATGCCTAGGGAGGCATCCGTGAGTGGCCTTAGGGAGGCTAGTAATCACTCAACGGTTTTACCCATTGGGTAAATTTTAATCATTTAACACTACCAACCAGTAACTAACACTCATATAAATCAGTATTATTTATAGAATACTTTAATCAATACTATATGAAAAGAATTTTTTTGGCATGGCACCCATACCATGGACGAATATCAAGGTTAAAAAAATTTAACAACATAGTTTATAGAAGTGAATTGTTATGCATAATCCTTTTAGAAGCTTATTAATACTATTTCCCCTTCTTTCTATTTTAAGATTCATGTTGTATTCTTTTATCAGTTTCAATTTGGAAAATAGAGCTTAATGATGAAAATAAACGATAAAGAAAAGCTAACCCTACGTGCTATTCATACCTGGCTAGATTATCGTTCTCGATATACGGATCTTTCTGGCTTTCAAGTCTGTATAAGAAAGAAGGGGCGTATTGTTTTTAGTAAAGCCTATGGCTCTGCAAATTTAATCACAAAACGTCCCCTGACAACACGCGACCTCTTTCACATTGCATCTCATTCAAAAACATTTACAAGTTGTGCTGTTTTACAACTAGTTGAGCATGGAAAGCTCAACCTTCAACAACCTATAATTACGTATCTCCCCGAACTTAGAAATCACAAAGACAAACGATTTAAACAAATAACTCTCCGTGATTTATTGTCTAATCGCTCAGGGCTCTTCCGAGATGGCATTGACTGTACATTTTGGGATCTCTTTAAACCGTTTCTTTCAAAGGAACAATTTCTTCAAGAGGTTTTGGCTTCCGACCTTATTTATCCTCCAAATACATACTCCAAATATTCTAACATTGGATTTTCTCTTTTAGGCCTCATCTTAGAGAATGTTCTCTGCATGCCCTATGAAAATGTTATAGATAAGTTAATCTTAAAAAAACTAAAGAACGCTCAGATTTTCCCCGATTTTTCAGAAGTTCTAAGACCTCTATTCGCTGACGGCCATTCTCGACCTTTCCTAAAAGGTCAAAGACTCCCTATACAGCACTTTGAAACACTTTCAATGGCACCTGCAACCGGTTTCGTTGCCAATGCAGAAGACACCTCCTTCTTTTTTGACAAACTCCTCCTCGGCCAAGGACTCATAACAAAAGAAATGCAACAAGAACTTTTAAGTTTGAATTGGCCCGTGATGAACTCTTCTCAAGAAAGATATGGTCTCGGACTTGGATTTAACAAGCTTTCTAACTGCGATGTAATTGGGCATGCTGGCAGTTACCCAGGATTTTCAACACTTACTTTGCTTTGGGCAGGGACAGACTATGTGATTAGTTTTTTCCTCAATACCAATGAGCTTACTCCTTTACCAGCCATCAAATCTATTATCCAAATCATTCAGAAAATTGATGAAACTTTTAGCCATACGGAAGCTCAAACAGCAACTGTAAGTGGCCCTATGCTGCACAAATGGGGAGGTCATTTGTTCATTCTTGGTAAAAAGAAAGGTCTTCGGTTACCGCTTGATTCTTGGTCACCTTGTGAGGAAGCTTTTTTACTTAAGAGAAAAGGGGAAAACGTATTCGTCTGTAACCAACAAAGCGGTTTTTATTCCCCGGGCGAACCCATCCAGTTCACTGAAGATAAACACAAAAATATAGATAGCGTGAAATGGGGTAGTTTTTCTCTTTACCCTGAAGAGGTCTTTTTAGAAAAGTTTAAAAAGACATTATTGTAAACCTTGGGAATCCTCATCCTAACGTCTGAGACATAGTCTTTTGTTTTTTTCATTAAAACAAAAGACTATGTGCCTATATAAACTTATTCTTAAATATCGATCTTTTATTCTACCCCCAAGAGCTCAACATCAAAAACTAACGTCGCATTTGGAGGAATGGCTCCCGGAACACCTTTTGCCCCATAGGCCAAATCCGCAGGGATAATGAGCTGGCGTTTGCCACCAACCTTCATTGTAGCAACTCCTTCATCCCATCCCGGAATAACTTCTCCCTTTGCAATATGAAAGCGAAACGGCTCACCACGATCAACAGAACTGTCAAACTTCTGATCATTTTGTTGGAGCCAACCTGTATAGTGAACGACAACTGTTTGTCCGTTTTGAGGTGAAACACCCTCTCCAACTTTGGTATCCTTATAAGATAGTCCCGAAGGAGTTTGCGTTATTTGATCCGCATCTGCATGAACCATAAATGGTGAAACAATTGTCATAAATCCTCCGATTAACATTGATTTCATAGAATTGTATTCCTTTCTTTCAGATGATTTTATATTAAATTCAATTATTTTACAAGTTCTCATCGATTGTCTTGCTTTAAACTATTTATACACCTAAGCACAAGCAGAAACAATCGGATATACAAAACAATAGCTTTGCAGCAGAGTAACATCAAAGGCAGGATAAATGCGATTTTTTTAATGCTCGGGCTCATGGCTTAGGAGATTTCTAGTAAACAAAATTACGAACCACGAAATAGAAAGCCTTACTTCTCAAAATATGGCATACATTCTTTCATAAATTGTTCATGAAGAGAACTTTGATTTTGAAAAAGAGCATCATATTCACCAAATAACTTACAAGCCTTTGCGCGCTGTCCAGAGTATAGATAAGAAAGGCCCAAAAGCTTCATCCCTTGATAGTTCAAGGGCTGCCACTCTAACGTTTTGGATGCATAAAGTGCCGCTTTATCATATTCAGCTTTATTTAAATAGGAATAAGAAACATTTAAACATGAAATCCAATTTCGATTACCATAAGAGCAAGCAAATTTATTTAGTTGCTCATTATATGGAAAATTAAATGAAATATACTTTGCAGAAAAGGAAACTATAACAATTAAGGTAGCAATAAAATTAATACCTATAAGAAAAACCCTAGATATACCCTTCACCTTATAACTCACCCTCTCCCTCTGTAAAATGGAAAAGAAATAACCTATCATTAAAGCTGTCATTACATAAGGTAAGGGCTCTAAAAGAGGAAATTGAAAAAGCGCTTGAATAAATAACATAATAAAAAAATAAAATATTTCTGAGTGAAAGATAAAAATTTGCTTAATATCTCTCCAACTTAAGCAGATAAAACTAAGTCCAAATATAAAAAATAAAAATGACAAAGCAACACCATCTTCAGACAAATAGTGTAAATACTCATTATGCGGAGTAGAGAAAAGCAACCACTCATTTAATGTAGGAAAAAGAGAACCAAGATAAGGAAGAGAAGCAAACTCAAACTGTCCAACTCCAACGCCGAAAGGATTGTTATAAATCATTACCAAAGTATTAGTATAAAGAAGCCAACGAAATGAGGACCCCTTATCCGAAAACGACATAAATACTACTTCAGGGTAAAGAGAATAAATAAGTTGCCTGATTAAATATATAAATATTATTGCTGAAAATAGAATTTTAATTTTTTCTTTAAGCATTCTTTTATCAATAAAAAAAGAAAATAATATGATCAAAACAGAGCCAATCATAACAGAACGGCAATTTGTGAAATAAATGTATGTAAGGGACAAAGCAGCTAATATATTTAAAAACCATGAGGTTTCGCCTTGTTTCCAGCAGCGAGTTAAGAAGCAAAATTGAAAGGCAAGAGAAAACCCAATGAACTCAGAAGAAAGGTTGATATTCCCAAAAGTTAAATAAGGAGGGAACTCGGGATTAAGAATATATTGAGCTAAAGCGAGGAGCACAAAAACAAGTGAAGAAAGAAAAATAACCTTTTCAATTTTCAAAAAGCTCTCGTTATTTTCTCGACAAAATAAATTAAAATAAAATATAGCTGCTCCCCAAAATATAAAACGTCTCGTATTTTCATACGAAAATAAGGGAACATTATGAGCGTACGAATTTATGGCAACCATACAAAGGATCAATGCACCAACATATACTGAAATGTGCGGAATTTTTGGAAAAGCGATAGATTTAGTTTTAAATAAAAAAAAGAAAAACATTATATTTGTAGATAAGAGTATAATATTCCATTTAATCGTTGTGAAAGAATCAGGATATTTGTTTGAAGTAATAAATGGGGAAAATAACAACACAAAAACTATCAAATAAGAAGTATCATAAAAAAAGCTATATTCTTTATAGTATTTTTTAATATTTAATAATAACGATTCAACAATTGACATTTTCTGATCTCAAAATATTGAAGATCTCAGAAACACCAAGATCTTCAATGGCATCACTTGTCTATTGGCTACCATACCTGGATTGATAAGGCTGAGATCCTGCTGGCTCACTACCATACTGGGATTGATAAGGTTGAGATCCTGCTGGCTCACTACCATAAGACACTGGCCGGGGCTTAATCCCATCTTCTGCTTTTGTGCTATTGTTTGATTGCGCACCTATTGGTAGTAAGAAAAAAATCATACCTGTAAAGAGCAATTTTTGGAGATTGTTTTTTAACATGATATTAGTTTCCTTTCTGATTTAAACTTATTGTTCATCCTGTTTAATCTATTTCAAACAGCAGATATAGTCTCATCCATAATGTTTAAGATACGATTAATCATGTAGAACTTTTTTTATTCTAGTTTTTGACACAAAATAGGCCAGTCCTTATAAGTCTAGCCCCAAATTCCTTTTGAAGCTGCTCATTGTGTATGGACAATTTCCCTCACATTATTGCTGATGCCAGCATGAATTTACAGTCTCTTTTTTATTCTCTGCTAAAATGCCTACTTCTAAATCAGAACAGACTCTACGTATCACACCGTAAGTACTTACCTCATTTCTACCTAGTACATACTTCTGATATTGAAGTCCTCGTTTAAAACAACTCTCCTATGTTGTAGCCATTTTTAGGAATAACATTTCTACAAATGGCATTCGTCTAGTCTTAGAATATTGAAGATCTCAGAAACACCAAGATCTTCAATAGATTAACTTTCCTAATTACTACCATAATCAGATTGATAAGGTTGATATCCTGAGGGTTCGCTACCATAACTAGATTGATAAGGTTGATATCCTGAGGGTTCGCTACCATAACCAGATTGATAAGGTTGATACCCTGAGGGTTCGCTACCATAACTAGATTGATAAGGTTGATACCCTGAGGATTCGCTACCATAACCAGATTGATAAGGTTGATACCCTGAGGGTTCGCTACCATAACCAGATTGATACGGCCTGCTATGTCGATTATCCTCACCCTGATCATCACGTTCGCGCATACTACAAACAATAGAAGGAACTGATATTCCTAGCATAAGTATTATAGCTATTTTAATTTTCATTATTAACATCCTTTTCTGACTATTACATTACAACTTAACATTACATAATCAATAAATGCTTCATTCCTCAACATTTAGATCAATGTTTTTAAAGAATATATTTAATTAAATATATATTCTTAATTTCCTATACGCCAAAACAAGAATGAAAACTAGTCTATTTTTTCTATTAGAAACATGAATTAAGATATTTTTCACCTATTCCGTGAAAGCATTGAATAAAATGAAAAGAAAAAAGTAGGGGGGTCTCATATCTATCTAATATTACGATACTCCCAAACTCTCAAAATTAACATTGAAACCCAAATTTATCTTTAAAACGCTGTTGTATTACTTTCGTAATACCAGGAAACACGGGTTCAAAATCAGAAATGGCTTTAACAAATTCTCTAAGGTTTTTAGTTGCAACCTTAGAAAAAGTTTGATTTTGAGGGATTGTTTTCTCATAACGATCTATTGCTTCCATAATCTCCACAGATTTCGCAATATTTTTTTAGCCCATATATAACGATCAGTATGATTATCAATGTTCTTAAATGTATCCGCAACTGACTTTTTATTCACCCTAACATGAGGAAGTTCTTGCTGGGAATTTATAGGACGTTTCACTGTCTTTACTAAGGCACTTTTATTTCTCCCTTGAACTTTTTTTTGTGTTCTAGCTGCCGAAACAATAGCTTCCTTCCTCTTTGCCAAGCATACTTTGTACTAAAATTTAAAATAATTAATTAAAATTTTTCCCACTACGTTCAAAATTAAGTTTCGATTCAAGTTGTTGAATAAGTTGAAGCAAATCTTCTTCAGACAAGTCTGCAAGATTAATCGTCTCTTTCTTAGAGGGAGGACGCTTTGTGAGAAAAAGTCCTTGCTCTCGACCTAAAAGTTCTTTTGCTTTCAAAGCTACTGAAAAATTCGCTTTTGCCAGCGCTTGCTCAAATATATCTTCAATATCTTTCAGAATAGCATCTACTGGCGATTTATATCGGCCCATTCAGATCTCCCATTATTTCATTTATGATACTCTTAAATTGCAGAAGATATATCAAACTTCTTGATTGCCCATCCGTAAGAGCTCCATTGCCATCAAAGAAAAAAGTGTACTTTAAAAGGCATATCTGCAAAAATCTTTCACATACATCATATTATAAGAAGTCCTTAGGTGACTATATGCTTAATTTTCATACTCTTGATGATGCTCAGGTAAAAGGGAAGCGGGTCCTCGTACGACTTGACCTTAATCTCCCTCTCCAAAACGGTGTTATCGCCGACACAACTCGACTTGAACGCAGCCTCCCCACCTTAAGGGAACTTGTATTAAAAGGAGCTAAAGTCATTATCCTCTCCCATTTAGGGCGACCCCAAGGGGTGGATAAGTCCTTTTCATTAGCTCCCATTGCAAAGGCTCTTAAAGATGCTTTAAGCCCAATACCTGTTTTTTTTTGTACGGTATCTTCAGGCCCGCAAGTTGAACAAGCCATTCAAGTTCTTAAAGATAGCGAGGTATTACTCTTAGAAAACATCCGTTTCATTCCCCAAGAAGAGGAGAACAATCTAAAGTTTGCTCAAGAGATAGCAAGCTGGGGAGATATTTACGTTAATGATGCTTTCTCAACAGCTCACCGTGCCCATGCTTCAACAGAAGGTATTGCTCATATTCTGCCCTCCTATGCGGGTCGTTTGATGGAAGAAGAACTTAAAGCCCTTAATCTTGCCCTTGGGAACCCAAAACGACCTCTTATGGCTATTATAGGAGGAGCTAAAATTTCCACAAAATTGCCCGTCCTTGGAAACCTCATATCAAAAGTAGATGCTTTGGTCATTGGAGGGGCTATGGCAAATACTTTTCTAGCGGCTCAGGGATATGGGATTGGGGCCTCTTTATATGAACCTGATCTTTTGAACACCGCTCACGAAATTCTTTCAAAAGAAACAAATATTTTCTTACCGCAAGATGTTGTGGTTGCAAAGGCATTGGACAAAAAAGCGACAATAAAAGTAAGATCTATTCGAGATGTAGAAGATGAAGAAATGATACTAGATATTGGACCGTCAACGTGCGCAACAATTTTTGAAAAAATGAGAATGTGTCATACCCTTCTTTGGAATGGTCCGCTGGGTGTCTTCGAGACCCCCCCCTTTGATGAAGGGACAAGTAGACTCGCCCATAGTGCTGCCAAATTAACTCTGGAAGGATCTCTTCTCTCCGTAGCTGGTGGCGGAGATACGGTGGCTGCTCTTGCTCACGCCAATGTTCTCCACGACTTTAGCTATGTTTCAACGGCAGGAGGAGCATTCCTTGAATGGCTTGAAGGAAAAACCTTACCAGGGGTTGCAGCTCTTTTATCTGAAAACCAATCTTAGATACACTTATTTACGAAAGGTTGGTAGAAATATGAAAAACCAGCTGATGAAAATTCAAAATAAGCCTCTGTGAATGCAAAAAATCTGTTGTGGAAAACCATTTCCCCTTAACAAAGTTCCTGAACACTTTCGCTTATCATTGACGCTATCACTTTATAAATACGTCATCCCCTCTCTTCACAGAGTTCACCAATTATGAACTTGGGCCTGACAAAACCCTCTCTACATTCTCTCCTTAACTTCTCTCCTTAAATACAGTTGAGATTAATTAATTTTTTTTAAAAATCATACCCGACCCTGACGAGGGCATCGCCGAGGTTTTGGCCGCTGCCGAGCTGGGCTGAGACGTTCGCAATAATGTAGAGGCCCTTTGCAAACTGGACCGTAACACCTACACCAGGGGCCACTTGATTACGGACCTTGCTGTCTCCTAATAAGGTCAGGGTTTGAGGCTCTCCTACGAGGCCACCCTTCACATGAGTGCCGCTGATGGGATGCTTGTGCACGTAAGATAACTGAAAGGCAGGTCGCACAAGGGCATCACACAGAACGTATGTTCTGTATATTTGAGCACCGACTTCTCCTCTTAAGAATTGGGAGGTCTTTGATTTAATGTTAAAGTTCAGACTTTGAGCTCCTTTTTCCCTAAACCCTTGCTCCTTCGCAAACATGTAGGTTCCATCTAAGAAGGGTTGCAAGGTGAAAGGCTGAAGCATCCAAGCGTAGCCTACTTCCGCATTTGCGGAGAATTGTCCTGCCTTATGGCTTTGTTTCGCAATCCGGTTAATACCAGGAAACTTAATGTTGCGTTTGGAGTGGAACTGATCCCCTCCAGCTATGATTTGCCCATCCGCATAAAGGCCGGTTTGGCTGAGCCAGGTTCCATAGAGGCCTCCGTAATAACTCTTCATCCGCCCATATCCCCGATCCTGTCCCCAATGGAAAGGCGTGGTGGAGAAACCTCCTAAAATACCTAGATAGGTATTGCAGAGAATCTCATGGTCGCCACCAATGCTTAGGCCACCTGTCTGACTGC
>JAIEMB010000029.1 GCA_019752515.1 Alphaproteobacteria bacterium | reverse complement strand
TTTAGTTTCTTGCTTCAAAAAAGGACTCAGAAAACTTCTCAATGCTGGACTATACCTTACTCCTTTGCCCTCTTTATGGTTCTACTTTAATTTAGTCGGGTGGTAAGCAATCGCTAACTTCAACCCTCCAAAGCTATTTAGAAAATCTCTTTATTTTTCGTATTACAAAAGTAATCTTGCATTGTCCCACCAATTCAACTAATAAAGGATAACACTCTTTGCCGGCAAAGCCGGCTTGTGTAGGGCATAGGGCCTCACACGATTAGCCATAAGGAGTAAAAAATGGCGTTTTACGAAACGGTCTTTGTCGCACGCCAAGAACTTTCAGCTGCCCAGGTTGAGGCTCTTGCTGCGAATCTAACAGACCTTATTACCCAAGGTCAGGGTGAAGTGACCAAAACTGAGTTTTGTGGTCTCAGGACACTTGCTTACAGTATCAAGAAAAATCGAAAAGGTCATTATGTCCTCTTTAATATTGAGGCTCCCGCTCCAGCTGTTAAAGAAATGGAACGGCAAATGCAGCTTAACGAGGATATATTACGGTTTTTAACACTTAAGATCGACCAACTCGACACCAATCCTTCCCCTCTCATGCAAAGCAAACAAAGCCGCGATCGACGTTATGAGGCTTTTGAAGGTGTTGATCACTTCGAACCGATTGAAGGAGAAAAAGAATGAGTGCCGTACCAACAACCCGCAAACCTTTTTTCCGTAGGCGTAAAACTTGCCCTTTTTCCGGGCCAGATGCCATTCAGATAGACTATAAAGATATCAAACTTTTACAGAAATTTACGACAGAACGCGGGAAAATTATTCCAAGCCGTATAACAGCTGTCTCTCAAAAAAAGCAGCGAGAATTGGCCCAGGCTATTAAACGTGCACGTTTTTTAGCGTTAATGCCTTATGTTGTTGAATAAATTGAGATGAACAAGCGGGCCTCTATGGCAATAGCAGGAGTGGGCGGTTTTTTGAGTGCTGCCCTTTCCCTTCTGTATCTTATTCCCATCCCTGGCCTTGTTTTCTTTTCATACTTTGCTCCCCTCCCCCTTTTTCTCATCGGGTTGGGAGTTGGACTGAGGCCTCTTTATGGCGCAGGACTCCTGTCCACTGCTCTTATTTTCTTATTTGAAGGACCTTTCTCTGCAGGTCAATATTTTGTTCTTACAGCGCTAGGTTCTGCTTTTTTAGTAAATCGCGCACTTTTGAATCGCAAAACATCTTCTAAAGAAATCAGCTGGTACCCATCCTCTTTTCTTCTCAGAGATTTCACGCTCTACCTGGGAATTATAATGCTGCTTGGTCTGGGTGTTTATTTATATATTACCCAGAACGAGGATATGCATAAACTCGTCAAATCATTTCTTGAAATCTTAGACCCAAACCAGCAAATAAAAGGTGCAGAGGCTCTTTTATTAAAACTTCTTCCCACAATTCCTGGCTGTATTGCTCTAATATGGGGGATGGTAATATTATTTAACAGTACCTTAGCCCAAGGAATTCTTTCTCATTATAAAAAAAACTTGCGCCCTACGCCAACCCTAGAAGATTTAGAAGTTTCTTGGAGTTTTTTATTGCTTTTATGCTTATCCCTTCTTCTTTCAATAATTGGGGTTGGTTCACTTGAAATTCTAGGAAAGAATGCAGCCATTGTCCTTATTGTTCCTTTTTTTCTTGTCGGCCTCGGACTTGTGCACAAATGGCTTAGAAAAACCTCTTTTGCCATGGCTGCACTCACATTTTTTTATCTCATATTATTCCTCTTTCTTTGGCCTGCTTTGTTCGTCATTATATTAGGAATCTTAAAACCTTGGATTGAAAAGTCGACACAGCCAAACTAACGGTTGTTTCTTCATCTTAAACTTGTTAGAAAATAGTAAAGTTTATAAAATTGAGGAGTTTACATTATGGAATTAATCCTATTGCAACGCATTGAAAAACTAGGAAAACTTGGCGATATTGTTAATGTCCGTCCTGGTTATGCGCGTAATTTCCTTCTTCCTAAAAAGGTAGCTCTGAGGGCTACGAAAGAGAATATTGCTCGTTTTGAAAAGGAAAAAGAGGGCCTTGAAAACCTTAATCTCAAACACAAAGAAGAGGCTGAGGACCTGGCCAAACGTCTAGAAGGAACTATGATTGTTCTTATTCGCCAAGCTAGCGAGGGAGGCCAGCTCTATGGGTCTGTTAATGCTAGAGACATTGCAGATGCCATAAAGCAAGGACATGTAAGCAAAGGTAATGTCAAGATCGAACACCCTATTAAAACAATCGGGATTCATAATGTTCGCATCCAACTTCACCCTGAGGTTACAATCACAGTTAGCGTAAACGTGGGAATGTCTGAAGATGAAGCTAAGGCACAAGCTAAAATGCTGGAGCATATGACTGCAAGCTCTCAGGGAGAGAAAGTGCAGTAAGCAATGTAAATTGCCCTTTATTCAGAAAGAACTTGGTATTTTGGGTATAGTATCTAAAATAACTCCCATGCATTAAATGAATGCTGAATGCTGCTATTGGAGACAACCATATGAGTGCTGTTTTAAAACCTCAGTTTGACTCTTTAATGTCTCTTACTCTTCCCCAAGAATCCTTCGAAAGACTTCCTCCTCATAACCTTGAAGCTGAACAAGCTCTTTTAGGTGCACTTCTTCACAATAATTTAGCTTTTGAAAAAGTTGCTGAATTTTTGACAACCCACCATTTTTCTGACCCTTCCCACGGGCGCATTTATGAAGCCATAAGTAATCTCATTAGTCGTGGACATATTGCCGACCCTATTACTCTAAAGGAATATTTTGATCGAGATGAGGCTTTATCTGAGGTTGGTGGAGGTCAATATCTAGCCCAGCTCGCAGCTTCAGTCGTTTCTATCATCAACACAGAGCATTATGGCAGAAAAATTTATGACTTTTATCTAAGGCGCCAACTCATTGACATCGGCGAAGGAATCGTCAACACAGCTCACACTTATGATCTGGATGTCAATGCAACAGATCAAATTGAAATCGCTGAAAAAAAATTATTTGACCTTGCCACCGTAGGACAGCAAGAACGAGGGCTTCAAATCTTTTCTGTTGCTCTAAAAACTGCCCTTACAAATGCTGAAGTTGCCTATAAAAGGGACAGCCATGTTGTGGGCGTAACAACCGGCTTTAAGAAAATGGATGAATGCTTAGGAGGTTTTCATCCTTCTGATCTTATTATTCTAGCAGGTCGTCCCTCAATGGGAAAAACAGCTCTTGCAACCAACCTAGCTTTCAATGCAGCGCGCGCCGCCTTTGAGAAAAAGGAAGGGGCTGCCGTTGCTTTCTTTTCTCTTGAAATGTCTTCAGAACAGTTGGCTAATCGTATCCTGGGGCAAGAATCGGGACTTTCATCAGACCTTATTCGAAGAGGAGACATTGGAAAGTCAGATTTTCCTCGTCTTGTAGAAGTCTCAAATCGTCTTAACTCACTTCCCTTTTTCATTGATGACACACCTGCTCTTTCTGTTCCTGCTCTTCGAACGCGAGCCCGTCGTCTTATGCGCCAAGAGGGTCTAGGAATGATTGTCATTGACTACCTTCAATTGCTTTCAAATCCAGGAAAAAAATCAGCTGAGAATCGAGTTCAAGAACTTTCTGAGATCACGCGTGGTCTCAAAGCTCTTGCCAAAGAATTAAATGTACCGGTCTTAGCCTTATCTCAGCTTTCTCGTGCAGTAGAACAAAGAGACGATAAAAGGCCACAACTTTCTGACCTTAGAGAATCAGGTTCGATCGAACAAGATGCAGATGTGGTTATGTTTGTTTACCGTGAAGAATATTATCTTGCGCGGAAAAAACCAACAGGAAGTGATGATAAAATTGCTGAATGGGATAGAGCCCTAAGTGCGGTTGCTAATACAGCGGAAGTCATTATAGCTAAACAAAGACATGGCCCTATCAGCACCGTTCCCCTTCATTTTGAAGGAAAACTCACGAAATTCTCCGATCTTGCCGATCCTCATTTTTTACCGGTTCATCATGCTTAATCCGCCTTTTCCTCATTCACCATCAGTCCCTCTAGCTCTTATCATAGATTTAGATGCTGTAGCCCATAATTACCGTATTTTTAGCTCAACTTTGAATAAAGGAACTATTTGTGCAGCAGTGCTTAAAGCCAATGCATATGGAATGGGTGTCAAAGAAGTTACTTTACGCCTTTATCAAGAAGGTTGTCGTCATTTCTTTGTAGCACACCTTACGGAAGCTATTGAACTTAAGAACTATGTTGAAGAGGATAGCTTCATCTACATCTTAAACGGTCTTAGACGAGGAGATGAAGAAGTTTACGCCCACTATAACCTCATTCCCGTCCTTGGTGATCCCCTTCAAATTCATCTTTGGAATACGTTTTGCCAAAAAAAACAACAGCCATTCAAAGCCGCACTTCATTTTGACACGGGCATGACGCGGACAGGACTTTCTTCAAAAGCAGCTCAAAACCTTGGCATTTTACAAATTTCCCATATGGAAATTACTTGTGTCATGAGCCATCTTGCCTGTGCTTATGATCCCTCCCATCCTATGAACGAAGCTCAAAGACTTAAGTTCGATTCTCTTTGTAAACGCTTTCCCTTTGCTTTGGCGAGTCTTTCAAACAGTAGTGCCCTTTTACTGGGTCCCAATTACCACTATACAATGATTCGATCAGGCCTTGCCTTAACAGGCTGTCGATCTTCAATGCCTTACGGAGACTATAAGTTAAGGCCAGTTATAAAAGCATTCGCTCAAATTTTGCAAATTAATGAAATTCTCCCTGGTGAATCTGTTGGCTATAATGCTACATTTAGTGCATCTAGCGCTTCTCGAATAGCTACCCTCGGTGTAGGATATGCTGATGGATATTTAAGAAGCCTAAGCAATCGGGGAGAAGTCTACTTTGAAGGACAAAAATTACCAGTTGTTGGAAATGTCTCGATGGATTTATTAACCATCGACATAACAGATGTCCTCCCTAACAAAATTCAGCCGGGCAACTGGGTTGAGCTCTTTGGAGACAACATCTGGATCGACAAACTGGCTGAAAAAGCAGGTACGATTTCCTGGGAGATTTTTACGCGCCTTGGTCCTCGCTTTGAACGATTCTATCTCAATACTCTCCAAACAAATGAGGCTTCGTGATGATTTGGGCTTTAGGAAGTATTGGACGTATTTTTTTAGAGTTTTTGGTTTCAACAGGTCGAATTACTCTCTTCCTTATAACTTCTCTTGTACAGGGGATAAGACCACCTTACTACTTCGGCCAAATTTTCCGTCAGTTCCTAGAAATAGGTTTCTTATCCCTTCCTGTAGTAGGATTAACAGCTTTGTTTACAGGCATGGTTCTTGCTCTTCAAAGTTATACAGGGTTTTCTCGATTTAATGCAGAAAATGCTATTGCGAGTGTCGTAGTCCTTTCCATAACTCGTGAACTTGGGCCTGTCCTAGCTGGTCTTATGGTTGCTGGGCGTATAGGAGCAGCTATGGCTGCTGAAATTGGCACGATGCGCGTAACGGAACAAATTGATGCGCTTGTTACTCTTTCTACGAACCCTCAAAAATATCTTATTGCCCCTCGCCTATTAGCTGGAATCACTATGTTGCCGCTTCTTGTGATTGTTGCTGATATTATTGGTGTGTTTGGAGGGTATATTGTGAGCGTCTATCGTTTAGAATTTAACCCTGCCACATATTTGAAGCAAACTTTCGACTTCATGGAAATTGGAGATGTAACTTCTGGTCTTATTAAAGCCTCAGTTTTTGGGTTCATTATTGCCTTGATGGGTTGTTATCATGGTTTTAATTCGAAGGGAGGAGCACAAGGTGTTGGAAAAGCTACAACATACGCTGTTGTATCTTCTTCAATTCTCATCCTCATAGCCAACTACATTCTCACCTCTCTGCTATTTGAGCAAGGACAAGTATGACCCCTAAATTTGTTCTCCAAAATCTTCAGAAAAGCTTTGGCGACAAACATGTTCTCAAAAGCGTAGATTTAAAAATTTTTCCAGGAGAATCCATGGTCATCATTGGGGGATCGGGTACGGGAAAGTCTGTTCTTCTGAAATGTTTGCTGGGCCTCCTCCCCGCTGATTCAGGTGAGATCCAAATGGATGGAAAAGACATCTTAAAAGAGACCGCTGCTCAAAATGAAGCTCGTCTTCAAGATATTGGCGTTGTCTTTCAAGGTTCAGCTCTTTTTGATAGTCTAAGTGTATGGGAAAATGTGGCTTTTCGTTTAATTCATGCGCAAAACATGAATCGAAAGGAAGCCAAACAAATCGCGCTACAGAAACTTTCTGCAGTCGGCTTAAGTGAAAGTGTAGCTGAGCTTTCACCGTCTGAAATTTCGGGGGGAATGCAAAGAAGGGTTGCCCTGGCGCGTGCTATTGCTACCCAACCTCACATCTTGTTTTTTGACGAGCCCACTTCTGGGCTTGACCCTATTTTTAGCAGCGTTATCAACGGGTTAATTTGCAAATGTGTAAAGGAGTTAGGGGCAACTGCAATTACGATTACCCATGATATGAATAGTGCCCGCCATGTGGGTGATCGCATTGCCATGCTTCATGAAGGAAGAATCGTCTGGTGTGGTCCTGCCAACGACATTGATACATGTACCAACCCGTATGTTCAGCAGTTTATTCAGGGTCTTCCTTCAGGTCCTATACAACTCGAAACTGACATACGGCACGTCGCATAATGGTAAAAACACTAACCCAGTATATTTGCCAAATGTGTGGCAGCTGCTTTCCAAAATGGTCTGGCAAATGCGAGGGTTGTCAAAGTTGGAACAGCCTCATCGAAGAAGCCGCAAGTGGTTCTTTTCAAACAAAAACGACGTGGAAAGCCAAAAAAATAGACTTCTCTTCTCTTGAAGATATTTCAACTCCTCTTCCTCGACTTCTAACAGGAATTGAGGAATTCGACCGGGTCTGTGGAGGGGGGCTTGTCCCTGGCTCAGTTATTTTGGTTGGAGGAGATCCCGGAATTGGGAAATCTACTCTTCTCCTCCAAGTTGCAGCTACAATTAGTGAAAAAGTATCCTGTGCTTATATTTCAGGAGAGGAGGCTGCTGATCAAGTCCGTCTTAGGGCAAAACGTTTAAAAGTTTCTGCCTCTCCTGTCCAACTTGCAACCACAACCCATATTGGTGAAATACTTAAATCTCTTCACCAAGACTCTCATGTTGCTGTTATTGATTCTATTCAAACGATGTATGTGGATGCTTTGGATGCAACACCAGGCAGTGTTTCTCAAGTACGCGCAAGCGCCCATGAACTTATTCGTTTTGCTAAAAAATATGGTGTCACGATTATTATTGTAGGCCACGTTACAAAAGAAGGAGTTATTGCAGGCCCTCGTGTTCTTGAACATATGGTAGATACGGTCCTTTACTTTGAAGGGGAAAGGGGCCACCATTTTCGTATCCTTCGATCCGTTAAAAATCGTTTTGGTCCGACTGATGAAATCGGTGTTTTTGAAATGACAGATAAGGGCTTGCTTGAAGTGCCCAATCCTTCTGCTCTCTTCCTACCACAACGAGAGGATGATGTAACGGGATCTTGTGTTTTTGCTGGAATAGAAGGAACTCGTCCTCTTCTTGTAGAAATTCAAAGTCTCATTTCTCCCTCTTCTCTCGCAACACCTCGTCGAGCTGTCGTAGGGTGGGATTCAGCACGTCTTGCTATGATATTGGCAGTTCTTGAGGCACGCTGTGGTCTTGCTTCTGGAAATCGAGATGTGTTTCTTAATGTAGCAGGAGGTCTTCGTATTTCCGAACCTGCAGCAGACCTTGCTGTAGCAGCAGCCCTCCTCTCTTCTCTAGCCAACTTCCCTGTACCCAAAGACGCTGTCTTTTTTGGAGAAATTGGGCTCTCTGGAGAAATTCGTCCCGTCAACCAACAAGAAGCCCGTTTAAAAGAAGCCTTTAAGCTTGGTTTTAAGACTGCTTTCATCCCTAAACCTACAAAACCTCTTTCAATAGTTGATATGGCCCTTATCCCTCTTGCACATCTTGCTGAACTCGCTAATTATCTAGAAGCAAAACCAAAAACCCGCAAGGCTTACGGAGGATAACCGTGACCCCCAATACTTTTACGATGATTGATCTTTCCATCCTTGCCGTTATTGGAATTTCCATTCTGATTGGTATTCTTCGCGGAGCAACACGCGAAGTCCTAGGTATTGCAGGATGGGTGGGTGCATTTGCCACTGTTTTCTATGGCCTTCCTCTCTTTCGCCCTTTCGGTCGCCATTATATCCATAATCCAATGATTGCGGATGCAATTGTTGCTGGTGTTCTTTTCATCCTTTCTCTCGCTGTTTTTATTCTTATCAGCCGTACCATTTCAACCAGTGTGAAGGGAAGTATGTTAGGAGGTCTAGACCGCTCTCTTGGCCTTTTTTTTGGTTTTGTGAGAGGTGTTTTTCTTGTCTGTCTTATCTATCTGGCTATGGGATTTTTCTACCCTCCGGACCAAATTCCCGACAGTATAAAACATGCTCGATTTATATCCTGGGTTTCTGAAGGAGCTCAAGAACTTAAACGGATTATTCCTAAAGATTATCTTCCGCAAGATATGGCTCATCCTACAATTAAACCCCTCGATGCTAAGGATCTGCTCGAACACACTCTCCCAACGCTTGAAGAAACTGTTAAAAATCTTTCAACCCTTAAACCAGCCTCTCCAAAAAAACCTGAGCCTCAATACGAAGGAAAAGAACAAAAAGATTTGAATTTACTTATTGAAAAGAATGACCCAGAGACTCATCCATAAAATCGCCCTTATTACGGGGGCCTCACGGGGTATTGGAGCTGCTGTCGCAAAGCGTTTCGCCCGAGAAGGTGCTCAACTTATTCTTGTTGCCCGCTCCGTAGCTGATTTAGAAGCCATCGATGATGAGGTCCAAAAATATGGCCCGCCAGCAGTTCTCGTTCCTTTTGACCTTACAGATTTGCCTCGCATTGATGACTTTGCTAAATCGATTGCTGAACGATTTGGACGTCTTGACATACTCGTAGGAAACGCTGCAATTCTAGGCGGTTTAGCACCCATGACTCACATCCTACCTAGAATTTGGCATCAAGTAATAACAACAAACCTCCATGCCAACTGGCATCTTTTAAGGGCTTTTGAGCCTCTTCTCATCAAAGCACGTGAAGCTCGCATCACCTTTGTTACAAGTGGAATTACAACTCATCCAACTCCTTACTGGGGGGCCTATGCGGTTAGCAAAGCAGCTTTGGAGATGATGGTCAAAACGTATGCAGCTGAGGTAAAACACACATCCTTTAAAATCAACCTCCTCAACCCCGGTTCAACGCGAACGGCTCTACGCGCAGAAGCGATGCCTGGAGAAGACCCCTTAACCCTCCCTGCTCCTGATGATATTACAGAAGCCTTTGTTTGCTTGTCAGAGTCTACATGTCCATGGCATGGAGAAGTCCTCCAAGCCAGGGATAAGAGATTCTTTAAATAAACTTGAATGTGAGTCCTCACTTCTATAGAATTCAATCAGAATACAATAAAATTCACACGAGGAGTTGCTTCGATGAAGATCCTAATTCTCAAGAAAGTTTGTGTATTTTCATTAACGATAGGACTACTGATCAACTCAATCATCCCTACAAATGCAGATTTTCTTAGCTCAATAGATTCCCTCAATGGCGAAGAAGTAAAAATTATTCTTCGAGCTCTTAATAATAAATGCCAAGTAAACTGGGAGAGAGACTTTAGATTAAACACGCCCCATCGCAAAGAAAGGTCCAGAAGAGTTCTTGAATTTCTAAATGTCGTTTACACGGAAAGACAGTTAAGATTAGATCAAGAGCAGCTTGACTACCTAGCTACTTTTTACAAGGAGAGAGAAATAACTTTAGATCACGAGACCTTACCAGAGGTTCCTCCAGACCCAGGAAAAGTATTTAGAGCTGAACGCTGGAAAAAAAAGAAGACTAAGCTTGAAATGGGAAGAGGGAAGCTAGAAGGATTATTGAGTAATTCAGAACGAGTTGATTTTTTAACTTTTGCATATCTCAGCCCAAAACCGATTGTTACTGAAGCTGCAGAAGATTTTGTAATATTAGATAGTATAGATGATGAATTTACTTTTAGAGAGATAACATTCGATGAACCAGTAGTAGCCTTAGATTTATTTCCCTCAGACCCAGCCACCTCTTCATCGTCCTTAATCCCAGTACCATCGAGTTCTATACCAGCATCAGTATCTGCACCTGCACTCTCAGTGTTATCAGATGAAACTATTGATGAGGCGGAAGTATTGCTCCTAATGTTAGATGAAAAAAGTGCGAAAATAACCCTTAACGCTCGATTAAACGATTTTTGTATTCCATTCGACGCGTTTCATTTTAGTATTTTGGAAGAAACAGAAAAATGTACAAATGTTGTTAATTATTTAAATTTAATTTTGGAAAGAAAATTGGGAAAAGTCTTAGATAAACAAACTAAATCCCTTCCTGACTCTCCAAGCCAGCAATTCTATCTTGAAAAATACATGCAATACCAAGTTATTCATGATAATATGTGGGGCTTATTTACCCAAAAAATGCAATCCCCACCAAGCCCACCCATTGCTAGAGCGAGTAGAAATAGAACTGGTAGCGTTAAATTCATAACTCGACAGAATAAGACAAAGTAACTCTTATAAGGGATTGAACGATTCCACAAAACAAGATGGGAGTGCAATGCGAACGAAACAGGGGCAAAAACATTTAACCAATATTAACAGCCATTTATCCTTTTTCTACATTCTTTAAAAGAAAGGGCTGGAAATTTCTAATTAAATCTATATAAGAACAAGATAAAGTAACATATAATTGATAGTTTGCCTTGAGAGAAACATTAGATAGTTTTTTAGGCGGAAGGATTAAGCTTACTCAGCCTTCCGAAGGTTACCGCGCTGGGATCGACCCTGTTTTCTTAGCGGCCTCCGTTCAACCAAAACCCTACGAGAGAGTTTTAGATGTGGGTTCAGGTGTTGGTGTTGCCTCAATCTCGCTTGCTTTTCGATGCCCTCATACCAAAGTTTTCGGTATCGAAGTTCAGCCAGATCTTGTTAATCTATCTCTTTTAAATATCCAAAATAATCACTTGACTGGGCGGGTAGAGATGGTCAATGGAGATCTACTCACACCCCCGGATATCATTAAACCTAACTCTTTTGATCAAGTGATGACTAATCCACCTTATTATGAATACAGTCGAACAAAATCATCACCCAACCCAGGAAAAGCTCAAGCAAACACCGAAACCGTTGATTTAGGAACCTGGATTAAATTTTCTCTTAAGTTATTAAAGCCAAAAGGCATATTTACGATGATCCACCGCATTGAACGTCTTTCTGAAATTCTACATCATTTGGGAGAGCAAGCAGGAGATCTTGTTATTTATCCTCTTTGGCCAGGATCAAACAAGCCAGCGAGGCGCGTTATCGTTCAAGGCAGGAAAAATGGTCGTGGAGATCTGCGCCTCATGCCCGGCATAATTCTTCATGGAGGTCCAGAAAAATATTCCCCCGAAGCCGAGGCCGTCCTCCGTCATGCTCAGCCTATTATCCTTTAAGAATATCCCTCCTCTATGGATATAGCAGATAGCACAACAAATGCAGTAGAATAAGGGGGTTCATCAGAAAAGGAAACATGCGCACACCCAATCGTGCCCTGGGGAAGACGGGATTGAAGGACCTCCAACGCTCTGTGATGAAAATAAAGACTAGGAGCTCCTGCAGAAGAACGGAGGATTTCAATATCCTGCCAACTTATACCTTGACGCATTCCTGTCCCTAAAGCTTTGGCAGCAGCTTCCTTAGCTGCAAATCGGTTGGCATAGGCACGTAGAGGGTGAGCACTTGTAGTCGCATAGGTGAGCTCCTCCTTTGTATATACTTTTTGAATAAAGTGTGTTCCAAATCTTTGGATAAGGCGATCTATTCGCCTCATATCTACTAAATCCACTCCAATTCCTATAATCATGACTAGCCTCTTTCCACCGAAATCACACGCTGAGACATACGAAGAGCTGCGATGATTCCCATGAGGTGCTCACGATCCTTTATATCTAAATCAATGTGAATTTCATAAAAATCGGAGGATCTGTTTTTAAATTTTAAATTAATAATATTTGCATTTTCTCTCGCAATAATAGACGTAATGGCAGCAACTGTTCCTGGCTGATGGACAATAACCATATTAATGCGTGCTACATGGCGGTCTTTATCATGAGCTGCTTCATTCCATCTGACGTCTATCCATCTTTCAGGTGAATCCATAAAGTTCTCCAATGAATCACAGTCAGATGTATGAATTGTAACACCTTTACCAGTCGTTACAATTCCAACAATGTGATCCCCTGGTACGGGATGGCAACATCCTGCATAATGAACCGCCATCCCCGGAATCAACCCTGAAATAGCAAGAGCGTCTTCTTTAACTTTTTTACTTTGCTGTGGCTTTGTAAGTTCTTTTTTCTGGCGTACAGCAGTCTTATGTTCAGGATAAAGAATGTGAATGAGCTCAGTCGTTGTTTTTAATCCTTCACCCAAATAAGCATAGAGATCTTCTAATGTTTTTACCCCCAAAGCTTCAATGCCGCGTTCCAGTTGCTTTTCATTGAATTCGATATGTTCCTGTCGAAAAGTTTTCTGAACCAAGGTCTTGCCTAGATCCACAAATTGTTGCCGCATCTGCTGTCGGACATACCTCCTGATACACGCACGAGCTTTGCCTGTAACCACAAATCTTTCCCATGTGGGGGATGGATGTTGAGTTTTTGATGTAAGAATCTCAACTTGATCACCATTTTCAAGTTCAGTACGAAGAGGCATCATACGTCCATTAATCCTTACGCCAGTACAATGATCACCAACACTTGAGTGCACGGCATAGCCAAAATCAATAGCTGTTGCCCCACGCGGAAGAGTAATAAGATCTCCTTTAGGAGTGAAGCAAAAAACTTGGTCTTGAAACATCTCGAGCTTCGTATGCTCTAAAAACTCTTCAGGCCCTTCAGCACTTTCGAGAATATCTAAAAGCCCACGCAACCAGCGATATTGATGACCATCATGAGATATGCCCTGTTTATATTGCCAATGCGCTGCCACACCAAGCTCTGCAATTTCATCTAGTTCTTTTGTACGAATTTGGATTTCTATTCGGTGTTGGCTCGGCCCAATGACTGCCGTATGGATGGATTGGTAATTATTTTGCTTTGGAGTACTGATATAATCTTTAAAGCGCCCTGGCACGACAGGATAAGTCCCATGTATAACACCTAATGCACGATAGCATTCTGGAATTGTATCAACGATAATACGAAAAGCGATAATGTCTGACAGTTGTTCAAACGTTATATTTTTTTGCTGCATTTTTCGCCAAACCGAATATGGTGTTTTCTCCCGCCCTGCTACAAAAGCCTTAATGCCACTTTCTTCAAGGACTTGCTTTAGCTCTTCAATAATTGGGGTTAGTAAATCACCGCCTTGCTCTCGCAAAAAGGTTAATCGCGCCAAAATTGACTGGTAGGCATCTCCATGAAGTTGAGCAAATGCTAGATTTTGGAGTTCATCTTTAACTTCATGAAGCCCTATACGCTCTGCAAGAGGAGCATATATTTCCATTGTCTCCCGAGCAACTCGAATACGTTTTTCTTCATCCGTTATAAAATGAAGAGTACGCATATTATGAAGGCGATCAGCAAGCTTTATTAAAAGCACCCGAATGTCTGATGACATAGCAAGAAGTAGTTTTCGAAAATTTTCTGCTTGTTTTGCTTTATCCGATTGAAATTCAATTTGAGAAAGCTTTGTAACTCCATCAACAAGAGAGGCAACTTCCTTCCCAAAAAGCTTTTCAATTTCTTCCAAAGTTGCAATCGTATCTTCAACCGTATCATGAAGAAGAGCTGTAACGATCGTCGCCACATCAAGGCGCAGCGTTACTAAGATACCAGCTACTTCTAAAGGATGGGTAAAATAAGGATCACCTGAAGCTCTCTTTTGTGTCCCATGGGCCTTCATAGAAAAAACATAGGCGCGATTTAAAAGATCTTCATCCGCATTGGGATCATAGGCTTTAACAGCTTCTACTAACTCATATTGACGAATCATGGAGACTCAATTCTAAAGAAAGAGGCCGTCAAGCCAGAGTAACTTAGCTTTTATTCTGTTTCTTCAAGCTCATCAACGGCAAGGTCCACATCTTCTTCATCATCGCTTATCTCATCATCAAGAGCAAGCTCTTCAATTTCTATTTGACGTTGAGCTTCTCCTGCAAAAGATTGTTCTTCTGATAAAAGATCTAGATATTCTTCGTCTGGCTCATCTCCACGGAGGTGCTTTTGAAGGCCTTGAATCAAATTTTCGTGGAGTTCATCTAAAGAAACTGTCCTCTCCGCAATTTCTCGCAAAGAAACCACGGGATTCTTATCATTATCTCTTTGCAGAGTTAAGGAAGACCCTGCTGCGATTTGCCGCGCTCTCTGAGCAGCCAATAAGACGAGATCAAATCGATTAGGAACTTGACGAATACAATCTTCAACGGTAACGCGGGCCATCTAAGCCTCCATCTTCTAAGTTAGCCTTGACGAGCCTTATAACGCGGATTCATCTTGTTAATGACATACATCCGTCCTTTACGACGAACAACACGGCAGTTTTTATCCCTGACTTTGATCGTCTTTAAAGAATTTACAACTTTCATCAACTGCCCCTATTTTTACAAAAAATGTGTGGCTAGTCCTAATCCAACCTTCTGTAATTGTCAAGAAAAAAGAGAACAAAGCCTCATGAAAGAGAAAACTTCATAAATACTCCAGGTAAATAAGAAATATTATAAGGAGTACTTGGATCGTTTTTTAAAAAATTAAGGACTTATGTAAATATAATATTTTTTCAATTAAAGAATAAAAAAATTATAAACTTCTCAGAGAGGAAAGACTTAAGACTTTCCTCTCTAATATAAGTACAAGACGGATAACGTTATTTTGCAACTGGATATTTATGCTTCTTCCATTCAGAGAAACCACCGGACATTTCCTTTACAGGATAGCCGATTGATGCAAATTTCTTTGCTGCTTTTTGCCCTAAATTACAGAGAAGCTCATAGCAGTATACAATATTGATCTTGTCTTTTTGTAAACCGGGGAACTCGGTCTCAGATCCTTCAAAACCATTAAATTTATTGTAAGGAACGTTAATAGCACCTGGAATGTGCCCCTTTGCAAATGACTTTGCATCTCGTACATCAACAATTACAACGTTTGTAGCTTTATCTTTAATCAAATTGTTAACACCATAAGGATTTGTTTTGAAATTTAATTCTTGCCCAAAAAACTCGGTTGCTTTTGCAGGATTGGGTAGATTTTGCTCTGTTTTAGCTGTTTCTGCACTAAATGCTGCGGGCACAGCGAAAAAAGTTAATCCTAAAATTAAAATATTCTTTGTAAAAACATTCATTTTTTCTTTCTCCTTTATAAATTCGGGCTTAAGTTAGCAAGGATAATTTATTCCTGCAAGGATGATTTAGGAGCAAAATTGTCAGCGCAATTTGTTAATGTCCTTTATTATATCTTATTAACTTGTCACGCAATTCCTCGAAAATATTTTAATAGTTGGATTAAGCACCCCTTTAAAATTGAATTATCGTCCTTGGTTTATTATGCCTAGAGGAGCATTTTAGAAAGGATGTTCCCCTTGAGCAGATATTTCGCATGATAGATCGGTCTGAGGATCAAATCCCCTATCACCATATGATGTTTATCCGTCCAAATTCAAAAGCGCCACATTACCCCCACTTGCCATAATGTTGTAACTGAATGTTCGTTCAACAGCAAAGCGGGGAAGGTAAAAGGGTCCCCCTGCTTTTGGCCCCGTACCTGAAAGGCCTTCACCTCCAAAAGGCTGAACTCCAACAACAGCTCCAATCATGTTGCGATTTACATAAAGATTACCTACGTGCGCAGAATTGCGGACCTTATGGATTGTTGAGCCAATACGACTTTGAAGGCCCATGGTCAACCCATAGCCACTTTGATTTATCGTTCGAACAAGCGTTTCCAAATCTTTTGCTTTAAAACGGGCTACATGAAGAACGGGGCCAAAAATTTCTTTGGTGAGGTCAGCCATTCCTTCCACTTCTATAAGCGTTGGAGCCACGAAAGTTCCCTCCATCTCTGGAATGATCGTTCGACCTAAGGGTGATTTTGTAGCTATATATACTTCAATTTCGTGCTGAGCGTTTGCATCAATTACAGGTCCTACATCCGTGGATAGCCATTGAGGATCTCCTACAATTAAACTTTCCATAGCCTCTTTCAACATGGCAACGGTTGGCTCATAAACATCTTCTTGGATAAAAAGAATCCTTAAAGCAGAACATCTCTGCCCAGCACTTTGAAATGCCGAGGCAATAACATCATCAACCACATGTTCTATAAGAGCTGAGGAATCTATGATCATCGCATTGAGGCCACCAGTCTCAGCAATGAAAGGAACAAGAGGCCCTCCTCGATCTGTTAATATTTTCTGAAGATGTTGAGCCGTTGAGGTAGAGCCCGTAAATACAACACCACCAACTCTTAAGTCTTCGATAAGGGGCGTCCCCAAAATGCTCCCTTTCCCATGGAGGAAATGCAAAATTTCCCTTGGAATCCCAGCCTCATACAAAACTTGAATAGCATGATACGCAACCAGAGGTGTTTGACTGGCAGGTTTTGCGATTACCGCATTTCCGGCTGCAAGGGCCGCTGTAACTTGCCCCATAAAAATGGCAAGCGGAAAATTCCAAGGGCTAATACAAGCAAAAACACCACGACCCCTTAAGATCAGTTCATTTTGTTCTCCTGTTGGACCCCGAAGAGAATAAGGCGCTTCAAAATGTTTTAAGGACTCAACTGCATAATAACGACAAAAGTCAGCTGCCTCTCGAAGCTCTGATAGGGCATCTGCAAGTGTCTTTTTTCCTTCTTGGATAAGTAGTTTTAGAAAGAGACCTCGCTTTTCTTCCAGTAAATCTGCGGCTCGCTTTAAAACATCCGCACGTTTTTCAGCAGAGGTTAAATCCCAAGCTTCCCAATGAGACGAAGCACGTTGAAGAATATTTTCTAAATCTTCAACCGTTGATTCACTCAAGAGATCATCAGAAATTTTTACTTGTTCAATGTCACTTTTTAGCTCGATAACTGTTTTCAAGTCATTCAAATCGTAACCTTGTGAGTTCTTACGTACTTTCCCATATAAATCACGAGGCAAAGGAATTTGGGGATGACGACAAATCGGATGGGTTTCAAAAAAATCCCATGGATCTCCCATTATAACCTCAGGAGGAAGATCTTTATCATAAATTTTATGTACAAAAGAAGAGTTTGCCCCATTTTCTAAAAGTCGCCGAACCAAATATGGCAAGAGATCCCTATCCTTTCCCACAGGAGCATACACACGACATACGACTGGGTTATTTGCCCGCACCACCTTATAAAGTTCTTCGCCCATTCCCTGAAGACGTTGAAGTTCAATGTCTTTACGTCCCTTAGACATTTCAAGAACAGCCGCTACAGTATAAGCATTATGGGTCGCAAATTGCGGATAGAGAATACCTTCTGCCCTTAACAATCGTTGAGCACACGCCAAATAGGAAAGATCCGTAGCTGCTTTACGTGTAAAAACAGGATAATCTGTGTATCCACCAACTTGCGCTATTTTAATTTCTGTATCCCAATAGGCCCCTTTTACCAAACGAATCATTAAGGGCATATTTGACTTCCGGCCTAATTCCTCTGCCCATTCAATCACACCTTGAGCTCGCTTCTGATAAGCTTGCACAGCAAAACCGAATCCATCCCATCCTTTGAGCTCAGATGTCTTACAAATATTTTCCAAGAGATCTAAGGAAAGCTCAAGCCGAGCTGTTTCTTCAGCATCAACCGTTAGGGCTATATCTGCATCACGTGCAAGAATACAAAGCTCTACAAGAGTCGGTAACAGTTCTTTCATTACTTTATCGCGATGGGAAAAAACGTAATGAGGATGAAGAGCAGATAATTTTACAGAAATACTATCTCTTTCAAAAAAAGAAAGACCCGAATTCTTTTGCTTTCCTAAAACAGAAATAGCATGACGATAAGACTCCTTATGTTCTTGCGCTGTCGAATAGGTACGCGCACCTTCACCTAACATGTCAAAGGAAAAACGATCTTCTGGATTTTTTCGACTCCGCTTGAAGGCGTCCTCGATGGTACGTCCCAAAATAAACTCGCGACTCAAAAGGCGCATAAATATCTTGATGGCTTGGAAAATGAAGGGTTGGGTAACCGCCCCCCATGACTGATTTTGGAGAGTACTCATAAAATCCAGACCCCACCTAGAAAAGCCTACGAGGACATCTTCTTTCATTTCACTTTGTCGCCAATGACGTCCTCCAATCTTGTCTTTAAGTAATAAATTTGCTGTATAAGCATCTGGTATACGCAAAAAAGCCTCTGCAAGGGCCATTAAAGAACGACCCTCTTCTCGGTCCAATGGAAAGGCTTGCAAAAACTTTTGGACATTAAAGGCATGAAGAGGCATGCCTCGTACAGCCTGAATCCAAACCTGAGCTTGAGCAGCAATTTGAGGGCGAGTTTGTTTAAAGGATTCTAATTCTTTAAGTATGGACTCAATTAGTTTTTTCTCATCTTTTTCCAATGCGTCTTCAAGAAAGATTTGGTCTGGATAGGAATTCTCAAAAATCATTGGATGCTTCTCCCTTCTTTTCTCTTTATGCGATTTGACGTGGCAAGGGAACTTTCTTTAGATGAGCCTCAATTTGCGGAATTGTAGGGAGACTCGCCTGAGCTCCCGCATTCAGACAAGCAAGCCCACTTGCAACAGACGCCCGACGAAGAGCAACCGGCATCTCTTCCCCTCTGTCCAGACTTGCAGCTAAGACACCTACAAAGGCATCTCCCGCAGCCGTTGTGTCAACTGCATCTATATCCATTGCTTTAACTTCCCATGTTCCTTCTGAAGAACAAGCAATGGCTCCTAGTTTTCCTAGTGTAACAACGCACGTAATACCATAATTTGCTGCAATGCGCCGAGCTGCCACTGTAGGCGAAATGACATCAAATCCGAGGTGAAGAGCTAAGAGAGTTGCTTCAATTTGATTTAGCACGAGAATATCCAGACTCTCTAAGATATCTTGAGGAATATCATGAGCAGGTGCGAGATTAAGAATAATACGTGCCCCAAATTTTTTAGCTCGCCGAATAATATTCCAATTTTCTTCAATTGGTGTCTCCATTTGTAAGAGAAGAACATTCTCCTTTGCTAGAAGAAAGTCTGGAATTTCTTTCTCACGTACATTTAAATTAGCCCCACTTGCAACAGTGATCATATTTTCTCCTTGGGCATTCACGCAAATAGTTGCACAACCCGTAGAAGATTCCTTACTTACTGAAACACCAGTCAGATCGATTGATGATTCTTTCAAAGCTGTTAAAACAATGCGTCCAAATTCATCATCACCAACTTTCCCGAACAGTTTTACGGAAGCTCCTGCCTTCGACGCTGCAACAGCTTGATTGGCCCCTTTCCCTCCTGCTACCATACGATAACTTGGACAAAGAACAGTGTCCCCTGGGCGCGGCATTTTTTCAACTCTCATCACCATATCAATATTCAAAGATCCAAATACAACGATCATAAACGACTTTCCCCTACTTAGTTGTTCACTTTCAATGCGCTTAGGGTGAATTATTTAATCTCACGCGTCAACGAAATATCTACACACGTGCCCTACGTACTAGACAAAAGAATGAAAATCATGTGTTATAGTTAAAGTTATCGTAAAATTTGAAAGGGTAGAGGGGATGCGGTCTTTTAAGCAATCAATGCTAAAAGTTCTTTTATTTTTCACATCGATCCTATTAATTAGCACGTCTCCCTTGTGGGCCCCTAAAAGCGCTTCTATCGTCATCTGCGCAAAAACAGGTAACGTCCTTCATGAGTCAAACGCCGATGCAGTTACACACCCAGCTTCCCTCACCAAAATGATGACGCTATATATGACATTTAAATCCCTACGTGGGAAAAAATTATCCCTTGACCAAAGACTACCTGTTTCCAAGCATGCTTCACAACAAAATCCATCCAAATTGGGGCTCAGGCCTGGATCTACCCTTACCGTACGAGAGGCTATTCTTGCCCTTATAACAAAATCTGCTAACGACGCTGCTGCCGTTCTAGGTGAGACGCTAGGAGGAGGGTCAGAAACACATTTTGCGAATCTTATGACACAGCAAGCCCATACGTTAGGAATGACAAAAACAGTTTTCAAAAATGCATCAGGACTACCAAACAAACTCCAAGTAACTTCTGCCCGTGATATGGCTACCCTGTCACTTTGTCTTTATAAGCATTTCCCAGAATACTTCCCTCTTTTTAAAACTCAGAAATTTGTTCATAAAGGTATTGTTCACGCAAATCACAATAAACTTCTAGGGAAGGTCCCAGGTGTAGATGGGATTAAAACAGGATTTGTAAATGCGTCCGGTTTTAATTTAGCCGCATCTATGGTTCGCGATAACCGTAGAATAATTGCAGTGGTCATGGGAGGCGAATCTGCAAAAGCTCGTGATCAAAAGATGGTAAAACTCTTAGAGGCAACCCATAGAACTTTTAAAACAAAAAGAGATCCCTATGCGGCAGAGGAATATGCATCGCTCGATGATCTTATGCATACATTAGCTTCTTCTGAAAACGATGAAGAACCATTCCCTAAAAAACCAGCACAAACAAAAAAGGCTGTGTATGTATCCCAAAATGGACAGGTAAAAACCCTTAATGTCAAATATCAATCAGTAAATGATATTATTAATGTAATTGGTCAAGAAGAAGTACATCACTCAAAACAGCCTATTGGAAAATCTCCTTCGAAAAAAGTAACTTCTAAAAAACCGTCCACCAAAAAGGCTACTGTTTCACAAGAAGCCAAAGCTCTAAAGACGACTGCTAAAACACCAAAAAAGAAGCCAACGACGAAGGAGAATGTAAATAAAAAAACCAACACCTCAAAGAAACCTAAGTCTTTGAAAGTTAATCCGAAAGCATCAAAAAAGAAAAAACAAAAATAAAAACCAAGCCATTAAGGAAATGTCATGATGCATCGAAAGTGGATAGATTGTTTATTATTAAGAATAAGTTATGTTTTACTGATTTTTTCTATTAATCTAATATTACCAAAACTTTTGGTTGGAGTTCCTAATAACATCATCATCACACGTCATGCAGATAAAGTTCTGCCCAATGGTAGTTGTTTATCTTTGCAGGGATTGGAAAGGGCTTCCGCACTCCCCTACTACTTTTCAGGCACACCTCTTTATAATAATCCGCCCATTACCCATGTTTTCGCAGCCTATAACAAGGGAAAACATCCCCATATTCGGTGTGAGCAAACCTGTAAACCCATAGCTGATCATTTAAAGCTTCCTCTGAACACAAAATATAACGAACATCAATCGAGTGCGCTCGCTCAAGAACTTCTTACCCATTCCCAGTATAACAATACAACCGTTTTAATCTGTTGGGACCATCAGTTTATTAGGTCTCTCATCATAGCTCTTGGGGGTGAGGATACGGGCTTATGGCCAAATAATGTCTTTGACCAGGTTTATATGCTAACATTTAACAAAGGTGCCAAGCCCACGATTCAAAAAAGCTTGCAGAAACTTATGTTTGGGGATCGGATGTCCTTTGATGCCCAACCAACACCTCTTCCTCCCATACCTGTTACATGTCCAAATGTAATACCCAACCAAGAGAATAAAAAGGATGAATAAGAAAAACTTATGCCTCACCTTAGCACTCCTTGTTTCCTACTCCCCTTCTTTAACTGCGGTCCCAAAAAATGTTATTATTATTCGCCATGGGGAGAAAATTCCTGGAGAAAATCATTTAGACTTAAAAGGATTTGAGCGAGCAAATGCTCTCTCTTATTACTTTTCAAGAACTCCGCTTTATAATGATCCAACCATTACCCATATTTTTGCAACCGGTTTGAGCGAAACAGATTCATCTGTAAGGCCTATTCAAACCTGTACACCAACAGCGAATTACTACAAACTACCTTTAAATATCGATTTTAAAGTCGATGAGACGAATGAGCTCGCTCAAGAGCTTCTCACAAACTCAAAATATAACGATACGACAGTCTTAGTGTGTTGGAGTCATGGTTATGTCCGATCCATCATTTCAGCTTTGGGAGCTAAGGATCCAGGTGCATGGGATGATCGGGTATACGATCAAGTCTATATGGTCACTTTTAAGCCTAACAACAAACCGATACTCAATATAATCCTACAAAAACTTATGTTTGGAGACAGAGCAACTTTTAAGGATAGTCCCCCACCTCTTCCTCCGCCCACAACAAAAAGAGTTGATGAAGATTCTTGAGAGATGAGGGTAACTCCTATCGTTACCCCTCTCAATACTATACCCTTCGTATTTCAAGTTTTGAGGTCGTTGACTTTCGGGACTCGCCCTCTGTCACGTAGGTTACTACGCTCATCGGGCTCGCCGCTCGGTTGCCTACTCAAATTCTTGAAATGCTTTGAGTATAAATTATTTCTTTTCTGCTGGAGCAGCCCCTGGTTTAGGGGCCTCAGCTGCAGATTCTGCTTTAGGAGTTTCACCTGCTGGCGCTGCCGCTGGAGCTACTGGTTCACCCTTTTTTTCGGACTCTTTCGGCATAGGTTTACCATCTTTATCAAAAAGCTCAACTTGTGCTTGAGAGCGCAGTTCCTTTATAAGAGCAATAACAGCTTCCTGAGTCATAAGTGCCTTAAGTTCATTCTTAACTTCATCAAATTTTGGCGGTTTTGCATCACGTATTTCTTCCACTTTCAGAACGTGCCATCCAAAATCTGTCTTTACAGGCTCTTGACTATAAGATCCTGGAGTCAGTGCAAAGGCGGCATCTGCGAGCTCTTTAGGCAATTCACTCTTTCGAAAGAATCCTAGGTCTCCACCTTCTTTTGCCGTTGCATCCTTTGATTTAGCCTGGGCAAGTTTTTTGAAATCAGATCCACCTTTTAGAGCTTTAATAACTGACATTGCTGTATCCTTATTTTCAACAAGGATGTGGCGCAAATGAACTTCCTTTTCTTGTGGAAAACTCTTAACGAATTCATCATACTTGGCTTGAACAGCAGCATCTGTAATGGTGCCCTTAACTTTGTCAAAAAGGTAAGACTGCGCAATAAGTTCTTCCGTTTGCTTTGCTATCGCTTTTTTAACTTCGGGTTTTTCTGCCTCACCTGATGCCTGAGCTGCTTTGTTGATCAAATAGGTATCAACTGCCTGGTTCACCAGAACTGGAAATATTTTATCGTCAGGAGCAGACTGATATTGTTTAGGAAGACTTGCTTTTGCTTCCATTACCTGGGAGTAAGTAAATTTTTGACCATCTACAATAGCCACAACTGGATCTGCCGCCATGACAGGTGTTGTTGTTGTTAACAAAGCAACAACGCTCAGTGATTTGAGAAACGAGGTTTTCATAATTTTTTATATCCTTTGATGGCGACAAGAAAATTAGAGGGCATGCCATCTTAATACGCCTCTATTTATAAGATGTTAGTAAATCATAAGCTACAAAAAGACGCAAGAGCTTGCACTCATCTACAACACGGAGTATTTTTAAGTAATTTCAACACAAACCTAAAATGCCATGTCAAAATTTGTTGTAGCAGCCCTCTATCAATTTTCGTCCCTTTCTGATGTTAAAGAGCTTCGATCTTTCCTTATTAATTTGTGCAATCAACAAGGAATTAAAGGAACACTTCTGCTTGCTAAAGAAGGAATTAATGGAACGGTTGCGGGATCTCGACAAGCTATTGATATTTTAGAGAGCTTTCTCCGATCCCGTTTTGATGCCCTTGAATATAAAGAATCGATCACTAATCAAATGCCCTTTCATCGACTAAAGGTACGGCTTAAAAAAGAAATCGTAACTTTGGGTGTTCCCGAAGTTAATCCTTGTGAAAGAGTTGGAACCTATGTTGACCCTCAAGACTGGAATAGGCTTATTTCCGATCCCGATGTTCTGGTTCTTGATACCCGCAATGCTTATGAAGTTGAAATCGGGACTTTCCGAAATGCAATTAATCCCAAGACCCGAACTTTTACAGAATTTCCTGAGTTTGTAAAACACATTGATAAGAAGAAGCATCGCCGTATTGCTATGTTTTGCACGGGCGGCATTCGCTGTGAGAAAGCCTCTTCTTATATGATTTCTCAAGGCTTTGAAGAAGTCTATCATCTTAAGGGTGGAATTTTAAAATATTTAGAAACAACTGGTCCCGAATCAAGTCTTTGGGATGGCGAATGCTTTGTCTTTGATGGGCGAGTTGCTGTAAGTCATGGGCTCGAGAGCGGACATTATGCGTCCTGTCACGGCTGTCGCCATCCTATCTCCCAAGAAGACATCTGCTCCCCTTTCTATGAACGAGGTGTTGCATGCCCTCATTGCTATCATTCCCTCACATCTGAAAAACGGAAAGCTGCACGGGAACGACAACGACAAGAAGATCTTGCGAAGCTGAGAGGAAAAAAACATATCGGAGCAATGATGGGAGAGACTTAATTTTCCCCTCGACTCTTCCACAAAGCTCCCATAAAAGCCCCCTTAATCAACGGGAGAAGCCCAAGGATCACGACAAGCGTTAAAGGCAAACTTACCAAAAGAGCCATACCCATGGAAGGCTGATAAAGAGCTTGTATAATAAAAAAAAGAGGCACAATAAAAAGGCACACAAGCCCCATTGTAATGTAGGCCGGACCATCATCTGCGTTTAAAGACTCAAAATTTAATTGACACACAAAACATTTTTCTTCCGGTCTAAGATAGCCTTGAAAAAGGTGTCCTTCTCCACACTGAGGACAACGGCGAAAAAAACCACGTACAAGTGCTTTCGGCCAGGATATTTCATTATAAGTCATTGCAATCCTCTGAAGAAAGGGGTCTATTGCTCTATCTTAAAGGAGGCATGGCCCCAGAGTCTTCTTTAAATTTCTTACACTTCACAAATATCTTGGAAAGCTATTGAAAATAAAATAGAAATTACGTAGCTTTGCCTTTCTCTGTGTGCGGGTAAAGGAAGCAAAGATGATTTGCAAATTATACCCAAGTAGCCCAGGGTTCACACCCCGAGCCACTCGGTTTAGTTTATCGTCAACTTATATATTCTTAATCTCCGCTTTCAAACCCTATTGTAATACTCTTTCAAGTCGCACATTCTTAACCGCAACCGTAGGAGTTGGAGATCCTTCCTTTACGCCTGGCATAACGGCAGGGTAAAGAAAAAATTGGCTGGCGCTACCATCAACTGTAAAAGCAAGATGGAGCTTTTCCCACCCTTTGCTCCCTGTGTGAGAAGAGGACTTTATTTTTTCTGAACTCGAACCATGATACCCCCAGTATTGGATGTAAGCACCTGGGGTATCGCTAAACACCTCAGCTTCAAATCTGAGCGTTTGACCATCTAATTGTGCCATTTCTCCTTTTGGTATTTGATAGAAAAAAACATAGCCATCTCCATTAAGAACGACATGGCCTTCTCCCCTTAGAATCACACTCAATGGCGCCTTCGTTCCTCGCTTTTGAACTGGATCTACAACAAATGTATATCCTTGAGGAACGACTCCCGATGAAGATGCCCCTCTAAAAGAAGAGTTAAATGTAAGAGGAAGACCTTCTTCATTCTTTATTTTCCTTAGATTTACTCCCCTAACCTCAACTTCGGGAACTTCACTTCCTAACTCCACACCAGGCATAATGGCAGGGTAAAGAAAAAATTGGCTGGCACTCCCATCAACTGTAAAATTAAGACTGAGCTTTTCCCACCTTCCGCTCCCTGTGTGAGGAGTAGATTTTATTTTTTTGGAACTTGCATTTTTATATCCCCAATATTGGATGTAAGCCCCTGGGGTATGGCTAAGTACATAAGCTTCAAAGCTAAGCGTTTGACCATTTAGTTGTGTCATTTCTCCATTTGGTATTTGAGAGAAAAAAACATATCCATCTCCCTTAACAGTAATATGCCCAGCTTCTCTTGAAATAACACGTAAAGGATCCTTGGTTCCGCGCTTTTGTTCTGGATCGAGAGTCAATGTATATCCTTGAGGGCTCCCATTCGGTTGAAATGGCCCCTTGAAGGAATAATTAAATTTAATAGAATCACTTGGCATCGTCATGGCATCTGGTCTAGAGGTAGGAGATGCTGAGCCGGCAGACTTCATTGACGGCGGTATTATAACATCAGCCGTTTCCCGAGATGGTGATGCCATCGCTGCAGAAGGAAGAGGCTTACCCGTTTTAGGATCAATTGGTATTAACAGAGGAGATGTTGACGATACCAGCTCTAAAGAAACTGGGTTGTCTAAATATTTCCTAATTCTGTCGATCTTACCTTCCTGTCTATTTTTAAGTACTTGCGTAGCAATTTCCTCTGGAGTTGGATATAATTTTTTATGAAGAGGGGGGAGATGTTGCCGACTAGAATGCAACTCCCCAAAAGCGACTTGGCTTTCAAAATCAGAATCCATTGGAGAAGCCATAATCTCATAATGGCATCCCTGAACGTAAGCAAGATGCTTAGTTGGAACGTTGCCCAAACTTCCTCGTGCTTCATGAAATTTAATAAGCCTATTCTGGCCATCCACATTTTCCCAAACATATAGATTTGCTCCCTCTAAAATAGCTGAAATCACTGCAAATTCTCCATCAAACCATTTTTGTGAATCTTTATATAATTTCAACCAATTAAGTATTTGGGGACGCTTCTGTAGATCTCGGTTAAAATATCGAGAGAATTCATTCATACCAAAAATAGAGTCTTCAATTTCTTGTGCTGTTGGCGTATCTTGCTTCAAAGCTTCAGAGATTCGATCTACTAACTCGTTTCTCGGTATTCGGATAGAATAGGTTAAACAATGGCCATCACCTTTGGTGTCATACTGTATAAGAGGTATTTGTGAATATTTTTCAATTATACGATTTTGCACTACTATGGCACCACCGTAACTAGGATTACCGTAAATAGGGGCAATATGAACAAGTTTCTTTCCAGATGGTTGAGAAGGAAGCAACTCTGACTCTCTAGGATCAACTGGTATTAAACATGGTCCAGTATTTATTGGTATTAAAACAGGTTTTTCTGGGCTCATCCTATGATAAGTCTGGTGATCTTCCGACGAATCTTCCTCCTCATCACTACAGCCAGGAGGTAATGGTCCTCCTGATCCACATTGAAATTCAAAACTATCACCATCACCCCACATCGCTTGAACTTCTGACAAAAAAAACGATGTGGATAATAAAATAGCAAACAATTTTAATAAATTTTGGGACGTATTTTTTCTTGTATTAAATTTCATAAATAAATATCTCCTGCATCAAAAACAACCATTTTATAGAGTGTCTTAGCATTTGCTCTGTTAACAGCCACATATACTACATAATTACATTAGTTACAAAATCAACTTTATTTTTCAATAAATGCAAATATATTTTTATGACTTATTGTATTAAATCAGACCATTAGTTAAAATCAATTTAGTGTCTCGGAAAAAACAGATAAAAATCAGGAACTTCAATAGATATAGGTATTCTGCTTGCACACGTAAGCCTAGCTTCCCAAAAACTTTTCAATGTAATGCTTATAAATAACAGAATGAACAGTGGGGGTATCTAACTCCGCTCGTTAAACACATTCTAAGAGATTGTTCTTTAATACCAGGCATTAGAACAATCCTTTGGTTTTTTTGTATTCTCTATCTTTCCCCTTTCTGCCTTAACTCCCCTCGTGGTACCCATTTTTCTTCTGGGATATGATCAATAAAGAGCTTTCCGTTGATATGGTCTGTTTCATGTTGGATAAGACGAGCCAAAAATCCTTTGGCTCTTCCTTCAATTTTCTCACCTGTCAAAGTCCATGCTTCATATGAGATCTCTGTAAAACGAGGAATGGATCCTGCAACCTCACCAACTGAAAAGCAAGCTTCCCAGTCAGATGTTTTTTCATCTGTCAATGCGGTCCATGTTGGATTAACCCAAATGGATTTCGGCAAGGTATCTGTCAAATCTATACGAAACTTTTTAATATCTTCATCGTCTATAACCTCTAATATGATCATGCGCTTACTATACCCAATTTGAGGAGCGGCAAGTCCTGCACAATTTTCTTCTTGGTCAAACTTGCTTTCCAAATGGCGAGCTATCTTCAGCGTCGCGCCATCGAGAGGAAAAGTAACTTCTTCAGCAGGTTTTCTTAAAACGTCCCTATTTTCACAAAAAGGATCATTAATAACCACATAATTTGGAAGTTCTTCTTTGAATGGCATTGTGTTACCTGTGTTCAATATTCTTCAATATGAAAAACTTTCTTTAAAAAGCTTTCAAGAGTTTTTTTAATGTGAATGGCACTTAACCGAGTTTAAGGAAAAAGACTCTCACAGCATTAAGCATAACCATAATTAGTACGAAGATTGGCTCGCGTCGCAATTATCAAAACACCTAAGCAAAGCACCTATCTCCTCTGACGCATTCATTTTGGATGTGGAGGTGTATGCTGATTTATGATCTCTATTGCATTGTTTGTGGCATTCAGAGATGGGAGTCGCAAGTAATTCAGCACCTAAACTGAAAAAAACCAATGTCAAACTTAATGTCAGGATTGTTTTTTTATCCACGATAACCTTCTTTTTGCTAAAAACTTATTTTTTCAGCATAAACCACAAAACTTAAAAAAGTGTTTAATTAATCACTAGATTAAAACGTTATATAATACCTTTCTAAAGCTGAAAACAAGAATAGGCCAATCTACATTAAGACAAAAGAGTATTTACCCTCTTGAATGTAGATTGGCCCCTCCTTTTATTAACGTCCACAACAAGTGCAGGAAGGAGAGTTGGGTTTATGCCTCTCTGCGGAGCGTTCTAATGACTTTCCAGCCTCTTTCACATCCGTTCCTACACCTTCCATTGTGTGGCATCCAACCAGGACCAAGGGAAGGATGAGTATTATTAAGTTTGTTAGGATCCCTTTCCCTTGTGTGTTCAAAGCAACTCTATTCATTTTTACCTCTTTCTTTTACTCTTAAGTAACGGCTATTTATTAAATCTCTTTAGTTGTACATCCTACTCCGAATGTAGTCTCGTAAAAAGAGAGTTCGTAATTTTTTAACACACTTAGATTTCTACACTCTCCATTTCCAAAAATACCCCCTTCACTGCCTGTAACTGCAAAGTACTCATATCCATTAAAAGCATCTGAAGAAACGATGAGATCTGCACTTTTCTTTCCTCCTGCTTTTGTACTACCGTCAAAGCACTTCCAGCAGTAGGGCAGACATTGGGTCGCAGGCTCACGTATAACATGAGTCCTAATGGAATTAGAAGAATTATTAATAATTCTTACGAGTCCCGCCTTAGCCTCACTTGAATACATATGTAAAGCACAAGCTGCAACTAAAGACGACAATAGGTATGATTTCATCTTAATATTCATTTCTCATACTCCTTTGTTAATGCCCAGCGTTAGATATTATTCTAAGGTTGTACATGTGGTCTTTAAACCACCTGCACTTGTTTCAATGAGCAACGTATGATTCCTATTTGTAAGAAGCTGATCGCATTTTCCTCCTAGCAGCTTCCAATCTGGATCACCTCCATTTCCTGTTGATGCAATCACTTCGAAGATGGGTTTATTATCCACATGCTCTTCTTTAATGATGACTCCTTTTTGACTATTAGCAGTGAGAAGCTCAGTAAAGTGGTAGGGACTTTTTGCTCCACGGATAAAAATTTGAATATTCTTATCCGTATTGTTTATAACTTGTAACCCTCCGGCTTCTGCAGGAGCAACACACACGGTGGTTAAAGCTACTGCAGCTATAAGTGTCTTTGTGTAATTTTTCATTTTTTCCTCCATATATTTTTTCTAATTTGAAATATTATTTATTTTATTGCTTTCATGAGATCATCGACTTTTTTTTCAATAGCATCTTTTGTTTCACCATAAGATTCTTGAATGAGACCAATCAGTTTGTCTTTTTGTCCGTTAATTTTACCTAAGTCATCATCCGTTAAGTTACCCCATGTTTTTTTTATATTACCCTTTAATTGAGACCATTTTCCTTCAAAGGTATCTTTATTCATTTGCTTTCTCCTTTTCTCTCTAGTTTCATTTACAATAATTACACCACATACCTCCATTTTAAAAGTTGAACAAATTCAGTATTTTAAACTGTATTTTTCTATAAATAACTGTCTATCTTATTTGTAATCAATCAATAAACATTCGAAATATTAATTTTTTTTCTACTCCATTTTTAAATTTACGAATGTTAATTTTATACCTGAAGACCACAATAATAACTTGTGGGAATCAAACAAAACAAAAATGGAGGATATGATGGCAACAAAAAATAATGATAGTAGCGGTAACTATCAAAATCATAGAGGTATTACCCAAACGCAGGATAAAGGCTTTGAACAAAGGAAACATGAAGCCTATTCTGAACTTGGCCGTAAGGGCGGACACGCACGCGCAGAACAGCTAGGACATGAAGGATATGTAGAGCTAGGGCGTAAAGGCGGCCAAGCTCGTGCGGAACAACTGGCACGGGAAGGTTCTTCAGACAGAAGTAACAGAGATATGAACGATAGAAACCAGGAGTTGGATGAAGATGAAAACCGTTCAAGAGAGGAGATTTCTCGCTCTAGCAGCAATGAAAGTAGACCGAGCGGAAGGAGTGGACGTACTCGATAGAATAAAAATAATAAGGAAGATGAAAATTTACATATTTGACTAAGGGGTCGCCAAGTTAGGAAGTTTAATTTCAATGATTTCCTAACTTGGTAATTTACTTTTTTATTTTTTAATTAAAGAAAAAAATGCACTTTAAGAACATATAAAGAACATCCATTTATTTAGTTTCTTTATCAGGGAACTACAGCTCCGGGGGAAATACATAATAGAGAGGCAAAAAAGATGTAGCCTATTAAAAAGGCAAGGGGAACAAACATTTCCTTAAGAACCATCGAACTCCAATTTTCTTCCTTGCCTGCTTTTCTCATGAGAGAAGTAAAAACCTTAGCTGGAAAATATTTCTCAAATTCAATTGTTAGATCGTTTCGTATTTCAATATTTCTCTTTATTGACCAAAGATAACTTAGCCAAGAAAGAGTTAAAACAAAGCCAAAAATGAGCACCGTAATGAGAAGAAAAGACTTCTGCTCACCCCCAACACTTTGTGAATCCCGAATATAGGCAGCCATGCTTATAAGAGCACTATTAAGAGCTATCCAAAAACTATTAGCAATTTCACGTACATCATTCAACTTATGGATAGATTCTAATAAGAGTTTATACTGCTCCATGAGAACTTGCTTATCTTTTTCTGTTGTGAGTGTAATAAATTGAGACATCACGACCTATCCATAAGCTTTTTTTTGTGAAGATGAGGATAAGTGCAAGATCCTCCCTCATGACCCAAAGTCTTTGTCCCATAAAAAATGGCGCAACCTTGTTCTTACACCCGAATTATCCTAGAAAACTCCAAACCATTCCTACAGTAGGGCTCTTATTTTTAGAAACTATAATCTCTCTCTCTTCATTAGGATGAGGCTCTCGAGGGTTTTTCGGATCTTCCGCAATGAGGGGAACACAAGGATCTGCCAGGTTTTCAGGACGAATAGGGGTGCGCGGCTCTTTTATTTTTTTCTCCTTTGGGATAGGTTCATTTCTGCTTTCTTCTTTTGGATCCTTCTGTTCCTTATTTTTTATCATTTTCTTCCCTCCTATATTCATGAACAATTCCTCTGAGATAATGATAAAAAACACATTATTAAAAATACAGTTTAATAAATGGCTTCTATTCGCCTTCCATTGTAAAGAATCATTTATGGATTAAAGATTGATAATTTCGCAAAAGCTTATTCTCGCTCAATATGCTTTCTGGCTCATAACCAGACTGCGATTAAGGAAGTTTAAGTTGCTTTTTTTAATTTAAATTTAAAGTGAGCGCCCTTGCCTTTTCGCGACTCAACCCATATTTCAGAGTTGTGTGCTTCAACAATTTTCTTGCAGAGGGCAAGACCTATCCCTGATCCTTTAAAAGAATGGTTTAAGGGAGCACGTTTAAAAGGAAGAAAAATCTGTTTTTTATAACGAGCGTCTATTCCAATTCCGTTGTCCTTAACGCCAATAATGTAATCATTCTTTCCTTCTTCAACAGTGATAAAAATTTCAGGAAATTCCTTATTTTGAAATTTTACGGCATTAGCAATAAGATTTTGAAAAAGAAGGGCCAAACTGGTTTCATCACCTTTTACGATAGGCAAGGGGCCACAATGGATTTTTGCTCTACTTTCAGTAAGACACACCCTCAAAGAATCGATAGCTTTTTTCAAGCAAAGTTCTAAATTTACCTTTTTAAAAGTGATATGGGTTCCAACCAAGCAAAGTTTAAATAGATCGTTAATCATATTATCTATTCTTAGTCCTGCTTCTTGAATGAATTGCATGTAAGTATTTATGATAGCGGTGCTATTAGAAGCTAGTTCCTTTTGCAAAAGATGGAGAAAAGAATTAATTGTCCTGAGTGGTTCACGTAAATCATGGGTCACAAAATAGGAAAATTGTTCTAAAGCCTCATTCTTTAGCTTTAACTCTTCTGATTGCTTATGCATTCGCTCTGTAATTATATTACTTTCGGTAATATCTCTAAATACAGCTACAGCTCCTAACATTTCATCATTATGATTTTTAACAGGCATAGCTGTAACACTAATTTGAAGAGACACACAATTTTTTAAACCTTTTATTTCAAGCTCCATATCTCTTATAGGATAGCCTCTTAAGGCTTGTGCCCAAGGAAGAGATTTAGCGGGGAGAGGTTTCTTATCTTTTTTTCCTTTTAGCAGAAAGAACTGAAGATGAGACTGAGGGTCCTTAATAACTTTAGGCAAGTCAAAAGGTTCAAGTATTTTGCTTGCCTCGGGATTAATAACCTCGAGATTGCCATTAGTATCAAAAAAGAGAAGGCCTTCTCCCATACCGTGGATCAAAGATGAGAGGAGATTTTCTTTCTGCTTCAGATTTTGCCAAAAAAGCTTTTCATTTGTAAGGTCTGTCGCTGAGCCTGCGATTGCACAGACCTTTTGGTTTTCGTCAAACAACGGAAACTTCAAGACTAAAAAAGTAAGATCTCTACCTTGGAAGAAGTGAGTCACTTCCTGTATGGTGGGTAGCCCATTTTTTATAACCTCCGCATCCTCTTTGGCAAAACTCTTTGCCAACTCTTGTGACATGAGTTGAAAATTAGTTTTACCTATTATTTCTTCTTTTTTTAAAGGAAATGCATCTGCATAACTTTGATTCACGAGCAAATATTTACCGTCTATAGAACGTACCCATTTGTGAGCTATAGAGTGCTCAAAAAATAGTTTATATAAATTGATATCGTCAAGGAGTTTATTTGACATATCATTTCCTTTATTAATATTTGACAATGCAATTAAAGGTTTAAATTTATCAATTATTCTCTATTCTTTAAAAGTTATAGATATAATTTAGTGAAAACATGTTACGACATTTTATATTTATTTGTCGATATTTCTTTGAAAAATATTTAATAGCCTAATCATACGCAAGGGAATAAACTGGCTTAGTTAAGATCATCTGCATCCTCAGATCGCATAGAAAAAAGGATACTCCTTTACTGTATGAAAAATTTAAGAAGAACCTTTCTATAATGACATTTTATATTTCAAATATAAAATGAACCAACCAAAGGATTTAGAAAACATCCGTTTGATTAAAAAATGGCAGAAATCCAATAAAGGATGAAAAAAACTCAAAAAATTTGATAAACTAAATCCTGGATATACCTTGCTCGAAAACGGTGTGATCTAAAATTAAGAAATAAGACGATGAAACAAGTGATTACTAAAAGTATGGTCTTTATGACCATTATTCTGATGGATCTCTTAGCCGGAATAGAATTCGATATTTTTGTTCCGAGTTTTCCCGAGCTCCAAAGCCAGTTTAACTTGTCGCCGTTTTGGGTCGAGGCTTTACTCTCCATTAACTTTATGGGGTATTGTTTAAGTCTATTCTTTGTCGGAGGGCTTGCTGATCATTACGGTCGCAAACCCATCATGTTACTCGGGCTTATGACATTTATTATTGGGAGTATCTTGTGTTTATGGGGTCAGTTTTATGCCTTTCTCCTCGTAGGCCGTTTTCTACAAGGCGTAGGCATAGCTGCCCCTGCGATCCTTCCTTTTTTAATCATTGCGGATGCATATTCTCTTAAAAAACAGCAGACTTTATTTGCCATACTGAATGGAGTTTTGAATCTTTCTGTAGGGCTTGCCCCTGTTGTGGGAAGTTACATAACTCTTTATTTTCATTGGCAGGGAAATTTTAAAACTCTCTTATTTTTAGGGCTTATCGTACTTCTGATGACTGTCCTTTTTATCCCCCATTACAAACTCCCTGATCAAAAAGAAATCCTTTCTTTGCGTGGATACTTCCCTATTTTTCAATCGCGACCCTTGATGTTGTTAATTGGACACATTGTCTTTAGTTTTGTACCTTATTGGATTTTTGTGGGCATGTCACCTTTACTCTATATGGAAGCATTCAACGTTAGCCTCTCCCATTTTGGCTATTATCAAGGGGTTTTGGCCTTTGTTTTTGCTGTAGGAACCTTAAGTTTTGGCCTTGTTGTGCGCAGATACGATCAGAAAAAAATGCTCCTCTTTTCAGCTCAACTCTATATTATAGGCCTCCTCATTTTTGCTTGGGTAACTTACGTGAATAGCATGAACCCGCTTGTCATTACGCTTGCCTTTCTTCCTTTTATTATAGCTGGGATTATCCCAAGCGTCATTCTTCAGCCCTTGTGTGTTAATTTTATGTCTGAAGCAAAGGGCAAAGTATCAGCCATTCTCCAAGGGGGACGTCTCATTTTTGCATCAATCTGCTTACAATTCGCTGGTTATTTTTACGAAGGATCCTTTCAGAATATTGGAATTATTATAAATATGTTTATTATCATGACCGCCATAACATTATTTTTTGTAATTCAAAATCGTGATCTTATGGGTTTTTCAAAGGAATAATTCCTTTTCTGAACGAGAAGAAGTCGTTATGATAAGAAAGTCATGAATCAAAACGCCCATTCCTTTCTTATTCCCAGTAAGGGCGAATTGCCACGCAGAGTGAGATCATGAGAGCCATTGAGTTTCCTCAGTTGGATTCATCTTATTCAACTTCTCAAGCCCTATTCTTCACAGATGAGGGCATTCTCGTGGAAACACAAACTTTGCTATCTTTTCTTCCCTTTGAACCAACTTTAAAGCGCCTTAAGCTTGCCCTTACAAAGGTCTACCTTTCTGATTCAGTCCTTATCGTAAAATGTCAAAGAACCAGCTCACTTGAACACCTTTTCGAGAGGGGTTTTTATATTTCTGATGAAAGAAGTCTTTTAGCATCTCTCGAGGGACAGAGCACCACCAACTTTATTTTGAAGGCCATTCAATGGCTTGCTTGGGACGAAAAACTCCAGTATTGCAGCAAATGTGGTCATAAGGTTCTAAAAGAACCTGAGAGCATTGAAAAGAAATGTTTGGCTTGCGACCTTTCCTTTTTCCCTAAGTTTTCTCCAGCAGTCATGGTTCTGGTTCAACGCAATCATGAAATTTTACTCGCAAGATCTGCCAACTTTAAGCCTGGATTTTACAGTGCAATCGCAGGATTTATTGATATGGGAGAAACAGCAGAATTGGCTGCACACAGAGAAGTAAAAGAAGAAGTCGGTCTAGAAATAACAGATTTATCCTATTTTGGGAGCCAAAGTTGGCCCTTTCCCGATAACTTTATGATTGGCTTTAAGGCCACTTATGTAAGTGGCGAAATTAAAATCGACCGAAATGAATTAGAAGATGCAGGCTGGTTTAGTCTCGACCACTTACCAGAACTTCCGTCCCATGCTAGTATCTCAAGGCAACTCATAGAGAGCTGTCTTGCATAAGAACCGCAAGATGATGAACGCGACAAACCTTCAAAAATACCTTTTCCAATGGGACTTAACGCTTGAAGAAAAACCGCTTCAAACACAGACGGGACTTATTGCCAAAGTGAAGTGGCGTAAACAATCTTGCATTTTAAAAATAGCTCGTGAAGAGGGTGATGAAAGGACCGCTTCCGTCCTTAAGCACTATGAGGGTCATGGGGCTGTACGGTTACTACAAGAAGAAGGGTGTGCAACTTTGCTAGAAAGAGCTATGCCTGGCACACATCTTTCTGAACCGGTTCTAAAAGGACAGGATGAACAAGCTTCCCACATTCTTTGTGACGTGATTGAAAAGCTGCATTCTCATAGAACAACTCTCGGAACCTATCCGTCCATTTTGAATTTTAATGTTGGCTTCACACGTTATCTTAATTCGGGCAATTCTCAAATTCCGCATGATTTAGTAAGAGAGGCCCAATTTCTCTATGATCAATTGATTGCGTCTCAGAGCATACCTATTCTCCTCCATGGGGATCTCCACCATGACAATGTCCTTTATGATGAAACGCGAGGATGGCTTGCTATTGACCCTAAAGGATACGTGGGTGACCCCGCCTATGAAGTGGGCGCTTTCTTGCGGAATCCGATGGGTTATCATCAAAATCCAGAATTCATAAAACGCCGTGTTGACATAGTTTGTTCTAGGTTAGGCTTCGAGCAAAATCGTGTAATTGCTTGGGCTTTTTCTCAAGCAATCCTTGCAAGTATTTGGTCCGTCGAGGACGGACAATCACCTGAATGGTTTGTTGAATTAGCATTGAGCTACAAGAAACATTTTATAAAAGAGTTAGATATTAGAGCAGCGTTTTAGATGTTAAATATGATAAGGTAGGATGAATTTAACTTTTAGAAATCTAGCATGAATATACACACAAGGCCTCTTCTAAAATGAAGTTTTTAAAAATTTAGAATATTATAGAAAGGCATTATAAATTGATTTTTCCATAAAAGCTCTATTAAGCTTAGACAAAGCCCTTGTTCACGCAATCAATTTTACCTTAACATTTCTCATCTCTTAGATTAGCTTGACAAAGAAATCGTTATTATTGAAGCTTTCATTCATTTTGAGGAGAAGCTTATGGAGAATTGCTATGGAATGGACGGAGTTTTCATTTATTTTAGGACCCTCAGAAATTAGTGGTATAGGCGTATTTGCAACACACAATATACTGAAGGGTACACAAATTTTTTCTGGGGCCCATTCTCCACGAAAAATGATCACAAAAGATATTCCAAGCGATTTTCTTAAATACTGTATTTTCCTAAATGATGAGGAATGTTTATGTCCAGAAAGGTTTGATCGCATGGAAATTGGTTGGTTCTTAAACCATTCCCATAATCCAAACGTTTCAATAACCCCTGAAAAGAAACTGGTCGCAATTTGCGACATCAAAGCCGGAGAAGAAATTCTCGTAGATTATAATGAACTTAACGAACCAGAACATTTAAAAGAAGCTTATTATGAGAAATCTCAGAAGTGCTAGAAGAAGAATTATGACTCAAGCTCTCCACTCCTTTGTGCTCTGCCCCAATATGATCATTTTACGGAATCAAAAAATCCTTCTTTTAAGGAGAGCAGATTGGGCACCTCTATGGTCGGGCCATTGGCATTGTCCTATTGGGAAGATGGAAGAGAATGAATCACCTCTCCAAACAGCCGTTCGAGAAACTTATGAAGAAGTTGGGCTACAAGTGAATCCTCACCTTGGTACTATTATAGTTGTAAAAGCACCCGACTTCCAAAATCCTGAGCTCATTTGGAAAGACATCAGCTTCTTTTTTGTTGCAGAGAATTTTGAGGGAGAGCCAATAAACAAAGAATCTCGCCTTCATGATGCTATGGATTGGTTTGATGTAAATCATCTACCTGAACCCATTATTCCAGTTGTTCGATTTGGTGTTGAAAAGTATGTAAGGGGTGAGGCTTATGGAGAATTTGGGTATAAATGTGAATGATCTCGTCTTTAAATCCCTCTCCCAAGATGACATCCCTCTCATTGTTTCTTCCTTTGTTGAAATCGGGTGGAGTAAACCAGCTTCTACATATGAAAAATATTTTGAAGAACAAGAGCATAAAAAAAGGTGCATTTGGGTTGCTTTTAAGGCAGCGACTTTTGCAGGATATGTGACATTGAAATGGCAATCAGATTATGCGCCTTTTCGCGAAGAAGATATTCCGGAGATTTGTGATTTAAATGTTATACCTAAATTTAGAAAGCAGGGGGTTGCCTCGACCTTACTAGATCTGGCGGAAACGGAAGCCTATACAAAAAGCTCTATCGTTGGGATAGGTGTTGGGCTTTCTTCTGACTACGGAAAGGCCCAAAAACTCTATGTTAAAAGGGGTTATATTCCTGATGGAGGTGGCATCACCTCTCACTGCAAACCCGTCTCCTATGGTAGTTCTGTTGCTTACCACCCGACAACATATAAAAATTGATTAGAATGTGTTAAAAAGGTTTTCTAAAATCAATTTTAGGAGCCTATATGCGCATATTTACAGGTGGAGTTTCTCACATAGCCCAAGCCAT
>JAIEMB010000010.1 GCA_019752515.1 Alphaproteobacteria bacterium | reverse complement strand
GAGTTTTGCAATAAGCCCGTAGCTTGATTTCCCCATTCCATACAACAAGACCGCTAAGGCCTGGGCCTCAACAGGGGTCTTCTGTCGTCGATCTCCCTCTATAAATGACAGACCGCAGTCTTTGCACTTATATCTTTGGTGCTTTCTAGCCTTTCCATTTCTTACTAGTTTATAGCTTCCGCAATCCTTACAACTGATTTCCATTCCTGCCCCATCTATTGGTTTGAAGCCTGTATATCACGTCTCTCTTTTAATTAACGCTCCCTTATACAAAACTCATTTTATTAGAAATGTCTGAAGATGAGAAGTCTCTTCGAAAAATGTGAAAAAAATGTGACATAAAATTTAATATGGCTTATAAGAAAATCTTCTGTTTTTTTAGTAAGAGGATAGATTCATGTTTCTTAATATCTTATTGATGGTTTTTCTTTTTGGGGATCTTGCGGTTGCAGGAAATGTTCCAATAAAAGAACAGAGAGAAAGAGAACCCCTTAATAGAGCATCTAGAGGTTATGAAGCTATCGCTTTTTCCAGTGAACAAGACCTAGATGAAGTCGTTTATACAGGGGTTACTCTTCAAGAGATTAATGAAAAAGACTTGCTTCCTGCTCATTTAGTTGTTCGTGAATCTTTATCAGATGAAGACTTCCAGTGCCTTCTTTCTAAATTGCCCCCGAATGAAGAGTTAAAACTATGTTTTGAAGACGCGTCTTTATTGACATGGTCTTCTTTAAAAACGTTAGGAGCTTATGTTGAAGCTGATCGTATCAGTAGGGGGCTTAGTTTTTTTGGGGTTACAAATTCACTTGTTTTTCAAAAACTAACGTTTATGAAACTTTCTGTCACGAAAGAGTTCAAATACACACGGGTTTTACGTCAACTAGCTCCTTTGTTTCATAGGTTAAGCTTATTAGGCTCATGTAATCTGAAGGCTTTCAAGAAAGCTTCTCAGCTTGTATATCTTGATCTCCAAAATATCAGCGTTCCACGCAAACGTTTACGAGACTTTAGTCGAAAATTTCCTGCTCTTACAGTTATTTCACCTGAAGCGAATCCTCTAACAAAGGAACCGTTAATGAAGGACGGTAGCTAGTCCTCGTTTCCTTAAAGCGAAAAAGAGATGAAGCATAGATTAGCTGTTGAATTTCATATTGGACATCTCAAAAATGATATTCTTAAGGACTAAAATTACCTCAAAGAAATCTTAGGAGATACGGCCAATGCTATCCATTTTGGGCTCGACCATAACTTCAAGCTTCTTCTCCACTGGATCAGAGAGCTTTTTGTCCTCATCCTGACACACCTATTGGAAAGGAAACAAGGCAAGAGGCTATGTTCGCTCCCTATTCAACCATCCCTTCACAACCGTATAGGCAAAGGGTACGGCAAAGAGGGTAAAGAAAGTTCCTCCTAAAAGTCCACCTACAAGGACCCATCCTATTTGTTGACGACTTTCTGCTCCTGCTCCAGAGGCAAGGGCAAGGGGAATGGCGCCCAATACCATTGCCCCTGTTGTCATAAGTATAGGCCTCAAGCGGAGTGCTGTTGCTTTGAGTACGGCTTCATAAACGGAAAGTCCTTGCTCTCTTTGCTTGTTTGCGAACTCTACAATCAAAATTCCATGCTTTGTGATGAGGCCCACAAGCGTAATAAGCCCAACTTGGCTAAAGACATTGAGGGTGCCCCCACTAAGGTAAAGGGCTAGAAGAGCACCAGCCATGGAAAGGGGGACGGTGACCATAATGAGGAGAGGATCTAAGAGACTCTCAAACTGAATGGCTAAAACCAGATAAATAAAGAGGAGAGATGCTAAAAACATAAGATACATCTCACCTTGAGATTCCATAAACTTACGCAAATTCCCAATGGGCTCCATCTGGAGGGTCGAAGATAAGGTTACCTTGGCAGCTGTATTTAAGAGATTAAGTGCCTCTTCAGTTCGACAGGACGGAGCCAGATCAGCATTAAAAGTTGCCGAGCGCATATTATTAAGATGTTTAAGTTCGGCAGGTACGGCTATTTCTTTGATTGTGATGAAACTGCTGAGAGGAATGAGTTCTTTAGAACTTTCAGTTTCGTCGCCCCCTCTTTCCGCTTTAACATAGAAATTGCCAATATCTTTAAAGTCCTTTTTATGTTTATCTTGGGATTGTACGACGATGTCATAATGTTTCCCTTCCCTTTCGAAGGTAGTTGGGCGATCACCACTCAACATAACCTCTAAGGTGCGTCCAATATCTCTAACTTTTACACCCAACAGAGCAGCTTTGTTGCGATCAATTTGAACATTGAGTTGAGGAGTGCCGAGAAGAAGATCATGGCTTGCGGACTCAAAGCAAGGATTGTCTTTGAGTTTCTTGACAAGCGTATCCATTTCTGTCTCAAGAGCGGCGTAAGAACCGGTCGTTTTAACAGCCATTTGAAGTCCCGATTGTCCTCCCGTCAGAAGAGACTTCATTGGGAACACGAAAACTTGTATGCCAGCAATCTCTTTTGCTTTTTGCCGAATCTCATCGATGATTTCGGATTGACTTCTTGATCGTTGACTCCATGGCACAAGAGTTATTCCTGCAAATATTCCTGAACGCTCCGTAGCAGACCAAAGGCCCTCATGTTCTGGAACAGAAGTGAGAAGCTTTTCGATTTTTTGAGTATAAGGTGACATAGCTTCAACTGTGGCGCCTTCAGGTCCTTGCGTCCATGACATGACTATCCCTTGATCTTCCTGAGGAGCAAGTTCGGATGGAATTGTGTAAAACAAATAGATGCCACTACTGAAGACAAGAATCAAAACAGCAAGAAGGACTTTCGGGAACGAAAGAGCTTTTAAAAGTGCGGTTTGATACCCTCTATCAACTCTCGTCAAAAAGTTCTCAATTAACTTTCCAATGCGATTCTTGCTCTCCAATTTCTTAGGTCGCAAAAGTTGAGAACACATCATGGGAGAAAGAGTTAAGGCGACAACACCAGAGATCAGGACCGCACCTGCAAGAGAAACAGCAAATTCAGCAAATAATTTACCCGTGAGCCCTTGTACGAAAGCAATAGGGGCATAAACGCTGGCAAGTGTAAGGGTCATGGCTATAACAGCAAAACCCACTTCTCGGGCTCCTTTTAATGCGGCATCAAAGGGCTTGAGACCTTCTTCGATATGTCTGTGAATATTCTCGAGAACAACAATAGCGTCATCCACGACAAGTCCGATGGCGAGAACCATTGCAAGAAGGGTAATTGTATTTATGGAGCAATGAAATGCATATAAAAATACAAACGATCCAATCAGAGATACAGGAATTGTTAGAAGAGGAATAAGAGCAGCTCGTGGAGAATGTAAAAAGAAGAGAATAATAAGAAGAACAAGGATAATGGCCTCAAAAATAGTAATCTCAACGGCCTTGATGGAAGCTTTGATAAACATAGAAAAATTGTAGCCGACCTCGAGGTGCATGCCTTCAGGAAGGGTCTTTTTGATCTGCTCAAGATGATTTTCAACTAAGGTTGAAATAGCTAGAATATTAGCGCCAGAGGCCTTTTTGATTCCAATAAAAACGGCAGGTTTTTTATTAAAACGAGGAATCCACTGAAATTGACCCGTATCCATTTCAAGACGAATTGAGGCCACATCCTTGAGGTGAATGATATGACCTTGTGTGCTGGAGAGGACGAGTTCCCCCATTTCGTGGGGCGTATTCAATCCTGCTTCTGTGACAATGTTAACGTGTCGCTTACCTTTAATGATATTTCCTGCAGGGAGTTCTTGGCTATTTTCCTCGATTGTCTCAAGGATGTCAGTAACAGCTAAGTTATAAGCCTTTAATTTTTCGCGATCGAGGCGAACTTGCATGGTCGCAGGACTACCATAAAGATCAACACCTCCAACACCTGGGAGAGATTCAAAGGGGCCTTTAAGATATCGGTCGGCAAAGTCATATAGTTCAAGCTCGTTATGGTTTGGGCTGGTTAAAATCAATGTCATAAAAGATTGGTGACCTGCCTCATTTTTGATCACCTTAGGATCTTTGCATTCCTCTGGTAAACTGTCGCGTACTTGAGCAAGGCGTTCACGAATATCAGAAGCTGCATCGCTTAGAGAGGTTCCTCCACGGAAGAAAAGAGTAATTCGACTTAGTCCTGTTTTGCTGGAGGATTCCATATAATCCAGATTCGAAATTCCCGACAGGGCATTTTCAAGAACACGCGTAACTTTCGATTCGACAATTGGAGGTGCAGCACCCGCATAATTCGTCTCTACGTTTAAGATAGGTTCATCCACGCTAGGATATTGCTGTAGGCTAAGATTCATAAAAGATAAAAAGCCAACAATAATAATCATTAAGCTCAGGGCTACAGAAAATACCGGGCGCTTGATGGCCATATCACTAATAAACATTATCGTTATAATCCTTTTGCGATTCAGTAGAAAAATAGAATTTACGGGACACTTTCTGTTGTTATAGGTGAACCGTCATGAATTTTATCTTGTCCTTCAAGAACGATCTGATCTCCAAGTTTGAGGCCTGATGTGATTTCGGCTTGGTCAGCTGTACGTATTCCAAGTGTAACTTTTGTTAACACGGCTATATCATTTTCTTTTTTATAGACGTACGTTCCGTCTTGGCGAACAAGTAGAGTTTGTTCAGCTATCACCAAAGTTTTCTTTTTCTCACACGAGGAAGTAAGGAGAGCATTCCCATAAAGACCCGGAATTAAAAGCTCCTCTTTGTTATCGAAAGTTGCAAAGACAGTTACACTTCGAGTTTCTTCATTGACGGAAGGTTCAATGGCTTCGATCTTCCCCTCAAAGGTTTTGTCAGGATAGATGTCTGTTGTTGCGAGAACCTTATCCCCAACCTTTATTAAAGGAATATCCCGCTGAGGTAATTGAAACGTAAGACGAATAGGAGTGAGATCTTGAATTCGGACAAGCTCGTCTCCTTCAAGGACATACGATCCTTTTGAAACTTTCCGAGAGGATAGCACACCATCAAAAGGAGAAAAAACGTGAGTTTTTTCCAACTGTTCCTTAGCGAGCGCAACTTCAGCCTCATCAGATTTAACTTTTGCTTCACTGTTTTCAAGATCTTGAGGGCTTATAAATTGCTTTTTATACAATTCCTTTTTACGGTGAAATGATGTTTGGCTCAACTTAAGAGCAGCCTCTGCTTTCCTTAGAGAAGCTTCTTGTTCCTTGTTATAAAAGGTAATAAGTTCTTGATTTGCCTTACAGTGTTCACCCTCCTTAAAATGGATCGCATTGATACGGCCTGAAGTGGGGGCCTTCAAAACAATGTCACTATAAGCCGTAAATGTCCCTACTCCATTGAGCTGATGAGATAAGGATCCTTCTTTTACGGATGTTAAAACGATAACTTGTGGAGGTTCTTCTGCTTTTAAAGCTGTTGTGAGAAAAAGGAAGAAAAGAAAGTACTTTAGCATTTTATATCCTTTAGACCAAAGAAGTTTCTGTGTATGATATATAAGAGAAAAATTTAGGGAAATAAATATGTTTCTTATCGATAGTCATTGTCATTTGGATTACGAGCCTCTTTCAAATGATATAGAAGGAACCTTGAAGCGTGCGGGAGAGGTAAATGTCAGGGGGTTTTTAACGATTTGTACAGACCTTACAAAGATACCCGTTCTCACCCGTATTGCAGAGGAGCATTCAGAAGTATTTGCTTCCCTTGGCGTGCATCCTCACGAAGCTCAACATGTCATGCCAGACAAAGACTTTTACAAGTTATTAGTGGAAGAGGCAAAGCATCCAAAAATGGTAGGGTTTGGAGAAACAGGCCTTGATTATTATTACAAACATAGTTCGCCTGAAGACCAAAAACGATCATATAAAATTCATATTGAAGCGGCTGTTGAATCCGATCTTCCGCTTATTATTCATACACGAGATGCTGAAGCAGATACGATTGAACTTTTAAAAACGGTGGGTAGGGGCAGGGCGCGTGGGCTTATTCATTGTTTTACAGGGAGCGCTTGGTTGAGAGATCAAGCCCTTGATCTTGGGTTTTATATTTCTGTCTCAGGAATTATTACCTTTAAAAATGCCGAAGCCTTGAGAGACATTTTAAAGGAAGTTCCTTTAGAAAAACTACTTGTTGAAACCGATTCTCCCTTTCTTGCTCCCGAACCCTATCGTGGCAAACCCAATGAGCCTGCATTTGTTGTAGAAACGGCTAAAAAGCTTGCTGAAATTAAAAAAGTACCTTTTGAGATGATAAGCGACTGCACATCTCATAATTTTTTAACTCTTTTTTCAAAAGTGAGATTGCCATGCGTGTAACCATTTTAGGATGTGGTGCTTCGGGAGGTGTTCCCCTTATTACGGGAGAATGGGGAAGGTGTAACCCGCAGAATCCTAAAAACCGACGACGTCGTGCTTCAATTTCGGTACAAGAAGGAGAAACGACTCTTTTAGTAGATACATCCCCTGATTTACGTGAGCAGTGCTTAACTGCAGGAATTCAGAAAATTGATGGTATTGTTTATACCCATGATCATGCGGACCATACTCATGGGATTGACGATTTAAGACCTTTTCTTTTCCGTCATAAGATGCCCATCCCTCTTTATGGGAATATGGAGACAATCATTTTTTTGAAAAATCGATTTGCATATGCTTTTCCTGCAGACGAGATGCGGCCAGATATTTATCGTGCTTTTGTAGTAACGCATGTGATTGATGGTCCTTTTCAAATAGGAGACATTCCAATCATCCCCTATGTTCAAGGTCACGGATATTCAACGTCAATTGGGTATCGTTTTGGTAAAGTAGCTTATTCAACGGATGTAGTTGATTTAGAAGATGCAGCTTTCAAAGCCCTAGAAGGAATTGACGTTTGGATTGTGGACTGTATTGCTATGGATGCCCGTCCGACTCATGCCCATCTTGATAAAACATTGGAGTGGATTCAACGCGTTAAACCGCGTCAAGCCTATTTAACGCACATGTCCCATCTTTTGGATTATGATAAGCTCATAGAAATTCTTCCAAAAGGAGTGGAGCCAGCATACGATGGGCTTGTGATTGAAGTTTGAGTCATAGAGCTACAGTTGTATAAAATGTTGACACATGATTTTGAGTGGGATTAATCTTTAATTAGAAACTAAGGGAGCAATAAGTAATATGAAAATTTTAAGAGCTTTTCTTTTTTCCACAATTTTTATCTGCCCAATAAACGTATATGCAAATAATGAATTACCAGAATTTTCCAAGTACCCTATACAAGAAAGCGACAAGTTAACAGGAGAGCCATCACCTGTGGATATAAGCAGCTATTCAGGGGCTCAAACCTATAAAACGAAATTACTAGAAGGGGCGCAAGGGGGACCTAACTTTGCAGGACACTATACCGTTGTTGCCATTGGTTGCGGTACACAATGTGAGGAAGATTGGGTTATTGATGCTAAAACAGGGAAGATTATCGATAAGTTTTCTTCTATTATTGGTGTAAAATATCAATTGAATAGCAAATTACTTATTATTAATCCACCAGATGCCCAATTAAAAGCAGCTTATGAAGCCCACCCTGAACAGCCACTTTTGGGGACGATGAAAACCATCTACGAAGTTTTGGAAGATGGTAGTTTTAATGTTATCAGTAGTCATAGATGGGCGGATTTGAATTAATTTGATTTAGACCTTAACCCTTAACCCTTAAATCGCCATTATACAGGCATTATGCCTTTGGGTGGCTTCTTCGCTACACTTGAAAAACTCAAGGTCATTTGGTTGTAGTTTGCAAGACTGCATTTCATGTATCTTATTTTTTTCACATGTATGGGCTGTTAAAGGGGATAGGGCTTGGAGAGATGAAAGTTCCGTTGTCAGCAATAAAAACAAAAAGGATAAAAATACTTTAAATATTAATAGCTGATGGGGGACATTACGCATAGCATTCTCCTTTAGATTACCTTCCAAACATAAAAGATAAATCCTTAATAAATTCTAAAGAAGGATAAGGTTTTTTGTGTTTTTTGAAGACTATTGCATCCTATCCGTTGTATCCCTATGAAAACGACAACTTCTGTCTATTGTTAACAACAGTTAATTGAAATCGATCAAATTTCTTGCCTTCATTATACTTTTTTTCTATTCTATGAAATAGAGCTGCGCTATTGAGGGTTTATAATGAAAATCTTGTTCAAAATACTGGCTATATTTTTGAGTATAGATTGTGTTCATAGTATGGATCAAGAAAAATTAGGCGTTGGCCTTAAAATCATTCATCCTAACCAACCTGAGGATGTTAAACGTAGAGCGCGTCATATTGTACGTAGTCTTGTGCAAGATAATCTTGAGCCAATTTTAAATCCTAACAAAGAATCTCTTTGTCCACACTGGGTGAGTTTAAAGTGGGAATTAAAACTTAATGATAATAACCATAAGTTGGATCAACAGATTCTCGATTACTTACAAACGGGCGTTGATCCAGAATTGCGAGGTTGTAACGAAAGCTTCAAGGGAGTGCGGGAAGCTTTGATGAAGGAGGGAATAGTACTAGATGCCCAAAACCGATTAAAACTCTTAACACCCGAGGAACAGCACGCTGAAGTAATAAAGGGTGTTCGCCCTATTGTCCTATATGCTATATACAAAAATATTGAAAGTTACATTTTCGAAAGTAAGAAAAGTGATTCAATTAAAATTGAATTCAATGGTTATTATGCGATGATAGCTAGTGAGTCACATAGGGTAAAATTGGATCAGGATATTGTTAAATACTTAATGGATGGCCAAGATCCTAAATATTATGGATGCCCTTTTAGTTTTAAGGGAATAAGGGAAGAGCTAAAAATTAATGAAATCGTTTTAAATGAGCAAACACGAACGCTAAGGTTTTTGACAGAACGGGAAAAACGTTTGTTTGAAGAGGAATGTAAAAAGTTAATTTTGGATTTTACAGAAATATAAAAATAAAAAAGTAGAATATCTTGTGGATATTTTTTCTTGATTTAATAATTTATTATATTATTTAGATAATAAATTTTACGGGGTTGTTAATTAAAAGAGAAGCACGAATTTCTCTCTAATTATTTCAAAATGGTCTGGCTCCTGCAGGAATCTCCAGAGACGCAAGGAAAGATCAACCATATCTTCGCTTCTTGAAACAACTTTTGGGCGCCTTGTCATGCGGCCCAGGTGATGGCGTGTGTTTGCATTGTCGCTTTCGATGTGTGTTGTTCCCGCCTTTCCTATGATATGTCTCTCTTGAGGCAAGACCTTGGAGCAAACTTCCCAATCATCAGTGCAGAAGTTTCCTTTGACGTGCTTTACTTTTTCATAAAGTCTTTGGAAGGTTTTAGCATTACGATGGCCTGTAACCCAGGTAAGGGTTTTCCCTTCATGACGATCTAAGACTTTTCATATCCAGCGTTTGTTTTTTTTTGACGTAACGTAATGTCACATCTCATCAAACTCAATATCATTGTCTCCTTCGGGTGCCTGAGGGGGTGGTATATCCTCACAGAAATTACGAATCCAATGATACACTGCGGTTCTTGAGACCTTAAAGAGTTTTGCAATAAAACCGTAATTTGGGTATGCAGTTGACTGGCATATCTCCAGAAATACCCCAGGTGAGTTTCTGGGGTATTCATTCTTGAGACTACACAGTTAAAACTTCCTTATTTCTTACGCACCGTCCAGAAACTGTAGCCTTCTGTATGATAGGTTAGATTCGTAAAGCCAACCTTTTCAAAAAACGTAGAGAGCTGTTCCGTATAGGCAACCCAGAGAGATGTTTCAGTAACCTTTTTACCCTTGCACTCGGCATAATCACTTTGTTCTAAGTACTGATCAAAGGGGTTAAGCTGACCCCGATCTCGAAAAGCCTTCACCAATTTCTTAGCAGGCATTGCTTCAAATCGTGCATAAACTTCTGAATTTGATTCTTTAAGTTGCGCATTACCTTGAAGAAAACGTGATTTTAGGCTAGAGGCATCCTGGCCTCCCCACATATCATTAAACTTTAGTGTGCCTCCCTCTTTTAAAACACGTGAGATATCACCAAATGTAATTCCAGGTTTTCGAGAAAAAACAGGGGTTGGAATGTTTCGCAATTCTACAAGATCCAGTTGTCCAGAGGGAATAACGGCCATATCTTCTAAATTTGTAATATCAGCATGTACCTTTGGACAGCTTTGAGGATCCATATCAATAGTTAGGAATGGAGTATAATTTGATTCTTTTGTATGAGCATCTCCTTCACCATATAGGGCAACTTTAGGATTAATATCTGATCCCAAATAGTTTGCTACTGCTTGGACATTTTTCACTCTTTGAATTGTTGAATTTTGTTCCACTTCTGAATCTTCCATAGCATATGACACATGAGGAGTTAAACAGAGAGCGAGTGCTGCAAAAGAAGCACAAGATAATAACTTTTTCATATAAAATTCCTTTTTAACAAAACACAATACAATACAATTATTGTTAATATAGTTAAAATAAACAAATATACTTTTTTTGTCAATTTATTTTTTATTGTTAGACTTTTCTCTAGCTCTTGGTTAAGTGATAGGCGGTTTTCCGCCTTTGAATGAAGCTTCTACTGGGGGACTAATGTTGATAGCATTTTCTAAAAGGCGATAGAATAACATGCCCCTAAATTTAGAGGTTCTAAGGTTGAAGCGAAATGTAAATACGTCCAGATAATAGCCAAGGTGCGTCGCTTGTATTCCCCCCCTGTAAAATCCCAAGTAACCAGCGTTTTAGAAGAGATGCTATAATGTTGGCAAATGGCAGGAGATTGTCACCGAGATGGCCATTAGTATGAACAATCACATGAGAATATCCCAAGATTCTTAGCTGTTTTGTGCTATATCCAGACCATCCATCAGTATAGATGGTGGAGCCTGGTTTGATGATGTAGCCAAGAGCTGTATTCAACGTTTCTGCCCTTGCATCGCTAATATGTACTAAGCGGATTCGCCCTATATGTTGACCATCCTTTTCTGCGGCAACCAGCACGAGTTCTTTTCCATCTGCACCGCGCCCTCGCTTGCCTGGTTTTGGATCACCAATAAAGATTTCATCTACTTCTATTTCTCCACATAACTTATCCCGTTGAGGAGAAACCATTGCAACTCGGAATTTATGAAGCCAAGCCCAAGCTGTATGATAACTTCCTAGCCCTAGGGCTTGCTGTAAACTCCTAGCGCTTGTCCCATGTTTATTTTCGGTGATATGCCATGCTGCGTGAAACCATTGTAAAAGCGGCTTCTTGCGATCTTGGAAAATCGTACCAGCGGTTATCGAAGATTTAAAAAGGCACTTATGACAGCGGTAAAGTCCTTCTTTGTCCAACCAATATTTGCCTGATTCACATCGTGCACAGATAAAGCTATTCGGCCAGCGTATGTGAAAGAGGTAAGCGTAACACGCAGCATCATCAGGAAACCCTTTTACAAATTCGCCATAGATTTTGGGATAGTCTGACATACTTGCATGCTACCTCTAGCAGTTATGCCAGTCAGCTGCATATCCATAAACCGTAATTTGATTTTCCCATCCCATACAGCAACACAGCTAGAGATTGGACTTCAACGGGTGTTTTCTGTCGGCGGTCACCTTCTATAAAAGATAGGCCACATTCTTTGCATTTATATCTTTGATGCTTTCTTACTTTCCCGTTTCTTACAAATTTATAGTTCCCACAATCCTTACAGCTGATTTGCATTCCTGCCTTCTCTTGTTATTTGAAGGGTGTATATCGCGCCTCTCTTTTAATTAACACTCCTAATTTTACTTCTGACAAAAAAGCAAGCTTATTTTTAAGAAATTGTTGTTGTGTTATAATAATAAATATGTATAATTCAATTTATACGTAGAGCGTAAAATCCTGAGTGTAAACTCAGGGATGTAGTATTCCCAAAACAATGAAGAGCATATGCATCGACTCATGTATTGGGCGAATGAAGTACGAAATAGAAGATACTGCGGGCGTAAGCCCGTGGAGATTTTCTAATGTAGAGTTGTGCCCTTATGAAAAAGAGTTCCTTTAATTTTCAAATAATTTTGGCGTTTTTTAATCTTAGTTGTTTTTTATTAAAACCCAGCATGGCTGTTAATTGGGACTTTGAAGTAGATCGGGATAAAAGAACGCTCGATATTTACCCTCCTGGAGCTTATCCTGATCACAAAGGTCCTACAGGACTTTATAAGAACCCTGCTCTTTCACGCTTACCGAAAACACCCTTGCTTCAGGATTATATTAAGGATACGCACGCGCATCTACACCCCCAAGTTCCGATATCCATCCATATACCTCCTTCTCATATCCCTCTTCTTCCTCAAGCTATTCGATCGAAAATGGCTGAAGATCGTATCACATCAGATTCCGTTAAAATATTTGTGGTTGGTCAGCGTCTACCAAGAATCAGTGAAGATTTGACTCCTTCCTTCTACGCTCAGTATGGAACAGACCCTCTTTCTCCAACAGAAGGTAACTATAATGCCTGGAGAACTATAGACCTCATGCTCACTGAAAGTGACTCTCAACAGGTAAGGCTTAATGTCATTCAACCAGAGAATGGGGTGAGCATCTCAAACGAACGAGGTAGAGATGGTCAAATTAAAAAGAGCTTGGTGCGAAATAAATCTTCCATTGTTCATCCGGGCAATCCAGATCCGATTACCCATCGCTGTCCTGAAGTTGTATCACCTGTGCCCATTGGAATTACAGGGTTAGATCCGAGAGGTGAGAGTTTTTGGTCCTATGTAAAGTATACAGAAGGAGGAGCAAATAAAGCTATTGCAACGTTGCATTTCCTTTTTAGCAATAATCAAGTAAATAAAGTATATGATGAATTATGGGGTGAGAGAGATAACAATGAAAGAAATTTCAGACGATTACCCTCTGGAGTACATACGCGAAGTAACACAGAGTTTTTCACCTTATGCCAGAGACTTCAAGAGGCACCAGAATTCAATAATCGTGGAAAGTCCTTTCAAAGATTGAGAGAGCTTCTTGAATATCATCCTGCTGTTCAACCCGTGGCTATTCCCCCAATAAGAAAGCCTGCTGTTCGATCAGTTACTTCTTCCCCAGAAAGAAAGCCTCCTGTTCGACCAGTTGCTACTCCCTCAGTAAGAAAGCCTGCTAGCCGCCGAGGTGCTGTTCCACAGGTAAAAAGATCTACTGCTCCAACCCAGCTAAAAGCCAGGAGAACTACACCATCTGTCAAAAATCTTCCAAAATCCACGAAGGGCTCTGTTAAGTTTTTGCAAAGAAAGCGCAACTTACAAAAGAAGAAAGTGCATGTTTCTAGAAAAAGAAAACATGCCCTGCTGCAAGTGAAGAGTACGAAGAAAAGGGTTTATATGCGGAACAACTCTGCTTTCAACAAGCGCTGAGCTTGTTCATTCTAAAATCCAAACATGTGATCTAGGCTGAAGTTACCATTTTTATGTCGTAGTCCATGGTACCCAAAAAGTCGGCATGTTTTATCGTTTATAATCACATAGCCTCCTCGGGCTTTTTGGCGGTCTGCAGGGGAAAACGTATCTTGGTAAATCCATTGTCGTGACCCGCTTTGAGGAACTTTTAAGGAAGCTTCAGCAATGGGTGTCCCCTCCTTTGTATAAAGGATAAGTTGCGTGTCTGATGTCTTATGCCACGATATAGAGACGGGATAAATAAGGTGACAAAATGTTTCTATGTCATCATCTACTCTTAAGAAAAGACCTGTTGTAAGACCTGGAGGGGGACCTTTATAAGATTGGGGTTCATTTTTGTAGGTGAGGGCCGTATTAAAAATATGACTTCCAAAACTGGTTTCGGCTTGAGCAGGAAGGGTCTTATGCTCATAACGAAAGAGCGCGTGGAGCCATCCATCAGCTTCATCACCTGCTTTGAAATCATAAACAAGTTCTACATGACCATAGTCTTGTCCCAATTCATGGACGTTATGGAGGACCAGTTGTTCTTTGTGATAACGAGGAAGGTTGCCAAAAGTATAATTGGCTTTGAGCGCGCCTTCCTTATCATAGATGAGAGCTTTAACAGGGAGGAAACGCAGCTCTCGACTCATAGGTGTGGGAAGAATAGAGGTGGTAAAATGATCTGTTGGAAAAAGAGGTGCAGGCAAAATAAATCCTTTTCCCAGAAGATCTTGCAGTTCTTTTAGTTTTGTATCAGGTTTTAAATCCACCCGTTCCACATTCATGTGTGCCATGCATCTATAACCTTTTGAATTAATAACTTCGTAGCGAGGTCGTACAAAATAATTTCCCGCATGAAGTTCAATCTGTTGAGGCCAATGGGCTTTCGGAAAATAGGTTTCTACATTAAGTTCATAAGTTCCAAAAGGAGGGATATCCTGAGTGAGCGTAGCGCTATGGGTATCTCCCATAAGATTTAGACTGACACCATGGGCGGGAACAGTGATTGGATGGCTGTTTTGAAGCCACAAAATAACCTTCTCTCCTTCACGAGGAGCAGGAAGGCCAGAAAAATATTCAGGAGGCCAAGCATTTGCATCGTGGGTTGCAGAAAGGGTTCCGTCATCATGAAAAGTATCAAGGGCATATTTTACAATACTGTGTCCTTTTGTGCCCGTGATATGAACGAATAGTTGACCCGTAAAGTCAGGTAAATTAAACCGATTTTTTATATCCCGGCTGTCAATTTCAATGGAATGAACAGTGGGAGAGATATCCTCTGTCCATTGGGCTAATGCTTCTCCCTTTCCATCCAGGAGAATGGCCCAAAGTTTAGAGTTTTGAGAATCATATTTAGCCCAACAGTTAGCGCTTTTTAAACGCGTATGCCACCCTCCTTCCTCGCGGAAGAAAGCAAAATTTGTTGAAAAATTTAAGTCGGATAAGTAATTCTTTGGATCTGTGAGCATTTCGTTGGGTAAGCGTAATTCTTTCAGGCTTGAGATTTCGCATGTTTGGGGTAAGAGATGACTTATCTGACTTAAATGCTTCTCTGGTTCAAAAGAGAGGATGAGAAGCTTTTGGGGTTTATCTTTCTGGATATCTGAGATGAGGGATGTCTCAGCTTTTAAAGCTTCGATGGCTTGAACGTATACCTTAGAGGGGGCGGGAAGGCGCGTCATACTTAAGAAATCGTCAAGATGTCCTTCAGGATCGTAAATCGTAGGGTAGGTATTCTTTTTGAAAGTGTTTAAATTCTCAGTAATTCTCGGGTGGCCCAGCGCCTTAAAAAATGAACAAGGTTTTTGATTGGTGAATGTCTTGATTTTCAAAACCATTTGTAACTCCTAGTTAGAGGTTCATTTTTTCTCGAATACGGCCAGCTATTTTTTCAGTATCATTAAAAGGAGTATACGTCCACTCTTCAATAGATTCGTGAAAGGGACGGACAATTCCTTCTTCGATGAGTTGATGTATAAATTTTTTGGGTTTTGTTTCCTTATGACCCAGGAGAGGAAGAATATAAACAGGCTTGTTCGTCACACAAGCTTCGCACACCATATTCACAGAATCATCAGTGACAAAAAGAAAGTCTGCTAGCCCTAACATAGCAAAATAAGGATTTAATATTTCAATTTCAGCCAAGAAAATGTGCTTTTCATCTTTTAATGCGTTCGTTAAGACATCTCGAAAGGGTGTGCGAAAAGAGGGGGTAACAAGAACGCTTCCTTGGGTTTTATCTCGAATGAAACGAATCTTTTGGATTAATTCCGTAATAGCCTCTTGTGGCATTTTATATCGATTCGTTGCTCCCCCTAAGAGAACGACGCTATAGGGACGGGGAAGGTCTTGAAATAAGGCTCCATAAGTTTGAACCCCTTCTTCCAGCTTTTGAGATGTTACTTTATGAATGGCCCCTTTTGTGGAGATGACGTTTGGGCCTATAAGATTGTCATGCTCAGGCGCTACAATGAGATCAAAGGCATTGTGGTTTATAATAGGATTTTGAACATGGACACAAAACGTATGTCCCAAGTTGCTTTTTTTGATTGCCAAAGCTAGGGGAGCTGAGCGGCGACCACAGCTAATCACTAAATCTGGCCAAGGAGGTAAGAGAGGATCACTATCGGCTGTTAAGTGCCCAAGGGGATTTCCCAAACTCAACCCTAGCCATCCCCATGGCCAGCGCCTTTTGCAAGTTTTATGAAGAGTAGGGAGGCCAACAGCCTCGCTTAATCCACTCACTTGGCTGAGCATGCCAGGGTGGCCGTCTGTAATTGTCCAACAGGTTTTCATCGTTCTTTAAGCCGCATAATCAATATAAAGGTGATCCCACACGCTTTTTAAAGCATCAATCAATTCATCAATCATTTGATGGGTATGGACAGGAGAAGGGGTAATACGCAACCTTTCCGTACCCCGAGGAACGGTAGGGTAATTAATGGGTTGAACATAAATATTATGCTCTTTTAAAAGGAGATCAGAGGCAAGTTTGCACTGATGGGCATTACCCACCCGAATCGGAATGATATGGGAGGGAGCCTGCATAAAGGGAATGCCTGCCATCATAAGCCTTTTCTTGACCTTTGAAACAGTTTCCTGATGGCGTAGTCGTTCAATTTGGCTAACTTTAAGATGCTTAATACTTGCCAGAGAGGCCGCAGCGACAGCCGGGGGCATGGATGTGGTGAAAATAAAGCCCGAAGCAAAGCTTCTAACAAAATCAATAAGGTCAGCTGAAGCAGCAATATAGCCACCAACGACACCGAAGGCCTTTCCAAGCGTTCCTTCTATAATCGTGAGGCGGTGGCTTTGATTATCTCTTTGAGCAATTCCGCCACCTTTGTGGCCATACATGCCCACAGCGTGAACCTCATCAATAAACGTAATGGCGTTGAATTCTTCGGCGAGATCACAAAAGGCCTTAATAGGGGCAATGTCACCATCCATAGAGTATACAGATTCAAAAATGATGAGTTTGGCCTGCGATTTTGGATATTTACTGAGAAGGTTTCTAAGATGTTTTGGATCGTTATGGTGGAATATTTCTTTATGGGCGCGACTATTACGAATCCCATGAATAATGGAAGCATGATTATGAGCATCTGAAAACACAACGCAGTCTGGGAGATGGGCTGCTAAAGCACTGATGGACGCCTCATTAGATACATAGCCAGAGGAAAAGATAAGAGCGGCTTCCTTATCATGAAGATCAGCTAACTCACGTTCAAGCAAGACATGATAATGATTGGTTCCAGAGATATTTCGCGTTCCTCCAGCACCTGCCCCGACACGCTGAATGGCTTTTGTCATTGCACCTAGAACTTTTTCATGTTGTCCCATGGCCAGGTAGTCATTAGCACACCATACGACGACACGGCGAGGCTCCCCTTCATTGTAATAAAAGGCATAAGGGAAGTCTTTGGCACATCGCTCAAGATCTGCAAAAATACGGTATCTGCCTTCTTCTTTGATGGCTTGCAACTTTTGCTTAAAAAAAGCCTCATAATTCATAGAAGTCAACTGCGCTATGGGTCATTTTCGATTAACCTAATCATCTTCTAAGTATGATGCAAGGAGTTAATGGGAATATCGTTTATGGGTCTTGATTTCCTCTCTTAGAACATTTTCATTATGTTCCTTTCGGTGAGGGGAGTTTAGAGCGAGCCAAAAGCGAAGATAGCTTCCCAATAATGATTGCGAATCCACCATTTCCAAGAACATTTGCGCTTGTAATTACAGGGTCAAATAAAATGTAGAGAGCTGTAATTACAGACATCATCTCAGCATTAAAGCCTAAGTGACTTTCAAGGATGGGAAGCATAACAAGGATACCACCTCCAGGAACGGCAGCGACAGAAAATTTAGCAAGAACAAAATAAAGAGCAAAAATGACATAAACGAAAAATGAGGGTTCTGCCATGCCATAACTCTTTAAAATAGCTAAAGCAAAAATAGGAATGGCAAAGCAATCACCGATGAGATGAATATTAACAGTGGCCGGGATGATTGACCGTGCTAAGTCGGGATCCTCTGAATTTTCTTCAGCTCCCATAATGGTGAGAGGCATGGCGGCTGCGCTCGACATTGTACTAAATCCAGCGATTGCTGCTGGGAGCATGTTTTTCATCGCCTTTAAGAGTTTCTTTAAGTTAAACTGGTTGGAAACAAAATAAAGAAGAGCAATATAACTGAATTGGGCTATGACGATGACAGCAAAAATCAAAGCATAATCTTTTAATATTGTTGTGATGACGCCATCAAACTGAAGCTTGACCACAAAACCTGCGACAAAGAGGGGGATAAGTATTGTAAAGGAAGAAAGTATTTTCCTAACACCCTTTTCTAATTTATCTGAAATTTTATCAGCCATATCAGGTTTTATGAGAGAAACGAGAATGCCTGAGATAAGCCCTGTGAACATAGCCTTATCATTTCCAATCAGCTTGGGAAGGGAAAACACCCAATAAGGATCGAGTTCTTTAGACGTTTGAGGCAACATAAGGGATAAATCAAAGAAATAAACCCATGAACCAACAGAGTAACTCATTAAAGTGGATAGAAAATTTGAAAGGCACACACATGAAAAAATCAAAAGAATGACTTTAGTGGCTTTATGAGCAAGGTTAGAAGCGACCTTAAACAGTAGGCCAAAAATAATAAGAGGAAGAAAGAACATAATAAGAGATTTAATAGATAAACTTATGGCGTAAAGCATTGATTTAATCTCTAGCGACATAAACGGCTCTAAAATTATTATAGCGATAATAATCGCCATTAAAATAAATGGCATTTTGCGGAACATGTTTGACAACCTTCCTTGAAGTCTCGTTAATAAAAAATAGGGAATTTAAATATGAAAGAGATTATGACCGGCGAATACCGGTAGTTGTTGTGTGAGTAAATAAAGTACGCGTAAATTTTAGCACGTTAAGTAATCATTTAAAATCTATATCTTTATCTAATGTAGTATTTTATTTAGCTCATGTAAAGAGGGGATTTTAAGGATAACTTTGGATATTAAAAAATTTTAAAAAACATTGAGCACAAACTAAACTGACGCGGAAAATCACCGTTGATATCATCTAAGAAAACGTAGGTTTCAGGAATGGAAGTTTAGGTGCCTGTACAAACGCAAAATTACATCCTTAATTTTGTTTGCCTTGAAAGGACAAGAAGAAGCGACTTGAGGAGTTTAGAGCTTCTTATTTTCTTATCTTTCTATGCACTGCATGTAAGCTTCATGGGTGATAACTGTCGTCTTAAATGTTTTACAATAGGCTTCACACGTTTGAGCATTAGGAGCCGCCCTCCAATAATAGCAAGGAAAAGAACAATAACAGGGGATTGTACTATTTGCTGGAAAGCTTACTAGACTCAAAACAAAGAAAACGAGAGAAGAAAATTTGATCAAATTTCTGGATGCTTTTTTCATGACTTTTCTACCTAGTAAAATATCTGAACTATATAAAACTTTTCATTTATTTAATTGTAGTGCATGTTAATATTTTTGTCAAAATTACTTAATCTGTATTATAAGATTAATAAACATTTTGGCCATGTGGTGTGCCTTAACCTCTATTTCCATTTTAACTGAAATCTGTCAGAATTAATTGCTTCTTAAGAATATACGTTTACGCTTAAGAAAAAAAATCAATATAGAAAATGGCTCTCGAATGGCCTGAATAAGGAGGAACAATGAAAATCACTTATCACCTGTTTTCATCAGCTCTGTTAGGAAAATTGGTTTTTTTGTTTTCTTTAGCCCTTCCTTCCCAAGGCCAAGCGCAATCTATTTGCGGTGATGGTAAACCCTATTTTCCTGGAAGTAATATTCTTTGCTGTGATGGTAAGGTTACTTATGATACAAATGCTCAAGCCTGCTGTAGTGGGCAAATTATTGATGCTTCTAAATACTTTTGCCAAAATGGACAGCAGACAGAAATTAGATTAATCGGCGCTTATTGTCATTATAGCAGTGGCAGCAATACTTTTCCGCCATCAGCTTGGTGTGAAGCTAGTTTCTGGTTAACCTATAATAATCGTAAAACAATACACCTCATGAACAACAAGTCAAAAGGTGATTGCGAAAAGTATCTAGCTATATATACAAAAAAATTAAACCCACAGCAAATTTATATAAGTCAGACGTCTAACTGTGCGCGTCATACTAAAGGCGTACTTAGCCCCTGTGAACGAAATTGTTTAAACTATTCAGGTGAAGCCTCGGCTCAATATGGTGTGGCACTTTGTATGGCAGAGTGCTACTTATAATATATCCAGATATGTCTAAGAACTTGAGAGAGTCTCCTTCGTCGAGACAACAGATTTTCTCAGAGTTATGATGATCATCGGTATAAGAGTGTGTAATTATGATTGTGTTAATTCTGGTTTAGAATAGGCTTTTAGCCCCTTTTAGGTGAAGTGTAATATTCTTTTATTTTCAAAAAATTATCTGTATTTTTACCAAAAAGTTTTACAAATCGCACGAGACATATTTACAAAATCGCGCAATAGATATAGATAAAATAGCAGACATAAAATTTTCAAAATGCAGCAGTCGAAGGGCAAAAATCTATGGGCCATACCTATCAGTATGCTGTGGTCCTCAGATTCGCTATTGCAGTCTATATAGTATAATGTTGCGATATTTTTATTCTCTGTAATATCGCAACATTACATTAAGCGACCTGACAAAAACAAAGAGAAACCCTTTCACATTTCCTTCGCTGTTTTTAAAATAGCGTCCGGAAGGGTGATGTTAAGTTTTGCTGCACTTCGCGCATTGACGTAAATGTTTAAGTCTTGAGCCGAAGCTATGGGAATGTCGCCTGGATTCGCTCCATTTAATACTTGAGCTGCAATTTCTCCCGCTGAATAGCCCGTGTCAAAGTGCGTGTAACCTGATGAGGCGAGTGCTCCTTGAGCGACGGAATCGCTATCGCTTGTAAAAACAGGAATCATATTTTGGAAAGCAATTTTTAAAACCGCATCCATCGCTGATAAGATCGTATTATCAAGGGGAACAAAAACCGCATCTACCTTACTTCCTGCAAGTTGCTGCATAGCACTAGGCACATCAGATGTTTTGAAGGCGGTAGCCTCAATAAGAGTAATGCCCATTCCTTTTGCAAGCTCTTTCGCCTCCTTAACAGGAGAGGTTGAGCTGTTATCTCCGGGGTTATACAAGACTCCTAAGACCTTAAGAGTGGGCAAGATTTGTTTGAACAATTCCAATTGGTGCTTTAGAGGGGCAGCATCAGTAGCTCCCGTGATATGCCCTCCTGGATGGTTTAAGGAAGGAACAACACCTGATGTGACAGGATCGGTCACGGCCGCAAAAACAATAGGAATGTTATAAGCTTGATCCGCCTTTACCATGGCCTGGGTGGAAGGGGTTGTAATGGGTATAAGGACATCCGGTTTTAACGCAACAAATTTTTGAGCAATTTGTGTTGCTGTGACGGGGCTACCTTGAGCATTTTCATAAATAAGTTTGATGGTTTTTCCGTCTTCAAAACCATTATCTTTGAGGCCTTCTATGACGCCTTGACGAACTGCATCTGCAGCTGGGTGATCAATGATTTGTGTAATTGCAACGGATTTGAGAGGAGGGGGGGTTGTAGCAAGAAGGGCAGGTGACAAAAAAGAAGTTGAAAAAATAATGCTTACGATTTTACAGGCTGATTTGATATCCATGAGAAAAAGTCCTTATTCATAAATTGGGTGCAATGGTTTCGTTTAAATTCAGCGCTCGTAAGTCGAAGTAGTTTAAGCATGGCTGTTCTCCTTTTGACAATAGGTTAACCCCGTTAAATAAGGGGTCTATAAGAAAAGCATTAAGAGAGCATGGTTGTCAAGAAGGTTCCTCTTCCTAAATTTGAAAATAAACAATGTAGGATTAAATGTAAGATACTTCATTTGAAGAAATCTTATTAATGATATTTTAAATTAAGTGAATCATCCTGCAAAACAGGAGAAAGATCTCTTAAATAAAGATTCATAAAATGTAGTATAACAACTGTAAAGGAGCGATTATGTATAAAAATGTTCTTACAATCATAGCTGTTGCCGTCATGATGATTATGTATGCAATTAATTCAAGTGTAGTAGCTAACGGTAACTGTAGAGAACCGTGGAGTCCAACTCATCAACCTGTTTATACAGAAGATTGTCAAAAAATAGGTGTAATGTGTGAGGCTAACTGCCTTACCTGCCCTGACCATAGACAAAAAACAATTTGCCGCCATATTTGTAGGCGCACGTTTCATGAATGTGCATGCCAACACCCCTGGATTGTGAACCCTAAAAACATAGACCCCAGGGAGACTTGTGAAAGTGTTTTGAATCGTAGTTTACACAATTGTGATAGGCGCAACTGCATGACGGAAGCTGCAATGGATGCTTGTGACGAAGCAGTTGATAATGAGGAGCAAGTGTGTTTAAAGTTACATCCCAATGGCTTGGAAAAAAAGTAATTTGAAAAAGTAGAACGGATCAATAAATTTTTTGGCCCTTATTTCTAAAAAATAGGGGCCATTTTTGCGGGCCTTCTCCCAACATGTCTTTCATAGTTTTGGGAGGATAAGAAAGGTGAAAGTGGAATCATCATCCCACCTAAATGGCATTACTTCTCACTAAAACGTGAAAGAATATTTTCTGTATAAGGAGTAGGATTGATAGAAAGTTGTCCCGAGAAAGGGTAACTTAGCAAGATGGCAATACCCACGTTAAATGACAAAATACTTGTTGCGGTTATGACCGTAAACAAATGAATATTTTTATTGTCACTTTTAAATAGGGATAACAAAAATGAAATTAAAATAATGATAGTCAAGAGAATAACAATCATTGGCAAGGCTAAATGATTTTCAACGCTGTTCCAACGCAACCTGCGATTTTCAAGGACTCCATTCATATGCGTGAGAAATTCGTGAAAAAAGGTCTTTTCCATTTCCGTTTGAGGAGAATAGGACCCTATGGTATGAAAGAACTTAATAAGAGAGGAATCTGAAAAAGGTGTAATTATGCCTAACCTCATTGCAGGCCATTCTTCGTAAGTCACATGATGAATATAGCGGTTTATGGTAGCTAAAAGCTCATCTTGGAGAGGAGAAGGTAAAGCTAAAGAATCAAGAGTCATTAAGGCGAGTTGATTAGCTTCCATCAAAACAATACTTTTAGTGTGCGCATAATTCTGCCATAAATTAATAATGACTAATCCAAGTAAAAAAGCATAATTTGAACTTATAATGGTAATCAGCAAGGTTAAAAACTGGTTGCTTTGTTTTTGTGTAACCGAGGGCAGAAATTTTTTTGTTAAAAAGAAAATACCAGTTGCGAAACATGACAAGGTTAAGACAAGTATGAAAAGAAGGAATAAGGAAGGCACTTCATTTATAAAGCTGCGAATCATAATTTTATCCAAAGAGTATGATGTCATTAGAAAATGACTTCTTTTTGGAAGCATACGCATTTATCGTTAATTAAGTGTAAATACCCCTTAGCTTGTCAAATGGACGTACTCAGGAACACAGTTTTTACAAACTGGACGTGATCGCTTCTCTTTGTCGTTCTGTGATTTCGCTAATCCCAAGGCGAGCTAGCCGCATCATTTCAAAAAGGGCTTCCTCTTCAAATGGGCGTTCTTCAGCTGTTGTTTGTATCTCGATAATGGCCCCTGAGTCGGTCAACACAAAATTTGCGTCTGCTTGAGCGCTACTGTCTTCAATGTAATCTAAGTCAAGGACAGGCGTTCCTGCCACAATGCCGCAGGAGACAGCAGCAACTTGCTGGGTTAGGGGGAGTGCGTCTAGTTTGCCATCTCGCACAAGTTTTTGAAGGGCTCTATGCAAGGCTACGTAAGCTCCAGAAATGGCTGCGGTTCGGGTTCCACCATCTGCTTGGAGGACATCGCAATCAATCGTTATTTGGCGCTCTCCAAGAGCTTTTAGATCAACGACAGATCGTAAAGCTCGGCCAATCAAGCGTTGAATTTCTTGAGTTCGTCCTGTTTGTTTTCCGCGCGCTGCTTCTCTGTCTATTCGGGTATGGGTGGAACGTGGGAGCATGCCATATTCAGCCGTGACCCATCCTGTACCTTTATTTCGCAAGAAAGGGGGGACTTTCTCTTCTAATGAGGCTGTGCAAAGCACATGAGTTTCTCCAAATTTGGAAAGACAAGAGCCTTCTGCATGCTTGGCATAGCCCAGTTCAAAAGAAATGGAACGAAGCTGATCGGGACGACGGTTTGAGGGTCTCATAAAAACTCTCCTTCAAAGGATTGACGCAAGCTTCAGTCATTACTACATTCCAGCTAAGGTGGAAAGACTTATGACAAAGTTAGAAGAATTAGATAAAAGATCACGAGAAGTTTTTCGTCACATTGTGGATGCATATGTGGAAACGGGCGAACCTGTAGGATCAAAATCCCTGTCCAGCCGTTTAGGGATATCCCTCTCACCAGCAACGATACGCAATGTGATGGCAGATTTAGAAGCTGCAGGCCTTCTGTTTGCTCCCCATACCTCTGCAGGGCGTTTACCAACGGAAGCGGGGCTCCGCCTTTTTGTACATGGTATTTTGGAAATTGGAGATCTTGCTCCTCAAGAGCAAAAAGAAATTGAGCACCATTGTAAGACCAGTGGAAAAAGTTTTTCTACTGTCTTAGAGGATGCAACCAAAGCCCTAAGCGGTCTGAGTCGTTGTGCGGGTATTGTTTTGGCGCCTAAATCTGAAGCCATATTAAAGCATGTAGAATTTGTGAGCTTAAGTCCTGGTAGGGTTTTGGTAGTCCTTATTACAGAAGAAGGATTTGTGGAGAACAGAATCATAGAAACCCCTCCTGGTATTCCTCCCTCAAGCTTAACGGAAGCGAGCAATTATTTAAATAGCCGTCTTGCGGGAAGGACGTTGAAAGAAGCTAAGTCAAAAATTTTAGGGGAGCTTGAAGAGAATAGAAGTCAGCTAGATCTTCTTACCTCAAAAGTTGTGGAAGAAGGACTCGCCATGTGGGGAGGGGAGGGAACGTCTACTTCGCTCATCATTCGGGGACAATCCCATCTTCTCCAAGATGTGCGTCATGTGGAAGAACTGAACCACATTCGTAATCTCTTTGAAGCCCTTGACACCCAAAGTGAAATTCTTGAACTCCTCGATGCTTCTATAGCTGCAGATGGTGTTCAGATTTTCATTGGATCCGAGAGTAACTCGTTCCAACTTTCTGGATGTTCACTCATTGTTTCACCTTATTCTGTAGACAAAGGACGGATTGTTGGCGTCATAGGGGTTATTGGACCAGCAAGATTAAATTATAGTCGTATCATTCCTATGGTAGACTATACGGCAAAACTCATTAGCAAAACGATAGGTTAGATCATGATAGAAGAAGATAATATAACAACTGATGAAGAACTTCTTACCCTTGAGGAAGAAATTCAGAATGTGGCGTCAAGAGAACAAGAACTTGCAGCTGAAGTTGGAAAATTAAAGGACCAGCTTTTACGAACATTGGCCGAACTTGAAAACTATCGCAAGCGCGCTGAACGGGAGAGGGAAGAAATGGCCAAGTTTGCAATTACAGGTTTTGCCCGAGAACTTTTGACTGTCGCTGATAATTTAAGACGTGCTATAGAGAGTATACCTTCAGAACATGATGACCCCCAAAATCTCCTTAAAAGTCTTTTGGAAGGGGTAGAGATTACGGAAAAAGAGCTTCTGTCAGCATTTAAGAAGCACAATATTGAAAAAGTTGAACCCTTAGGACAGACCTTTGATCATCATTTTCACCAGGCCATGTTTGAAGTTGAAGACCAGGATCAACCCGCTGGAACGATTATTCATGTCCTTCAACCGGGTTACATTTTGAATGGTCGTCTTCTACGTCCTGCAATGGTAGGGGTGGCAAAAGGAAAAAATACGGAGCCTCCATTGCAACCGTCAGAGATCGATCTTACATAAAAGAATAAAGGAATTTTACATTTTTACTGCAGAAAAGAAAGAGGAATAAAATGAGTAAAGTGATAGGAATTGACCTTGGTACAACTAACTCTTGCGTTGCCATCATGGAAGGAAAAGAAGCCCGCGTTATTGAAAATGCGGAGGGCATGCGTACGACGCCTTCTATGGTTGCTTTTACAAATACGGGTGAACGTTTGGTTGGACAAGCTGCAAAGCGGCAAGCTGTTACCAACCCGGAAAATACCCTTTTTGCGATCAAACGACTTATTGGAAGACGTTACGATGATCCCATGACCCAGAAAGATAAGGGTCTTGTCCCTTATAAAATTGTAGAAGGGGCTAATGGTGATGCTTGGGTAGAAGTAGAGGGTAAGAAATATAGTCCAAGTGAGGTCAGTGCTTTTATTCTTCAAAAAATGAAGGAAACGGCCGAAAATTTCTTAGGAGAAAAGGTTACTCAAGCTGTCATTACAGTTCCCGCTTATTTTAATGACTCCCAACGTCAAGCTACGAAAGATGCTGGTAAAATTGCAGGGCTTGAGGTCTTGCGCATTATCAACGAGCCTACAGCCGCAGCACTTGCCTATGGTTTAGAAAAAAAAGAAGGTGAAGTGATTGCCGTATACGATTTAGGGGGCGGAACCTTTGACGTTTCTATTCTTGAAATTGGAGATGGGGTTTTTGAAGTCAAGTCTACGAATGGAGATACTTTCCTCGGGGGTGAAGATTTTGATCAACGTGTTATTGATTATTTAGCGGACGAGTTCAAAAAAGAACAAGGCATTGATCTTCGTAAGGATAAGCTTGCTTTACAACGGCTAAAGGAAGCTGCTGAGAAGGCTAAGATTGAACTTTCTAGTGCTATGCAAACGGATGTCAATTTACCCTTTATCACGGCAGACGCCTCTGGTCCGAAGCATCTCAATGTCAAATTAACACGTGCAAAGTTAGAAACCCTTGTAGAAGACTTGATTGAACGGACAGTTAAACCATGTAAAGCCGCTCTTGAAGATGCAGGTGTTTCAGCTGGACAGATAGATGAAATCATTTTGGTTGGCGGTATGACCCGTATGCCGAAGATTATTGAAACTGTAAAACAGTTCTTTGGTAAGGATCCCCACCGTGGTGTAAATCCGGATGAAGTTGTTGCCTTAGGTGCTGCTATTCAAGGAGGTGTACTGCGCGGAGATGTGAAAGACGTTCTTCTTCTTGATGTGACCCCACTTTCCCTTGGAATTGAGACTTTGGGAGGTGTGTTTACCCGTTTGATCGACAGAAACACAACCATCCCTACAAAAAAGAGTCAGACCTTTTCAACGGCTGATGATAATCAAACGGCCGTGACAATCCGTGTTTTCCAAGGAGAACGGGAAATGGCGGCCGATAATAAACTCTTAGGGCAATTTGATCTCATGGGAATTCCTCCTGCACCAAGGGGTATGCCCCAAATTGAAGTTACCTTCGACATTGATGCCAACGGTATTGTCCATGTGTCAGCAAAAGATAAGGCAACGGGCAAAGAACAACAAATTCGTATTGAAGCTTCCGGTGGTCTTTCTGAACAAGATATTGAAAAGATGGTTAAGGATGCTGAATCCCATGCAAGTGAAGACAAAAAGCGTCGTGAACTCGTTGAGGTTCGAAATCATGCAGAAGCCCTTCTTCATACAACGGAAAAAACGTTGAAAGAGCATGGAGATAAGATTGGAGCAACGGATCGGGAAAAAGTTGAAGCTGCTGCCAAAGATTTACGTGAATCTTTAGATTCTCCTGAAAAGTCTGTCATTCAACAGAAAATGGAAGTCTTAACCCAATCTTCTATGGCTTTAGGGGAAGCTTTGTATAAAGCTTCTCAAGAAGATACATCTTCTGAAATTGAAGATGAGTCTAAAGAGGAAAACAAAGAAGATGTTGTTGATGCTGATTTTGAAGAAGTTGACGACAGCAAAAAGAACGAAGATTAATAATATGCCCGCTGAGCTCATTTCAGCGGGCCTTTACTGGTTGATCCATGGCAAAACAAGATTACTATGAACTGTTAGGTGTCTCACGTTCTGCAAAAGCAGATGAGATTAAAAAGGCTTACCGTAAGCTCGCTATGAAATGGCACCCTGATAAAAATCAAGGAAATAAGGAAGCGGAAAAAAAATTTAAAGAGATAAGTGAGGCTTATGAAATCCTCAAGGATGAGCAGAAGCGAGCGGCTTACGATCGGTTAGGCCATGCAGCCTTTGAAGGAGGTATGGGCGCTGGAGGTGGGGCAGGCGGTTTTCATCATCCCGGTGATTTTGATTTTGCAGCATCAGGTTTTGGTAATATTTTTGATGATATGTTTAGCGAATTCATGGGGGGGCGAACACGGCAAGCGGACGCTTCAATGAGGGGTGCAGACCTTCGCTACAATATGGAAATCAGTTTGGAAGAGGCATACAATGGCCTCAAGAAAAACGTTAAAATCCCCACAAATGCAACATGTGAAACGTGCAAAGGTTCAGGAGCTGCAAAGGGGACGAAACCTGAAACCTGTCCCACTTGTCATGGTCAAGGAAAAGTTCATGCGCGACAAGGTTTTTTTACGATTGAGCGTACCTGTTCTCATTGCCATGGTATGGGACAAATCATTAAAGATCCTTGCAAAACCTGCCATGGGTCTGGCCGGGTCCGAAAAGAAAAAACTCTTTCAGTTACCATTCCAGCTGGGATAGATGATGGCGCCCGTATTCGTCTCGCTGGTGAGGGAGAGGCTGGACTTAGAAATGGTGCGCCTGGGGATCTCTATATCTTCCTCCATATTAAGTCTCACAAATTTTTTCATCGTGATGGATCGAATATATACTGCCAAGTGCCTATTTCTATGTCGACGGCTGCTTTGGGAGGAGAGATCGAAGTTCCCACGATTGATGGTCACAAAGCCCTTGTTAAAATTCCAGAAGGAACTCAGTCAGGTAAGCAATTCCGTCTTAAAAGTAAAGGGATGTCTATTATGAGGTCTTCTTCGAGGGGGGATATGTATATCCAAACACAAGTTGAAACACCTGTAAATCTAACCAAACGTCAAAAAGAGTTACTGGAAGAGTTCGCAGGACTTGAAAAAAGAGCCCATTCAAGTCCCCTCTCTGAAGGATTTTTTGCGAAAATTAAAGAATTTTGGAACGATCGGCGTGAATAAGACTATATGGATAGAACTCGAAAGTTCCTCACGTAAGCGTATCAGCCTACATATATCGTTGGATCTGGAACTTGCTGGGAAGGACTGGTTTTAGCAAAAGCTAAATAAAGGCTTTCAATCAGCATGTCCAAAAATTGCTGTTTTTTTTCATTTTCCGTATGTATATCAAGAAAATCAGGTTTATCCATAAAGAGCATGGATGCTGCTGACATAATAAAGTAGCTTACCATTTTTGGATCTAGCTCTGGGCGGATTTCCTCACGTTTTTGAAACTCTCTTATTTGAGGTTCAATCGACGTAAATTTTTTATTTTCAATGCCTATAATATCTTCTTGTGTGTTTTCAAGGCGTTGCCACGTAATGAGACGAGCAATCTCTGGGTTATCTTCATAAAATCTAAAGCGTAGGGTTACAAAACTTTTGAGAAACGATTTGAAAGAGTCCATTGGGAAGCTGACCTGAGAGAGCGCTTGTCCTACGAAAGCTTGGAATATGGAAGTTTTTACGGCTTTCCATAGATCCCGTTTGTGTGAAAAATGATGATATATAAGGCTCTTGCTTATTTTTGCTTTATTTGCGATGTCGCTAATAGATGACCCCTCAAACCCTTTGGTCAGAAATACTTCCTTAGCTGTTTGTATAATTTTTTGAGCTGTTGCGTGTTCGTTTTTTTGTTTTTTCATAATATTCCTTTTCTTTGTTAGTCTGTAGCATAGATTGAACGTTCGTTCAATTTCATTGTTGACAAGATACTTGAGATATGATTAAAAATAGATATTGACTGAACGTTCGGTCAATTTTTGTGAAATGTAAGATAAGATGTAAAAGTACTTTTTAATGATTTCTCTTGGAGTGCCCTCTTTAAACTCTGTGTTTTGTAAGCTTTTAACTTATCCCACAGAAAAAAGGTTATCTTTAAATAGATATTTAAATAAAGAAAAAGAAATATGAGAAATCGTTGATTGGCACTCTACAGCATATTAAAATTTTTAATTGTAAAGAAAGGACTATTCCAATGAAGGCAATTTTAAACACTTTAGCATTTTTAGCCATCACCTCAACTCAACAAGTATGTTTGGCCGATGAGCCCACTAAATCTATAGGAAATATACAAAAAGAAGCATTTACACCCGAACGCATTTTACCAGCAGGTGTTGATAGTAACATATCTACTAATCCTTATACGGGGGAATCGGGGCCTGCACGAAAAGGTATTATAGCGGCAACACTTAATAATGTGGCGCTTCTTAATACACTTTTGTCTGAGAAGTCTTCGATCAGTGATTCAACAAAAGTACAAGAGATAAGTGAAACAATTATCTCTCTTATTCCTTCTTTACGAGTCGTTGGTGTTTTTGACTTATTCACACCTCAAGAATGGCTTTCCTCTGAGACACAGCCAGGCCGTGTACTAGCAGCTGTGTTGTATCTGCAAAAGTATCCTCAAGATATAACCCCTACAATCAAGAAGCGTCTCTTGCAGATTCAGAATCAGACTAAAATAAAAGTGTTGTCTGAATCCATAGCAAAAGCGCTAAAGGGAGCAGAACAATAATTGGGGAACATAACTAGACTCTGTGTACTCTTAGGAAACTTGTCCCTGTTTTCAAAGTTAGGCCTCTTGAGGTATCAGAGCAAGTCCAAGCTCTAGCTGTGTTGCTGTATGGGACGGGAAAATCAAGCTACGGGGTTATTGAAAAGCTCTTTAAGGTCTCAAGAACAGCTGTTTATCATTGGATTCGTAATTTCTGTGAGGATCTTCCTCCTCCTCAAGTGCCAGAAGGCGACTATGATATTGAGTTTGACAAGATGTGGCACTATGTCACTTCAAAAAAACAAACACTGGAAAGGACACGCCTTGGATCGTCATGAAGGGAAAACCCTTGCCTGGGTTACAGGCCATCGTGATGCTAAAACCTTCTAAAGACTTTATGAAGAAGTAAAGCACGTCAAAGGAAATTTCTACACCGACGAGTGGGAGGTTTATTCCAAGATTTTGCCTCGAGAGAGACATGTCATAGGAAAAGCAGGAACAACACACATCGAAAGCGACAATGCAAACACACGCCATCACCTGGGCCGCATGACAAGGCGCCCAAAAGTTGTTTCAAGAAGCGAAGATATGGTTGATCTTTCCTTGCGTCTCTGGAGATTCCTGCAGGAGCCAGACCATTTTGAAATAATTAGAGAGAAATTCGTGCTTCTCTTTTAATTAACACTCCACTTTTTTCTAGTGCTACAGGCCAAGTTTAACATACTCTTGTCCATGTTTGAGCCTGCGGTAGAAAATATAGGAAATTTACGAGCTTCTCTAAAATTATCCCACAATTTCCATTTCACTGAAGAAGAAAGCAATTTCTTTTTCAGCGTTTTCTAGACTATCCGAACCATGAACTGAATTGGCTTCGATGGATTCAGCAAAATCTCTACGGATAGTACCCTCATCAGCATTAGCAGGGTTAGTTGCTCCCATAACGGTTCGATAAGCTTCTATAGCATTTTCACCTTGAAGCACTTGAACGACGACAGGACCTGTAGTCATAAATGAGCAAAGATCAAAAAAGAAAGCCCGCTCTTGGTGGACGGCATAAAACTTTTGAGCCTGTTCAAGGGTCAGAAGAATGCGTTTTTGGGCAATGATCCGGAGACCTGATCTTTCAATGCGTTCATTTACAGCTCCCGTAAGATTACGGCGTGTAATATCTGGTTTTAAAATGGATAAGGTACGTTGCATGTTTATAAAGCTCCATGGTTAAAAACGTTCTTTCTATAGCGCTTATCAAATTAAAAGGAAAGAAAAGAATGTTTAATTAATTCCTTTAAAGGAAGAAAGATCCGCGCCTTCTTCCTGCAAAAGGGTAAGTTTTGCAGGCAAACCCCAAAAATATCCTCCAAAATATCCATTGGTTCCGACAACCCGGTGGCAGGGGAGAAGAGGAGATATTGGATTTGCTCCAACAGCGTTGGCAACAGCCCGAATTGCTTTAGGATGATGCAGATGACGCGCGAGTTCTTGATAGCTTATAGTTGTTCCAGGAGGTATTTGGAGAAGGGCTTTCCAAACTTGATGTTGGAAGGGGGTTCCTGCCAAGAGACACGGTATTGTATTCTTCAGGGAGACTTTCGCTTCAACAAGAGTGTGTTTTCGAAAGTGGTTCAAAAGAGTGGGAAACTGGGGAAATACCTTCAATGTAAGACCGCAAACCTTCTTGTCGGCAGTCATAATAGCAAACCACTCTCCTTCCTCACCAAAATAAAGTGTAGGATATTCCTTTAAGAGGTCTTTTTTAGAAATGCATTCTATGTCAATTTGATTGGCCATAAATCAACTCACGTTGAGATTTAGAGTAGTTTGCTGTAAAATAATATATAATGCAAGGAGAGAGGTATCCATGGCAATTGTGAGTCACCGTATGTCCCGTATTCAGCCTTCTCCTACGTTAGCTGTAACAGCACGTGCGGCCGAATTGAAAGTTCAAGGGCATGATGTTATTGGTTTAGGAGCGGGCGAGCCTGACTTCGATACACCAGAACATATTAAAGATGCGGCACTTAAAGCCATTCAAGAAGGGAAAACAAAATATACGACCGTTGAGGGTATTTTTCCTTTGAGAGAAGCCATTGTAGAGAAATTCAGAAGAGAAAACCATATTGACTATACACCTGATCAGATCATTGTGGGATCTGGTGCAAAACATGTTATTTTTAATGCTTTCCTTGCCTCCCTTAATCCGAGAGAGGAGGTTATTATTCCAGCTCCTTATTGGGTTTCCTATCCAGATATGGTCACGTTGGCTGAAGGTGTTCCTGTCTTCATAAGGTGCAGAAATGAAAATCATTTAAAGTTAATGCCAGAAGATTTAAGAGAAACCATTACGCCTCAAACAAAATGGCTCATCTTGAATTCTCCAAATAATCCAACGGGTATGGTTTATACGAAAGCTGAATTAGAGGCTATTGCAGAGGTACTCCGTTGTGCTCCCCATGTGTATGTTCTAAGCGATGATATTTATGAACATTTGGTTTATGATGGTCTCTCTTTTACGACCCTTGCTCAAGTTGCTCCCGATTTGAAAGATCGCATTCTTACAGTAAATGGTGTTTCAAAAGCGTATGCGATGACGGGGTGGAGAATCGGCTATGGTGCAGGACCTAAACCACTTATTGAAGCAATGACGATCCTTCAGTCTCAGTCAACAACCAATGCCACCTCTATTTCTCAATGGGCAGCTGTGGCTGCTCTTGAGGAAACACAGGGTTTTATAGAGGAAAGAAATAAGATCTTTAGGGAAAGACGTGATCAAGCCTATAAGATTTTAAATGATACTCCTGGTCTTTCTTGCTTAAAACCTCAAGGAGCTTTTTATCTTTATCCCTCGTGTGCAGGTCTCATGGGGAAACTTACACCTTTAGACTCTCAAATCACATCCGATGCTGACCTTGCAACCTATCTTTTGGAATCAGCAGGTGTTGCAGTTGTTCCAGGTGTGGCATTTGGACTTTCTCCTTATTTTAGAATTTCTTATGCACTTGATACGGACGTTCTCGTTGAAGCTTGTCATAGGATTTCCCAAGCCCTTCGATTAGTGAAATAAGAGATTTTTAATAGATATGATAAAAATTAATGGTTGGGTTGTTCTCGATAAGCCTTTAGGGATGTCCTCGGCACATGCGGTCGCAAAAGTCAAACGTCTTTTTAAAGCTACAAAAGCGGGCCATGGGGGGACGCTCGATCCCTTAGCAACGGGTGTTTTGCCGATTGCCTTGGGAGAAGCTACTAAAACGCTTTCGTATGTATTAGAGGGCAAAAAGTCTTATCGTTTTGAAGTCAAATGGGGAGAGGCCCGCTCAACGGAAGATCAGGAAGGAGAAGTAACAGCAACTTCGGAGGTTCGCCCTAAGCGTCTAGAAATTGAAGCGATTCTCCCTAAGTTTACTGGAACAATTAAACAAGTTCCTCCTATTTATTCTGCCCTTAAAGTAAAGGGAGAGAGAGCTTATGCCTTAGCTCGTCAAGGAAAAGAAGTAAAGCTTGCTTCCCGAATTATTACAATTGATAGATTAACTCTTCTCCATGCTTACTCTGAATCAGCGGTCTTTGAAGTTGAGTGTAGCAAGGGTACGTACATTCGAAGCTTAGCTCGAGATTTAGCAATGAGTTTAGGGACTTGCGGTTATCTTATGGCCTTAAGAAGATTAATGGTTGCTCCCTTTTCAGAAAAAGATGCGATTTTACTAGATTCTCTTCTCAATATAGGGCATAACACAGAACTAATGAAATATCTCTTGCCAATTCAAGATGCGCTGGTCGACATCCTGGCTCTTGAAGTTGAAGAGGCTGAGGCCGTTAAGCTTCGCCGAGGACAGACCATTTTTTCCTCACAAAAAGAAGAGGGAGAAGTTGCTTTAATCCTCTGTAGAGGCGTTCCTCAAGCTCTTGCAAAAGCAAGAAATGGGGTGATTACACCCTTACGTGTTTTTAATATAGAATAGAAGGAGCTTAAAGATGTCGATTACAAACGTACGCAAACAAGAAGTTATTAAGGAATTTGCAACACAAAAAAACGATACAGGCTCTCCTGAAGTTCAGGTGGCTGTATTGACCGAACGAATTACTAATCTTACCTCTCATTTGGGTGCGCATGTAAAGGATTTTCACTCGAGAAGAGGCCTTCTTATGCTTGTAAGTCGTAGACGGAGACTTCTAGATTATATCAAAAGGACAGATGAAACACGCTATGCAAAGCTCATTGAACGGTTAGGGTTGCGTCGCTAAGGCTACATAAGGAATTAAAATCTAATGTTTAAAATTTATCGAAAAGAGATTAATTGGGCAGGCCATAAATTAACGCTTGAAACAGGGAAAATAGCCCGTCAAGCAGATGGCGCCGTGGTCGTGACATATGGTGAAACAGTTGTATTGTGTACAGCTGTGGCAAAGAAAGAGCCTACCCCAGATGTGGATTTTTTCCCGCTTACAGTTCACTATCAGGAAAAGGCCTTTGCAGCAGGGAAAATTCCTGGTGGTTTTTTTAAGCGAGAAGGCAAACCTTCAGATCATGAAACTTTGATATCCCGTCTCATTGACCGTCCTATACGACCGCTATTTGTTCCCAGTTTTCGTAATGATACCCAAGTTATCTGTACGGTTTTAAGTCATGATATGGAAAATCCAGCTGATATTCCGGCTATCATTGGTGCGTCTGCTGCCTTGACTCTTTCTGGTCTTCCTTTCTTAGGCCCTATTGGAGCGGCACGTGTTGGATTTATAGATGGGGAATTTATATTGAACCCTACCTTAGCTCAAGCACCTCATTCCAAATTAAATTTGGTTGTTGCAGGAACGGAAGAAGGGATTCTGATGGTGGAATCAGAAGCCCATGAGCTTTCAGAGACACAAATGCTTGACGCGGTTATGTTTGGGCACAGTCATTTTCAACCTGTTATCCAAGCTATCATAGATCTTGCTGAAGAGTGTGCGAAAGATCCTTGGGAATTGGCCTCTGAGGACCCTCAAAAGGAAAAACTCATTGAGCGTTTAAAGGAATTGGCTACAAGTGATATGAAAGTTGCCTATGGTATAAGAGATAAAACACAGCGTCATAAAAAACTCGCGACGCTCAAAAATCAAACCATAGAAGCTCTTAAGGAAGAGGGGTATTCTCCTATTCTTGCTTACGCTGAGTTTAAAGAGCTTGAGAAAGATTTGGTTCGTGGCGAAATTTTGAAGTCAGGAGAGCGAATAGATGGTCGAGATACAAAGACCATTCGTCCTATCGTCGCAGAAGTAGGTGTTCTCCCACGGGCGCATGGTAGTGCATTGTTTACGCGAGGGTCAACACAAGCTTTTGTTGTGGCGACTCTAGGTACAGGTCAAGATGAGCAAGTTATCGATGCTCTTGAAGGTGAATATAAAGAACCCTTCTTACTCCATTATAATTTTCCTCCTTATTCTGTTGGTGAAACAGGTCGTATGGGAGGCCCTGGGCGTCGAGAAGTTGGTCATGGTAAACTTGCTTGGCGTGCTCTTCATCCTATGATGCCATCGAGAGATAAATTCCCCTACACTATACGAATTGTATCTGAGATTACGGAATCAGATGGTTCTTCTTCTATGGCAAGTGTTTGTGGTAGTTCCCTTGCTATGATGGACGCGGGTGTTCCTTTAGAGCGACCCGTTGCTGGAATTGCTATGGGTCTCATCAAAGAAGGAGATAAATTTGCAGTCCTCTCCGATATTATAGGAGATGAAGACCATTTGGGAGATATGGATTTTAAAGTCGCAGGTAGCCAAGAAGGAATTACTGCGCTGCAAATGGATCTTAAGATTACCAGCATTACTCATCATATTATGGAGATTGCCCTGGAACAAGCTCGGGTGGGTCGTTTGCATATATTAGGGAAAATGGCAGAAGCTATTGGAAATGCACGGGAAGAGGTTCGAGAGTATGCCCCTCGTATGATTTCTTTTACCATTCCTAAAGATAAAATCAGAGAAGTGATAGGTGCAGGAGGAAAAGTCATCCGTGACATCTGTGAAACTACGGGTGCAAAAATTGATATATCTGACGATGGGGTTATCAACGTTTCTGGTGCTAATGCAGATGTTATTACTGCTGCTGAAAAAAGAATTCGTAGTATAACAGATGAACCTGAAGTAGGTGTGATTTACAAAGGTAAAGTTGTGCGTGTTGTCGATTTTGGGGCCTTTGTGAGTTTTTTTGGCAGTCAAGACGGTCTTATTCATATCAGTGAACTGGCCCCACGGCGTGTTGAAAAAGTAACCGATATTGTTAAAGTTGGGGATGAGGTTTATGTAAAAGTCCTTGAGATGGATAATCGTGGAAAGATTCGTCTGAGCATTAAGTCGATTGATCAATCAACGGGTAAGGAGACTTCTACTGACGCAAGCCATCTTGCGAGTGAAGCCTAAGTTTATACATTTGGTTTATGGGAGATAAAGAGCCTTGAAGCCGCTTAATCCAATACGTTTATCTGGGCGCGAAGTCCTTCCTCTCATTGAGGGTGGAAAAGGTATTTCTATCTCTAATGGGGAAAGTTCAGGAGCTTGGTCTTCGGCAGGAGGTGTTGGAACTTTTTCAGCTGTAAATGCGGATGCTCTTGATGCGCATGGCAATCTTATTCCTATTGTTTATAAGGGAAAAACTCGAAGAGAACGGAATCGTGAACTTATTGAGTATGCTATTCAAGGTGGCATTACCCAAGCTAAAATTGCTCATGACCGATCCAATGGGCAAGGTCGTCTCCATATGAATGTTCTCTGGGAGATGGCTGCAGTAGAAGAAGTTCTTCACGGTGTGTTGGATCAAGTCAGTTCACTCGTTCATGGTGTGACGTGTGGTGCTGGGATGCCTTATCGGATTGCTCAGATTACGGCAAGTTATGGAATTTACTATTATCCTATCGTTTCCTCGGGAAGAGCTTTTCGCGCTTTGTGGAAGCGAGCCTATCATAAATTTCCTGAGTGGTTAGGAGGAGTCGTCTATGAAGATCCATGGCGCGCAGGAGGTCATAACGGTTTAAGCAATAGTGAAGATCCTGATAAACCCGAAGACCCTTATCCTCGTGTTCTTGAACTTCGACAAGTGATGAATGAGTTTGGCCTTTCTGATGTTCCTATCGTTATGGCGGGAGGTGTTTGGTATTTAAGAGAGTGGACGGATTGGTTCGATAATCCTGATCTTGGCCCCATTGCTTTTCAGTTTGGGACAAGGCCTCTCCTTACCCAAGAGAGCCCGATTTCTGATGCTTGGAAACAAAGACTTCTAACTTTAAATCCAGGCGACATTTACCTGAATCGTTTTAGCCCAACGGGTTTCTACTCCTCGGCGGTTTCAAATCCTTTTTTGGATGAGTTAAAACAGCGCTCAGCTCGCCAGGTTGCATACTCAGTTACGCCTGTGGGTGATCATACGGAAGGATTTCCTGTAGGGGCTAGAGGACGTTTGGTTTATCTTACAGCTCATGACAAGGAAATGGCAGAGGGGTGGGTAAAGCTGGGGTTCGCTGAGGTATTACGTACGCCCGATTCTACTTTAATATTTGTTACTCCTCAGAAAGCTGATGAGATCCGAAAGGATCAGATTGATTGTATGGGATGCCTGAGTGCTTGCCTTTTCAGCAATTGGGCTCAAACAGAAGAAGGCACAACAGGGCGTAAAGCAGATCCTCGTTCTTTTTGTATTCAAAAAACCCTACAAGCTATTAGCCATAGCGAGGAGGTGGACACCCAGTTGATGTTTGCGGGACATGCAGCCTATCGCTTTGCTCAAGATCCATTTTATGCCGGGGGCTATATCCCTACTGTTAAAGCGCTTGTTGAGCGGTTGCAGACGGGAGACTAAAAAAGGGCGTACGCATCCCAAGAGAGTGGTATATACTTTTACACTTTATACCATTTTGCGTTCAAACAATGAGCAGGAAGACAAAGCGAGGGGCGCGGAGCGTATTTGAATACGTGAGCACCCCGAGGTTCGACGTCTGACACCCTCATTGGAAAAACGCGAATGGGTATTAAAAATCATATCCTACTCTGACGAGGGCATCGCCAAGGTTTTGGCCGCTGCCGAGCTGAGCTGAGACGTTCGCAATAACGTAGAGGCCTTTGGTGAACTGGACCGTAACACCTACACCAGGGGCTACTTGATTACGGACCTTGCTGTCTCCTAAGAGGGTCAGGGTTTGAGGTTCTCCTATGAGCCCACCCTTCACATGGGTTCCGCTGATGGGATGCTTGTGAACGTAAGACAGTTGGAATGCAGGTCGTACAAGCGCATCACACAGAACATAGGTGCGGTAGAGTTGAGCGCCGACTTCTCCTCTTAAGAATTGGGAGGTCTTTGACTTAATGTTAAAGTTTAG
>JAIEMB010000014.1 GCA_019752515.1 Alphaproteobacteria bacterium | reverse complement strand
CTTTAATTCAATCATAGTATTCACCATTGTTTATTACATTAATAATAACCATATAAGTCGCATTTTATTTTTGTCAATTAAAAATCTATGACATCCTTAAGCTCCCCCATGAGAATCCGCCTCCCCCTTATCAGTTGCACTCCCTCTGCCAGATTTAGGGCCTGAATGATCGCCAACAGTCCCCGTTCTTGGGCTTTTGTTGGTGGGGGATCTGGATGTAGGCGATTGAGAAGCTCCTCTTTCTTGTTGAGGAACAGTATCCGGGTTTGCTCCAATCCTTTCTAAAAACGGAATAACAAACTGATCAATTAAGGCAGGATATAGTGCGTCTGTTTCTGATCGCCCGTGAGGGTTATGGAGTTTCACAGATTCTGGCCCAGAAGATGTCTCGGAAGAAACAATGATAGCGTTCTCCCCCTTAACAGGATCAATTCTACATCCAAGCTTTGTCAGCATAGATGTCAAGTCACTCATTGTGAAGTTATGGATTCTCTTCCCCTCTCCAATCTTGTATATGACCTTAAATAACTCCAAATCACTCTTCTTTAAGGCAGGAAAAGAAGGACGTTCTTCACTGAGTGAAGGAGAGGAAATCTCAACCGCCAAAGAAACTGCTCGCTCTTTTTCTTTTTTTCTTCTCTCATAGGCTTTCTTTTTTTCTTTCTTTCTCGCTTTTTGTTCAGGAGTAAGATCTTTTCTTTTATTTTTTTTATCTTCTAGTAACGATAGAAGTGCTGCTTCCCTTTTAATCTCAGCTGTTGTGGAAGGAGAAGGAGATGAGAGAGAAGAAGGTAACTTTTCACGCATAGACTTTACTGGAGCGGGGGAAAGGGTTTTATAGACTAAATCACACGCCCCTTTAAATTTCTTATAGAGTATCTTAACAGTTTCCAGATTCTCAGTTGTTTTGCATAATGTGTCTTCTAAAGACACTTCTGTAGCCTTTACAAAAAGCTGTCGATATATTGAGCGGAGATTATCAAACTGTTCCTGAAAGCCTTCTATAACACACAAAGAGTTCGGATTCGTAAGCAATCTTATTTTTATGTCTTCAGCTATAGTTTCATATCTTACAATTGCTTCATTCAAAATATCATGAGCATCCTTAGAGTTTTTATGCTTGTGTTCTAGGAACTCTCTTTCTCTGTAGATTTGTCTGTCAATGTTTTTAATAGAGCTTCTTTCTCTCCTGTCTTCTTCAAGTTTATCTAGTGGAATTATGTCTCTCTTGATATGCATAAGATAAAGAGCTATTTCAAATTCGGTAATTTGCAAGAACTCTGTTTTTAAACATAACATTCCAGCTCCTTTAGAATGAAACATAAAAAGAGCAGTGACATCAGAAAGAACGTCTTTTTGTTTACAAATCACCTTTGAATGGCGTTTTTCTTTGTATAGATTGATTTCACTTATTAATTTATCATATTCGTCCGCAGAACTTGCAGACGATAAGGCAAAATAGGCTAACCAATCTGAAAAGGTTCTGTGGTGTGCAGGAATGGATTTTGCGATTTTAAAACCTTCTTTTCTAAGATTTTCTTCATCAGAAGCAACCGCACAAACAAGAGAAAGAAGCATCCGACGTGGATTATCATTCAGAACAGCAGAGTATTTACGATAGCTTTTAAGAAAAGCTAAGAGAGAAGAACGAAAGGTTTCCTCACTAAAATCAGCTATGGATTCTTTCATATGATGGATCAGAAGGTAGGGGATATGGGTAGATATTTTCTCAAGGCTTTTCTGTGGAAACTCACCTTCTAAAGCTTCTCTTATTGCAATTATATTTTCCCTTATATTATCGCTTTGATAAGTTGCATAAGAATAGGTCCCATTTAAAAAAGGTTGGGCGAGTAAAGCACTTCTTGTTGCAATAATGGCTTTTACTTGTATATCGATCTCTTGAGTGGGATTACTCTCCCTCCTTGGATTACTAGAGGTAGCTCCACTTTGAGAGCCTTCACTCTCTTCAAGAGCATGGGGGTGATCCTTTCCACTTGCCATAAGAAGAGAGGTGCTTGTTAACACAGAAGCTATAAGACTTGTTGAAATAAGGAATAATTTTTTGAATTCTAATTTAGAAGGCATATGAATCTCCGAATAATATAATATAAAAAAACATAGTAACTAAAAAATAACATTCAAGAAAAAAAATCAGACCCACTGCACACTACACGAGCTTACTTTTAAATAATTCTTCTAATTTCAATACTCTTTACACAGTCAATGCCTGTTACATAATAATCACTTGTCTCCATTTTCCAAAAATTTTATAAAAATTAAATATATTTTTCTTCTGAAATTGTTAACAATTTATTAATTAGTCTTAAGGGACTTACCTCTGCCTAAGCTGTACCCAGTTCTTCAAAGGCGGAGACTTTATAACCATAGCATTATTGGAAGGAGCTAAAATTGAAAAAAACTTTATTATATGCCGTCTCGGCAATGTCTTTGATTTCAAACCCAGGATTTTCTCAAGTAGAAACCATAGTTGTAGAAACGCCTGTTCCTGCTACACCCCCTGAATCTTGTCCTAAAGCTTTCCAAGGATTCTATTTGGGAGCGAACATTGGATATGGCCTAGGAATAGGAAAAAGTAAAATTCACGGTGTAGTTGATGCCGTCATAGGAGGTATTCCTGCGGAACAAGCTTATTCGTTAAAAAATAACCCTGGAATAAGAGGGGTTGATGGTGGACTAAGTGTAGGATATTTACATCGTTTTAATAACTTTGCCCTTGGATTAGATTTCACAGCAAACTGGGTGGGGTCAAAAGCATCTGGTAAAAAAACAGTTGTTTCAACTTTAGACACACCTGGAGGACCGGAATCAATAACAAATTTAAATTCATATAATACACGCTTAGAAAATTCACTTCAACTCGCGGCAAGATTTGGATGGGTTATTGATAAAACGCTTCCTTTCTGTAAACTTGGATGGGATAACTCTCGCTGGAAACAATCAGACCGTTTAACAGGAACAAGCGCTGATTTTCATGGCACTAAGCGTAAACGTATTAACGGCTTTTTGTGGGGAGCGGGTGTTGACTTCCTTATGACCAAGAACATTACAATGGGCGTAGAGTATACAGGAACAATTACGGGCAACACAACAATGATAAAAGTTCCTCAAGTTAATTATTCTTGGAAACCTCAGTACAATAAATTTGCTATAACCGCCAAGTATATTTTCAATTAGTATTCTTTTATCTTGACATCCTCTGACATAAAGTAAAACTGCATGTCAGAGGGTTAGTTGGCAGGAATCAAGCACCGTCAGACTTTCCGTCGGAATTACCTCGTTCCTGCAACATCCGCTGGCAATCCATATTGTACCCATTTGCAGAGTTGAAATTCTCCAAAGCATCTGCTTTTTCTTTCGTGTCATTTGCCCGTTTTGCATGTTTCCTGCTATCATTGCAGGCTTTAAGGGCGTTTAAGCAAGTCTGTTGACAAGCATGAAGAGTTGCAAATTTCTTCTTTGTTTCCTGATCTGCTTGCGTCCAAGCGCTTTTACAGGCGTTACGACTATTTGCACAATTTTCTGCTAAAGCTTTTTCATCCTTTGCTGGCTGAACTTGCTTATCAGCACATGCATTTTGAATCATTAAAAAGAACACTAATGTAAGAAGTATATTTTTCATTTTAATTTTTTCTCCTTTGATTTCTTTCTAATAATCCAATTTAAAGGTTAAAAAATCCTTAGGCAACCCACTTCTTTTCTTCTTGATCTAATTTATCTGAAGCAATTGCATTTCGAATTGCCTTCAATAATCGATTCATGAAATGAATGTTATGAATGGTTAACATCTGCATAGCTAGTAATTCTCCTGCTTTCAAGAGATGGTGAAGGTAACTCCTTGAAACTGATTTGCACGTTTGACATCCACAAGAAGCATCAATTGGTGAAGGATCTTCTCGAAAACGAGCATTTCGTAAGTTCATATGTTCTCGACCCTTCGGATTTTCTCCTAAACTCTCCCACACCTGTGGAGGCACTAATGCTCCCCCATGGCGGGCCAAACGCGTTGGATGCACACAGTCAAACGTATCTATACCTTGCTTTACCCCATAAAAAATATCACTAATGCCACCAATTCCTAAAAGATGGACAGGACGGCTCGGATCGAGAGGTTCCATCGCCATCTCCACAACCTCTGCCATTTGGGATTTATCTGCTCCCAATGATCCCCCAACTGCATGGCCAAAAAAAGGAAGACTATTCACAAACTCCGCACTTACCTTTCGCAAATCGGGGTAGATACCCCCTTGGGTAATTCCATAAAGGGCTTGAATTCCTGCCTCCCCTCTCTGAAACTCCCTTAGACTTCTCTCCGCCCATCGATGACTGAGATGCATGGATTTCTCTGTATAAGCCTTATCCACGTGAAAGGGTGTACACTCATCTAACACAACAATCAGATCGGCCCTCAAACTCCGTTGAACTTGGATAGACCTTTCCGGTGTAAGAACATGTTTTTTCCCATCAATGTAGGATTTAAAGGTTGCTCCTTCCTCATTAATTTTAAGAAGGCTTTTTGGGCGTGAGGAGTGCCTTCGTCCTTTAACTTCTTCCGCAACCGACCCATGACCCAAACTAAAGATCTGAAAACCACCCGAGTCTGTTAACATGGGTCCTCTCCACCCCATAAAGTGATGAAGACCACCCATTTGATCCACAATTTCTGGTCCTGGCTGTAACATTAAATGGTATGTATTTGAGAGAATAATTTGCGTTTCTTCCCGCCACATGTCTTGAGGAGTTGCTCCTTTAATCGCAGCCTTTGTTGCACAAAAGATAAAAGCTGGCGTTTCCACAATACCGTGAGGGGTTACAAGCCTGCCGAGGCGAGCTTTTGAAGTCTGTGAACGAAAGTTAATCTGGAAAGCAAAATTAGGATAATTCATCATCTAACCATCAACCGAGCTAAATACAAAAAAGGAATGCCTACTAAAGCAACAAAAATACGTACAACGAAAGCCCCTAATATATACGTAAAGAAGACTGTTCTCCATGGCAAAGGGTGAGGTGCAAAAACCATCCAGGCAAGCACACTAAAAACAAAACTATCTATAAACGCGCCAACAAGAGTTGCTATAAATGTTCTAAGCCACAAAAGTCTTCCTGCAGTCAATCTTGAAAGTGTCGCAAATATCCAAATATCATTAAATTGCCCCACAACATAAGCCATTAAGCTTGCCACAATTAAGGCTGGGGCTGGTATAAAAAGAGTGCACATGGCTTGGTGAGCTTCATGGAAGCCACTAGCAGGTTTAAAACCAATTGTAAGCAACATAAAAAGAGTCATGAGAACCATCGCTGTAAAACTAAGCCACACAGTTTTATGTGCTTGAGCCTTACCGTAGTATTCCGTCAAGATACCGCTTACGATAAAAATTGAAGAAAAAACAACCGTACCTAAGGCAACAGGCTCATCAAAAAAACGAAACATGGTCGCTTTTTGGACTTGGAGGTTAGCAACAATCAACGCAAGCACATTATAGACCACTAACCCAATCTCTCCATAAAGGCGCATCATTAAGAGAATGATAGTCCCACAACTCAAAAGTAGGGCCAAGGTCAGCACCTCTGAGGGTTGTTGCTGGAGCCACACTGTTAGTTCGTGGGGAGAAAGAGAGAAATGCATATAATCATTCAGCTTTAGTCATTTAATTTGTACAGACTTATCTCACAATTCCACAAAGATACATCTATTTTTTTCTTGTTGTAGCTTTGAGGGAAGACGTATATAAAAAAGCTAAGTGTTGTCTTTTAAAGAAGGCAACAAAATCCTCACGCAGAGGGTTTACTCCGGTGGCTATAAGGGCCCCTTTCCTCTGCGGCGGTTCAACTGGAGAAAGGAAAACTAAGTTATGATGCCTACATTTACAATGCGCCAACTTTTAGAAGCTGGCGTTCATTTTGGACACCAAACCCGTCGATGGAATCCCAAAATGGCCCCTTATTTATATGGATCCCGTGGAGGAATTCATATTATTGATCTCCAACAAACCGTTCCTATGTTGCACCATGGTCTTCAAGCCATACGCGATGTTGTTGCTTCAGGTGGCCGGGTTTTATTTGTGGGAACAAAACGTCAAGCCTCACAAAAAGTAAAAGAAGCAGCTTCCCTTTGTGGCCAATTTTATGTCAACCATCGCTGGCTGGGTGGAATGCTTACAAATTGGAAAACCGTCTCCCAATCTATTAAACGTCTCCGCGAGGTCCAAGATCAACTAGATCAAGGAGCTCATGGTTTTACGAAGAAAGAACTTCTCACTCTTGAAAGGGAGCGCGATAAATTGGAGCTTTCTCTTGGTGGAATTAAGGAAATGGGTGGTCTTCCCGATATTCTCTTTGTTATCGATACAAATAAAGAAGACATCGCTATTAAAGAAGCAAACAAGCTCAACATTCCTGTTGTAGCTATTGTCGATAGTAATTCCCATCCCGATGGGGTCGATTATATTATTCCTGGTAATGACGATGCTCAAAGAGCGATCGAGCTCTACTGCACATTAGTATCAGCTTCTGTTTTAGACGGATTACAAGCTGAAATGCAGTCTGCTGGCGTCGACATTGGAGAGGCCGAGGACGTAACCGTAACCGTTGAAGACGAACCTCTTATTGACGCAGAAACCATTGCGGCAATTACGGAAGAAGCTGTTCCAGAGACAGTTCAAGAAAACGCTTAATTGCATTGAAAAGGAGTAAGCTATGGTGGAAATTTCTCCCAAACTTGTAAAGGAACTGCGCGAAAAAACAGGTGCAGGAATGATGGACTGTAAAAAAGCCCTCACAGAAACGCAAGGTGACCTTGAAGCCGCTGTTGATTGGCTCAGGACAAAGGGGCTTTCTGCAGCAGCTAAAAAATCAGGCCGAATAGCAGCGGAAGGTCTCATTGCTGCTGAGTGTCAGGGCACAAAAGGTGCTGTTGTCGAAGTCAATGCAGAGACTGATTTCGTTGGACGTAATGAACATTTTCAAGCTTTCGTTCGAACCGTTGCTAAACTTGCAGATACTGCAAAAGGAAACATTGAATCCTTAAAAAAAGCAGCATATCCAGGTACAAGCAAGACTGTAGAGGAAGAGCTCTCTCACCTTGTCGCCACGATTGGTGAAAACATGACCTTACGGAGAGCAGCTTTTCTTGAAGTTTCACAAGGTGTAGTCGTTCCTTATATTCACAACGCTACCGCTCCAGGCCTTGGCCGTCTAGGTGTTCTTGTCGCTCTTGAATCTTCTGCTCCCAAGGACAGGCTAGAAGCTTTAGGAAAGCAAATTGCCATGCATGTGGCCGCCGCTCATCCCATCGCCGTTCGTATAGAAGCTGTAGACCCAGCGGAAGTAGAACGGGAAAGAGCTATTTTCCGGGAACAAGCTTTAGCTTCTGGAAAACCTGCAGAGTTCGTTGACAAGATGATTGAAGGACGACTTCGTAAGTTTTATGAGGAAGTTGTTCTTGAAGAGCAAGTTTTCGTTATCGATGGTAAAACCCGTGTCAAAGAGGTTATCGCCACTGCTGTAAAAGAACATGGCCAGCCCATTAAGCTTGCTGGTTTCGTTCGATTCGCTTTAGGTGAAGGAATTGAGAAAGCTGAATCAGACTTTGCAGCTGAAGTTGCTGCCCAGCTCGGTAAATAACCCCTTATTAGGCTGAACCTTATTTGTTCGAACTCTCATGGGACGTGTCCCATGGGTTCGTTGGGTTTTTGTTAGCTCACCCGTTTCAAATATCTTTCATTATTGGCTGCCGAATAATTTAACTCATAATTAATACATTAATTTATATAATTATATAGTTAACCTTAATTTAAATTTAATATTCCATTTACGAGTTGAAGGAGAAGGGATTATGTGGTCAAAAGTTATTTTAGCTCCCATTTTGATTCTTCTTTTAGGAAGTAGCATTGCTTGGGGGCAAAGCAATTTTAGTTGCCCACCGATTAGTAATGATTATAAAGGAGAGCATATTCCAGGATGGATTGTAAAGATATCCAAAGGAACCGTACCGCTTCCAAAAGGTCAAACTTGGTATGCCTATGATGCCTGGATTTTAGTAAAAGGAGGAGACTATCCACAAAACCAAATTCAATGTAATTATGTAAATGCAACAGCGGGAGATCCGAATTTTACTGCACAAGCAGTAATTATGAAAACTGTCCAAGATCCAAAAAGCTATGTATTCAATGACGTTACCTTTAGTAAAGGGAAAGCTATTCCAGGCAAATATACGACTTACAAAAATGAACCTAAACTAATTGCATGGGAATGCTCTCCTTGGAAAATAGGAAAAAAATCCATACCAAATACATTTCCTATTCAGTGCAACTTTCGTCAATTGATATTATGATATTTTTAAATATATCTATTTAAGGATCCTCCCCCTACAATAAACGAAAGGGAGGAACTTTTTTTATGTAAACCACATACTTAGAGGCAGCTCTGAACTATTTTGCCTGCCGTGTGTATCTATATCTCGGAGGAGCCATTCTCCGTGTCTCATAGATGGATAGCCTTGGCACACTTGTAAGCTTTCTAGGTATTGAAACAGGTTGACTCTTCCTTTGTAAAGTCCTTTCTGTCCTGGGAGTTGATTGTCTCTTCGCTCGAACAGTTTTTTTATCAACACGCACCGGCTGCCTTTTTGTTTCTGCAATTCTCTTTTTGGCCGCACGCTTTGTTTGCCTTATCGTGCGCGTCGAAGACTTCCTTTTAAGCGCTGATCTTGTAGCCTGACGGGTTAATGGCTTTTTCGCAGTACTAGTCCTTTTTTTCTTCTGAACAGCTTTTTTTACCGCACGAGATTGTACCTTTTTTGTGATAGGAGGTGCTTTTTTACTTATATCAGGAGGCTGGACAGGAGAAATTGAATCATCAGGGGGATTAACTGTGGCTTCGATAATATTTCCTAATTTTGCAACTTCTCTTCGAAAGAAAATTTTATCCAAATCACGAGATAATAAGACATCATCAGGAAGGATTGAACGATTAAAGAAAGCCCCTTTTCGGAAAAAAAATCTTCTTTCCGTAAGTCTCGACCCTGGCATACTGATTTGAATTTCCTTTGGTTTACGGATAATCGTTAGGGAATTCTCAAGTTTATACACACCTTCCCAATCAACTATGGCATGAGCCATTGATGAGAAGAAAGATATCAAAGAAGATAATAATAAAAATTTTTTCATATAAATATTCCTGTTTTTATATTTAAAATTAATTTTTATAGATCTAAATCTCTCACAAATTGAGCATTTTCCTGAATGAAATTATATCTCTTTTCAGGATGCCGCCCCATAAGATCCTCAACAAAAACATTTATATCCCTAGCATCTGTGCCGACAGGCAATTGTACACGTTGTAATACCCGTTTTAGAGGATCCATCGTGGTTTCTTTAAGCTGGTGAGCTGGCATTTCTCCCAGACCCTTAAACCGACTCGTATCCACTTTTTTAGCTCCCTTAAATTCCGTTGAAAGGAGGCGTTCACGGTCTGCATCATCATGAGCATAAATACTCTTTCCTCCATAGGTGAGGCGATATAAAGGAGGTTGAGCTAAATGTATATGACCAGCTTCTATCAGAGGTCTCATTTGCTGAAAAAAGAACGTAATGAGGAGAGAAGCAATGTGTGCCCCATCCACATCCGCATCAGTCATAATAATAATCCGCTCATAGCGAAGCTTTTTAGGATCACATTCTTTGCCGACCCCACACCCTAAGGCTAAAACCATATTCGCAATTTCTTGGTTAGCTTTCATTTTATCTACAGTGGCGCTCGCCACATTAAGAATTTTTCCACGCAAAGGGAGAATGGCCTGGGTTTTACGATCCCGTGCTTGTTTTGCCGAGCCTCCAGCAGAATCACCTTCAACAAGAAAGATTTCAGTGCCTTGAGCCGATTCAATACTACAATCTGCAAGCTTACCAGGAAGACGAAGTTTACGTGTTGCGGAGGCTCGACTTATTTCCTTTGATTGTTTACGCCGTATCCGCTCATCCATTTGAATGAGAACATAATCCAAAAGACTATGGGCAGCTTCTGGATTGGCTGTAAGCCAGTGGTCAAAATGATCTTTAAGACTAGATTCAATAAGCCGACTCACATCCTGAGAAACCAGTTTTTCCTTTGTTTGTCCCTGAAATTGCGGATCCCTTAAGAAGACGGATAATACGCAAGCAGCCCCTCCAAAACAATCTTCAGCTGTTAGCTGAGAGGTTTTTTTATTCCCAACAAGTTCACCGTAGGAACGCAAGCTCTTTACGATAGATTGACGAAAGCCATTCTCGTGCGTCCCTCCCTCAGGTGTCATAATCGTATTACAATAAGAGGTGCAAAATCCCTCACCCTCTAAAGGCCATGCAATTGCCCATTCAACCCGTCCTTCTCCTTCATTAAAACTGGCTTCACCTGAAAAGGGGGTCGGCGTAGCAAGAGGTTTATCTGCTAAAACCTCTGTTAAATAATCTGAGAGTCCTCCTGGAAAATGAAAAACGGCATGTTGAGGAACAACCCCTTCAGCTAAGCTTTCATCACACTCCCAATGGAGAGTCACACCTTTAAAGAGGTAGGCTTTTGAGCGAACCATCTTATAAAGCGTTAAGGGCTTAAAGGTAATGTTCTCTCCAAAAATTTTAGGGTCTGGCCAAAACCTAATTAAAGTACCACGCCGGTAGGAACTTACTCCCCCGTTTACAAGTGGCCCAACAGGATGTCCTTCTGCATAGTCTTGATACCACAGAGTCTTATTTAATGAGATCTCCACACGCAGAGATTTCGAAAGGGCATTAACAACAGAAAGTCCAACACCATGTAGCCCCCCCGAGGTATTATAGGATTTGCCGCCAAATTTTGCACCGGAATGAAGGGTTGTTAAAATAACTTCAAGTGCGGATTTATCAGTAAATTTTGGATGGGGATCTATGGGGATGCCTCGACCATTATCACGAACAGAAACGGACCCATCCTCATGAAGAGCAATATCAATACGGCTAGCATGCCCTGCAACAGCTTCATCCATCGCATTGTCTAGGATTTCAACAACCAAATGATGAAGCGCCCTCTCATCCGTTCCTCCAATATACATCCCTGGACGACGACGAACAGGCTCTAACCCTTCTAAGACTTCAATATCTTTAGCAGAATATGTTTCAGCAAGCGTTGCAGATTGAGAAAAAAGCTTTGTCATGCCACGCATTATGAGCAAGAGTGTCCTTTAAAGCAAGTATGACGAAGCTTTTTTTATTATCCTCTTTGTCCTGCTCGCGCTTCAATAGGTTCTAGATTGGAGGCATGACCTTCTGTAGGGTCTCTAAGAACATAGCCGCGCCCCCAAACTGTCTCAATGTAACTTTCCCCATCTAACGCATCACCCAGCTTCTTCCGGAGCTTACAAATAAAAACATCAATAATTTTGAGTTCCGGCTCGTCAATCCCGCCATACAGGTGATTTAAAAACATCTCCTTCGTAAGGGTTGATCCTTTACGGAGCGATAAAAGCTCTAAGATGGCATATTCTTTTCCTGTCAAACGAATAGGCCGCTTATCGATTTCTACCGTTCGCGCTTGTAAGTTGACAACCATACGGCCGGTGCGAATGATAGATTCAGCATGCCCTTTTGAACGACGAATAATAGCTTGAACACGTGCTGTAAGCTCATTTTTATTAAAAGGTTTAGTCAGGTAATCATCCGCTCCAAACCCAAGCCCTTTTACCTTATCTGATATTTCACTTAAGCCAGAAAGAATAAGGATAGGGGTTAAAATATGAGCGGCTCGTAATCGCCTCAAAACCTCATACCCATCCATATCAGGAAGCATAAGGTCTAGAATAATAAGATCGTAGTCATAAAGTTTTCCTATTTCTAGGCCATCTTCGCCCAAGTCTGTCGTATCGACAACGAATCCTTCGGCTCGTAATGTTAGTTCAACTGTTTTTGCTGTTGAAGAATCATCTTCTACAAGAAGAACACGCATTTATCCTCCTCCCTGTAAGAGGTATGTGAGTTATATTTATGATGAACATTAAGCTCCCTTAACACCATTTAGCAAGAAAAGAGTTAATTTATCGTTAATTTTATGCGTTCGAAACAAAATTAATGGTCACACATGACACAGCTTTTTCATCAACAACAAAAAGACAAACTAACCCCTTCTGTTTTCTGGGTAAACATACATCAGCCCAATCCGATTTTACAATAACACGTTGTTTTTTATAAATTAATTTATATTTCTTTGCAAATCAAACGTTTACAAAAACTTGACTTTTCTTTAATTTTTGGTAAACTTTTATCAAGCCTACATACAGTAGGTTTCTATAGCAAAAGGAGGCGTTACATGTCCGTTTCCAACCGTTTGTTAACTCTAAAGCGTAAGTATGAACATATAAATCAGTTAATTCGGGATGAACTTTCAAGACCGCTACCCGATTCTCTTGTCCTTTTTGATCTTAAAATAAGACGACTTCGCCTTAGAGAAGTTATTGATGGTTTTGCTTAAGCCCTTTTAGTATCTGTGTTCTCTCCTCGGAAAGCCCAACAGTTATGTTGGGCTTTTTGGTTTGCTTCTGAAAAGGATTATCATCCAGAAACACGACTAGTGAATAACCATCGCGCAATTTGGATGTGCACCCGTCAACGTAATATTTACTGTGCGAGCTTCAGGAATACTAAAATCTCCTAGAGCACAATGAAATTTTATATGTTAATTGATATGATAAGAAACGTAAACACGTCCTTGAAAGTGACCGTATTAAATTGCAAAATGCACCTCGTGATCAGCAGGCACGTTTATTTCGTTCGAGCTTTCCCTTGTCTGAAATGTTACTTCTTGTAAGGAATCTGTATGATTATAAATATCTACAGTTGTTTGAGGAGGTGGTGGTATAGGAGCCCATAACGTACTAGAACTTACGAGAACTGTTGCAAAAAAAAATGTGATTGTTTTGTATATCATGAAACGCCCCCGTTTAAATAATATAGATCGTGTTTCTTATTTTTAATTATTTCACAGAAGAATAAATATAATGTTAATCTATTTATTTTGAAAAACAGGAAGCCATAAAAAACCACTCGTTACATCACACTCACTATTCAAATCACACGAAGAGTGGATCATTGCTTGAAAACGTATCTGGTATTAAACATTCCCTAAGGCTGAGAGAGAACCCAGGGCTTGGCGAAAGAGGACTCGTTTTATGAAATTTTCAATTTTTCCTTCAGTGCTCTACTTTCTGCTTCTTGATAAGAATAAGAACTCTGCCAATCCTTCTTAAACGTATCATAAACAGCTTTAATTTGAGATTTATCTATCGTCACAATACCTAACTCTCTGTTGCGGGACAGAGCCTCTGGCCATAAATTACAAGAACCAATGTACATTTGACCATCTTTCTCTGGATCAATTAAAATGATTTTTGCATGTATATAAAGTTCTGACTTTGGCTTAAAATGGAATTCTCCCCCATTCGCTGTTATAATAGTTTGGTTAACTCGATTATGATCTAGGCCGCCAAAAGGAAATGGTGTCATTAAAACTTCTATATGTTTTCCTTCCTTTGCTAAGGAAGCAAGAATATTACCAATTTCAGGATCTGAAATGTCTTGCTGATAGATATATACAGAATGCTTCGCTGAACGCAAAAACTCACTTATAATCTCCCGTTGGTGAATTGGTCCCAGAATAATCTTGGCATTCTTCCATAAGTTCAATATTGCCTCGTCATTTTTTGAATAATTTCCTGTGTAATCATTATCAAAAATTGTTTTGAGAGCCTCAACTTGAATATTATTTTCTACAGCAAGCCCAAAGTTACGAGCGGTCTTAAAGTTAAAATCATCATAGTTAAATGTTTGAATAATTGAATATTTACTATCAACAATTATAAATTTATAATGCGTTAAAAAATAGTTGTGGTCAGGAAGAAAATGAGTGGGGATTCCATTTTCCTTTAATTTAACGACTGTTTTTTCGTTGTTTATATTATCAAAAGGAGAGGGATATAAACCTGGTTTTTGAAGAATAAGCCTAACATTCACCCCTCTCTTTTTTGCCTCGATAAGTTGATTAATAACTTCAGTATCCTCCAAACGATAAAGAGTTAAATCTATTGATTTTTTTGCTGATTTAATGACAGACAAGATCTGTTTATTTTCCATCTCCGGGAGAATAAGTATTTTATGTTCTGGCCAATCAGAAGGAAGCTTTGCAAATAAAGGAGTGTGCAGAAATATAAATAAAATCAATATTATTTTGCGCATCATGTTTCCTCTCCGTTTAAATATAAATTATTTTTTATTATGAACTATCCCATCCAAGAGCAACTAAGTAATAAAATTAATCTATTTATTATTGAAAATAGAAAAATATTGAAATATGCAACGATTCTCCGCATCATGATCACTTTTCAAGTAGCACGAAAGGCTAATGACTGCCTGAAAATTTCTTTAACCTCTAACATTATTAAACATTTTCTCCTAGGAGAAATGTTGCAACCTCTAATGCAGGATAGCAAAAAATGGCTGAAGCGCCTGCCCTTTTTAAAGCAACCAAGCTTTCCAAAAGAGCCTTTTCATAGTCTATCCATCCCTTTTCTCCAGCAGCTTTCAATGTACTGTATTCTCCACTCACTTGATAAGCAAAGATTGGGAGAAGAAAAGATTCCTTAAGTCGATAAATAATATCCAAATAAGGAAGGCCTGGTTTAACCATCAACATATCCGCACCTTCAAGTAAGTCCTGCGCGGCTTCACGCATGGCTTCCCTCGAATTAGCCGGATCCATCTGGTAGGTCTTCTTATCTGCTTTCCCTAAGGCTGAAAGGGAACCGAGAGCTTGGCGAAAAGGTCCATAAAAGGCTGAGGCATATTTAGCAGAATACGCTATGATGCGAACGTTTTGATATCCTGCTTGGTCTAGTCCTTTCCGGATAGCTCCAATCCGGCCATCCATCATATCGGAAGGAGCTACCACATCAGCACCAGCTCTAGCTTTAACAAGCGCCATTTCAATTAAAATTTCTAAAGTTTCATCGTTAGCAACACATCCTTTTCTTAGAACACCATCATGGCCATGAGATGTGTAAGGATCAAGGGCCACATCTACAATTACCCCTAACTGAGGAAGAGACTCTTTTATAATGCGAATCGCTTGGCAGACAAGATTATGAGGGTTTAAGGCTTCTTTCCCTTCCTCACATTTAAGTATTGGATTTGTATAAGGAAAAAGAGCAACAGCTCCTATTCCTAAATCCATCGCTCTTTTGCACACAGGCAATAACTCATCTAACGAATAGCGGTAGATTCCTGGCATTGCTTCAATCTCTGGCGTAACTTCTTTTTCTCTTACAAAAAGAGGAAGAATAAGATCTTTAACGGACAAATGATTTTCGGCAACTAGATCGCGACACCAAGGATTCTGACGATTACGCCGCAAACGACTTTGGGGAAATTCAGCAGTTAACATTTTCAAATCTACCTCCTTCACATAATTCAAAGCAAATTGAGAATATTCTTTCCCTGACAGAAAGCAAGCTCTACCTTTAAATGAAGTTTCCTATGATGTTCTCTTCCGGAAGTTAGTTTATTCATATGCCCTTTCCAATATCCCTTGGCGAAACTCCCCCTTCTTATGTTATAAAGAGACAGACTTTGGATAGAGGAATTTTAATGAGTACTCATGGACAACTGAAAAGCCATGTGCTTGAAGAGATAAGCAAAGCTACTTCTCTTACAGAATTGGAAGATATACGTATTAACTCACTTGGAAAAAAAGGCCATATAACGCTTTTGATGAAGGAAGTTGGGCAAAAATCTCCTGAAGAACGAAAAGCAATGGGTGCTGAGTTAAACATACTCAAGGATACCCTTACAGAAGCCTTTGATTACAGAAAAGCTCAATTAGAAAACGCCGCTTTAAACGCGAGACTTGCTTCTGAAACTTTAGATGTTTCCCTTCCACCGCGTCCTTCTCCAAGGGGAAGAATTCATCCCTTAAGCCATGTTTTGGATCAAGCTATTCATATTTTTGGACAAATGGGCTTCATTGTTGCAGAAGGTCCCGATATTGAAGAAGATTTCTATAATTTCACAGCACTGAATATTCCTCCTGAACACCCTGCTCGCCAAGAGCAAGATACCTTTTATTTACCAGCCTTAGAAGATAATCAACCTTTGGTTCTAAGAACTCATACATCACCAGTGCAAATTCGAACCATGATAAAGGGAAAACCGCCCATACGTATCATTGCCCCTGGACGGACTTATCGATCAGAAAATGATGCAACCCATACACCGATGTTTCACCAGATCGAAGGATTGGTCATAGACACATCTACCCATATGGGTCATCTCAAAGGCTGTCTCGAAGAGTTTTTTCATCTTTTCTTTGAAGACTCATCCATAAAACTTCGTTTTCGACCTGGTTATTTTCCTTTCACCGAACCCTCAGCCGAGGTTGATATGTGGTGGAAAGAAAGTAAATGGCTTGAAATTGGCGGATGTGGCATGGTCCATCCCAACGTTTTGCGGAATTGTAATATTAACCCTGAGATCTACCAAGGCTTTGCTTTTGGGATGGGCCTTGAACGCCTGACGATGTTGAAATATGGAATTGAAGACTTACGTCTGTTTTTTGAATCCGATTTAAGATGGCTTACATATTATGGATTTGAGCCAGAGGCACGGGAGTAAAATATGCTATTTACATTATCATGGCTCAAAGAGCATCTTGAAACAAGTGCCTCTCTTGAACAAATTTCGGAAGCACTCACCAATCTTGGATTGGTTGTCGATAAAGTAGAAAACAAGGCTGAAATTTTAGCCCCATTTACCATTTGTGAAATCATTGACGCAGAAAAACACCCAGACGCGGATCGCCTTAAAGTTTGCCGAGTAAATACAGGAAAAGAGATTTTACAAATCGTTTGTGGAGCTCCAAATGCTAAAACAGGAATGAAGGCCGTATTAGCTCTTCCTGGCACTTTAATTCCTTCCACAAAACAAATCCTTAAAATAGGAAAGGTAAGAGGAATTGAGAGCTTTGGGATGATGTGTTCTGCCCGTGAGCTTTTATTGGCAGAGGAAGATAATGGAATTATCGAACTTGATCCTAAAGCTCCCATTGGCGAATCCTATGCAAAATGGTTAGGGCTTGACGATACGGTTATCGACATTGAAATAACTCCTAACCGAGGAGATTGTTTAGGAGTCTATGGAATAGCTCGTGACTTAGCGGCCACTGGCATGGGAGTACTTAAGCCCTTACGAATAGAGACAATCAAAGAGATCTTCCCTTGCCCTATTTCTTTGAGTGCTGACTCTAATGCTTGTCCCCACTTTACAGGACGCGTGATTCGAGGCGTTAAGAATTGCCCTAGCCCAGAATGGTTGCAACGCAAGCTCCGAGCTATAGGTCTGCGTCCGATCTCAGCCCTCGTAGACATTACAAACTTTTTTACCCATGACCGAGCTCGTCCTCTTCATGTCTTTGATGCAGATAAACTTAAGGGAAATCTTGCAGTTCGTCTCTCCCATGCAGATGAAACTTTCAAAGCTTTAGATGGAAAAACATACACCCTTTCAAAGGATATGACTGTCATTGCTGATGACTCAGGCGTCATTTCTTTAGGTGGAATCATGGGTGGTGACACCACGAGTTGTGATGACTCAACTCAAACTGTCTTTTTAGAAGCAGCTTTTTTCGATCCTATTCGAACAGCCATTACAGGTCGCCATCTTGGGATCTTAAGTGATTCGCGTTACCGATTTGAAAGAGGTGTAGATCCGGCCTCAACTCTTCCCGGGTTGGATGCAGCGACTCAAATGATTTTAGAAATTTGTGGGGGGGAAGCAAGTGAAAAAGTTGTTGCAGGCCAGGTTCCTGATCTTATAAAAGACATTTCCTTCCATCCTACCCGCATTAAAAGCCTAGGTGGATTGGATGTGCCTCTCCAAAGAGTCAACGATATACTCAAGGCCTTGGGTTTCACCGTTAGGAATAACGAGGATAGTTTGGATGTTCTCACTCCTTCTTGGCGTTTTGGTGTAGAGTATGAGGCTGATCTTGTTGAAGAAGTTTTGAGAGTGGAAGGTTATGACAAAATTCCTTCCTTATCTTATGGCCCTAGACCACAAGAAAAGCCTCTTAATCCGCTTCAAGAACGCCGTTTTGTAGTACGAGATAAACTTGCCACGCGAGGGCTTATAGAAGCTGTTACTTGGTCATTTATCTCCCATGAATTAGCAAATCATTTCGGAGGAATCCCCGAAGCTTTACGTCTTTTAAATCCCATCAGCCAAGACTTGGATGCTGTGCGCCCCAATATTTTGCCAAACTTATTAAGAGCCGTTCTTCTTAACCAAAATCGTGGCATAGATTGTATTGGATTATTTGAATGCGGTCCTCAATTTACATCTTCACTCCCAAATGGACAGCACATGATGGCAACAGGCATAAGAGCGGGCTTTATTCATCCCGGAAATTGGCGTGAAAAGAAGCGTCCCGTTGAGCTTTACGATGCTAAGGCAGACGCACTTTCTGTTATAGAAATTGGAAATTTAAAACCGCAATGGGATCGGACAACCCCTCAATGGTATCATCCTGGTCGATCTGCTACCTTAAAATTAGGGCCTACCATCCTAGGTTATTTCGGAGAAATCCATCCTCAAATCTTGACAGATTTTGATGTCAAAGGCCCCGTTGTGGCCTTTGAAATTTTCTTAGACCGTATGCCTTTTCCCAAACGAAAAAGCACACTTAAACCCAGCTTAATTCTTTCTCCCTATCAGGCCGTAGAACGGGACTTTGCTTTTATTGTTCTCAAGGATGTACCAGCAGATACGCTCATAAAGGCTGCTATAAAATCTGAACCAACACTTATTGAAGATATTACGATCTTTGATGTTTTCGAAATGAAAAACAATCAAAAGTCCATTGGAATACGCGTGAGACTCCAACCCAAAGATCGCACCTTCACCGAAGAAGACATTCAATCTCTTTCACAAAAAATTATCACATCCATTGCCCAAAATACGGGCGGAGTATTACGGCAATGACGGATCTAAAACACATTCGAAATTTCTCGATTATTGCCCATATTGATCATGGAAAGTCAACGCTCGCTGATCGTCTTATTCAGTTATGCGGCGCATTGTCCGAAAGGGAATTAAAGGATCAAATGCTTGATACCATGGACATTGAAAGAGAACGTGGAATAACCATCAAGGCCCAAACTGTTCGCCTTATGTATAAGGCAAAAGATGGAGAAACGTATCAACTCAATCTAATGGATACACCGGGTCACGTTGACTTTGCTTATGAAGTCAGCCGCTCCTTGGCTGCATGCGAGGGGTCACTTCTTGTGGTTGACGCAAGCCAAGGCGTAGAAGCTCAAACCTTAGCCAACGTTTATCAAGCCATTGATAACAACCATGAAATTATTCCAGTTCTAAATAAGGTGGACTTACCTGCAGCTGATCCCGATCGAGTTAAAGAACAAATCGAGGACGTCATCGGTCTTGATACGAGCGATGCCCTTCTCGTCTCAGCTAAAACAGGAAAGGGCGTGCCTGAAGTTTTAGAAGCTCTGATTCACCGTTTACCCCCTCCTAAGGGCGATAAGACAGCCCCTTTAAAAGCTCTTTTGGTTGATAGCTGGTATGATGCTTATCTCGGCGTCATCATTCTTGTGCGCATCGTCGATGGTCTTATGAAACCTGGGATGAAAATCAAAATGATGTCCACGGGTTCTGTTTATCCTATCGATCAAGTGGGTGTATTTACCCCCAAACGAGAGAATCTTTCAGCCCTTCATCCAGGAGAAGTTGGTTTCTTTACGGCCGGCATTAAAGCTGTCAGCGATTGCAATATTGGTGACACCATTACGGAAGATAAACGTCCTACAACCGACCCTTTACCAGGGTTCAAACCGAGTGTACCTGTGGTATTTTGTGGGCTTTTTCCTGCTGATGCTGCTGATTTTGAACATTTGCGCGAGAGTCTTGGAAAATTGAGGCTTAATGATGCGAGCTTCATGTTTGAGCCTGAAAGCTCAGCAGCTCTGGGGTTTGGGTTCCGTTGTGGATTCTTAGGTCTTTTACATCTTGAAATTATTCAAGAGCGATTGGAACGAGAATTCAATCTTGACCTTGTCACAACAGCTCCAAGCGTTGTTTATAAGCTTTACATGACGAATGGGGAAATGCTTGAGCTTCATAACCCCGCAGATATGCCTGATGTGGTGCGTATTGCTAAAATGGAAGAGCCTTGGATTAAAGCCACGATCCTTGTTCCCGATGAGTACTTAGGTTCAGTTCTCACCCTTTGCACGGAACGACGGGGTGTACAGCTCGACCTCACCTATGTCGGTAATCGCGCTATGGTCGTTTATCGCCTCCCCTTAAATGAAGTTGTTTTTGACTTTTATGATCGTTTAAAGTCCGTGAGCCGGGGTTATGCCAGCTTTGATTACCAAATGGATGGATATGAGGAAGGTCAACTCGTAAAACTCTCCATCCTTGTCAATGGAGACCCAGTTGATGCTTTATCAACCATTGTTCACCGTTCTCATGCGGAAAGTAGAGGACGGGCCCTTTGTGAAAGGCTTAAAACGCTCATCCCACGCCAACTCTTCAAAATTGCTATACAGGCTTCAATAGGAGCAAAGGTCATTGCACGTGAAACAATTTCAGCTTTGAGAAAAGATGTGACGGCAAAATGCTACGGTGGCGATATCACCCGCAAACGGAAATTGTTGGAAAAACAAAAAGCAGGGAAAAAACGTATGCGTCAAATTGGAAACGTGGAAATCCCTCAATCAGCTTTTCTTGCGGCTCTGAAAATGGGAGAGGATTAGGTAAAAGCAATGTTTCATCCAATTAATCCTAGGCATTTAACTATCAGAGATAAATTAAATTATGTGATTTTCAAAAAATATGCTATTTACATACATAATTTCAAATAAAAAACTGGGAGGATTCATATGCGACTTTTTATAAAAGGATTATTTTACCTTGTTTTGTTTTTATCGATAACGGAGATTTTAGACGCACAAAGTAACCCTCAACAATGTACGTATAAGCAAGAGTGTCCTGGTCCCAATCCCTATTGTTGTTCAGATGGTTGGTGTAAGCGGGATTGTTGTCCCGATGATGATTATAATTGTACATATGGCGAAAAGTGTATACAAGGCCTCTGTCAATAGCTCTTTGCCTAACCAAAAGACTGCCCTTCAAAAGAAATCCTGAACACGAGGTAAAATTGTAAGCTTAATTGCTGAGTTTATTTTATCTACATCGACAATCTCAACATTCACGAGTTCTTTTAGTTTTCACAGTTATTTTTTCTTGAGAGCTGTTTTTGCTAAAGGTTTTTTCTTTGTAATTTTTATTTTTAGCTTTTTTATAGGAACTTTAGTTTTTTGTCCTGGAAAGGTTGGTTTTTTAGCCGTAACTTTATTCGGCTTTGTCTTCGCTCTCTTAGTTGTTTTATTTGCAGCACTTGCGTGCTTTCTAATCCTCTTATTTGCAAAAGCTCTTGAAGCAGTTTTTCTTGTTTTCTTATTCTTTATTTGTGTGTTTTTTGAAACGGGAGTTAACTTTTTAACCATTGGGTTTCGGATGGGCGAATGCAAGACCTCTAATGGTTTAGCTTTAATTTTTAGTGTAATATCCTTTATCGCTTGATCTCGGTTTATACCAAATTGCTGAATATGAGATGTGTTAGCGATCGTAATGTGGGGGTCAAAAAGGGGTACTTCAACATCCCTATGAAACGCGTAACGACAGTGGTGTTTCGTATTAAATTTTTGGAGTTCCCTATGAAGATGTTGGTTGATTACCCTAAATTTTCTGACTTCATTTGCTTTAGGAACAAGTACAAGGCCACCATTTAAACCTCTATTGACTACATATCGTTTTATGGAATCCACTGTAAAGGTTGTTGAATTTAAATAGTTATCTGCAATTTTTTGCAAATGCTTTTGCAATAATGAGTGGTCTTTTGGATGAACATCTTTAACCCAACCTAAAGTTACGTGATAATTATCTGGTTTGGTTTTTCCAGGAATGTGATTCCGAACATAAGCATCATATAGTTCATTTTTCTTCTGAGGAGAGAGACGATATACAGTAACAATGTCTTGTGGACCAAGAATTTTAGCTGGCTTCGCTCCATAGAGAGAAGAGGTAAAAACAAGAGTAAAAAGGACAGCAAGATTTAAGAAACGTACCATATACTTTCCTCTATGGTTAATGATGTCCCTCTACTTAACGACTTATCGTCTGGACCTTGTACGTTGAATAACATTTTTTTTATTAGGTCGAGTATTCCTCTTAGCAGAGGCTTTTTTACCAATAGAAGAAACCTTCCTCTTTTTTGTGACAGGAACACTCTTCTTACTCTTTACAGATTTCTTTTTAACCGCAACATTCCTCTTAGCTACAACCTTCCTCTTAGCAGAGGCTTTTTTACCAATAGGAGAAGCCTTCCTCTTTTTTGCGATAGGGATACTCTTCTTACTCTTTACAATTTTCTTCTTAATCGTAACTTTTTTGCTAACAGGAACAGGTTTCTTGCTTACAACAGGAACAGGCTTATTCTTTGCTGAATTTATAAGGTTGTACAGAACTGAGTGTGCCTTAACTTGCCTCAGTCCCGCACGTGTGGGAGCAAAAATTTCTTCATTCGTGCCAGGGCAAACAGCCGTGTAAGAAAAAGCATTCACAGCTTTTAAAAGATCTTGTGCTGGAACATATTTCCATTCAGATTTCTCAACGCTCCTCCAGCTTAGTTTCTTTGCGTTTTTATGGAACTCTGCAATTGAAGGTTTTTGTCCGTGAACTTTAACATAATACATACGATAAGAACCGCCCGAGGGGTGGTTATGATCCGTATATGGAGAACTTACAACCTGGTTATACGTCAACTTTAAAGTCTTTGCTGTTTCTTCATTCGCTTCTCTTAGAGCGGTTACAACAATATTTCCATTATCTTTAGAATCAACAGCTCCCCCAAAATCAGACCAAACGTGAATGTTCCTCCTAAGTTTATTTGAAAAGCGCGTCTCTTTTCCCAAAAGAACGGTACCATCATCAAACATAGGCAGTACGCCCGCACCGCGCCCCCCTGCATATAAGTTAGAGGAAAGTGTAAAAAGGAAAAGGAAAACAAAACTCAAATATCTAACAACCATAATCTTAACCCAAAAAAAGTTGAATATATCCTTTTATATAGTAAATAATTAGGAATTTGCAAGCCTCTTTAATAGCTAAGTTCATTCGAAAATGAGCAACGGGAACAAATTGATTTTACCTTCCTGTCTAAATGAAATCAAATTTTTTAATTGCCCATTTGAGTTAATGCTTTTAAAAGAAAGCTAAGTATTTAACACGGAAACAAACTCCATGAAGTCCTCACAAAAACTTCTCTATAAACGTATCCTCCTTAAATTATCCGGTGAAGCTTTGATGGGCAGTCAGTCTTATGGATTGGACCTACCCACAGTAGAGCGTATTTGCGGTGAGATTAAAGAGGCCCATGAGATGGGCGTCGAACAAGCCATTGTTGTAGGGGGGGGTAATATTTTCCGTGGACTTAACGGGGAAGCTCAAGGAATTGAACGATCCACCTCCGACCATATGGGAATGCTTGCAACCATTATGAATGCCCTAGCTTTGCAAAGTAAACTTGAGCAAATGAGCATTGAAACACGTGTTATGTCTGCTGTGCCGCTGCAATCCATCTGTGAACCTTACATTCGAAGACGCGCGACCCACCACATGGAAAAAGGACGCGTTGTGATTTGTGCTGCAGGAACAGGAAACCCTTATTTTACAACAGATTCAGCCGCTGCCTTAAGGGCGTCTGAACTTAACTGTGACGTTCTTATGAAGGGGACAAAGGTTGATGGTATCTATAGCGCTGATCCTCTTAAATACAAAGATGCGGTCTTTTATCCAGAGCTCTCCTATCAACAGGTGTTAACAGAGAACTTACGTGTTATGGATACATCTGCGATTGCCTTAGCTAGAGATAGCCATATCCCCATCATGGTTTTTTCCATCCTAAATCCCCATGGTGTTCGAGAAGCCCTTCAAGGTAAAGGCAGATTTACGATGATCAAATAGCAAGGGGCTCCTTGCAAGTTTAGATTGTTAACAATAAGCGCACAAGGAGATGACAAGCACTCTAAAAAACTTCTTTCCCCTTTTCCCCTGAAGGGATTATAGTCAAAAAAACAAATACAAAGAGGAAGATTGTGAGTAAGGAAATCGTCTCAGAACTCAGAAGAAAAATGACGACCGCATTTGATGTGGTTCATAAAGATTTTTCAGGATTACGGACAGGTCGTGCCTCTCCTAATCTCTTGGAATCGGTTACAGTCGACGCCTATGGCAGCCGAATGCATATTAACCAAGTTAGCAATATTAGTGTGCCCGAACCCCGGCTCTTGGCAGTCCAAGTTTGGGATGCTGCCCTTGCACCGGCTGTCGAAAAAGCAATCCGTGATGCGGGACTTGGACTCAACCCTTCGAGTGCAGGAGCATCGATTCGGGTTCCTCTTCCTGAACTCAGCGAAGAACGTCGTAAAGAACTTGTTAAGGTTGCTGGGAAATATGCTGAGCAGGGGCGTATCGCTATTCGCAATATTCGACGTGAGGGTATGGATCAAATTAAAGCCATGGAAAAAGATGGCGAAACTTCAGAAGATGAATCACATAAACTTTCAGATGAAATTCAAAAGGTAACGGATGAGTTTATAAAGAAGGTTGATGAAGCCCTATCACATAAAGAAAAAGAAATTTTACAAGTATAAAACCAAAGAGCTCTTCAAATTTTGAAAAGATTTTGCATTTGAATAGGGATAGACGTATAACATATTATTGAAGATTGATCGCAAAGAAACTGAGTATATTCGAAGGACTTCAAGGCTTGTCGCCGAAAAGACGGTGAATTTGAATAAGCAATCGGATGGCGTGCCTTGATAAACAAGAAACCTATCTGGAAGAGATAAGGCGAAAAGTAAATATGACTGACAACCATCTTCTTAAAGTTCCTCAGCATGTGGCCATCATTATGGATGGCAATGGAAGATGGGCCAGACAGCAAGCTCTTTCTCGACTCGAAGGTCACAGACGTGGCAGTGAAGTTGCAAGGGATATTGTTACGGCAGCTTCCCGAATTGGTGTCTCTTACTTAACTCTTTATGCATTTTCTTCTGAAAACTGGCGTCGTGATCCCCATGAGGTCTCTGGCCTTATGGCTCTTTTAAAACACTATCTTGAAGATGAAGCTGAAGAACTTCACAAAGAAGGCGTGCGCTTAAAAGTAATTGGGGAAAGAAGCCTTCTCCCCAACACTATTTTAGATCTTGTCCATGCCGTTGAAGAACTCACAAAAACCAACAAAAAAATAACACTTCAAATGGCTATTAGCTACGGTAGTCGTGCTGAAATCGTTCATGCGGTCCGTCAGATCGCTGAGAAAGTCCGCGATCGTAGAATGGATCCGGATAAAATTTCTGAGCAGGTCCTCGAACAACATCTGTATACAGCCGGCATTCCTGATCCTGATCTCCTGATCCGCACCAGTGGAGAACAGCGCATAAGTAATTACCTCCTCTGGCAACTGGCTTATACGGAACTCGTATTTATTGATAAGTTTTGGCCTGATTTTAGCCCAGGAGACTTTATGGAAGCTCTTTTAACCTATCAAAATCGAGAGAGACGTTTTGGCACGGCGGCCTAAATTTCGAAAGCCCTCTAATCTTTTACCCCGTATTTTGTCGGGACTCTTTCTTATCCCCCTTTCTCTTTATCTCATTTATCTTGGACCGCCTTACGCCCTCATTCTTTTGACCATAGCTGTTTTAGGAATTTTCTATGAATGGATGCGTTTAGTCTTTAAAAGTGAGTTTTTTTCCTTCACAAAAATTATATATGCTTGCCTCGGATCAATCTATTTAGGTATAGCCAGCTACTGGTTTTTCTGCCAAGTGGAAATCCCCGAAGGATGGAAATTGATCTATTGGCTATTATTTTTGGTATGGGGCATCGATATTGCTGCCTTTGTGGGAGGAAAACTTTTAAAAGGGCCAAAACTTGCACCCTCCATTAGCCCAAATAAAACCTGGTCAGGCTTTCTATGTGGCATGTTCTTTGGGGTTGGTATTGGCTATATCTCTTCCTTTTGGCTTGTTCCAAATGTTTTTACTTTTTGGGGAATTATAGCCTTAGCTCTTATCGCCCAAGGGGGAGACCTTTTGGAATCAAAGGCAAAACGTTGGTCAAATGTTAAGGATTCAGGTTCGCTCATTCCTGGCCATGGAGGGTTTTTAGACCGCCTTGACAGCCTTGTAGCTGTAGCTTTCGCTCTCGCTCTTTGGCAAGTTATTTATTACTGATGTTTCGTCTTACGGCTCCTTGGCTTTCTCTTCCTGCTCTCCAGCATCTCTTTAATCTTTTTGAAGAAAAAAGCGCTACTTTACGTCTTGTAGGAGGATCCGTTCGTGATGGACTTTTAGGTCTTCCTGTTAATGATATTGATTTAGCTGTCGATCGTGAGCCTGAGTGGGTCATGAATCTTTTGTGCCAAAATCAAATTAAAACTATCCCCACAGGAATATCTCATGGAACAGTAACAGCTATCGTTGATAAAAGACCCTTTCAAATCACAACCCTGCGCGTGGATGTCAAAACCTTTGGCCGCAAAGCTCACGTAGCTTTTACAGAAGACTGGGTTCAAGATGCTTTAAGGCGAGACTTCACGATGAATGCCATTTATGCGGACAAGCATGGCCATCTCTTCGATCCTGTCAGAGGCTTGGAAGATTTAAAATCTCAACAAGTAAAGTTTATCGGGGATGCTTCTTTACGTATTAACGAAGATTATTTACGTATTCTCCGTTTTTTTCGATTTTCTGCTCGGTTTGGCCATGAACCCTATGATAAACAAGGTCTTGAAGCTTGCACCCACTATGCTTCACATTTACCTCATCTTGCACGAGAAAGGGTGACGGAAGAATTTCTTAAGCTTCTAGAGCTCCCCTCCCCTCTTTATACTTTGGAGTCCATGAATGAGACAGGCGTTTTAACCTATATCCTTCATCCAGGCAGATGGGATGATTTGAAATCTCTTGTTGCACTCGAAAAAGCAACCTGTGTAGCTCCAAACCCACTTTTAAGGCTTTCAGCCTTTCATCCTCTCTTAGAGGAAGTTAAAACCCATTTGAGACTGTCTAAGAAGCAAGAATCCACCCTCGCCTTTTTTATGAAGAATCATAGGAATGTCACAATAGAAACTTTTAAGCATCAAGCTTATCTCTGGAAAAAGGAGAGAACCTTTGACCTTGCCCTCCTCCAAACAGCACGCCGCCTTACAGCCTCCGAGATCTCTCTTGAAGAAGGAGCTCTCTACATTAAGAAACTTCATCAGCTTTTTGAATCCTGGCTTATTCCTTCATTTCCTCTTACGGGCGAAGACCTGCTTTCTCGAGGCCTCAAAGAAGGTCATGACATTGGAAGAATTTTAAAATCTGTTGAGACCTGGTGGATCTCCCAGGAATTAAAACCCGATCGGAAGGCATGTCTCAACTACCTCTCAACTCTCCTTTAATAAAATCAAAACCTGAGGCCTGTGCTCCTGCAGGAAAGAGACTAACAAGTAAGAAAAAACAAGCGTGTATTTAAAAGTTATCTAAGTATGACTTAGTAATTGTTGTTTGGCGATGAACCTCAAGGTTAGTTCATGAAAGTGAGTGTGGAATTTTACCTCTCCCCATTGTGGGAGAGTAATATTAACACCTAAATTTCCACCCCTGAAATCTCCGGCTTCTTAGATGGTATCAAAGACATCTTTCCGCATCTGCCTGATTTGTGGGCAGCGCTTTTTAAAATCTTTTTAACATTCAGAGTTATCCTAAAGTCCCCCTCACCCTCCCCTTTGGGGCGACCTCTCCCACAACGGGGAGAGGTAAAGGAAATTCATCTCCTCACTCCTTTTCATGAAATAACCTCCCGATGAATTTGCAAAATTCTTTACATCAGTAAAAAACAGAGTTAAGATCTGGATATGAGTGGTATAAAACGTAATCTTGAATATAAAGCAAGAAAAATGCTTGGGATGTTTCCTGTAGTAGCAATTCTAGGGGCACGCCAGGTTGGTAAAACTACATTAGCAAAAAAATTAAGCTCTAACTGGAAGTATATAGATCTTGAAGACCCTGATGACTTTGATTTGATTAGCCGCAATCCAAAACTATTTTTCAAGCACTACCCTAAAAATGTCATCATTGATGAAGCACAAACCTATCCAGAACTCTTTCAAATATTACGAAGTGTTGTAGATCGCGACCGATCTAACAAGGGTAGATTTATCATTACAGGCTCAAGCAGCCCAGAATTACTTTCACACATTTCAGAAACATTAGCAGGTAGAATTGGATTGATTGAGTTAGGTACCTTAAAAGCTAATGAATATTATCGAAAGCCTTTAAGCCCTTTTTATGAATTATTTAGTGAGAAATTATCTCCTAAACGTATTATTTCAGGCCCAACTCCTCTTACGGTTACTGAATTAGAGAAACTTTGGCTTAAGGGAGGATATCCTGAACCTCTCTTAGAAGGAGATCCACTTTTTTATTCCCAGTGGATGGAAAATTATCGAAACACTTATATTAACCGAGATATTGCGCGACTGTTCCCTCGCTTAAACAAAATCGCTTATCAACGTTTTCTAACTATACTTTCAAAATTATCGGGGACGATTATTAACAAACGTGATCTTGCACGCTCTATAGAAGTTAATGAAGGGACGATAAGGGAATATATAAATATCGCTGAAGGAACATTTTTATGGAGGTCCCTTCCTAGCTTTGACAGAAACGTTGTTAAGTCAATTATTAAGATGCCAAAAGGATATATTAGAGACACGGGGTTGCTTCATTATCTAACTCGCATAGGGTCTTTTGAAGAATTACTTGAAGATCCTTTAATAGGCATTTCCTTTGAAGCCTTTGTTATGGAAGAATTGCTAAAAGGGTTGGAAGCAACGTTAGTTACGAATTGGAATGCTTATTATTACCGTACAAGAAATGGAGCGGAAATAGATCTTTTGTTAGATGGGCCATTCGGATTACTGCCTATAGAGATTAAATATGGAACATCCGTAAAACTAAAACAATTAACTGCCCTTTCGCAATTTATTGAAGAACATAAATTACCCTTGGGAATAGTCATTAATCAAAGTGATTCTATAGAATGGGTTACATCCAAAATTGTTCAAATTCCAGTAGGGTGGATATGAAAGAGAATCCTTTTTTATCCTAAGTGTTCAAACCCGATCGTAGGGTGTATCTCTACCACCTCTCAACTCTCCTTTAAAATGAAGGTCAAGACGCGCCAGTCCTTTTTGTAAAGACTCCCTCTCTTTCAAAAGAGAACGAAGAGAAATACCCATGTACAGATCTTGATCATAAAATACAATTTTTAAAACAGCATGATAAGGACGTACTCCCGCTCCTTTCAATGCCCCCAAAGCTGATCTCCATGCCCGAATTTGTTTTTCTTCATAAGTCTCAGCTAAAGAAGAGCCTCCTCCCCCAAGGCTCCCCCCTCCTACCTGTGTCAAATGACTTACTCTTTTGCGAAATGTATATCCCAGACAAGCTTCATACCGATATCCAAGCTCACCAAAAAAACAACCTGCATCATAAAGAGGACGAGAAATGACTTGATACGCATATAAAACACCTAATAAAGACTCAGCAAACCTAACATCCTGATTAGCTCCTTCTTTCAAAAGTAACGTACGCTTTTTTTGTATCTCATCCGTTCCTATATCGACTTCCAGACGTGTATGAGGAGGTCTACCACGCCGCTTGTGTGTAAAGCTCATCCTATTCCTCCCTCTCTCTTCTTTTAATCTCTCATGGCTGTGGGATGGATAACAATTTTTTCAATTGCCCATCTTGAAACCATTCTTAAGGTTCATCTCCAATCAAAGGGAAAATTCTCCTTTCCTTTTGTCTGTTATTTCTGTACAAAAATTAATGGTGTTTTAACTTTGTTTTGAAAGAGTGGTTCCTATGATAAAATTGGAAATCAATAGGGTAATACCTGTCAGCGCGCTTTCTTCCTTACCCATGCCTCTTTTTGAATCACGGGTTCAAGCTGGATTTCCTTCGCCTGGCGATGATTTTAGTGAAGGAACTCTTGACCTCAATACTTACCTTATCAAGCATAAAGCCGCGACCTTTTTCGTGCGCGTTACAGGTGACTCCATGATAGGAGCTGGCATTTTTCCCGGCGATATTCTCATTGTGGATCGCTCTCTCACTCCTACATCAGGAAGAGTTATTATTGCGGTTTTAAATGGTGAAATGACCGTAAAGAGGCTGAAAAAGAGGGGGAATAAAATTTGGCTATGTGCCGAAAATAAGAATTACCCTCCTCTTTTTATCGCAGAGGATGAAGACTTTTCGATTTGGGGAGTGGTAACAAATGCCATCCATCCTCTCCCATGAAACCTATAATTGCTCTTGTGGACTGTAATTCTTTTTTTGTTTCATGTGAGAGAGTTTTTCAGCCTCATCTTGAAGGAAAACCCGTCATTGTCCTCTCCAGTAATGATGGATGTGCGATTGCAAGGTCATCCGAAGCAAAAGCCCTTGGCATCCAAATGGGAGCTCCTCTTTTTAAAATCCAAGACATTATCAAAAAAGGTCATGTGAAAGTTATTTCTTCTAATTTTTCTCTTTATGGAGATATGTCCTCTCGGGTGATGGAAACGCTTAGACAGTTTAGTCCCTCTCTAGAAATTTACTCCATTGATGAGGCTTTTCTTAATTTAAGCCTTGTTCCAGAAAAAGATCTCTTTTCTTATGCATGCCTTATCAGGAAAATCGTTAAGCTTTGGACGGGCATCCCCGTCAGCATTGGAATAGGACCTACAAAAACACTTGCAAAAGTTGCAAATCATTTAGCAAAAAAGCATTCGTCTGGATGCTGTGTCCTTCTAAGACCGGACGAAATTAATACAGCATTACGTCAGCTCTCCCTTCAAGACATATGGGGAATTGGCCCCCAGTGGTCAAAAAAGCTCTCCCATTTAGGGTTAAAAACGGCAAGCGATCTCGCTCAAACCGATCCTCACAAAATACGGAAGATTTTTAACGTTGTTTTATCACGAACAGCCCTTGAGCTTAAAGGAATTCCTTGCCTCTCTCTTGAAGAGATCTCCCCTCCCAAAAAAAATCTCATTTCTTCACGATCTTTTGGCATACCTGTCACTTCATTTGAAATCTTACGACAAGCTGTGAGCTTTCATGCGAGCTCTCTTGCTCAAAAATTACGGCAGCAACAGAGCCTGACATGCGCCTTAAATGTCTTTATTCATACAAATCGATTTCAAAAAGGTGAAACGTATTATTCAAATGCATGTGTTATACCCCTCCCCTTTCCTTCTCAAGACACAGCTGCTCTCATTAAGGCTGCTATATCTGGCTTAGAGAAAATTTTCAAAAACGGTTCTTTTTATAAAAAGACAGGTGTCACGGCTCTTCAAATCTATTCAGCAGAAAAAGTTCCTCATTCTCTTTTCCAAAACAAAGAAGAGATAGAAAAACGCAAATCTCTCCTTAAAGCATTTGATAAGCTCAACGCCCAGTTTGGGCGAGGCTCTGTAATCTTTGCAAGTGAGGGTTTTCATAAAACATGGCGCCCTAAGGCTTGCCTCAAAAGTCCCTCTTTTACGCAAGAATGGAATCAACTACCGCGTGTAAAGTAGTACCCACATTCAAGATTTATCTGAACTGAGCGGTCAAGAGCGGACCTAGATCATTTAAATCTACTAGATTTCGGTACATCAAGCCATACTATCAGTAGCACTAAAAATATTTTCTTTTTTTCAAAGCGCTATTACGAAAATCGCCAAGATCAAGAAATAATTTTCATAAAGGGGTTTACACTTTTCTTAAGTGCTCTTACATCTCAATTATGGTTATTGATTTAATTCGACTTATTTTTGAGGATTGTTAAGCTATGAAGAATTATTTATTTTTTTTATTGCTAACCACAACTACATTTGTGCATGCAGGACAAAATTTTGAGCTTTCCAATGATTGGAACAATGAAGATAAGCTTCAGGCAAAACGCTTAAAACTTGAAGAAAAAATATCATCTAATCTAACTTCATCTACTCTCATTAAAAATGAATCGTCATACAGAATCAAGCTCTTAATAATTAATGAATTACTTGAAGACAAGCCGTCACAATTAAATATCCGAGATGAAAATAGTTGGAAAATCGCAAACATATCCATTTTAGAGAAAAAACAACAAATAAAAAATGCTGCGGAGCAATTTGTAAAAAAAAATGGGAACATTTCTCTCTTAAGCCAAAAGGCATTAGAAGAAGCCATTTCTTTAGGAGAACACTTTTATCTCTTACATAAGATTTCTAGTTATATGCGTTTTTTTGATCACAGCTCAGATGAAAGAAAAACACTGAAAAGCGCGTTAAACACTATTTCAGAAATTCGATACTTCATTGAACAAGGTAATGAGCAGCATCTAGCTAAACTTTTTCTAGCGTATCAGGAAAGAGAAAACGAGTTAAAAAAAGCCCTAAAAGAAGGTGAAAAGCGTCAACAGCAAGCTTTTTCTTTAATTGATGCAATGATCAGGGGGCGATATGCAGACTTGCAAAAAAACATTCTCGTCACCCTTGAAAACCAAGAAGTTAAAAGTCGAGAAACAGAGTCAAAGCTACACATTTTATTAAATACAATGGATAATTTTAATGTGTATATTTCTAACTTTACAAAAGAATATTTAGAGAAGGAACAAGAGGTTGTAAAGGTTCTTCCTTCCGATAAAGAACTTGGAGATACAGCATCTTTAGAATATGTTCCAACCACTTTTACAGAAGATCGGTTTTCCTCCTTCTCTTTTATGTTAATCTCGCCTCCTTATAGAAAACACCCTTTCCCTTTCACATCTAGAGGTATGACACATGAGGAATATTGGGCACAAAAAAACTATGTAGGTATATTTAAGGAAGATGAAAGAAAACCACGGCAAGCGCGTTCTTTAGCTAAGGCAATGCTTAATGGAAGCTATGCTGAATTAGAATATCTCATACGCAACGCCCTTAAGAATCAAAAACTTAAGGATCAAAAAACAAAATCAAAGCTAGGTGATTTATTAAAGATAATGGAGGATTTTTTTGAGAGTATCGCTAACTTCACTAATGCGTATTTAATGCAAGAACCAGAGGCTATAAAATCCCTTCCCTTGGATGAGACTCATGGAAATATACTACCTTTTCGGTTTATTCCAACCACTTTCACACATAAATGGAATCTCAATAAATGCTGCGTATCAATTACCCCTGCGCACAAATCCCTCATCCCTTTTCCTCAAGAACACAACGCAAACTACTTGTTTTTTGAAAAAGCTAAACAATTAGACTCTGCCTTTCAATTTGGTGAGTTTGATCCTAGGAAAGATGAGAACGGCGCTTTACCTACCAAACATGAAAAAGCTGAGGTCTTACACAAGGAAGATAATTTTATTAAAAATCAAATACATCTTCTTCCAGCCTTTAATTCTTCATTTAATGCAACCTCTATAAAAGCCATTCCTCGAGGCTATCAATTAGTTCTTGATCCTGCACAAAAACGCGGAACGAACGTTCCTCTTGGTGTAACGTCACTAGGGAAAGGACATCTTGCGATTGAAGGAGATGGATATGTTTTTTATCAGCAATTATCAAGACCTGACATGGCTGCTTTAAATGAAAAAACAATCAGCTTTGAGGTTGATGTTAAAAGTGACACTCCAGGCGCTTATATCCAATACTGGGGTTATCCTCTTCATCAAAAAGCTAAGTCCATGCCTCATTCAGGTGATGGTCAATGGCAAACTCTCACCCTTGAATTTACCGTGGATAAAAATGATCAAGCTTTCTACATTTACCCTGCCATTATGCCAGGTATAGCACCAGGTTCTAAAACTCCTGAAGTTGAGATTAGGGGCGTTAAAATTCGCGAAATAGAACAAACTCTTTCCTTAACTTTTAATTCTTCTTTTCACGCAGCCTCTGAAAAAGCTATTCCCCAGGGCTATAAATTGGTTCTTGATCCTGCACAAAAACGCGGAACGAACGTTCCTCTTGGTGTAACGTCACTAGGGAAAGGACATCTTGCGATTGAAGGAGATGGATATGTTTTTTATCAGCAATTATCAAGACCTGACATGGCTGCTTTAAATGAAAAAACAATCAGCTTTGAGGTTGATGTTAAAAGTGACACTCCAGGCGCTTATATCCAATACTGGGGTTATCCTCTTCATCAAAAAGCTAAGTCCATGCCTCATTCAGGTGATGGTCAATGGCAAACTCTCACCCTTGAATTTACCGTGGATAAAAATGATCAAGCTTTCTACATTTACCCCGCCATTATGCCAGGTGTTGCACCAGGTTCTAAAACTCCTGTGGTCGAAATTAAAGATGCTATACTGCGTCCTGTGTGAAGAGTTGAATGGTTTGGTGGCATTTGCCCAAACAGGAGCGCAACCAGGTTGCGCATTAGAAAGCAAAGAGATGTATGCGGATATAATAGGAAAATAAGTCACACAATCTTTAGGTCAAACGCTGCCTTTAATAGGGCCTTTGTATACTGTTCTTGGGGGGATGTAAAAATATCAAAGGCTGAACCACGTTCAACGATTTTTCCTTTTTTCATAACCAAAACGTCATGACTAATAGCCCTGACCACAGCTAAATCATGGCTGATAAAAAGATAGGCAAGCTTATGTGTAAATTGGAGTTTCCGTAAAAGGTCGATAATATCGACCTGAACCGAACGATCGAGAGCGGACGTAGGTTCATCTAAAACCACAAGCTTGGGCTTTAAGGCAATGGCGCGCGCAATAGCAATACGTTGACGCTGTCCTCCAGAAAATTCATGGGGATAACGGTGACGGGCTTCAGGATCTAAGCCAACTTCCATAAGGGCATTAATAACTTGAAGATCTCGGTCTTGAGATGCCTTACCTATGCCATGAATTTCAAGTCCCTCAGCTACAATTTGTCCCACACTCATGCGCGGACTTAATGAACCATAGGGATCTTGAAAAACGACCTGCATCTCACGACGAAAAGGGCGCATCGCTTTACGGGAAAGATCTTGGATTTCATGGTCTTCAAACCAAATATTTCCATGACTTTTTTCAAGACGAAGGAGTGCCATAGCAAGGGTTGTCTTTCCAGAACCACTTTCCCCCACAATGCCGAGAGTATGCCCTTCTTTCAAACTAATGGTTACATCATCCACGGCGCGAATACTACCTACTTTCTTCCTCAAGAGCCCTTCATGAACATCAAAATGGACCTTAAGATGGTCCGTTTTAAGGAGAATCGGCATTTCAGAAGAGACGATAACAGCCTCTCCTCTCGGGAAAGAATTAATAAGATGCCGCGTATAGGAAGAGCTCGGATTGGTAAAAACTGTTTCCACTTCCCCCTCTTCGACCATATGACCATCCTTCATAATCACAATTCGGTCAGCCATTTTTCGAACAATGCCAAGGTCATGCGTGATCAAAAGCATCGCCATTCCCAACTTCTTCTGAAGTTTTTTCATAAGATTAAGGAGCTTTGCCTGGATGGTAACATCAAGTGCGGTTGTAGGCTCATCCGCAATTAAAATTTGCGGTTCACACGCCAATGCCATTGCGATCATAACACGCTGCCGTTGGCCCCCTGAAAGCTGGTGGGGATAAGCTTGAAGACGCGCTTTTCCATCCTTAAAACCGGCCATCTCCAAAAGTTCAATACAACGCTTACGTGCAGGCTCACCCGTAAGGCCTTTATGGATTTGAAGCACTTCCCCAATTTGTTTTTCAATATTGTGCAAAGGATTTAGCGATGTCATCGGCTCTTGAAAAATCATGGCTATTTTATTTCCACGAATTTTCCGAAGTTTATCTTCTCCTGCTCCCACCAAGTCCTGTCCATGAAAATACACATGCCCGCTGGGATGCAATGCCTTCGGATAGGGAAGCAGCTGAAGGATAGAAAGAGCTGTTACTGATTTACCAGAACCGCTTTCCCCCACAATCGCAACTGTCTCATGGGGATCGAGTGTAAAGGAAATCGATTTTACAGCCTCAATAACTTTATTTTCTTGCCTGAAATGAACACTTAAATTCTCAATAGAAAGCAATGGTTTTGTCATTGTTTAGCCTTTCGTGGATCAAAGGCATCTCTTACAGCCTCTCCAATGAAAATCAAAAGGGTTAACATGACCGCAAGTACAACAAAGGCTGTTATTCCAAGCCACGGTGCTTGAAGATTATTCTTTCCTTGATTAAGCATTTCCCCTAAAGAAGGTGAGCCCAGTGGCAATCCAAATCCCAAAAAGTCAAGTGCAGTCAACGTTGTAATTGAACCATTTAAAATAAAGGGCATAAAAGTTAACGTCGCGACCATAGCATTAGGGAGAACATGACGATAAATTATACGTGGTGTTGCAAGACCTAAGGCGCGTGCAGCTTTAACATAATCCAGATTACGGGCTCTTAAAAATTCAGCCCTTACAACAGGAACCAGAGCCATCCAACTAAAGAGAAGCATCAAACCTAAAAGCCACCAAAAGTTTGGTTGCACAAGGCTTGCTAAAATAATCAATAAATAGAGGACAGGCATTCCGGACCATATCTCCATGAACCTCTGAAACATAAGGTCGATAAGCCCCCCGAAATATCCCTGGATAGCTCCCGCCGTTACGCCAAAAAAAGAACTAAACAGAGTTAAAGTAAGACCAAAGAGAACAGAAATACGAAATCCGTATATTAACCGCGCGAGAACATCCCTTCCTTGATCATCCGTACCTAACCAATTCTCCTTCGACGGTGGTGCAGGTGCGGGAACGGGCAAATCATAATTTACCGTATTGTAGCTATAGGGAATAAGAGGCCAAATCATCCATCCTTTTTTATTAATCAACTCCTTCACAAAAGGATCACGATAATTAGTTTCTGTCTCAAATTCTCCACCAAAGGTCGTTTCGGGATATTCTTTAAAAATAGGAAAGTAATAATGTTGATCATACTTAAGAAGTAGAGGCTTATCGTTGGCTATAAACTCAGCAAAAAGAGTCACACTAAAAAGAAGCATAAAAAGCCACAAAGAAACATAACCTCTTTTATTTGCTTTAAATTGGGCGAGCCGTCGGAGAGTAAGAGGAGATAAAGTCACTTATCCCATCCTTTTCTCGAAATCAATTCGAGGATCAACAAAAGTGTAGGTAAGATCGCCTATAATATGAAGAAAAAGTCCCAAAAGGGTAAAAATATAAAGGGTTCCAAAAACCACTGGATAGTCCCTATTAATGGCCGACTCAAACCCTAAAAGACCTAAACCATCCAAGGAAAAAATAACTTCAATAAGAAGAGAACCCATAAAGAAAATATGAATCAATGCTGATGGCATTCCTGCAATGACAATCAGCATTGCATTCCTGAAAACGTGGCCAAAAAGAACCCGCCGCTCTGTCAAGCCTTTCGCTCGCGCAGTAACCACATATTGCTTGTTTATCTCTTCCAAAAAAGAGTTCTTTACAAGGAGGGTCAGGCTCGCAAAAGCACTAATGACAAGCGCTGTAATGGGGAGAACCATGTGCCACAAATAATCAAGAATTTTATGAATGAAGCTCATTTGATGCCAATTATCTGATACCAATCCACGAAGGGGAAAAATAGACCAAAAACTACCCCCTGCAAAAAGAACAATAAGGAGAATCGCAAATAAAAAGCTCGGAATGGCATATCCTATAATCACTATGACACTGGACCAAACATCAAAAGGTGTACCATCCTGAACAGCCTTTCGAATTCCAAGAGGTATGGAAATAAAGTACATAAAAAGGGTTGTCCAAAGACCAATGCTAATCGAAACCGGCATTTTTTCAATGATCAAGCCAATGACTGAACGATCCTTGAAATAACTATCACCAAAATTAAAGGTCAGATAATTTTTTATCATGAGGAGAAAACGCTCAAGCGGCGGTTTATCAAAACCAAACATTTTCTCAAGTTTCGCAATAAATTCGGGATCAAGCCCTTGGGCACCCCGATATTTAGACTCAAAGACGTGAGACTCCCCAAACTGCTCAACAGAATGCATCGTCTCCGATCCTGCCCCTGTTAGGCGAGCAGTCGCATCCACGTTGCTCCCTCGAATTTTAGCTATCATTTGCTCAACAGGTCCCCCTGGAGCCGCTTGAATAATAATAAAGTTAATCACCATAATACCAAAAAGCGTCGGAATAACGAGGAGAAGCCGCCTTAGTAAATAAGAGAGCATTTCTCCTTAACCCTTCACTTTTTTCTCTAACTCGGGGTCCACCCACCATGTGCTCAACCCTATACCATCTTTAGGCTTAATATCAGGCATACCAAACTTATTCCAATAAGCAAAACGACTAAGCTTGCTATGATAATTAGGGACACCATAATAGCCCCAAAGCAATACACGATCGAGAGCATGAACACGATCTTTAAGAACAGATCTATCGGGTGAATCAATGAGAAGTTCAACAATTTTATCTACAACAGAATCCTTAACTCCCGAAAGGTTGTAACCTCCTTTAACATCTGCCGTCTTTGTTTCCCAAAACTCTCGTTGCTCATTCCCAGGCGTTTCCGTCTCAGGAATGGTAGCAATGATCATATCATAATCATATGTTTCTGCTTTTTCTATGTATTGAGAAGGCGTCACCGTTCGAATCGTCATCTGAATGCCTAAAGAAGCTAAGCTCCGTTGATAGGCAGCAGCAATCCGCTCATATACCGGCTCATTAAGGAGAAATTCAAATGTAAAAGGTTGTCCTGTTTTTTCGTTTACTCGCTTGCCATTCTTAACAATCCAACCCGCTTCTTTTAATAATTTATCTGCTTCGGCCATAATCTTTCGATCATTCCCCATTCCATTGGTCACAGGTAACTTAAACACTTTCGTAAACACTTCTGGTGGTAATTCGTTTTTAAAAGTTTCAAGAATTTTGAGTTCTTCCCCTTGAGGAAGACCAGAAGAGACCATATCCGAGTTATTAAAATAGCTAAGATTACGCGTATAGGCATTGAAAAAAAGGTTTTTATTAGCCCACTCAAAGTCAAAGGCTTTCGTGAGAGCTTCCCTTACTTTCCGATCCTTAAAAATAGGCTTACGTGTATTAAAGGCAAACATTTGCATTCCTTGAGGAAGGGCATTAGTCGTTTCCATCTTAATAATCCTTCCTTCTTTCACAGCCGGAATGTCATATCCTTGCATCCAATTTTTTGCTATACTTTCCTGACGAAAATCAAACTCCCCTGCTTTAAACGCCTCAAAAAGAACATCTTGATCCCGATAATAGGCATAAGTAAGATCAAAATTACTCTGTCCTTTCTGAGAGGGAATATTTTCACCCCACCACCCTGGCACGCGCTCATAAGATACGGTTTGTCCTGCTTGAAAACTCTTAACTTTATAGGGTCCGCATCCAACCGGAGGGATGAGATCGCCTTTTTCAAAATCATGCTTTTCAAAGTAAGCCTTTGAGAACACAGCCAATTGCCCTAAAATAACAGGAAGCTCTTTATTTTTATCTGTTGAAAAAACAAACCGAACTTGTTCAGGGCCACTTTTTTCAACAGCTTTCACGTCATGATAATATTGGGCAAAGAAAGGAATCCCTTTTTCTCTAAGAATATTGAAGGAGAAAATTACATCATCAGGTGTAACGGTTGTTCCATCAGAAAATTTTGCATTCTTGTTTAAAGTAAATGTTACACTTTTTCGGTCTGGTGCAAGTTCAACCTTTTCTGCCAAATAGGCATACATTGACATAGGTTCATCTCCTGCCATAGCCAAAAGAGTACAATGAAGAGACCCCGACCCAATAGCAGCATTTCCTTTGATGATAAAAGGGTTAAAGTTATCAAAGCTCCCAAAAGTTCCCCCTTTCATAACCCCACCCTTCGGAGCATCGGGATTGGCATACTTAAAATGGGTGAAATCGGCCGGATACTGTATATCACCAAAAATCGCAATCCCGTGAGTGGGTTGAGATGTTGTAGGAGATGATGCTGGTGGAGATGATATGGGAGGTGAGGATTCAGCGTAAAGAGAGGACGCACACAGGACAAACATACTAACGAAAAAAGGATTTCTGAATTTCATTGTTTTATTTAACTCCTAATTATTAATGGTCACAGTTTGTTTCAAGCTTTCTTTCCTCCTACTTTACCGGCGCCGATGCTGATACGGGCACGATTGGAGGTTTTGCAGGTGTAGCAGCTGTAGCGGGAGGTACAGCAGGTTTAGCAGCAGCAGGCGGCGCTACTATAGGTTTCGCTGGAGCAGGAACCGCAGGTACAGCTGCTGGAGCAGACAGAACCGCAGGTTTTGCCGGAGCAGGAGCAGGTGGTGTCGCGGATACTGCGGGTTTAGACACGGCAGGCGGTGCTACTACAGGTTTCACTGGTACTGGCGCCGCAGGTACAGCTGCTGGAGCAGGCGGAACCGCAGGTAGTGCCGGAGCAGGAGCAGGTGGTGTCACAGATGCTGCGGGTTTAGGCACAGCAGGCGGTGCTACT
>JAIEMB010000017.1 GCA_019752515.1 Alphaproteobacteria bacterium | reverse complement strand
ACGCGGATTTGTTGAGCGTCTCCGTTGACAGCAAGTAGATCTGCTACAGGATTGGGTTGATCAGCGCCGCGATCAACAATCTCTTCATCGTGTTGATCGTCTCTGTGCTCCTCATCAAGAGCCTCAACATGGATTTCTTGGTCACCTCCGTTGACAGCAAGTAGATCTGCTACAGGATCGGGTAGATCAGCGCCGCGATCAACTACCTCTTCTTCAGGCTCATCATCTCTGTGCTGATCCTCACCGAGGGCATCAACGCGGATTTCTTGACCGTCTCCGTTGACAGCCAAAGGATCTGGTATAGGATCGGGTAGATCAGCGCCGCGATCAACTACCTCTTCTTCAGGCTCATCATCTCTGTGCTCATCAGCGAGGGCGTCAACGCGGATTTGTTGAGCGTCTCCGTTGACAGCAAGTAGATCTGCTACAGGATTGGGTTGATCAGCGCCGCGATCAACAATCTCTTCATCGTGTTGATCGTCTCTGTGCTCCTCATCAAGAGCCTCAACATGGATTTCTTGGTCACCTCCGTTGACAGCAAGTAGATCTGCTACAGGATCGGGTAGATCAGCGCCGCGATCAACAATCTCTTCATCACGTTGTTCTTCTTCGTGATCTTCACCAAGGGCGTCAATGCGGATTTCTTGCGCACTTCCGTTTTGAGCGAGAAGGTCTGCAACAGTATTGGGTTGATCAGCATCGCGATCGGCAATTTCTTCATCGCGTTGTTCTTCTTCGTGATCTTCAACTAGAGCGTCAGCGTGTATTTGTTGATCCTCTCCGTTTACAGCGAGAAGATCTGCAACAGCATTAGGTTGATGAGGATCACGAGCGGAAACCTCTTCTCCTTCAGGCTGGTCATTTCTACGTTGAGCCTCATCTCCGTCAGAAACCTGACTGACTGTGGGTAGTTCTTCATTGAGCTCTAATTGAGAAAGAGTAGTATTAGCTACTGTCTGATCTTCCCTGTGCTCGTCATTAACACCTAAGCGCTGGGTTACCTCATTATGGAGTTGTTGAATGCCTCCAACAACTTGTTGGGCAAATTCGACTACATTTTGTATTGCATCTTTAGTTACTGGATGGCTAGCTATTTGTTGCAAAACTGGTTTATCATCTAATTCTATACCAGTTTCTTGAATGGATGAAGATTTAGATAATATAGGAGTATTTACAGCTGCTAGTTCTATTTGTGGTTGTTCTATATCCATGGTTTTCTCCTCAGCAATATTTCTCATTTGCTGTGATATTTGAGGAGAATTTGAAGAGACAGCTTCAATACCTAATACAATTGATTCGGCTTTAGGAGTCATTGCGACTTGTTTCTCTATCAACGTAACAGGTTCCCTCTCTTGCGCATTGATCAATTCTATATTCCTAGCAATATGCCCAAGAGTTGAGCTTTGGCCTTTTGTGGATTCGGCGTTCGCTTTGACTTCCATAAATGATTTTGCCGGAGAGGACATGGCGGTTAGTAATTCAGAAACAGCTCTATCTATTTTATAATGAGTTGTAGAGCGTACGGATCTTGCCTGTTGAGAAAGTGGCCTTCCAAATGCTGGGGTAGTTTGCTGTCTAAGATTGATTTTGGTGTTTGGTAGAGATTTGAGAGGGGTTTTCTTTACAATTTCCCTCGCAATAGGATTCGGCTTTAATTTTAATGGCTTAATCTGGACAGAAGGTTTCTCTACATTTTGTGTTATTGTTTGAACAGGAGTTTTGGTGTGTCTTACTTCAAGAGGAACTCTGCTACTTTGTGCACGCAATGAGGCCTTAGATGTTCCGGTTAATAAAAATTTATTTAACGCTGACACTAAATTTCTGTGTGACACGAGAGATTTTTTAGATCTGTTCCTATGATTTCTTTTTGCTTTTATTTTTGCAGCTATTTTTTTGTGCGCATGTCTTTCTTTTTTTAGCGCTTCCCTTTTTTTACTACTTAATAATTTTCTCTTTGCTTTATTTAAACGTCTTGCTTCTAATCTTGCTTTTCTCTTTTTTTCTATAGCCTGCTTTCTTGCTTTTTTCTTAAGAGATCTTACTTCAGCTAACATGGCTTTTCTTTGTTTCCTTAAGGTTCTTTTGTTCTCTTTGCTTCGTGGAAAATTAAGGATTGTATGTTGAATACTACCTTTTATAGAAATTGTTTCTTTTAAAGATGGAATAAAAGAATTTGTTTTATTTTGTCTTTGAATATTTTCGCCAATTATTTTTATTGTATTCTGATTGTTTTTTATTTCTTTTGAAGGTGATGCAAGGCGAAGTCCTCTAGTATGATTGTCTTCTTCAAAAGTACTTTTTGTTAATTCAGAAGCAGATTGAGCATCACTCAACATGCTTGTCACACCAAGCGCAAACGCAAATTTCTTAATCATAGTAGCCTCCCTAAAGCTATTTATTTACCCTTTGCATAGTACAGTATAAGTATTAACAAATATATAAAACAAAGTAATGTATTATTTATTATCGAAATAAATTTATAAGGAATTACGCAAGTGTTTATGAAGATTATTAGGTAGCAACTGGTAAAATTAATATTTGAATAAGATAAATATAAAAATATTTAATTCGAGCGTTATATTAAACTAATCTGTAAGTATTAATTGTAGATGATTCATTTCCAGCCTGTGAAATATATGACTTCAAAGGTTGCCTGTATTTTATGGCCTGAAAGGCTGTAGGTTTGCCTATAGTGATCTTCTGCTTTTTCGAATAGACTGCGAGGAGTAAACGTTTTTAAGCGATCATGGAGTTTGTTGGCTTCTCCCATACCTCTTAGATCTCTCATTAGGTTGATGAGTGATGAGTAGGTAACAATGATTGTTTCTTTATCTATGACAGGAGAGGAAAATCCAGCACGCCCTAATAAAAGAGGCGCATCAGAAGGGTGAAGCATAGGTGCGATACGGGGTGAGACACCGCCTGAGACCAGAAGCTCGGCTTGAAGAAGGCTTTCTCTCAACTCCCATAATGTCTTTCCTCCCCACAAAGCACCTAAAAATAGTCCATCCGGTTGAAGGCATTCGTGAATCTCTTTTAAGTGAGTTTGCAAGTCATTTACCCAATGTCCTTGAAGGCAGCTAAAAATAAGATCATATGATTCTTTCGGAAGAGTTAAGCTTCTCTCTCGAAAAGGTTGATGAAAACTTGGATAAGAAAGAGGATGCGGAGAAAGATTAAGAGCTTTGTTAAACTTCCTCTTGATATCTTGGGTGCGAGAGGTAAGCTCCTTTCCGACATGCTCATAAAGAAAAGTGTACCTTTTGAAACCACTTTGGGTTCTAGCTTGATGAAGATCATAGGCTTTTAAGTCAAATAATGTCATAGGGATTACATAACCATAGTTTTGAATAATGATGAAGAAAAATACTGAAATAATGAAAACAGGCCCTCTGTGGGACGCTTATGAGACAGGGTGTCTTAGACGAGCTTTTCATGAGAATTCGCATCAGCAGGGAGTTCTATATTATTTACACAATCTTTATCAAGCCTTAGAAACAACTCGTGCTTTTTCATTTATGTCAAAACAACCCGTCGCAAAGGGACTTTATATATGGGGAGAACCGGGACGAGGGAAAACCTTTCTTATGGATCTCTTTTATAAGCATATTCAAAAAACGCCCAAAATAAGAATTCATTTTGATGAATTTATGAGAGGAATTCACCAAACTCTTCACGGAATGAACGTAAAAAATGAGGGTGCTCTCCCTGAATTGATTAAAAAAACTTCTAAAAAGGCAAAACTATTCTGTTTTGATGAATTTCAAGTCACGAATATTGCAGATGCTATGGTGATGCGTCGCCTTTTTGAAGGATTGTTTCAAGAAGGAGTTATTATGGTTGCAACATCAAATATCTCTCCCGAGAATCTGTATGATAAGGGGCTCCATCGGGAACGATTTGTTCCTTTTATTTCACTTTTAGAAAAGCATTTGGATGTTTACCATCTACAAGGAGAGATCGACTATCGTTGTCTCAAACTAGCAACACAAAAGCGGTATTTTACACCCTGTAATGAGGAAACAAAAAGACATCTTCTTACCATTTGGGGTGAGCTAACGGACGGAGCGCCTATGCTTGACGTCATTTTAGAAAGGGAAGGACCTCTTCTCCCTCTAAAAGGCCTTGCTAAGGGGGTTGCATGGGCAAACTTTCATGATTTATGCGGAAAAGCTTACGGGCGTAATGAATATTTGGATCTTGCGCATCACATTCATACGCTCATTTTATGGGGTATTCCAAAAATGGTTGCTGAGGACCACAATGAAGCTCATCGCTTTACAACTCTTATTGATATCCTATATGACAAAAAAGTCTGGCTCATAGCTGCAGCAGATACAGCTCCTGAATATCTTTACTCACAGGGAGGGACGTTTGACCGTACCGTCTCCCGTTTATATGAAATGCAACATGGCTGAAGAGTTAATTGAAAAAATTGTAGAAGATCAAGGAAACGGCATACGGTTAGATCGTTGTCTTCGCCTCTGGATTTCATCTCTTCCTCAAGGATTAATTGAAAAAGCTGCACGTAAAGGTAATTTGAGAGTCCAAGGAGAAAAAGCTAAACCTTCTACACGTGTTGAGGAAGGGCAAATTATATCCTTTCCAAAGGTTTTTTTGAATCTTTCCGTTGATGTTCCCCAGAAGCTTCTTAAAGCACTTACGACTGCAGATAAGAAATGGTTGAAAGACCTCATATTATTTGAAGATAATGATATAATCGTCATTAATAAACCTGCAGGCATTGCTGTACAAGGGGGGACGAAACAAAGTAAATCTTTGGATGCAATGTTGGAAGCTTACAGGGAGGATTGTAAGCCGAGGCTGGTTCATCGTTTGGATCGGGATACCTCAGGTGTTCTCGTGTTTGCAAAAACCCTTTCCATGGCCCGCTGGCTAACCCAAGCTTTTAAAGAACGCACAGTTCAGAAAGTCTATTGGGCCCTTGTTTGTGGTGTGCCTAAGAAGAGAGAAGGTGTTATTTCCTTACCCCTTTCAAAGAAAGCAGATGCTATGGGAGAAAAGGTCCGCATTGATCAAGAAGAAGGAGCTCGTGCAACAACTTATTACCGCACTATTGATTCTCTTGGAAATAAAGTTGCATGGCTTGAACTTATTCCTAAAACAGGACGTATGCATCAACTGAGAGTTCATTGTGCTGAGGGTCTGAAAACGCCTATTATGGGTGATGGAAAATACGGTGGAAAGGAGGCCTTTCCGCTAGGCCGTAAGCTTTTGCATTTGCATGCGCAAGCTCTTATTCTCCCGATGCCTGATGGAAAGAATATGTCCTTTTGTGCTCCCTTACCGAAAGAGCTTCAAGAAACATTTGCTGAATTAGGGTTCATCAATGTTTAACATCTCTATTCATCATCAACCACTTAAAACACCTCAGGGAAACCCTATGCAAGTCCCAACTTTAGCGTTGTCCAAAGCGGTTGAAGAGGAATGGGAAAAAGATACTTCTCCTGATTTTCGCCAAAAACCGCTTACTAGCCTTATTGCAACTGCCCTTGATTTGGTGGCTGAAGATAGGGATGCTTATATTTATTTTGTTCTTCAGGCTGTTACAAGAGATGTGATCTTATTTTGGGAAACAACACCAGACTCTCTTATGACACTCCAAGAACAGCACTGGTCTCCTATGATAAAGGAGATAAATAGAAATTTAGGTATTACCTTAAAACCCACGACATCCCTTTCAATATCTTCTTTATCTTCTGATGAAGAAGATAGAGTTAAAGAATTTCTGGTGAGTCTAACGGACTTTAAACTTACGGCTTTTGTTCATCTTGTGACGTTGACATCTTCTTTTTCTCTTTCTTATTTGGTTACACAAAATCATCTCTCTCCCGAGAAAGCCTGGGATTTTTCCCACCTTCATGAACATGAACAACGCCGAGTTTGGGGAGAGGATGGAGAGGTAATTGCTCGTGAAAAAAGTCAGTTAAGTGAATTTTTAGAAACGGTGCGTTTTTTAAAATTAATTATATGACAACCTTAGTACACTTCCTAACCTATCCTCACAATTCGATCAGCTTTTTGAATAGTCGATTCACGATGGGCAATGATAAGGGTTGTGCGGTCCTGTTTTAGGGATGCAAGAGCTTTTTGGACGTTTCGTTCGCTTTCCGTATCAAGGGCACTGGTGGCTTCATCAAGAAGTAAAAGAGAAGGGTTTTTGAGAATGGCGCGGGCAATGGCTATCCTTTGACGTTGCCCCCCCGAAAGAGCCACACCTTTTTCACCAATAAGCGTATGGTATCCTAGGGGCAGAGGTTCAATAAATTCATCCGCATAGGCGGCTATGGCTGCGGATTTTACTTCCTCATCGGAAGCTTCCAAATTTCCAAAACGTATGTTTTCGTAAAAATTGCTCGTAAAAAGGACAGGTTCTTGAGGAACAAGACCAATAACACGTCGTAGAGTATGAGGGTCAAGGTCTTCAATAGGAATGCCATCAATAAAAATATGGCCATTTAAAGGGTCATAAAACCTCATGATGAGATTAAATATAGTTGTTTTACCAGCACCTGAGTGTCCTACAAGGGCTATGGTTTCTCCTTTGTAGGCTTCAAAAGAGATATCTCTTAAAACAACATGATGAGGACGAGAAGGGTAAGAAAAGCTCACGTTTTGAAATTGAAGATGGCCTCGAAGAGGGCAGGGGAGGGATTGTGGGTTTGCAGCAACTTTAAGGCTCTGGTTAAGGGCTAAAAACTCAAACATCCGCTCAATACCGCCGGCTGCTCGTAAGATATCCCCATGAATTTCGCTTAAAGAGCCAGCAGCACCTGCAACAGCGGCAGCATAAAAAACAAAGGCAGAGAGTTGCCCTGCTGTGAGGTGTCCTTCCAGAACACCTTGACCTCCATACCATAACACAGCACTTACCCCACCAAATACAAGGATCATAACAAGCGCAGTTAAAGAGGCTCGAGCTTTAACCCGTTTAAGAGAAGCTTTGTAAGTGGTTTCTACTTGAGCTGCGAATAGCTTCATCATATGCGTTTCTTGGCAAAATGCCTGAATCGTTCGAATAGCTCCAAAGGTTTCATCAAGTTGGGTCGATACATCAGCGGTTTTTTCTTGAGCAAGACGAGAGAACCTGCGAACGCGCCTGCCATAAATAAGAATGGGTATCAAGACAAGTGGGATCAGGAAGAGAATGATACCTGTTAAAAGAGGACTTGTGAGAATAAGAAGAATAAGGCCGCCTAAAATGATAAGGACATTGCGAAGTCCTACAGGTATTGAAGTACCCAGAACAATCTGTAAAAGCGTCGTATCCGTTGTCAGTCGGGATTGAATTTCTCCAATGCTGATGGTTTCAAAAAAATGAATATTTTGCATAAGAAGATGGTTAAAAATGGATTTTCTTAGATCAGCTACGATCCGCTCACTCAATTGTGCAACCCAGTAAAGCCGACCATAGCTGGCCATTGCCATGATAACAACAACAGCAAAGAGTCCTAGGACAGAGCCTGCAAGACCGAAAGGAGATTTTTCGGAAAATCCAAAGTCAACAAAATAATGAATCCCCATCCCAACGCCAAGCACAGTCAATGAGGCAATAATGATGGTAATAAGAGAGAGGCACAGAATTTTTGGATAAGGTTTAACATACGGCCATAATTCTTGTAGAATTTGGGGATTGCTACTCTTTGGTCTTGATTGGGTTAGGGTGTTCTCGAGGTAGCTAGGCTCACGAAGCATGTGTATCTTTCTCTCCAGCAAGGAAGTCTTCAAGAAGAGTATTTGTTCTTGTGCACAGCCATTTTCCTTCTTTCCTTTGAAAATGATGGGCACCTGTGAACGGTGAGGCAATCCATATCTGACGGGTTACCCCATGCTTATTAATGACGTATTGTCTTCCTCCTGGTAAAATGACTGTTAGCGAATCATCTAGCAATTCCACATCTGCGTCCGGCCAAGAGGATTCAAAAAAATTATTGATCTCTTCTAATGCTTGCGTAGAGGCTGAATAAAAGTCATCCATAGTTTACCCTCGTAAAAAGAACTTATTTTTCTTACCATTACCTTAATATTTCTAAAAGGGGAATAAGGTGGAATTCAGAGGATCTGAATGGGTACTTATTCAAAATATGCATAAAACTCTTCGTAGTTACGAAGAAATAAAAAATAAGCTTTACATTTTTAGAGAATTCACTAAATGAAAATATATCGGTTATCTTTTTAATAAGCAGGGTTTATGTATTTTAAAAAATCTCGTTCTTTTTTTAATATTTTATTATTGTTTTTTGTGTTAAGTACGCAACCTTTATCATCGGCTCCTCATCTTTGGGATGCTATTGAAGCCTTTGAGCGGGGAGATGATGAGCGAGCAAGAAGTCTTTTTAAATCTTTTCTAAAGGGAAATCCTATTGCGCGTCATTACTGTCGCCATTTAAATATTGAAGACGAAACATTTCATGAAGATTTGCGAGAATTTTCTCTTTATGCAGTTGCGAAGGGATGGTTCAATGTCTCTTTGGTTCTTAGAGAAATGAATGAAATTGATCAGCAATTTCAAAGAACGGATTCTCCTAAAGAGAAAGCAAAACTCCAAAAACGCAAAAAAAAACTGTGGCATGAGCGTCTTTTTAAAAGTGAGCTTGAAAAGAAAAAGAACCCAGCGGCAGGGTTTGCTCTTGGGAAGCTTGCTGAAAGAGGGGATACTATAGGTTGCATTCCTGGAAGTAGAGAGATTGAAAAAACGAGCTATCTTGTTAGCTCACAGCTTCTTCCAGGATCTAAAATGATTTGTGATCCAAGAAGTCTCATAGCCATGAGAAATAGGGGAATCATCATTAAAGCTGATGAGCAAGATTTAACAAATATTATAAAAATCCTAGAGGGACATCTTTGTAAATCCTCTGTTGAGGAGTCACTTTTCAAACTCTCTCAATTGTTTGAGGGTAAGAATCCATATTTACGTACATATTTTCTTCGTTCTGCTGCTCTTCATGGATGTCTCAATGCTCAAAAGAAAGCATCTTCTTTTTGTGATAATGAACAAGATATCTTATATTGGATTCTTCAGGCTTGTGAGTCCAACGATGTTCTTTCTTTAGAGTCAGCAGCCTGTTTCTTTGAAGAGGGAAGGGGAACACAGTCAGATTTTCAGAAATCTTTTTTTTATTCAGAACGAGCAATGAGAGCAGCTGATCCTGATAATCCCGCCCATAGTCCTATTTTTGGTAATTATGCCATTAGACTTAAAAAGGGCTGGGGAGGAAAGGCCGATCCAGAAGAAATAAAAAAATATTTTCAAATAGCTGCTAAATTTAATGATGTAAAAGCTAAACGTGACTATGGAATTCATCTTATAGAAGATGATGAAACTGAAGAAGGGAAAAGTATTATATTTGACTGCGCAGTGCAAGGTGATATTCCCTCCCTTAAAAAATGTTATGAGCTTTCTTCTCATCCAGATGAATGTCTTCCTTTGATTCCAGTTTGTCTTCAGCTTGGAGAAAGATTTCAAGAGGAAGAAAAAGGAATTTGGGATGAAGCAACAACCTCTTTAGATGAAATAGCATCGTTAGCTTTTATGATGGCACTTAAAGCGGGTTTACATGTTGTACAGCACTATAAAGAGAGGTTTTTTTATTTTTTGGATAAATTTGATGGAATGGCGAGCCACTATCTTCGAGGGGTGTTGCTCAGAGATTATAATGAGGATGGAATTTTAAAAGGTGATTCGTTTGGACATTTTCTAATAGCTGAAAAATTAGGAAGCAAGCTTGCTGCTTATGAAATAGGTATTTGTTATGAGTATGGAAAGGGGATTTCGCGCGATCTTGATCAGGCACTACTTGCATATAAAAGATCTATCAAAAAGGGAATTCTTAATGGTCTTAATAATGCTGGGGTACTCTTGATGAATAAAGAAAATTCTAAAGACGATTATCGGGCTGTTCATTACTTTCAAAGAAGCTATAGGGAAGAAACTTTAAACAGATGTTTATCTGCTTTTAACTTGGCCCTTATGCATGTTCAAGGACGTGGAGGGGCTAAAAAAGAGCTAAATAAAGTTGAATATCTTTTCCGAGAAGCTATGGAAGATCCTACGCTTAAGCTAGAAGCAGCCCATGAACTTGCACGATTTGTTATGTTACAGACGGAGGATTATAAAAAAGCACGAGATTTGCTTTTAGAAGGAGTTGAGAAGAGAAATCCTGATTCCCTTTTATATATGGGGCAAGCCATATTATTAGATCAAAATTTGAGTAAAGATAGGGGAGAATTAATTAAAGGAGTGGACTGTATTCAAAAAGCATTTGACTTAAATGCTCGTTTTTCAAGGCCTCTTTTTGCTTTTATTTTGACTTGTGGAATAAAAGATGTTTTGGAGTGTGATGTAATAAAAGCTAAGGATATTATTTCTCAGTTGAGTGAAGACGAAAGAAATCTTTATTTACAACTTATTATGGCTATTAGCCGCACATTTGAAGCGCCACTTCTAAGTCATCTATCACCTCAACCAGCAGAAGCTGTGGGGATTACAGAACAAGAAGTGGAAGAAATTCAAGTACTTTCTTCTGCAGAAAAACCTATTGAAGTGGTGCCGGTTAAAGAAGAGCCTTGCTCTGGTTTTGCACCTTTTGAAGAGGAAAAATCAATTACATTAGAGCGTGCGCAGCGAAAATTGGAAGCTTTATTAGGGAAAAAGGGGAAAAAACAAATTAAATGGAGAAAAGTCAAATCCATAATGGGCAGATTTATCAAATTGACGTCTGGATCAGTTAAACCCGTTTCAGGTGGGGGTTCTGGTCACAAAGTTGAAGTTGCAGGGAATATGGCAACTCTCCACATTCCTCATGGAAAAGGTAAGGATCCTACAGAGTTAAAAGGTGGACGTTTAAAGAGTATTTCTGAAGCGCTTAAAAAAGCATCAAAGAAAAGCAGTGGCAATCCTGAAGACAAGGGTAAATAGTGTGCATTCTAGAATTCTTATCCGAAAAATTTCTATAAATTAAAAATGGGCCAAGATAACCTTTTGGGTGAGAGGAGTCATGAAATGTACATAAATGAAACTTTTCAACCTCTTGAACTCATTAGGTTGTTTATTTGTACAATTATTTTTAATTTCTAACTGTCATTAATAATATTATAGATTATTTTTAAATTCTTATAAATATACTAAAGAACATATAAAATATTTAAATCATCTTATAGATGATACAAGGCTCTACCCACATTTTGTAAGAAGGTTTATTCCTACTGTATCTTGTGGACAGAGCTTAGATTTTGTAAACAAAAATACTCTAAAAAATATGTAGTTAACACGCATCTGCACATGAGTAATATGCGTTTTCGCAATTTTGGTCACATATTTGTTCAGGAGATCCTTGGACTTCACGACCATATCCTCTAGGTCCACAGCCTCGACTACACGTACCCCAATCAGAATTGCAAGTAGCACAGCACTGAGGATTATCCGGGTTCGGACATTTTGCAACGACGCCTTCATTCATAAATGTTATGGTGAGCGCGGCAAACAATAATATTTGGAGAAATTTTTTATTCATAATGATGTTCCTTTGTGTTGTTTGTTGGAGCTGTTCTGTGAGTTTTCAGTAGAGAGATCACTCTTGCTCAGTCCCAATCCTGTTTGCATAGTATCCATGCAATTCATTAAAATAAGATTAACAGAGTCGTATAGAATTTTATTATTTGATTATTTGATTTCAATAAGAGTGTTAATTAAGAGTTGGGCAAGCCATGACTCATATTCATCAGATGACCAGCCTCGTTCGATAACGAATAGGCGGTACATGTCTCGCCCTGTGAAGGCCCATAATATATCTAATTCTTTGGACAGGTTCAGTTTTTTTACATGAGGTTGCTCTTTTGCTGTCACTTTAATGCTCTCTTCTTGGCGTTTATAACGACGTTGTTCTCGCTCTTTTTCGAGCTCCCGTAGTTCTTGAGATAAGAGGAAAGCACCCCTAAAAATATCCATTTGAGCTCTTTCCGCATCATACATTTGCCGTGCTATTTTAGCAGCAACCATAAGACGTTTTTCCAATGATTTTTCTCGCTTGATCTCTTCCACGAGGGCTTGATGTTGGTCGGGTGGAAGGGCCTCATCCATAATGGCGCGGAGAATGCCGCATTTAGAGTGAAAGAGCGCGTAAACCGTAGGAGAAGATACACCTGCAATTTGGGCTAGTTTTTCAATTGTCACATTCTCAAAGCCTTCTGACTGAAAAAGCTTTTGGGCAGCATCAAGAATACGGTGCTTGGTTTGTTCTGCCTGCGCGTGTCTTGTTTCCGAATGATAAATTCTTTTTTTTCGATTTGACATATTGGATATAGTTTACTATATCTAATTTGAAGACGCAATAAGATTATTAGAAGGAGATCACCATGGATATAAATAATGTAAACATAGCCGAAGCTTATTACGGAGCGATGGCCGAAAAAAACCTTAAAAGGTTGGGAGAGTATCTTCATCCTGATGTTCAGTTCAAGAGCCCTTTTAAAGAAATTCTAGGAAAGGAAGTGTTCCTTGATGTTGTGAAGGAATTCATGACTCTTTTCGAAACATTGACCATTCGAGCAAAATGTGGCTCGGACAATCAAGTCATGTTAGCGTATGATGTAGATTTTCCTGCACCTATTGGTAAGCTTCCCACTGCTGCACTCATGGCTTTTCAAGAAGGACTTATCGCAAGAATTGAGCTCTTTTTCGATACGCGAGTTTTTGATAAAAAGTAAAAAAAGTTACTGGTGGTGTATATTCTGGTGGAGCCAGGGGGAATCGAACCCCCGACCTCTACAATGCCATTGTAGCGCTCTCCCAACTGAGCTATGACCCCATTGAAGATGTCCAGAAATTAATGGTATCCTTTTGTAGATGCAACAAGAAAATGTATATATATCCGAGGGACCAGAGGAAACAGCTGCTTTGGCAAGGAAAGTTGCCCAATTGCTCAAGCCACGAGATGTTATCTTTCTTAAAGGGAATTTAGGGGCTGGGAAGTCTACATTTGCGCGATCCCTTGTCCAAGCCTTGTGTGGAACTGAAATTGAAGTGCCAAGTCCTACTTTTACTCTTGTTCAAACCTATGAGACACCGTCTTTTACTTTATGGCATTTTGATCTCTATCGTCTTAAATATAGCGAAGAAGCTTATGAATTGGGGATTGAAGAAGCGTATATAGCTGGTGTATCCCTTATCGAATGGCCAGAGCGTCTTGGTACATTATTGCCTAAAGATTATTTAGAGATTGAATTAAAGTATGGAAGCCATGAAAATGAACGTATCCTCTGCCTTAGAGGTTGGAAGGACCGACTCTCTTGAGAGTGAAAGAAAAGCTTTACGAACTGCTTTCTTAAAGAGAGAAGGGCTTGAGAAAGAAGCTTTGCTTCTCCTTCCAGCAGATGCATCCAAGCGACGTTATTTCCGCTTACCTCATGCTCTTTTAATGGACGCGCCCCCTCCTGCTGAAAAGACAGCAGCCTTTCAATTCATTGCAGACCTATTATACGAAATTGGTCTTTCCGTTCCTCTCGTTTATGCAGCCGATCATATTCATGGATTTTTGCTTATTGAAGATTTGGGAGACCTTACTTACCGAAGAGCCATGGAAGAGGGGGTTGCTGAGGACATTCTTTATGGGGATACGGTGCGTGGGCTTGCCCATCTTCACCAGAAAATGACGGAAAATACCGCCAACTTCTCCCCCTATGACCTTGAGGCTTTCTTAAAAGAAGCTGAGGTTTTTCTTGACTGGTCCAGTCTTTTCTTTTCAGAGAAAGCTAAAGATGAGTTTAGACAGGTTTGGACTGAGGCTTATGAAAATCAGCCCTCTCTTCCTCAAAGATTTGTGATGCGGGATGTTTTAATCGATAATCTTATGTGGCTTCCCTCTCGTGAGGGATTTAATCGTTCTGGGTTTATTGATTTTCAGGACGGGGTTCATGAGGGGATATGGGGGCCCATTACTTATGATCTCGTCTCTCTTTTAGAGGACGCTAGACGGGATATTGATCCTACCTTTGCTGAAAAGATGCTAGAGATTTACTTTGGCATGTTTCCAGAGCTTAATCGTGGTGATTTCTTTGCAAGTTATTGCCTGTGGGGAGCACAGCGTAGCACAAAAATATTAGGCGTTTTCAGCCGTCTTGCTAAAAGAGATGGAAAGGCAAAGTATCTTGTTCATCTTCCTCGTGTTTGGAAAATTCTTGAACGTGATTTACAGCACCCTCATTTAAAAGCTGTACGGCAATGGTTTGACGCCTATGTAGGTAAAAGATGATCCAAAGTGCAATGATTCTGGCTGCAGGGTTTGGAAAGCGGATGCGACCTATAACAGAGACGCTTCCAAAGCCTCTTATTTCTGTAGGGGGAAAAAGCCTGCTTGAACGTACCTTTGAGCATGTTAGGAAAGCAGATATCTCAAATATCGTGGTTAATACCCACCACTTGGCTCCTTTGGTAGAAGAAGCTGCAAAAAAACTCCATCCTGCAACGCAAATTTCCTATGAAAAGGTTCTTTTGGAAACGGGTGGAGGAATTAAGAAAGCTCTTCCCCTCCTGCTCAGTGAGAAGTCCTTTTTTACCTTAAATGGAGATAGCATTTGGAGTGGTCCTAATAGTCTAACATATATGGAAAAAGCCTGGGATGAGGAAAAAATGGATGCCCTTCTCCTTCTTGTTCCTCGTGAAAAAGCGCAGGGATATAAAGGGAAAGGTGATTTCTTTCTATCAAATGATGGACTTTTAACTCGCCCGTCTCAGAATGAATGGGCGCCTTATGTTTATATCGGTGTTCAGTTGACGAGCTCTTTTCTTTTTCAGGACTCTCCTGACGGTTCTTTTTCATTAAATATAGTGTGGGATAAAGCCTTGCGAAAAGGTCGTCTCTACGGCTATGTTCACCAAGGAGAATGGTTTCATATGAGCACCCCAGAGGATTTGAAAAAATATGGATCGCTTATCTTCTAAAATTGAGAGATGTTTTAAATTAAAAGATTTTTTTATTAAACATTCAATTAGACTTTTTCTTTTTTTTATTGTTCTTATTCTATTCTATTCCTTCTATATTATAAGTAAAAACAATTGGGATATATTTGACAATAAACCATTCATCCAAAGAACGAGTCAATATACTCCTGTACAACTTTCTTTAAAATCATTCGAAGAGCTTCCAGCTCTTTCTAAAGGGGTCATTTTATTACAAGATCTTGATGGCAATACTGTTTCTACATCTACTAAGATTTCTAAAAAACGCACTACTCAGGATATATATGAAAAAAATAATGCCTTTCTTGAAAAAATTAAGGAAAACTATGGCTGGGGTTTATATTTCCAATTAAAAAATGCGAAGTCTAGAAAACCCAGAAGTACAGAACAAAAATTGCCTGAAATTCTTGAGGAACATAGTAAACGAGGAGTATGCATCATTCCTTTTTCTTCGAGAGGAGCGAAAGGTGTAGAAAATACAAAAAAACAACTCTCAGAATTAGGGTACAATTATACGGCTTGGAATGCAGAAAAGTTAAACATGAAGGAGGGGTCTGTGTTCGGAGATTTTATATTTGTTCAAAATATGATTTTAAACGTGAATTCAAAAAAGCCTAATAAAGGAATAGCCTTAAATACATTTCTTAGAGCATTAGAAGAAGAAAATATATTACCCTCAGCAGTTTATTTCATAGATGATGGCGAAAAAAATATAAAAGCTGCATTGAATTCCAATCCTAATCCTCCAGTCCCTCTTTTTCTCTTTCTTTATGAAGGAGAGGAAAAATTTTTTGATTCTCCAAAAAAAGTTAAAGATTTTTACAAAGAAACAATTCCAGATTTTGAAATCTACGAGAATATATTTGATGACATTTTTGGTATTGTAGAGGTAATACCCCTTTGTCCTGCTCCCTTATAAGTGGTCCAGAAATAATCTCGTAGCGAATTCGTATAAAATCGGGAAGATATGAGATTTAAGTGGGAATCAAAAAAAGGAAATGTTATGTCAGCAAAGAAACACCATTATTCAGAAGCAATCAATCGGAAACTACGCCAAGCCGAGGTTTTGATTAACGAGGGTCAATCTATTTCTGAGATTTGTAGGACACTAGGCATTTCAGATGCCACCTATTACAAATGGCGTAAGGAATATGGGCTGATGTAAATGGCTCAAGCCAGGCGTCTAAAAGAACTTGAGAAAGAGAATAATCGCTTAAAGAAAGCCGTTGCTAATCTTACAGTGGACAAACTGATTCTCCAGGAGGTTGTTCTGGGAAAGTGGCTTGCCCCAAGTGCCGCCTGTTTTATATAACAAGTGCAATGCAAAGGTATGGTGTTTCTGAACGCCATGCTTGTTCAGCGCTTGGGGTTTATCGATCAACGTTCCGTCGTCCTTTTAAGAAGGGAGACGATGAGGAAGTTCTCACCGAGGATATTATTCGCCTCGCTCAAAAGTATAGTCGTTATGGCTATAGAAGAATTACAGTTCTTCTTCAAGCTGAAGGCTGGAGGGTCAATCATAAACGAGTTGAGCGTATTTGGAGAGAGCAAAGTCTGAAAGTCCCCAAAAAACAGCCTAAAAGAAAGCGTCTTTATCTCAATGATGGATCCTGCATTCGTTTCCGTCCTCTTTATCCAAATCATGTCTGGAGTTATGACTTTGTCTCTGATCGCTTCAGCAATGGGAAGAAAATCAGGATACTGACCGTGATTGATGAATATACTCGAGAATGCCTTACAATTCGTGTGGATTATCAGCTTAAGAGTGATGATGTCTTAGATGTTTTGAGCACTCTTGTTCTAACAAAAGGACTCCCTGATCACCGTAAAATCCTTTCAAACGATCCTCAGACGCAATTGACTGAAGATTCTGTTTTGGAAACATGTAAGCCTAAAATTTGGCAAAAAGTAGAACAGGGCTTTAAGAAACTTAGTAATAAAAATTACAGTGAAAGTTGCAGAATATGTTAACACATTTCTCGGAGAGTTTCCTAAGGATGAGCAATTTTTAGATTGTTCGTATAGTTATAATATAAATTCTATCAATGGCGAGAAAAAATGTTGGGAATACTATCATATTAACAAATTAACTATTTCTCAAACAAAAATTATTCTTGAAATTTATCGAGGTAATTTTATAGAGGCTATGCAACTTCTTAAGGCGTCTTTGAAAACAAAAAATGCAAGTTATGAACTCAGTATTCTTAAAGTTCTCCTATTTCAGCAGCATAACCCGAAGTTACCCCATGAATTATTAAAATTAATTGAAACCTACATTGTTAGATATTTAGATCTTTTGAATAATAAGGAGTATTCATGGATTTTTAAAAATATTATGAGAATTGTAAAAGTGAAAAAGAAAATTGTTATAATTTTATTACAGTGAAAGCCGGTGCTCTATTGGCTCAACTTCTTAAGGGCCACCCACTTGCTCGTCGAAAGCTAAAAAAATTAAGGAATATTCTAAAGCCAAAAAGGGAAGATGCTTCCATCATTTCAGCCTCAGAAGGGAAATGCAAAGAAGAAGAGGGGAGGTGAGTTAAGCCTACCCTCATCTTCTTGCACCGATTCTTCGGTAGATGTTTTGAAAGAAATACATGAGTAAAAAAGAAATCAAATGTTTTTAAATATTTTGATTGCTTCTTAAAAACTCTTCATGTTCGGTTATTGAGTTCCAATCTGAAGGGACATCTTGAATATCTTGAATAGGATTATTATTAAAGTAAATGGAATTTTCACGTATTTCTTCTTGTTCAAAAAAATGCAAGATGCTTTTTGCAGCACTTATGCGCTCTTCAGAAGTAAGGTCTGGGTCGTTTAATTGGGTGGGATTTTTAATAAACCCGTGATCACCTTTTGGCATAAAATAGCCATATACTTTATATCCACTGTTCGCAAGAGCGCTATACATTGCCAAAGAAAGGCTAAAATCAACCAACTTATCATCTTTTGCGTGGAGAAGTTGAATGGGTAGGGTCTTTGGAAGTTGATCTATATTATATAAAATAGAAAAACGGTGGTTTAATTCGCGTGTAACAACGGGGTTATAAGATGTTGTCATGGGTTTTTGGCCTTCTTCTAATTTTGCATAGCTTCCTACAAAAGAGCGCAGACAGCTGCCGCGGATATTCTCTTGTATATTTTCATACCCATTTCTCCAATGTTTTCCTAAAACATATAAACGGTTTGCCCCCACATCCCATGGGCCGGCTATAGCACTTATCTTTTTAAATACTTTGTTTCCCGGACCCGACACAAAATGAAATAATTGATGACACCCAATACTATGGGAAATAGCGTATATGTCTCCTGAAGAATTCTCTTTTATGTTATCTAAGGTAGCTTGAATGTCTTTGAAATAATTTTTGCGATATTCATTAGCGTCCATTCCACTTGTGTCATAGTAAGAACTACCAATTATTTCTGGAACATACACACTAAAGCCTTGATTTGTGAATTCAGAAATAAATAGATCAAATTGTCCTTCGTTGCTAATTCCGGGGCCGCCGTGAAGGAATAAAATGGAGTGAGAATTATTGTTTTTTGAATCTTCAGGTGTATACTGGCTTACATGAACACTGCTCCGATTAAAAGAGCTATCGCTAAATGTTTGTTCTTCGCATGGGATATCGTATTCAATCTTTCTCGCCTCTACCCATTGAGAGTAAAACAGTATTCCAGTAGAAACAAAGATTAATTTTAAATAAGATATGCTTTTCATCATCTAACACCAAAATATTGTAGTTATATAGGATACCATAAGGAAACATATTATTTGGTGTAATTCAATATATTTTTTCAAATAGAATCACCAAACAAGAAAATAATAATAATGGCTACGTATATACCATTGAGAAACTATTGCTTCTTTCCTTCTAAAAGGTCCATTATCGTGTTGGCTGCAACAAAAATAGGTGTCCCTGTTCCAAAGATCGCTGAAACACCTTGAGCATATAACGTTTCATAATCTTGAGGGGGAATAACACCACCGCAGATAACAATAATATCTTTGCCTTCTTTAGATTTCAAAGCTGCCATGAGTTGAGGAACGAGAATGTGGTGACCGGCTGCTTGGCTTGAAATGCCTAATACATGAACTTTCTTTTCAATTGCTTCTTGAGCTGCTTCCTCTGGGGTTTGAAATAAAGAACCTATATCAACATCAAAGCCAAGGTCCGCAAAAGCTGTTGCAATAATTTTCGCTCCTCGGTCGTGTCCGTCCTGGCCCATCTTAGCAACCATAAGGCGAGGCGTATCGCCTATTTTCTTACCAAACTCTTTCACGCGTGTGCGCAAGTTCTCTAACTCATTTTTATTTGTTTCACCATAAAGGGAACCATATACGCCATGAATTGTGTGAGTAGGGGCATGGTATCGAGTAAAGATTTTTTCTAAAGCATCAGAGACTTCACCTACAGTTACGCGAGCTCGCATGGCTTCAATGGCGAGCGGCATAACATTGTTACCCTTTTTTGAAGCAGCACGCGTTAATGCCTCTAAAAGAGCTTGAACCTTTTGGGCATCTCTTGTTTGCTTAATTTTCTTAAGACGCTCAATTTGCCTCTCCCTTACCCAAGAAGCATCAATATCTAAAATTTCGAGGGGCTCATCATGAGTTGCATACTTATTAACACCGATAATGGTTTCTTGCCCTAGGTCAAGGCGAACTTGGCGTTTTGCAGCCGATTCTTCAATCCGAAGTTTCGGCATCCCTTGCTGAACAGCCTTCGTCATGCCACCAAGAGATTCTACCTCATCAATGAGTATCTTAGCATGTTGCTTTAGGCTTTGTGTTAAGGCTTCTACGTAATAACTCCCTCCTAAGGGGTCAATGACGTGCGGGATGCCCGTTTCCTCCGCAAGTATAAGTTGGGTATTACGGGCTATACGTGCTGATTTAGGGGAGGGGAGGGCAACTGCTTCATCATAAGAATTAGTGTGAAGAGATTGTGTACCCCCCAAAACAGCAGCGAGTGCTTCTAGTGTTGTGCGGACAATGTTATTTAAAGGGTCCTGAGCTGCAAGACTCACACCTGAGGTTTGACAGTGGGTACGCAACATGAAGCTTTGCGGATTTTGAGGATTAAAGGCCTTCATGAGCTCAGACCATAAACAACGGGCTGCTCTTAATTTAGCAATTTCCATAAAGAAATTCATACCAATGCCAAAGAAAAAAGAAAGGCGAGGGGCAAAATGATCTATTTCAAGACCTCTGCTAAGCGCAGTTCGAACGTACTCTAACCCATCTGCCAATGTAAAGGCCAACTCTTGGACAGCGGTAGCCCCTGCTTCGTGCATATGATAGCCAGAAACAGAGATAGAATTAAATTTAGGCATATGTTGTGCCGTATATTCGATAATGTCTGCAACAAGTCGCATGCTAGGCTCAGGGGGATAAATATAAGTATTACGGACCATGAATTCCTTAAGTATGTCGTTTTGTATGGTTCCTGATAGTTGATTTTGATTAACTCCTTGCTCCTCCGCAGCGACAATAAAAGCTGCCATGATGGGGATGACCGCTCCATTCATGGTCATAGAAACACTCATTTTATCAAGTGGAATACGGTCAAAGAGAATTTTCATATCTTCAACTGTATCAATGGCAACGCCTGCCTTGCCCACATCTCCTGCTACGCGGGGATGGTCCGAGTCATAACCACGATGGGTTGCTAAATCAAAAGCAACTGAAAGCCCATGTTGACCTGCTTTTAAGTTCTCTCGGTAGAAAGCATTGCTTTCTTCGGGCGTTGAAAACCCCGCATATTGGCGTAAGGTCCAAGGACGATTGGCATACATGGTTGCCCGAGGGCCTCTTAGATAAGGAAAAATGCCTGGAAATGAAGAAAGGTCTTCGAGAGTTTCTAAATCTTGTGAGGTATAGAGAGGCTTAATGTCAATGTCTTCAGGGGTGTGCCAAAGAAGAGAGTCTAAATTGGCTCCTTTTAACTCAGTTTGGGCAAGGTCTTCCCAATCTCTATGGGACATAAGAATGCCTCCTTATTGAGAAAGCCTTATACCAAAATTCTTTTCAACCAATGCGTTTGCGTCACTGCTTTCCCAATCAAAGCCGCCAACGATGCGATCAACTTCATTTCCCTGAGCGTCAATAAAAAGAGTTGTAGGAAGACCGCGTACGCCGAAAGCACTCATAAGTTTACCAGAAGCATCTAAATAAATTGCCAAGTTTTGATAACCATTACGGGTATAATAGGAACGAATTGTTGAAAGTCCTCCCTTATCTTGTGAAATAGCTAAAACTTCTCCGCCCTTTTCTTGAAATTTCTTCGCAAAATTATTGAGTGTACCCATTTTCTTAACACACACAGGACACCAAGTGGCCCAAAAATTCACTATAAGCGGCTTTCCTTTAAATTGATCAAGAGTATGTTGTTTTTGATCGCTATCAACGAAAGGTATCTGAAAGCCATTCGAAGAAATTGAGTCAAAGAAGGAGGCGCGTACACAGCAAAGATCAAACCAAAAGGTAAGACCCATAAAAAAAAGGACAACAAGACCAGAAATGATTAAATTATCTTTTTTTTTCCAAAAGGACATGATTTTCCTCAAATATGTGCTTATAGTCGATTAATGTTAAAACCTACTTAAGGATTAAAGATGAACCTTCATAAAATTGCAATCTTTCTTTTGCTTCCTTTTCTATTTTGTCTGACGGCGTGTGGCTTAAAAAAAGCTCCAACCTATCAAGACGCTTCGCAAGAATCCTCTGAAGAATTTTTTAAGGAAGAGGTAAATTCTGAAGATGAAATGGCATGGCCGTAAAACTCAGGTGAAGTGATCTGCAGATATAAAGTCCATGCCCACAATACATTGGACATCATACTCTCGAAAAACCTTTTTCTTCACGCTGCAGCTTGACGTTTAGGTTTAGTTTTTTCATTCAAAGGACGATGACCTAGGGAATAGTAAGTAAACTCTTTAGATTTCATTTGATCCAAAGAGAAGATATTTCGAAGATCGATGACTAATGGTGTTTTAAGGAATTGTTTTACACGCTCTAAGTCAAGATCTTTAAATTCCTCCCATTCAGTTAAAATCACAAGCCCATCGGCATTTTTCATAGCTTCATACGGGTTTTTGGCAAAATAGAGTCCAGGTAATATTTTTTGTGCCGATTCCATCCCTTTGGGGTCATAAACCTGTAATGTTGCTCCAAGATTATAAAGTTTATTGATAATATTAAGGCTCGGGCTGTCTCTTAAATCATCTGTATTGGCTTTAAAAGTTAAGCCAAGAATGGCTATGGTTTTACCTTTTAAATTACCTTCAAAAGCTGTTTGAATTATTTTAAGCATCTTTTGAGGTCTTAAGTTATTAAATTTAAGAACTTCGTCTATAAGGGTAAGAGGTTTTTCAACTTCTTTTGCATATATGCTTAATTCTAGAAGATCTTTTGGGAGGCAGGATCCACCAAAACCAGGGCCTGGATCTAAAAACCCCCTTCCTATGCGATGGTCCAATCCTAAAGCTTGAGCTAGCTCTCTTATATTTCCATTAGATTTTTCACAAAGATCAGCCATTTGATTAATATAAGAAACTTTCAATCCCAAAAAAGCATTGGAGGCATATTTAATAAGCTCGGCTGTTTCAGGGGTAGTTTCTATGTAAGGAATGCCCTCTAAGAGAAAGTTATGATAAAGAATTCTTAGGAGTGATTTTGCTTTTAAACTTTCTGTTCCTACAACAATGCGATCGAGCTTCATAAAATCTTGTATAGCATTGCCTTCCCTTAAGAATTCAGGATTTGAAGCCAACTCGAACTTGGCTTGCTTGTTAAGCATATAAATATATTGCTCAATTTTTTTTAAGGTACCTATTGGTACAGTTGATTTTAGAACAAGGAGTTTATTGTTTCTCAGATAGGGAGCTAGAGAATCTAGAACAGAATAAATATCTTTTAAACTTGTACGGCCTGTTTCAAAATCACAAGGTGTTCCTACAGCTATTATGATTATTTTAGATGTCTCAGCTGTATTTTTTAAAAGACTTGTAAAATGCAAACGCCCTTCTCTAACGTTTTTATCTAAAAGCTCTGAAAGGTTAGGCTCGAAGAAGGGGAGAGTAGACTTTTTAAGTTTCTGAATTTTATTTTCATCTTTATCTACGCAAGTGACATCGAATCCAAGCTCTGCAAAACAAGTCCCTGAAACAAGTCCAACATATCCTGTTCCAATGATCGTTATCTTCATAAAGCTCCCTCATGTTTCAGCATCTCACTATTTACTTCTTGTTTTTCTGATGGCAGCCTAAGAGTGGCAGCAGTATATCCTTTTTTTGACCCACAATCAAACCGATGTCCTTCAAACTCAAGACCATAAAGAGGAGATGTTTTTGTCATAGGAAAAAGTCTTGTTCCAAGGACCGCCATAGGAAATATAGTTTTTTTTATACCTGACATAAGTATTTATTTTCTCCTAGTAATTTTAATAACTTTTTATTGTTCAACGACACACCCATTACGTATTTCTATGACTCTTTCCATTTGTAATAACCCCGCACGTCTATGAGATATAAAGATTAAAGTTTGTTTTTTAAGACCTTTGCATAGCCGTAAGAGTAAGTTTTCTTCTAGATTTGGATCTAAACCTGATGTGGCTTCATCTAAAATCAGGATAGGGGCTTTTTTTAGATAAGCCCGTGCGATTGCAATACGCTGCCGTTGCCCACCTGAGAGTTTATACCCTCCTTCACCGATAACTGTGTCATAGCCATCCTTTAATGATTTTACGAATTCATCACATAAACAGGTTTGCGCAGCGTCTAACACTTCTTCTCGGGAAGCATCAAGACGTCCAAAAGCAATGTTATCAAAAATTGAACGATGAAGGAGAGATCCATGTTGAGGAGCATAGGAAAAAAGATTTTTTTTCTCATCAAAAGAGAGCTCTTCTAAGTCCTTTCCATCAAACCTTATTTGCCCCTGGTGAGGTTTATTAAGACCTAAAAGTAAATGGGCTAATGAGGTTTTTCCAGTTCCTGAAGGCCCAAAAACTCCTACTTTTTGACCTGCGCGAATAGACAAACTTAAATTTTGAAAGAGAGGTTCTTGCTGATCATAGCTAAAAGAGACTTTTTCAAAGGAAATGGAGTTCAACAATCTGTATTCACCAGAAAATTTACCATTAGAGACGGTTTCTTTAACTATTTCAGCATTTGAAATAAGAGATAAAGCTTCATGAACTGATCCAATCTCTCTAAAAAAGTCTACCATTTGAATGGACATTATCCAAATCAAACGTCTTACATAAAAACAAACTGTTCCAATAAAAGCAAAATCACCTAACGTTATAGATCCATTATACCACCCATAGGTAAGAGAGATCATCATTCCTACAAGAAGAATCCACGAAAAGAGGCTTCGCCACACATCAGTCTTAAAAGTAAGAAATTCTATTATTTCCGTTGAAGCAATGGCATTTTTATTGAGCTCAATGAAACGGCGTTCTTGGGTAAGGTTTTGCGAAGAGAGGTTAAATGCAAAGGGATTAGAGATAAAATTACCCATATAGCCATAAAGGATATTAAGGTTTTTAGAATTTGTTTTTGATGCAAGAATACTTTTCTGAAAATAAAAAGCGGTAATGGATAGCATGGCTACAAACCATAAGAAAAAAATCGCTGCAAAAATTGGGCTTATGAATAAAATAAAAAGCAGAGAAAAAAGAAAAGATAAGAGAGTTGGGTAAAAACCATAAAGAACCGTCGAAGAGATTTTTTCAAAACTTTCGGTTAAACTTCGGCATTTACTCACCAAATCCCCCGAAAAATGATCTTGAATGAATTGGAATGGTAAATGCTGAAGTGTTTCAAGAATTTTACTTTGTATTCGTGCCCTCACTTGAGGAAAGGTTTTGATCCAAACATAGTTACTTACGCGCGTTGAAATTTCTAAGCACAAGATTAAACCACTGTAAGCAATGATAACATAAAAAAACATATTGAAAAGCGCCTTTGAATTGAGACGAAGTGAGACGAGAAAATCTATAAGTAGCTTAATAAGATAAGGCGCTGCAGTTTCTGCGAAACACCATAGAATGGGCAATGTCAAAAGAATAAAGATTTTCCCTTTATCTGCTTTAAGGAAAGGGAGAAAAAATTGTCCAACTTCTTTTAGAAATGGATTCATGAAGCTCTCATTGTTAAAGATGACCGCTCACCAATTTCTTTAAAAGCTAAAAAAACCTCATTGATATCAGTTAGTGTAATGTCTAAGTGCAGCAGAAGTCTTATATGTTCATCAGAAAATGCAAAAACCCGTATTCCTTTTTGAGCAAGTCCAGCTTGAGCTTCAAAAGCAGATAAATAAGGGTGATCAAATTTTAAAAGAATGATGTTTGTTTCTATATCTTTGATATCAAGTTTTATAAAAGAGAGTTCAGACAAAAGGATGGCGAGTTGTTTTGTACGTGCATGGATCTCTGTAATTTTAGAAATATTATGCTCAAGAGCATATAAGCAACCAGCAGCAATAATCCCTGCTTGATGAAGTCCCCCTCCCTGCTGAAACTTATAATACCATGCCTCTTCAATAAAAGCCCTGGATCCAGCCAACACAGCTCCCATAGGTGCTCCTAAACACTTGGAAAAATCAATCCAAACTGAGTCAAAATGTTTTGAATATTCTGCTGCTGAAATTCCTGTCTCCGCAACGGCATTCAGCAATCTTGCGCCATCCATATGGGTATAAGAATTATTACTATGCGCTAAAGAACAAACGTCTTCAATTATTTTCAGAGGCCATATACTTCCTCCTCCAAAATTTGTAGACTGCTCAATAGAGACTACTCGAACTGCGGGCTGATTATATCCTTTTGATTTGGATATAATTGGCTCAATATCATTTACTGTAAAAATTCCTCTATTGCCATTTATTACGTGGGGTTCTGCTTGAGCCAGCCCCGCAATCAAACCTGCACCCTTTAGGAGTGGATGAGCTGTCTTATCGAGTACTATTAAATCCCCACGTCTTTTGCATAAGACACGATATGCTATTCCATTACACATCATCCCCGAAGGTAAAAAAACAGCAGCTTCTTTGCCTAAAAGCTCACAGACTTTTTCTAAGAGTTTATTGACAGTTGGATCCTCACCTGCAACTTCATTTCCAACCTCCGCCTGACACATGGCTTGACGCATTCTTTTTGAAGGATTTGTATTTGTGTCACTGAAGAAATCAATTTTATATTTTTTCATCTGTTTTCTACACGACTTTCCGGTGTTGATTTTCTAAGAGAGCCAATTTTATGATTTCAATGGCTTCATCAAGATTTTCTTGGGAAATGTGCCGATGCACAATAGCTCTCATGACATTAGGCAGCCAAGGAAAAAAATGTAATCCTCTTTGTGAACATTTCTCCATAAAAACATCTGTTTTTAATTGAGGTGTCTTAAGAGAAAACTGAACCATATTTGTTTCAATCTCTTCCCTATTCAATTGAATTTCATCAATGTCTTTAAGTTTTTCAGCAAAATAAACAGCTAACTGATGATCCTCCTTGAGGTGATCTAAGTTATGAGTAAGAGCATAATAAGCTCCCGCCGCAAGCATTCCTGCTTGATGAACGCCTCCTCCAAGCCAAAGTCTGAATTTTTTTGCTCGTTGGATCAACTCTTTTTTCCCCATAAGCATGGAACCATAAGGAGCTCCAAGACCTTTTGAAAAACAAACAGATACCGTATCAGCGTTAGAGGCATAGGTTTTAAGGGGAATGTTAGTAATAACGTGGGAGTTAAACAATCTTGCTCCATCTAAATGAAGGGAAATATTTTGGTGCCGTGAAAGCTTATAAAGTGACCGCATTTCTTCAAAAGGAAAAATTTTTCCAGCCCATCCGTTAATTGAATTTTCAATGCTGATTAATTTGGCTTGAGAAAAGTAGTCATATCTTTGCTTTGAAAAAATTGCCCTTTCCACATCAGAACATCGTAATATTCCGTCCTCTGTCCTACAAGGGTTCATAACCACCCCAGCAAAGGCTCCCATAGGGGCACTGTCAAAAAAGTTTACATGATAGGAGGCTTCTGTAATGACCTCATCTCCAGGAGAGGTTTGGATTAGGAAAGCTAACCGGTTGGCCATCATGCCACTTGTGACAAACAAAGCTTCTTCTTTTCCAAAGAGATCTTTACAATAGTCTTGTAAAAGGTTAACGCTTTTATCTTCTTCATAAGCGTCATCTCCAACAGGCGCGTTGGCCATGTAAGTTCTCATGTCTTTACAAGGCTGGGTTACCGTGTCACTTCTTAAATCGATCATCTTTTCCTACGCAAAATGGTTATATGGGCTTTCCATATCATATTGAATCTCATCATTTGTATGAGACACCCGAAGGGTTAAATTATTTATATAAGGCGCGAGTTCTTTCGCATCGGGAATGAGGTATATTTTATCTGACTGATATTTTTGAAGGGTTGCAATCCATATGGCTCGTCGTTGTAATATCCATTCTAAATCCCAAGGACTATCTTCTTTCAATTGATCGAGAGTCCGAAATTCAAGATACCATGTGTATCGGGGAGAAGAACTCCTGTTCTCTTCAGAAAAATGAACCGTCTTTACATTATGAACTGTTATATCTCCTTTTTTAGCATAGAGAGGGACAAAGTTCTTTTTTTCTCGCAGATATAGTTCCTTAATCTCTGTTCGCGTTAACGGGCCTAATTTATAGCTGTTTGGTAAATAATAGACAGGATTTTCTTGAGAGTCATGTAAGTAAACCCCAAGGCTAAAAACAGATGTCTTAATTGATTGCAAGGCAAGGTCTTGATGAACATTTACAGGAATTCCTACTTTAGGGATTTTAATAAGCATATCCTCCCACGTCGGTACAATTTGGGTTGGATCATCAAATAATTCCAAAAGTATGGAAAGAATAGAATCATGAGCAAGAGCTTCTAGAAAAACATCGCCCTTGTCAAAGGCATACTTTAACTTATGAATATGTCCACTTTCATTAATCGTACAGAAATCTTCAGAGAATTTTTTATTTTTTATCGCCTTATCTGTAGCTATGATTAAACGATCAACCAAAGGCAATGGCAAAGCTTTTGAAACACGACAAAACCCTTTCTCTTCAAATTCTTCTTTAAATGAACTCATAAAGCCTCACATTTTTGTTCGAAAATTTCAACGTAGTTTTTTAATGGACTTAAAAAGGATTTCCATAGGTTTTTATAAAGGTTTCCAGTTGCATCTCCTCCCTTATGTTTTAAGTACGCTAAGTGAAGGATTCTTATCCGCGTCAAAGACTCAATAGCGGAAGTCAGATCAATTGAAAAAGGTAATGAGATTTGTTGAAGTTTATCTATCCATAGTTCCAAAAGCCTCAAAAAGTCTTTTTCCTGACTTTGAAACAAAAGGTAAGCACCGTGAGAAAGAATTTGTTGCGTTAGTTCTCCGCTTGTCCACATGCCAAAATAACGGGGTTGTATGCGGGGGATAAATTGAGGAGGTAGCCAAACTTGTGTAACCCACCTCGTTACAATCGCATATCGTGATATTCTCGCTAAGTTTTCTGAACTTCCATGCCAAAGGGACGAATCGAAGAAAACGACATCTCCTGCAGAAAGAGGAAGTTTTAGTGCGCGGTTCTTAAGAGTAGAATCTGGTTCATACTCAGGTGACCAAAAATCAACTGCTTGTTTTATAGGTTCTTTATGGCTTCCGGGAATTACTTCTAAGGGTCCTGCATCCTCAGGAACATCCTGTAGAGCGAGCCACGCAGACACTTGGTAAGGATTTTCTGGTGAATAAGAAATATCTTGATGGTAGGGAATGGCACCTCGGCACTGATCATTTTTGCAAATCACGTTAAATTTAGAAAGTTGGGAAGTTTCGTCAAGAAGACTTTGAGTTGCTTGAGAAATATGTTCTAAAACAGCATTGGATACAGCTGATGTTATAGGAGAAGGTGATAACCAACGGCTTACAGCTGAAAGATAGTCCTTTTCTGAAACACCCAAGTCTTTAGAACAAGATTTTATAGACTCTAAAATATTTTTCTGTGTTTTCTTTATGAGGGATTTATGAATGACATTTCTCGCAACATAATATCCCTTTAGTTTAAAGTCTTTTTGAGCAAGGGAGTTCATTGTTTTTCACCTTGAATATATTGCAGATGGGGCTTTACATTTTGAACTTCATGAGCATAAAAACCTGCTTGATTTAAAAGAGTTTGAAACTGTTCAAAGGTTCTGAGTTTTCCACCTGATTCAACGAGCATATTTAAATCCAAAAGCCCTCCACCAAATCCTTTAGAATCAAGTAACATTTCGAAAAGGTGAAGTTTCCCCCCTTTTGGAAGAACTTGGTGGGTTTTTTTAAGAAAAAACAAAGCTTCATAATCGGGGAAATAATGCAAAAAACGGGGCATAAGAATAGTTTCTGCCGTAAAAGTCCACTCTTGATCGTATTGAATAAAAAATTGCTTGAGGCGTTTTTGCAAACTCTTATCTACAAGATCTAAATGATATAGAGGACGTTCCTCATGCGCCAATCTTCCTTGGAGAGAAGGATTATTTTTGAGAATTTCAGATAAAAGGGTAATACCCGTCTGTCCAAAAACAAGCAAATCTTGGTATGTCCCCCAAATGGGCCACGTTGCCACCTCATTAAAATCTTCTCGTGCATATCCTTCCAAAGCACGGCGATAAATTTTGAGCTCATTTTCATCGGTGGTTTTTTCTTTAAATGTGGGGTGATGTGTTTCACTTTTCTGACATAATTTTTCTTTTAAGGAACTCCATTCTTGTTGAACTTTTGACCACATATCAAACGCAGCAGCCATAAAGGCCTTATCAGAGGGGACTAAAAGCTGTCCTTTAGGCGTTAACGACCAGGCGTCTGAGTTTTTTTCGACAAGTCCAATTTCGCCTAGGACTCTTAGAAGTCGTTGAACCTTATTTTCTGGCAACTTTGATTTCAAGGCAATCTGCTCTAATGAAGCGGGAAGCAAATCTAAGATCTCTAATTCAAGGGCTACCTTGATGGTTTCTTTTTTCCAAAAACCGATTAGGTCTGCTGAAAGCTCTCCCACAAAATTCTTTTGAGAAAGCGAAATCTCTTTGATAATCTCTCCGTTTTCATTTAAAGCAACTAAATCTCCATCAAGGGTTTGAGCATATCCTTGGCCGTTATAAAAAGGTTCTACATCTGCAAAGCGATGATCGTAAGCAGGAGACCCGTCTTTCGTAATGTGAAACCATCCCTTTTCATCCTTGGCGCGAGCAAATCCTTTATGAAATACATCTAATCGTTCATACCACTTGTTGTGAATGAATTGGCCTTGTGAATTTATGTGAGAGCTTTTTCCCTTTGTGTCACAAACAACAGCGATGCGATCCTTAAAATCGCCTGCGTAAAAATAATTTTCTGAATAGAGGCGTTTCCCGTAGCAATCGATATGGAAATAATTTCCCTCTTTATCCCTCACAACACAAATATTTTCTTGGTAGTTTCCGCACCATTCATACTTTTCCGGATATAAAAATTGACCTTCTGGATTAATATGTCCCCACCCTTTCTCTGTTTCAACAGCTGCAGAAGAGCAATAAAAACCAAAAGTTCTTTTGAATCGTCGGTCATAGGCCGGCTTTCCCTTCAGATCAATATGAAACGCTCCAGTTTCATCCATCGCCGGGGCAAGGCCAGGTGGATGATACTTCAGCACGCTGTGGAATCTCGAAGAATAAAGTGGCTGATCCTCACAAACATGATGAGTCTCATCAGGAGAAACCTTAATTTCACTTAACATAGACGTCATTAGAGTGCATCCACTTGAGGTTTTTTCATATTACATCCAACACAAAGCGGATGAGATTGATAGTTTTTCTTTAAGCTTCCATAAGTCTCGCTTGTCCATATTTCTTCCATGGTTGTATCTTTAAGATTACCAAAATCTCCTAATGTCTTGCGCATTTCATCAGGAGCACAGCATGGGCTAAACTTACCTTCTGTATTGATCCACGCTTCTTGTCCTAAAAAGGGACAGACACCGCCGGGAACAAGGTCCTTTACAGCCAAGGGATCTAAGATATCAATATGCTCTAAAATAATTTTTTCCCCGTTAGGAAGGGGGTTGTTTTCAGCAATTTCTTTTACTTCCCATACAACTTTATTCCATCGTTCGATGGCATCCGTATTTCTTCTCATAGAAAGATCTTTGATTTCTTTGAAGTGTGCCCACAAGTGGTGTCCTTTGATACGGTCCACACCCAAAGTAATGCCCAGTCGTACCACTTCACAAAGTTCATTAACATTAGCTTCCAGAAAAGTAAGTTGAAGCGTAATGCGACAACGATTACCCCCTTCCTTTGCATGCTCATCCCTGATACGGATGAGTGTCTTTAAGTTTTCTAACCCTCTTTCCCAATTGGAACCTAACATAATATTTTCTTGAGTTGCTTTAGTAGCTCCATTCCAAGATACTTTAATGTCAGAGGTAATGGGCACGAGTAATTTTGCCCAAGCTTCAGCTCCTTTTCTTGGGAAAGAACCATTTGTAGTAAGATTAAGTTTGATATGGTATTCTTTACACAACTCAATGATTTCTTCAAATTCTGGGTACATGAGAGGTTCTCCCATAGTTGAAGGAATAATTTCTTTAAGAGGAGTGCCTTGAGCTTGTTCTAAGACTTGTCGAATAAGCTGAATGTCCATCTTTCGTTTAGGAATTCCAGCTTTGATGCGTTTTTCTTTGACATCGCTATAGGGTGAGAAACACTCACACATGATGCATTTAAAATTGCATTGATCAGGATTGGTATCAAACGTGATCCGCCATGGCCCTGGTTTTTGCATAAAGTTTTATTCCTCTTTTTGTGAGAAGGTTCAGGTAGATGGTTTCTATATGTTTGATATGTTGTTTGATGGAGGGAATCTCTTTTGTTATAGATTGTATATATCCGCGGGATCCTAGGTTTCTTGCATAGATCGGATTTAAGGTAAGTTTTTGCATTTGTTCAGCAAGACTGAAATAGTTTCGGTGTTGGAACAAGAGACCATTGATGCCATGATGGATATACTCCGCCATGCCCCCTATATTTGCAGTAATGACGGGAACTTGAACTTGAAGTGCCTCATGAATTACAAGAGGGGAATTTTCTACCCAAATGGAAGGAACGACAAGAGCATCAATATGGTTAAATACATCAGAAACGATCTCTTGATTTCTATATTCTGACTTCCATTCAATTCGTTCTTGAACTTGAGGGGGAAGAGTTGAGATAATTGTTTGTAAACTACTCGTCTCTTCACGCACTCTTCCCCAAATACGTAAAAGGCAATCACCCTCCACAAGAGCAAAAGCACGAGCAAGATCTTGTATTCCTTTGGCAGGAATGTGGGTTCCTATATAGCCAAACGAAAAAGGCTCTCCAGCTATACGTCGGCGATTTTTTAAACAATCGAGGTTAAACCCATAATCGAGATAGATAAGCTTATCTTCTTGGATAAAAAACTCTTCTCGAAAGCGTGAAAGTAGGTACTGGGAAGGTGCAATAAATTGATCCACCTTATCTACAATGTCACTCATACTTTTCATACGCCTTGCAACCCATTGTGTCCAATAGGAAACGTCTGTATCTCTTCCCTCTTTGTCGGAAAAAAATCCCTCAAAACAAGACTGAGCACATTTTTTGTTTTCTTGCCCCTCACAAAGAGCCCAAGGCTCTTTAGAGTTTCGTTGAAGGAACTGACCTCGCGGACACATCAACCAGTAATCATGAAGTGTATAAACTATAGGAATGTTTCTTTCGTAAATTGAATTCACAAGGGAGGTTGAAAGATGATTTAGGTGACCGATGTGAACGATATCAGGATGCAGGCTATCTAAGAGTTCTTCAAAACGCTGATCAACCGCATCGTGTTGATATTTTTGAAGAAGACGTAATTTAGGCATATTTATGATATGCAATTGTATTCGCGGATCGATTAAGTCCTCTTCGTCATGCATCACATAATCTGGTTTGAATATGTCTTCTTCACGGGTAAACACATGAACTTCATGTTCATTTGCGAGGCCTTGACAAAGCTGCTGGCTATAAACTTCAGATCCCGCATTATAGCGCATTGGATATCCGTGGATAACCTTAAGAATTTTCATATATGGCCCATAAAGGTTCATTTACCAGATCCTGAAACAGAGCTGTGAGTCTTTTAATCCCTTCTTCAATGTCTATGTTGGGAGTCCAGTCCAAAATACGTTGAGTTTGGGAAGAATCTCCACAGAAATGAGGAACATCATATTGACGAGGAAGTGCTTCTCTAATCTCTGACTGGTTTTTCCCTGCCTTATTTGCCAAATTTGCAGCTTGTTCTAGGGAGGTTTGTTTCCCAGTTGTTAAATGAAAGAAAGGCAGATTCTTTTCACCTGCGCACAATAAATTTATAATTTTTAAAGTTCCTTCAGCAACATCATCGATATGGGTAAAATCAAAAGTATTTTTTGATCCATCAACCCGAATAGGGGCCCCTGTGGCAGCTGCCTTACAAAATGCAGGAATCACCCGATCATGATGATCGTTAAGGGATCCATAGACATTAGAAAAACGAACGATTGCTGTATTAAGACCACTATCTCGAGCCTCGAGCATCGCATTTTCTGCCGCAGCTTTTGATTCTCCATATATATTTATAGGACTATGAGGGGTTTTTTCGGTTGCAGGAAGGACAGACGGGTTGCCATAAACTTCGCGACTACTTGCATATAGAATCCAAGGTTTCTTATCAGATGTAATCGATTTTTCGAGAAGTGTTACAGTTGCTTCGTAATTTGTTTTCCAACATAAGTCAGGATTTTTTTCTCCCCAAATTACGCGTGAAACAGCTGCAAGGTGTATAATACCATCACACTCATTTATAGCTAATTGTAAGAGATTTTGATTAAGGATATCTCCGTAAAATGGATGCCCTTCTGTAAATTTTTTATCAAAACCTATGACTTCTATATTCTGATTTTCCAAACGTTTTGTAAGAGCGCTCCCAATTAAGCCTTCAGAACCAGTTATTAAGATTTTCATAACTTTATTCTCTCTTTTTTTATTATATTATACATATATCAAAATTCTTATGGCTGTTAAAGAAGAATTATAATCCTGACTTCTATGAAAAAGATAAATTCCCATCATTCCACCGCTCTTACCTGTCCCTTACACTTTTCCGCAAGCTCCTGTACTTTTTCAATTTGAGCATATCCATTTTATGAGTTCAGTATAGCTGAGACTCAAGGATCGATAGTATAGTTGTTGTGAATATACTCGAGAGGAGTAAGACCGTCCAAATTAAAATGTGGTCTATAAGAATTAATTATTTAGAGATCATGAGAAGCCCTGCAATTTGGGATTGAATAGAGAACCCCTTCAAAGCAAAAGTGTTACCTATGTCCTCGGTATAAACTGTTACCTATGTGCCCGGGACGGGCTCGTGTAAAATGGCGGAGGGGATGGGATTCGAACCCACGATACGGTTTAACCCGTATAACGGTTTAGCAAACCGCCGCCTTCAGCCACTCGGCCACCCCTCCAGATCATATGTTTTCTAGCTGTCCTTGAAGCTCCCTGTCAATCAGTGTTTTTTAGACTGACTTCATCTAAAAGAGAACTAAGCCTTCCTAGAGCTAAAGGGGTGTTTAAACGATGATCTCCATTTTTAATAAGTGTCAAAGTGACATTTGGACTTTTTATGCGCCGGGCAAGTCTTTTTGAAAGTGTCCAAGGAACATCCTTATCTGCATCTCCATGAATGAGATGAACAGGGCAGGAGAGGGGGATAGGTTTTGAAAGAACAAGATGGTGACGTCCTTCTTCTATGAGTTGAAGAGTAATGGGAAAACCTTCATGTTCATATTGGGAGGGAGTTTGAATAATACCTTGTCGTATAAAGTCCTTACGTTGACTATCATTCAAAGCAGCCCATATTAACTCTTCTGTAAAATCAGGGGCGGAAGCAATACCTATAAGGGCATGAATCCGATTAGGCCTAGCCAGAGCCGCAAGTGTCATTAACCAACCCCCCATGCTTGAACCAACAAGAACTACTGGCCCTTTTGTTACTTTATCGATGATATCTAAAGTATCGGAAAGCCATTCTCCAATTGTTCCCTCCGTAAAAACACCTGAAGAAATACCATGACCGGAATAATCAAATCGAGTATAAGTTTGATGGCGTTTTTCGCAGATAGATTCTAAAAATGTGGCCTTTGTTCCAGTCATATCTGACTTAAAACCACCTAGAAAAAGAACTTCGGGCAATTTTTTGTTCTTTTTATCGAAGCGATTATAGGCTATAAAACCCGTACTTAGTTTTTTAAGTTTCATTATTCCTATGGGAATACAAAGAGGAGAGTGGTCCATTGTCTACCTTTTCGAATGAGGTTTCCTTTGAACTCATTTAAAGCGAAGCCTACAATCTTGCAAGTCCTACCTGCACTTGAAAGTGGGGGAGTTGAGATTGAAACGCTCGAAATAGCCAAAGCCATTGCATTAGCAGGAGGAAGAGCTTTAATCGCTTCAAAAATAGGTAACATTGATATAGAAAGCCTTCCAGATGGGATCGAGTTAAAGAATCTTCCTCTCGATACTAAAAATCCTTACCAAATTTCTAAAAATGCGAATCTCTTAAAAGAGCTCATCGTAAAAGAAAACGTGAATATTGTGCACGTGCGTTCCCGTGCCCCTGCTTGGAGTGCTTATAAAGCGGCGCGTTCTTTAGGAGTCCCTTTTATGACAACCTATCATGCTGCCTATAATTCACGAACCATTTTCAAGACCTTCTATAATTCAATTATGGCAAAGGGCGATCGTGTAATTGCAATTTCGCAATTTATTGCGGATCATATTAGGAAAAAATATAAGAATTTTTCTTGGTTTGATCCTTCTAAAATTCGTCTGATTCAACGAGGGATTGACCTTCATTATTATGATCCTTCTTCTATTTCAGAAGAACGCTTGAGCCATCTACGGCAGAGCTGGGGCATATCTCCTGAAAAGCGCATAATTCTTTTGCCGGGGAGGGTCAGCAGAAATAAAGGTCAAGAACTGCTCGTCAAAGCGATGTCACTGATGAAGCATTCGGATGTAATGCTCCTTCTGGTAGGATCAGCTAATAGTCATGAGTCATTCAGAGATTCTCTCTTGCGTTACGCTGCTTTATTAGATCTTGACGGGCGTGTAAAATGGATGCCTCCGTGTCCCGATCTTCCTGCCGCATATGCAATTGCTGATCTTATCGTTTGCCCTTCTCTTGTTCCCGAAGGATTTGGAAGGCTTATGGCAGAAGCTCAAGCTATGATGAAACCAATTATAACATCAGATCATGGAGCTGCTCGAGAAGTTGTCGAGAATAATGTGACAGGTTGGCTTGCTCCTTCTCATGATGCAAATGCTCTGGCCCAAGCGATAGATTATGCACTTGATCTTCCTAAGGAACGTCTTGCAGAAATGGGTAAAAAAGGTCGTGAACGGGTTCAAGACAATTTTTCAAAAGAAGCAATGACTTCAAAAACAATTGCTGTTTATCAAGAAATTCTGGAAGAGAAAAAATAAAATAGGGTTGTATAATTTAATTTAATCGATAATTGACAATTATGTTTATGTTTGTTACGACGAACATAGAAAATACTAGCTTGATGAACACAAAGAAAACTAGGATTTAAAGGAGAGTAAAATTGAGGTCATTTAAAAGAGTATTGGCGTTCTTGATAGCTGTTGGTTTTGTCCATGGAGGGGAAGCTTATGCTAGAAAACAAAAGCCCGAAGGCACAAGTGCAAGCAGGAAATTGGCACGATCTGTGCCCCGCCTTAAATCAGTAGCTCCTGAAACAAAGCATGATTTAAAGATTGAGAATTTACCAAATGGGAAAGTAAAAATAACTGAGTCTGAACAAATTACTACAAGAGGACGAAAGAAGGGGGATTTCTCTTATTCTTCAAGTAGTTCAACGGGGACTTATTCTGCCCAACATGCTACAAATGCAATTGCTAGAGCCAAAGCAAGAGCTGCAAAAGCTGAAAAAGATCAGACTTCTCCAGCACATCCAAAAAAAGATGAGGCAAAGGTTTCTCAGCTGAAGAGTTTAACAAAGAAATCCACTGCTGGATTAAGAAAAAGGCGAGAGGCAGTAAAAAATCGTATTCATCAGAAAAAACCTGCGGTGCAGAACGCAACTGATAAAACTAAAGAGAAAACGAGAGAAACAAGAAAAAGAGCTGAAAGAAACGTAAGAAAAGTACAAGTGAAAGCAAGGCCTAAATTAAAAGAAGTGAAGGGACGCGTTGTTGACAGACGATCATTAAAAAAGAAAAAAACTAAGCTAGCGCTAGAAAAATCGATTAGGGCGAAGAAAACTTCAGCTTCTGTAAGAAATCCTAAAAAAGGCCCTTCAGCGAAGAAAGCTTCACCCACTACAAAAAAGATTTTTGCAGACAAGAAAAATGCTAGTGCAGCGAAGAGACGTATAAATACATTAAATACGAAGAGAGTATCTCCACCAGTTAAAAAGCCTAATAAAAGCACTGCAAAAAAAAACGGCTCTTCTAAACCGACGGAGCTAAAAAAGGTTGCTGCGAAGAGATCAACGGCAGTAAAGAAGCCTGGAGCTAAAACATATAGGATAGCAGTTAAAGATCTTCCGCCAGATACGAAGCAACTTTTAACCGTTATGATGAAAGAAGGGAACTACATTGGGCGAGATCAAGAAATACCTGATAACATGATCTTACCTCCTCTTAGTGCATTGCAACTGAAAGAGCTTCTTAATAATTTGTCTGTATGGGAAGCTCTTTATCCAAACGTTACGCAAAGGACGCGTAATGTCTTAAAGACCAAGTATGGTTTTGAAGGATAATTAGGACACTTTTAGAGTATCTATTTATACCTCTCCTCAACACCTTTGAGGGGAGGTATTTTTATTCCAGCGGATTGTTGTTGAACTTTGTCTAACGATCCCTTAATCATTAGGAGTGCGGTAGGAAAAGTCATGGGAGAGTATTTTTTCGCACACGATGAATAAAAAAGCACAAATCATTATTTATAATTGTAAAAAAGGAGTATTAATGTGAAAACTATAGCTAAACTAACAACTTTAATTATCTGTATAAATTTTCTATGTACAAATATGACCTACGCAATGGAAGATCAAGATACTCAGTCAACAGGTACGACCGTAAAGAAGGATTCTCCACGGGATGAAGGTGTAAATGTAAAGACAGGTGAGGAAGCAGATAAGCCTGCGACTGATTCTCCTGATAAGAAAAAACCTAAAAAAGGCTGTACTATTTTATAAAGATCAATTGTATAATCTTGGGAGAATGGAATCGAATAAAAACATTCTCCCCTATTCTATTTTTTGGTATATTATGGTTAAGATTGAAGAATTATATTGTAAAAATAAGGCTACGTTTTAAACGAATTCTGTTTGTTGTTGTAACATAGGTAATATAAAATGAAATTTTCGAGCGTTCTACTTTTACACGGGCTAATTATCAGCCTATTGGGCGGTGCCCATCTTTTTGCAGAAACAACTCCCGATCTTAAAAAAGAGAAGAACCACCCCCTCCCTCAAGAGTCAACTACTGGCAAGACAGAAACCGAACTCGGAAATCTTGCTAAGGAAACAGTACAAGTTATTCAACCCCTTGCAAAAGATGTTGAGAAAGCTCTTAAACCACTTGCAAAAAAAGCAAAGTGCTTTGGAAAAGAATTGAAAAAGGGGTTAAAAGAAGATTTGCAGAAGAAACCTGATTCTTCCGAAAAAAAATAATATAGACTCTCCGACCTTGAAGTTAGCCTATTTAGTCGATTTTCTTCTTATGCTCGTATATAATAGTTGAGTTCTGATGATTTTACTCGTAAAAAGAAAGACTACCTTTGGTAAATTACCTTAACAAACCTATTATACTTGAGGAGCTCATGATTACGATTCGCTTTCCAGATGGCTCGCATCGGGAATTTCCAAAAGGCATCACCGGTTGGGAAATTGCGAAAACCTTAAGCACTAGCTTAGCTAAAGAAGCGGTAGCTGTACGTGTTGAAGAGGAGTTATGGGATCTCACCCGTCCAATTGAGCAGGATAAAGCTATAGAGATTATTAAAAGGACTTCCGATACAGGGCTTGATATTTTGCGTCATGATGCGGCTCATGTTTTTGCTGAAGCCGTTAAAGAATTACACCCAGAAACACAGATTACCATTGGTCCATCCATTCAAGATGGCTTCTTTTATGATTTATATCGCGAAGAATCTTTTACGCTTGATGATCTTGCGCGTCTTGAAGAGAGGATGCACGAAATTGTTAATCGAGATGAGCATGTAACGCGAGAGATTTGGAATCGAAACAAGGCTATAGCGTTTTTTGAAAAACAAGGAGAGCTATTCAAGGCTGAGATTATTCGCGATTTGCCAGAAGGGGATGAAATTACGCTCTATCGTCAAGGAAATTTTTTGGACTTATGCCGCGGACCGCATTTGCCATCAACGGGAAAACTCGGCCATGCTTTTAAGCTCATGAAGCTTGCAGGAGCGTATTGGAGGGGAGATCATCGAAATCCTATGCTTCAACGTGTCTATGGAACTGCCTGGTCAACAGAAAAGGATCTTCAAGCATATCTAACCCGCCTTGAAGAAGCTGAAAAGCGTGATCATCGAAGACTTGGAAAAGAAATGGATCTTTTCCATTTACAGGAAGAAGCTGTAGGAAGTGTCTTTTGGCATCCTAAGGGGTGGACACTCTATCGTCTTCTTCAAAGCTACATGCGAGATAAAATTTCTGCAGAAGATTACCAAGAGGTCAAAACCCCCCAACTTCTCGATAGAACACTTTGGGAAGCCTCTGGTCATTGGGAAAAATTTAGGGAAAACATGTTTACCCTTGAGGACGAGAATAAGATTCTTGCTTTAAAACCGATGAGTTGTCCTTGCCATGTATTGATTTTCCGTCAAGGGGTTAAAAGCTACCGCGATCTCCCCCTTCGCATGGCTGAATTTGGTGCGTGTATGAGAAATGAACCTTCCGGAGCTCTGCAGGGTTTAACACGGGTGCGAAGCATGGTCCAAGATGACGGACATATTTTTTGTCGCGAAGATCAAATTGAAGAAGAAGCCCACAAATTTTGTATATTACTCCTTAATGTCTATCGCGAGCTGGGGTTTGAAGAGGTAACCGTCAAGTTTTCAGACCGCCCACCCGTGCGAGCAGGTGAAGACGCTATTTGGGATAAGGCAGAAGCCCAACTTGAGGCAGGGGCACGTGCTTCTGGGTTAAGCTATACATTAAATCCAGGGGAGGGCGCTTTTTACGGGCCAAAACTTGAATTTGTACTTAAAGATGCTATTGGTCGAGAGTGGCAATGTGGAACACTTCAACTCGACTTTGTTTTACCTGAAAGATTAGATGCTTCATACATTGGAGAAGATGGGAAAAAACATAGGCCAGTTATGCTCCATAGAGCGATCTTCGGGTCATTTGAGAGATTTATTGCTATATTCATTGAGCATTATGGTGGGAAATTTCCTCTTTGGATTTCTCCTGTGCAGGCTGCTGTTGCAACTGTGACACAAGAAGGGGATAACTATGCCTATAAAGTTTTGAAAAAACTAAAAGATGCTGGACTGCGAGCTGAGGTTGACTTAAGGAACGAAAAGATAAACAATAAAATTCGTAAACTAAGCCTACAAAAAATTCCTTATATTCTTGTGGTTGGAAAACGTGAGGCAGAGGAAGGGACGGTTGCTCTTCGAAAACTAGGGGGGGCCGCGCAAGAAATTCTTGCCCTTGATGAAGTAATTGATAAACTAAAGGAAGAGGCTGTGGCCCCTCACAAAAAAGCCACGTTCGGAAAAAACTGAAATAAGGAGAAGTTTACATATCTAAGATCATAAGAGAAGACCGGGCGCCTGCACAAGATGGGCCTCGCGTTAATGATAAGATTTCCTCAGCGAAGGTTCGTCTCGTAGATGAAAAGGGGGAAATGGTTGGTGTTGTCACTCAAAGAGAAGCCTTAGAGCGAGCCTACAAAGTGGGTCTTGATCTTGTTGAAGTTTCTCCTAACGCTGATCCACCTGTTTGTAAAATATTGGATTATGGTAAATATAAGTTTGAAGAGCAAAAACGTCGTGCTGAAATTCGAAAAAAACAAAAAGTAATTGAAATTAAAGAAATTCAGTTGAGACCTGTCATTGATAAACATGATTTTGAGGTCAAGATGCGAAGCGCTCGTAAATTTATTGAAGAGGGAGATAAGCTGAAAGTTACTTTACGCTTTCGCGGACGGGAACTTACACATCAACAGTTAGGAATGGATGTTTTAGATCGGGTTAAAGATTATCTTCAGGACATAGCAAAGGTAGAACAATATCCTAAGCTAGAAGGCAAGAGAATGATTATGGTAATGGGGCCAACAAAATAAGCTTGCTTTGAAATGACCTTTTATGGAGGCATTTTTACTTGCATATGAAGGGATATCTTGATATAGATCCTCAATCTCTAGTAAGGCGAGGGGAAGACCCGGGCATGCCGACCTAGATGACCCTTTCCAAGAGGAAAGGTCAAAAGTTAATATTTATTTCTAAAAGAGAGTGAGAAAATGCCCAAATTAAAGACAAAGAGTAGCGTAAAGAAGCGCTTTCGCTTAACGGCCACTGGAAAAGTTATTATGGGTCAAGCCGGTAAACGACATGGAATGCGGAAACGTTCGTCAGAAATGCGTCGGACGGCACGCGGTACCACAATCATGAGAGAGTGTGATGCCAAAATTGTACGTCGTTTTATGCCCTATGGTATTTAGGAGAAGAGAGTCATGGCACATGTTAAGCGCGGAACAACAGCACACGCCCGCCACAAAAAAATTCTGAAACTTGCAAAAGGTTATCGTGGTCGCTCTAAGAGTTGTTATCGTATTGCTCTGCAGCGAGTAGAGAAGGCCCTACAATATGCCTATCGTGATCGCCGCAACCGGAAGCGTGACTTCCGAGGACTATGGATCCAGAGAATCAATGCGGGAGCTCGCGAGCACGGTCTCACCTATTCTCGGTTTGTCAATGGTCTTACCAAAGCTGGTATTGAGATTGATCGGAAAGTCTTAGCAGATCTTGCTGTTCGTGAACCTGTGGCTTTTAAAGCAATCGTAGAGCAAGCTCAAAATGCACTGGCTGCCGCTTAGAAATTTTTAAAGAGGTACAGTGGATTAAAAAAGGGGGGGTATGCCCCCCTTTTTAAAGAAAATTTTTGTCTAAAATCTTTGCCTCCAGATGAAAGAAAATTAATACAAGTTTGCCTTCTTCCAATGAAGGTATCAGACTTTGGGGTTGGGATATTCATGTATTCAAATACGTTCTGTGATATTTACCTTAAAATTCTGCAGATTAATTGAAAGAAAATGCTAATAATTTCTACTAGCTACAGGGAAACAAAATCATCCATAAGGTCACGAATTTCAGCCTCATGGTCCGTTAAAATCTTAATTGTATTCGTTTGATGATCAAAAGTAACTCTAGCGCTTTTTAAAGCTTCAGCTGCGTCTCTAAAGCTATGTGCGCAGCCCAGATAAGAGGGGTCCGTCCCGTCCTTTAAAAACTGCATAATATCCCTATTCAATGTATTGATAAAATCTATAGAGTAAAAATTGAGCTTAAATAGAGACCAATTCATGCGGAGTTCTTGAGTTAGATTTTGAGGGCTTTCAAAGTATTTCTCAAGGGTTGTAAGAATAACTGGGCGAACAGCATGACGGGCGTGGCGCATAACTTTACTATTTTCATCTTCATTTTCTTCCATTCCATAAGCAGATACAGTGATTAAAAACAAAGCTAGGAAAAAATACAGTAGTCTCATGCAAAGTTCCTTCAAATCTAACATTTATATGAAATGATATTTTCATAAAAGATTATCACAGATGAAAAGACTTCTCTAGATTGAATTCGACTTTATAGAAGTCAAAAAACCACTGTAACCCAAGGTAAGGGTAAAGAGTAGTGCTTTAACATTTTAATGGATTCTAATAAGCAATTACTTTAGTATGGTTAAGTTGTGCCATATATTTTTCAACATACTTAGTCTTTTAGGAATCACCGATGAGAACGAGTTAAGAGATTACCGTGTAAAGAAGTATTTAAATGCACTTAAGGGGTATGTCGTAAAAGCCTCTTATTATGCTTGAGATTGGAAAAATATGAATACATATAATTTGCGCAATACTTTTTAACGAAAAAAATTCATCCTTTAAGAAAATGGTCAAACATGACTCAGTTAACTGGAAAAGATCTCTCTATTATTGCTTTTTTTTGGCAGCACATAAAACCGTATAAATGGTTGTATCTTGTCATGCTTTCAGCCCCGTTAATTGCTAGTTTTTATCCTTTTGCTTACAACTATGCTATTAAGTTATTTCTAGATGTAATGGCCACACAGACTCATCTCACTTATCACGACATTCTTTTCCCGATTATTCTCTTTATGGGGGCGCAGGTCACTTTAGATTTGGTGTGGAGGATAAGCAACATAGCAGAATGGAAGGCAGAGCCTTACGTGCGCCGTTCGATTCTCCTCAAATCCTATGATTATGTGCAGCATCATTCATATTTGTTTTTTCAAGAAAATTTTACAGGTACCATAAGTAGTAAGCTTAAGGGAATATTAGACGGTTATGATAAATTTTGGGCTGAAATGCATCATGGGCTTTTGTCAAAGATTTTTAAATGTGTTGTTAATCTAGGGGCGCTTTCAATTGTTAACATAAATTTGGGCATTTTCGTATTTATTTGGAGTATTATCTACGTGCCCCTTATGTATACACTCTCTATAAGATTAAACAAACTTTCCTTTGAAGAAACAGAAAGCAGGCATGCTCTCATTGGGCAAATCTCGGATAAAATCACCAACATAATTTCCCTTTTTTCATTTGCCTCACGAAAAAGAGAGCTCAATACTTTGGATAATCAGATGTCCAATGACTTTATTCCAAAGCAAGTACGCGTGTACAAATACGATTTTAAAATTCAACTTATTGGAATGATTTTTTATTTGAGTTTGTTTGGATTTATTCTTTTCTATATGATTCATTTAAGGATGATTGGCACAATCTCTGTCGGTGATTTTGCATTCGTATTTGGAATTTCACTTATTGTGGCAGAAGATATTTGGTTAGCAACAACTTCTTTGCAAGAATTTTCTCGTGCAATGGGTGATTTACGCAGCTCCCTCAGCATCTTAAATATTCCACAAGGAAATTTAGACCCTAAAAATGCTAAGGTGCTTATTCTAAAAAACTCAACAATTGAATTCAGAAACGTGAACTTTGGGTACAACGAGAATAATCCCGTTTTTAAAGATCTTAACCTTATCGTAAAACCAGGTGAAAAGATAGGATTAGTAGGACATTCGGGGGCTGGAAAGTCCTCGTTTATTAATCTCCTCCTTAGATATTTTAAAAATAATGCAGGCGAAATTCTCATTGGCGAACAAAATATTAATGAAGTAACGCAGGATTCCTTAAGAGAAAAGATTGCCGTTATTCCACAAGACACACTGCTTTTTCACAGAACACTGATGGAAAATATAAGATATGGAAAGCCTGATGCAACAGATGAAGAGGTCATTGAAGCCAGTAAGCGCGCCCATCTCCATGATTTTATTGTCTCCCTTCCTGAACAATATCATTCCTTTGTGGGTGAAAGAGGAATAAAATTATCGGGGGGCCAAAGACAAAGGATTGCTATTGCCCGAGCTATTCTAAAAGATGCCCCAATCCTTATTCTTGATGAGGCAACGTCTTCACTTGATAGCCAAACAGAGAAATACATTCAGGATAGCCTTAATTTTCTTATTGAAGATAAAAGAAAAACCGTTATTGCCATTGCTCATCGTTTATCGACATTAAAACATATGGATCGGATTATTGTGTTAGATAATGGAAAGATTATTGAGGAAGGCACACACAATAACCTGATTCGTAAAGAAAATAGCCTTTATAAACAACTATGGAAATTACAGGAAATTTAATGAGCGACATCCATTTCGAAAAGGCCGATCTTTCTCATAAAGACACTATTTTTAGATGGCTTGATGAACCTCATATAAGAGAATTTTGGGATAATAGCCAAGAACATAAGGATGATATCCTCAATTTCATCAATAAACAAAAACAGTATTATTTTTACGGAACCACACAATATTGGCTAGGCTATATTGACAATAAAACTTTCTGTTTTTTATTAAGCGATATACTTCTTCCCGATCAAGAACTTACGGAGTCTCATAGAGCCCATTTATCAAAGACCGGCAATACGATTGCACTTGATTTTGGTATAGGAAATAAAGAATTCTTAGGAAAAGGGTTAGCAGGACCAACTTTGAAGTCATTTTGCGAGTTTTACCAAGGAAACATTGACCCTCATGCCGATTGTTTTTTTATTGATCCCGATGAAAACAATTACCGTGCAAGGCAAGTTTATGAAAAAGCAGGTTTCCAAACGGTTGCTGAATTTGTGAGTGATGTCGGATTTTTTAAAGATCACAAATCCTTATTGATGGTCAAAAAAATGCCAAGCCCATTAGAGTTTTATTTATAAGGGCTTGGAGATTTTAATAGGAGTTAATCGCAATAGTTGGTGACGGAGCCTAAGAAGAGGCTTTTCATCAAGGCGATGATTTTTTAACCATCAAGAATGCCCCCTTAAAAATGACTTTTGGCAGCTGATTTTTTAAGCCTCCATAGTTCAGGTAGATAGATCATCTACCTGATTCTACAGAGAACGGTTAAAGGTTGGAGGGAATGGTTACGTAATCATCAGAAAGAGCGCTTTTGTTCTTCTCATAAAAGTCAGATAAGAATTGTCGATAGATTGCCTTAATCTCATTCAACTTTGGATTTTTTGGAAACACTTCTTGTCCATAAGCTTCATTTATTAAGCTATTCATGTCATTCAGATAAAGGTATTGAAAAAAACGACGTCCCTCCTTCACTTCTTTCACCGTGTCTTTCAAGATCGGCAATTTTTCTTGAAGAGGGCAAATCTTACTCATGGTGAGGATTTCTAAATTCGAAATCGTTAAGAAATTGCATAAAGGATCTTCTGAAGTGTCTTGAAATTTAACGGTAACTATTGCTTCGGCAACATTCTCGTACTTCTTTTCGAGATTTCTTTTTTCCTTGGCAACCCACTGTATCTTTAGCTTAAAAGTATCTTGGTCGATTTGCTCTTGAATTTTAACTTTTATGTTTATTTGAGACGTTTCTTTTTCTATCGTTAAATCTTCAAATAATTTTTTTACAGGATTGCTTACTATACGATCAACCAGTCTATTAGCACGTTTAGAGGTATCATTGATCCAATTTTTAAAGATAGATCTATCAGAAAAAGGAAGCTTATCTTTAATTAAATCTTCATTTGAAAGAGGAAAATCTTCTTTAGCATATTGAACCTTGGGCTCAAGTTCATGAGTGCAAAGAAAAGCACTAGCTTTATTGAAGGTATCAGAACGAGCTTCAAGAATTGTCTTCATAATTAACTTTAGCTGAGACCAAATTGAAGGATCTTTCTTTAATGCTCTTCTAAAATCAAGCCAATGACCTTTATCATGCCCACGAAAAGCAACGGAATCAAAAAACAAGCCCCCATGAGGTCCTTTTACTTCTTCAGCCAGACTAATTAATCCAAGAGTTAAATCATTCGTTTCCCAATAGGCATCAAAAAAATCCTCAAAAGGGATAATCCCTAGACGTGAATAAAGAGTTGCTTCAAAACAAAAAGGGTAAGGAAAAATCCTCAATAAAGATTCAAAATTCTTTGATTCCTTCCATTCATTATTGGGGGATATATTTTTGTACACATCGTTAAAGTAATAGGATTTTGTTTTTTTTTCAGCCAATAAGAAAGAAAACTGGGTATTTATCGTATCAAATTTTCTTAAGGTGAGTTTTTCTTCAGAGATCGTATTTTTTGCCTCATTCCAAAATGTGCGGAGAATCTCAAGCTGGTCTTTATCCTCACCCAGCAATTGGCGCACATAACTAAATCCGATTCGAAGAATAGGAACCAGCCCAGGAATATGAGTTGTTTCCCTCACACTCTCAAATTCGGCCTTGTTGAAAGGTTTAAAAGCTTCCTTATATAATCTAATTTGCTGAGATATTTCAGGAACGTCATCTTCAGGAAGATTGGCAAAACACTGCTGATTAAAGAGTACTAAAAACGTAAAAAGATAAGTTAATTTCTTAAAATTCATAAACAACACCTTTCTCCACATATCTAAACATAATTATGTAACATTGCAAATAAGAAAATCACCCAAATAACAGGTGATTTACATTATAATATTTGAATATACGTTTAATTTCAAGAGAATTTGAGTATCAAGAAGTTACTGTTTTTTAGCATTACACCATCAAAATTTTGAGTTAAACGACATCGGCCCAAACATAAACGTAGTTTTTACTTTCCAAGCGCCGCTTATGCCATTGTTCCAACTCCTCTTTCCATTGTTTCCGTAACCGAAGCACCGTATCAGCAGAAAAGCCAACCACATCCAGGCATGACATCTGAAAAGTCCCCTGAGGAGATACCTTTCAAGTACAGATAAGGAAGAGCCATTTCAATGCTTATGCTCCGCCTGACATAAGGAGGAAGGAGCTTGGAGGTAAAGCGAATCGAATCTTCTGCGTGGTTTTCTTTACGATCTCTTGAGCGAGGAACATTAACAAGGATGGCACCAATGCCTGTGACAACTTTTCTTTCCGACAGATGCCCATGTCGAACAACACGCTTGCGACCATCTTCCAACTTCTCACTAGAATCCTCTCTAAAAAGGTCGAGAATTCAACTTAACGGCTTGTAAAACAAGAACTTGCATCCCTTGGCGTAAAACTTCTGTGAGATGATCTTTAAATTCTCCTGGCTGAACCAACTCAATTACATTATCTTTCTTCATGGCGTATCATTCCTTTCCTTTTGAAGAGCTATGGCAGGTGTTTCACCGCCATGATACGACATCACCTCCTATTTCTCCTCCATCACCAACTTTTGCGATTAACTCTTTTAATAGAGACAGAGGTATCAGAGCTTAGCTTTTAGGTGAGATTCTTGCGCTAGTTGCAATTTTAGCTTATGCGCTTCTTCAGTATTGGGAGCAATACCAATATAACCATTCTCATAATGTTGAGCTAATTTGGAAAGTGCATCGGGGTATTTCTTTTCGCTAGCAAGCACCAAACAGCTAAAGTATTGGCGATAATCTCCCTTTGAAAGATAATCGTTTGCTAAAGTGTATTCTATAGCTCCTGTATGCACATTTTCTTTAAATAATCGGAAAGCCTCTGTTTCACTTTGTGATTGATTAAAATAAGAGGCCCATGCTTCTCTAAATCTATCATTCTGATAACTCTTTTTGAACCAATAAAAGGCCTGCGCTTCACTCCCTTGAGTGCCTTGCCTTTTGAGGAACATGTCTGCGAGGGCTAAGGAAGCTGCAAGATGACCCTGATTAGCTGCATTCTTAAATTGATTGAAAGCTTCTAAGTGGTTTTCTCTACGTCTTGCATCATGTCCCATCATAAATTGAGCTTCGCTGACTCCTTTATCAGCAGCAAGACGAAATAAATTAAAAGGATTGTTCCATTTTTTATTCCCTTTAAGAGTAGGGTTATGCTGTCTAATCCATCCTGATCTAAAAAAGGCTATGGGGTATGCGGATAAATGCGCTATTTCTTCATAGCGAAAAATTAAAAACAGTAATTCGTTTGGAACCAGTTGACTTTTCATGTACATCTCTGCAGCAACTAAAGCTTCTTTGGGTTTATGAAGCTTACTCTCTATACAGTACTCGACAGCTTCCTTCGCATAATACTGTGCCTTGGTAATATTTTGGTCCTCTATACACAATTGCCATGCTCTATGGGTTGCTCTTAGATATCTCCCATCTTCATGCATATCATCATAGATGCGCATTACTTTTTTACGGTCTAAATCACCTCTTGGTCCCGCTTCAAAAGCTTGGGCTTCTGCGAAACATTTGTCAAACCAATAACTTCTGTTTCGAAGAGCCACTTCAGCCATTTCCACATTTTTTTGTTTCTGATACCCGTAAAACATAAAGTGCCAATAGGCTCCTAGAGCTTCGCTAGCTCTCCAATAATTGAGATGAGTGGCACTTAAAAAATAGGGTGAAGCTTCTTTAAATATTTGAGAGGCAAGTTGATAATTTCCTTCGAGTTGGATACTACTGAGTTTGTGGGCAAAAATAGAGACTATTCTATAAAGAGCTTTTTTGTAATGCGGCCCTAGCAATGACTGAGTTAGGGGAGAATTATCAGATATTGCATTTCTATATAGTTTTAGAGCTTGTTCTCCAACTACTAATTTAGCTTCATTAGGTTCCCACCAGGTTCGCTGTTTAAAATTTTTATAAATACTTTCAGCTCTTTCAAAAAGCTCGACAGGGTTATCAGAATGGACATCCTCCAACTGTAAGCCTTCGTTTTGAGCTAATAAATTCGCTTTATTCGCAGAAACAATTTTCTTAGTATAATCGTATGATGAAGCAGACCTTGATGATGAACTCATCTCTTGAATGGAACGTTTACTCTCTAAGGCGGAGGAAGTTAGAATATCTAGTTGATCATCATCCGACAAAGTTGAAGCAGATAAAACTACGGGAATGACAGGATCTTCCTCATGAGATGTCAGTGAAGGAAAGGAGAAAAGACTGCTAATTTCCTCATTCAATTCGACAGAAGCGTATTCAGGGTCTTGGGCAATATGAGAATGCATTGACGGAGAGCTTGATGATGGTAACATTTCTCTATGTAGGGGTTGTTGTGGAAAATGAGAAAAGGACTTATCCTCCTGATCCATGGCTTGTAGAGATGAAATTATAGAAAAACAAAAAATGAAAGCACTTACTGTAACTTTAAACGTATATTTTGACATGACCTTACCATAAGTAAAATGATCGAATTAAATTTAATATGGCTTGGTTAAATCATGATGTCAATTGAAAAATTGTTGTTTATTTTATAAAAAGTATTCTCAAAGTAAAGGATCTATGTAAAACGATGGATTTTCTTTCTTTTACAACACATACTAATTCTCAATGGGACAAGAGAATTGCAATAGGCCTTCGACATGAATGTGAAGCTCGAACAGGCGATTCTGAAGAGTTTATAACCCACACCATCTATGCAAAGATAGGAGATAACTTTGTGGGAGGTATAATATGCGAACAGCATAATGAAATTCTTTGGATTGATTCCCTGTGGGTTGAAATAGCATTCAGAAAGCAGGGGAGGGGAGCTCAACTCGTTGAACAAGCTTGCCTTTTTGGAATTCAGAATAAGGCTAAGGAAGTACAACTGAATACATATTTCCATGAGGCACACGCTTTCTTTTTAAAGTGGGGTTTTAAAGACGTTGCCGTGATTCCAAATTGGAAATATGGTTTGACGTGTTATTTGATGAGAAAAAAACTATGAGCTCTAGCATAACTCTTTACTTGATTGGTTTTGCGGGTACGGGGAAATATACAATAGCTCAAGAAATAGCAAGATATGGCTATAAGGTTGTCGATAACCACTTAATTAACAATCCTATTTTCTCGTTGCTTGACTTAGATGGCATGACTCAAATTCCAGAAAATGCTTGGGCTTGCGTGAGAAAAATTCGCCACATTATTTTAGATTTCGTTGCTCAAGACTCAAAATCTAATTTCGTTTTCACAAACGAGCTTTTGGAACACGAAAATGACTGGAAGGTTTACGGTCTCGTTAAAGAAACCGCAGAAAAAAGAGGGTCACTGTTTATTCCCCTTAAGCTTACCTTATCACTTGATGAGCACAAAAAGCGAATTACAAATTCAGATCGTAAAGCACGTTTTAAGACAACAAATCCAGCTGAGCTTTACGAAAAAAAGAAATTGATTGAAATAGATCACTCTCATTTATTAGAAATGGATGTGACAGATTTAAACCCAATGCAAGCAGCAAGCAAAATTTTAGATTTTATTGAGAGTCTCAAAAATGTTAGAACAAAATAATTCCCTTCCCCCTTTTCCCTTCTACTTCATTCGTCATGGAGAAACGGACTGGAATTCACGTAGCATTATTATGGGAAGCAAAGACATTCCTTTAAATGAGTTGGGGGTTAAGCAAGCTCATGAGGCCTCCCATCTTTTAGAAAATGAACTTTTTGAGGTTATCATTTCAAGCCCAAGGATGAGAGCCAAACAAACAGCTGAGCTCATCGCAAAAAAAACACATAAACCCATTTTGTTTGAAGAAAGACTTGTTGAAATAAATTGGGGAGAGGCAGAAGGAATGCCTGTTGATCCAACAAAATCTATCTTTGATGATGCTCATAGACCGAAAGGAGCAGAGTTGTTTTCAGCCTTTCAACAACGTGTTGTTGATGCAATTTCAGCCGTATTATTGAGGAAAAAACTTCCTCTGATTGTTTCTCATGGAGGTGTGTTTAAGGCTTTAACACACCATATGGGTTATAAAGATCTGAGCTCATCTAATTGTATGCCTTTCTTTTTTACCCCCCCTATCGGGTCTACCAAAGCTTGGGGTGTTTGTCATTTGAGTAAGAATGATGAAACAGGTCTTCACTAAGGCAAGGATTTTAGACACTATTATTCTTATGACCTTTTCCTTTTTCAAAAGTCTGGTAGCTCTCAAAGCGTTCGGCGCCAACACGATATAAGATGATCGTTCACCATGCCCACGGCTTGCATATAGGCGTACATGATAGTTGATCCTACAAAGGTCATTCCTCTTTTTTTTAGATCCTTTGAAAGAGCATCACTTTGCGGAGTTGAACTTGGAGTTTCTTTAGAATGCTTCCAATGATTGATGAGAGGGGTTCCGTTTACAAATCTCCAAACATAGGAATCAAAAGATCCAAATTCATCTTGAATTTTAAGAAAGACGCGAGCATTTTGTCGGGTACCGTAAATTTTTAAACGATTGCGGATAATCCCTGGATTTTCGCGAAGTGTCTCTAGCTCCATATTACTCATAAAGGCTACTTTATGAGGATCAAAGTGATGAAAGGCTTTGCGATAGCCTTCGCGTTTTTTAAGAATGGTTTCCCAAGAAAGGCCAGCTTGGGCTCCTTCAAGGATAAGCATCTCAAACAAATGCCTGTCATTATGAGAAGGAACACCCCACTCATGGTCATGGTATTCGGCATAAAATTCTTTGCCTGGCTCTCCGCCAAAGCACCTGACCGTAAGCTCATTTTTTTCGATCGTCATTCAGTCCACCTTGTGTTCATGATGAATAAGCCATTTTTTGCGTACAAGGCCTCCTCCATAACCACCCAGCTCTCCATTCGTGTTGATAACACGATGGCAAGGAATAACAATTGCAATTTGATTGGCTCCGTTGGCATTTGCAACAGCGCGAAAGGCAGATGGGTTTCCAATGCATGAAGCTATTTCTGCATAAGAGCATGTTTCGCCATAGAGAATTTTCCTTAACTCATCCCATACACGTTTTTGAAAAGGAGATCCAAGGAGACAAAGAGGCGTTTTAAAATGTTTTAATTTGCCTTCGAAATACAGATGAAGCTCTCTTTCAATTGAGCGAATTGGCTCTGTTATTCCTGGAAGTATGGCTGCTTTTGTCCGCTTTCGTAAACGCTCCACCTCACGTTCTAACCCACGACGATCTACAAATTCTAGAAGATACAAAGCATTTTCATCAGCAATTGCTATCATCGGGCCAAGCTTTGTATCCAACCAAGATGCTTTAAGAATAGTGGTTTGTCCTAACAAAGTTGGTGCGGACCCCATGATGCGTGAAAAGGCATCTCTGAAACCACTGCTAGATTCGTACCCCATATCAAGTTGCGTTTCGATCACACTTTTTCCTTCTCTAATATTCTTTATGGCAAGTCCCATTCGACGAGCCCTTGCATATTCTACAAATGTCATGCCAAACCGCTTTTTAAACTGCCGGCGGGCAGTGGAGGCGTCAATAGATAATTCTTGAAAATCCCTATCTTTCCAGCGTTTTTCTGGTTGGGTTTCAATAGCATTCACAAGTGTTCGAATAAGTTCTGAAACTTGATTGGGGTGGGAGAGGGGGCGACAACGTTGACATGGCCGAAAGGATGCCAGAAGAGCTTGTTGAGCCGTTTCAAAAAACTCACAATTCTCAAATTTTGGTTTTCGTGCAGGACAGGTTGGTCGGCAAAATACTCCCGTCGTTTTAACACCCACATAAAAAACACTCTCATATTCAGGATTTTTAGCTAAGAGAGCTTGATAATATTCTTCTTTGCTTTCAGCAGTTAACATGACTTATAAGACCCAATTTACTGTTATATTCCTAGTATAACGCGTTCAAAAAACGACGTAGCCGAAAATCAGGCAGTAATTTTTATTATATCAAGCGCGCATGAATATATATATTTTGTAGTCAGATTCGTTGTTATTTTTTCCAAAAAAAAGTCCAAACAGTTGGACTTTTTTATATTATAGCCTCTTTTTTTACGCACTTTTTAAACAATTTTTATTATAAATGAGACGCATTTTTTTCATTTTATCCTTAGACTTTTTTAGTCACCTAAAAGTATATTTTTTAAAGTGCGTTTCTTTTTGTGTATTATTACAGGAGTTGATCTTGGTTCTTTTCTAGCTTCAACCTGCTGTCTTTCGAGCTCGGCATAAGCTAGTTGCTTTGGTAAGGTAAACACGGTAGGTGTACCAGGTATTTTGGTTGATATTCGCTTTCCAAATATTATCATTTCACGATCAACTCTATGAGTCAACTCTATGTAACCATTTCCTAAATCTTTCATGCGCCATACATGATTATCAAAATTGCTAGAATTATTAGTAGCTTGTGTGTTAGGAATAAGAGGTTTTGCTGAGCGTTTCGCCTTTTTCTTTTTGTTTTCCTTTGATTTTTTATAAGTAATTACATTCTTTTTTGGGGTCGTATCTTTATCTTTTTGTCTATTATGAGCAACAGACTTTAATTTAGTTGTCATCTTTTTCTTTTTGTTTGTTTTTGACCTTTTGTGAGCAATACTAATCTTTTTAGGAGCTATATTCTTATCCTTTTTTCTATTAGGAATAAGAGAGTTTTTATTCCTTTTTCTTTTATAATCGGATTTCTTTGCTTTTCCATTTGGAGCTTTTACGTTTCTCTTTCTTTTAGATGAGTCTCCTTTATGCGCATGCTTAAGTCGTGTGATCGTTACTTTTGTTGGATCTTGTTCCTGTCTAAATCGTTTGGCTGCGAACACTTCGCTACTGAACAATAAGATTATTGTAATCATCAAAGCTGGCATACTTTTTAGAAACACCATTTTTTCTATTCCCCTATAAACACTGACGCGAATAATTCATAAACGAGTATTATGAAAATTACAAGAAAAAATCAGTAAAGATTTAACTCTTGATAGAACCTTAGGGTGAGCTATATACCCTCAATTCGTCTGATCAGATTTATGAGGAGTTGAGATCAGTTGCTGAATCACTTTTTGTACCTTCATAGCCCTTTTCCAATTTAAGAAGCTCATGATGAATCAATTCACAAATGTCCATACATTGATTTGGGCTTTTCTGAGGATCAACTCTTACGAGGCAACTTAAGAGCGAAAGTAAGTTGAGCAGGTCAATTCTTAAGCACCATTGAGTTGGTAATTCAAGGCCAGCATTCCTCACTCCTTGAAGGAAAGAGTCTTCAAAAACCCTTGGCATATGATGAGCATAGCGTAACATGTTGCTGATATCCCACAGCCACGATCCAGAAAAAGCAAATTCCCAGTCTAAAACAGCCGTAATTTTCCATTTCTCAGACACCTTATCAACGAGAATATTGGCAGGGTCATAGTCTCCATGAACCAGGTGAGTTTCACTATCATCAGGAAAAAACGAGCTATACTTTTCAAAATTTTCACTCAATCTGCGGATATATTCTGGGCCAATGGTTTCGAATATGGTTGGGTGAGCCAAACATTCATGAGCAAAAGTAAGACAGTCTTGCTTCGAGATAGATTGGATGACATTAAGATCGGCATCAAAAAACCCTGCTTTAGGAAATAAATGGCTTTGGATAGCTCCTAAAATCTGCCCCGCTTCGAACATAACGTCTTGCATGCATTCATGAGACTGATTGAGGAGAAGATCTCGTAAGCTGATGCCTGTCATAAATTGTGTGATCGCATACCGATAGTTATCAAAATCACCCACAGAATAGACCTCTGGTAGAGGAACTGAGTGTTTGATTAGTGCTGCAAGCTTTTTCTCCCGATAGGCTGCATCCTTATCTCGTATATAAATTCTTAAAATAAAGGGTTGAGATTTATTGAGCAGATTTATCTTAATATTGAGATTGGCGCATCCTCCCGAGATGACCTCATGGGATACTAGAATGGCATGGGGAAGGGCTTGATGCACTATCTCCTGTATCGTTTGTGAGGAAACTTCAAAATGATGGCTTGTTTTTTCCCATTGGTTTTTGAAGATCATCGTTTCCTCGAAAAAGGTGTTCTAAGCTAAAAGGGGTTGTTTGCAAAACGATCTTAATAATGGATGCACTTATATAAGCCATCATATTCTCATAATATCGTTATGCTTTATCTGAAACAAGACCTTGAATTGCCCATTGCTGTTTATTCTGTCTTTTCGTGATGATCAGAAGCTAAAATCATTCTTGTTACTCGCTCACTCGATATAAAGGCGCGCTCCACTTACTGGGAAGCATCAAGGGTGTGGAGACGTTTATAGGGGTAAAGGAAAGGACCATGATGGGCTTGGGGGTGCATTAGGTTAGCCTTCCCGCCGAGTCTGTGGAGGCGGTCGCCTAATAACGGCTTCAGAATCGATAGTCTATATCTATGATTGAATTATTGTCCTACCCTTCATAACTTGGAGTCCGGACTATTTACGTGTTCTAAAAAAGAAATGACGGTAAGCTCAAAGAGTTTTTTCCTTGCATACTGTGTTGATTTAGAAAATTGTTTGCTGTACTGAATGAATTCATTCATTATGATGAAAAAAATACGGGGAGGACGTATGTACAAGCGACCAATTTATC
>JAIEMB010000004.1 GCA_019752515.1 Alphaproteobacteria bacterium | reverse complement strand
GACGATCCCTTCCCGAACTCGACCCTGAAAGTCCTCCGCGCCAATGGTACTGTAGCTTAAGCTACGGAAGAGTAGGTCCCCGCCAGCTCTCTGACCCTTCAACTAAAACTTACTCCTAACATACTAAAATTATACAACTCTTTCTCTTCACAATTCCAAATATCAGCAGATGCATTGTCCCCTATACTTAACATCAATCTCTTCGTATAATATGATTGAGTGGCTTTATCTTTAATTTTCTATTTAAGCGAGAAAATCTTCATAAAGGCTTTGAAGAAGCAGAAAGTAAATCAAAAAATTACCCTTTGGGAAGGCAAGAAGAGATTATGGATTATATAAGGGACCGTATTATAAGCGTCAGACCTATCGTAATTTTTACTTTAATTTTCATTTTCTTTTTAAATTTTAGTTCTTATTCAATGCAGGAAGAAGATTCACAAGCATTTCATGTTTTCCCTATTCAACCAAGTGTTGATAGTAATGAAGCATCATCAAGCTCTCATCGTGTATATACCTCTTTTTACGAGATGTTAGATAAAACTGAAAAGCATAACCTTAGGCCTCCACTCTCAGTTACGTCCTTTGAAGAACTCATTGGTACTTTTGAAGTTATCGAACATGAAGGCATTCTTCAAAATCTTTATTGGAAGAGTCTTCTTTCTGAGTACTACTCTCCAACCATGGACTTTACCCTCATTCGTACCGCCCTCTTAAGAAGTTCTCAATTTCAAGCTGTTGAAATGAAGGCAAAGCAAATAGCCAAAGTAGGTTTTTGTTTGAGCGAGCATGATAAAGAGGAGGGAGGCTGGTTAGCCACCTGCATTTATCATTCTTTATTTTGGCAAGGATATAATGATAACAATGTAATAGACTGGCTTATTAGGAAAAGATTTTACTTAGCTAAGCTATTGAGAGACATGGAAAATCCTTTTGACCCTATTGAAGTGTCTGCCAATATACCCTTAAGAAACACAGCAACAATTTTGGAGGATATTGTTTTAACAATCCGTGAATTACATCAATATATGAAAGTACTTTGGGAAACACAATCTCGCAATGATGTCGAACTTTACATGGATCAATTTCTTACTGATCTCAGGAACGTGACGAATCAGGCGCCTAATGGTGGTCAGGATCCCCTCCTATTGCATTTATCTAAGGAACTTTCAAGTCATCAAAAAGTGAACGGTATTTCTAGCGTCTTAGGCAGAGTTGGGGAATTAAATTTTCAAACCATAGGCGGTAAAACTATGTTCTCTATTGAGGCGATTAAGGACGGTATCTACTCTTTTTGCAATAATCGTTTGATTACACTATATGGAGAACTTCTTAATGGGGGCACTCGGTTGTTTATCTTGTTATGGCAAAAAAATATGCCTTGGTTGCAGGGATTATACCCAAATTCCGAAGCCCAACTCTATGGCCAAGCGCAATATTGTTATAAGAGAGAATTTGGAGAAACTTACCAAGATCTCCCCCAATTAATTTTTTATCTTCCTCCTAGAAATGTAGATATGGAAAATAATTCACCTTTTAATGGGGAAAATAATTATGGTCGTTTTCTCTCAAACGATCCCTATTCTGTAGAAAATGCTGAGACGAATTGGGGCACTGTTGCAGCAGAACTTTCTGATTCCTTAATTGCTTACCAACTCGCAAAAACGTGGATAAATTCTAGGCATAATCAGGCTCAGGAGAAGGCTAAATATTGGTTTAATAAATACAAAGAGTTCGCTCCCACCTTACCGTTTGGAGATTTTACTTCTTTAAAACCCGATACGAACGAAATTTAAGTGATAAAATAAGTATGTGAACTGAAATCAAATAACTGTAATGGAATCAGAATTTGGTAATTAGACTGCTCATTAAACATTAACGCTATTTCATCTAAGGTAATTTTTTTCTGAAGCTTTGATCGTCAGCAAGTCTTATTTTTGCCCTTTTTTCATAAAAAGCTATGCATTGTATGCTCCTCACTTTAAATTATAGAAAACGATAACAAGATGACATTCAAAGATGACGCTTTCAGATTCATACGAAAGACAAAAATCAACTTTTTTTCAAAGGTATTTTTGGCATGTGTTTCCTGGTGAAAACAAAAAAGCACTTTATCTTGGCTTTATTGGTTTTTTGATCTGGGGAATAAACTGCTTACTCTACCCTTTTCTCCAAAGTTTTTTAATCATGGCCCCTAACTCAGGAGCAGAGGTTATCGGGTTTTTGCGTATTTTTGGAACTCTTCCTTTAGGTATTCTTTTTATTATTTTATATACGTGGCTTCTTGATAAATATCCTAAATTAACAGTCACTTATATTTTTTTTGGAGGGACTACCTGCTTTTACTCGGTATTTGCGTTTTTTCTTATTCCTTTGAAATCAGAATTTAAAATTGATCCAGAAATAATTTCAGAGTTTATGCAAAACTATCCCCACTTAAAGTGGCTATTCCCTATTTTTGGAAATTGGGTTGAGAGCCTTTTTTTTATATGCAGCGAAGTTATATTGTCTGTATCTTTGTCACAGTTTTTCTGGCAAACCGCAAATCACTTTACGGATACCTCACAAGCATCACGACTCTACCCCATCTATATTATTTTTATGGGGCTTGGAGGAGTTTTTGCTTCTTTTATTTTAGATTTATTTATCGATTTTGGAAGCTCCTACGACCATATTTTAGGCATAAAGAAAAGTGTACTTTCTTTACAGATTTCCACTATTTTCATTATTATTTTAATAATGCATCTTATGCTGATTTTTAAGAAATTATATAATGAAGTTTTGCCTCCTGAAGAAAATAAAGTGTTTATTGAAGTAAAGCCACAACAAAAAAAACGATTTACTTTGACAGGGTTTTGGTATCTTTTTCACTCTAAATATCTTTTGTATATCTTTTTAACACTCGTTTCATTTCAAATGATTAATCAACTTATTAGCTACACTTGGAAGAGTGAGTTAAAGTTGTATGTATCAAAGCATCAACAATATAATGATTTTATGAATCATTATAGTTTCTGGGAGAATTTTATCCTTATTTTAGGTGCAGTTGCCTTTAAAAACTTTATCCATAAGCGAGGGTGGTTAACAGCTTCCTTTATGACACCTCTCATAGGCTTAATAACTGCAACACCCTTTTTTCTTCTCCTTTACTGGAGTAAAATCAACGGCAACTCGCTACAGATTTTGAATTACAACCTGCACTATTTTATGGCCATTTTTGGTTCCTTCCAAACCATTTTTATGGTCACGGTTTATACCTGTCTTTATTACCCTACTAAAGAAATGGCTTATATTCCTTTAGATCCAGACGTGAAAAGTAAAGGTAAGGCCGCAACCGATATTTTAGGTAGCTCTTGTGGTCGAGCAGGAGGGGGTATCGTTCAAGAAGGACTCCTTTCATGGTCAGGAGGAGCTGATCTTAGTATTATCCCTCAAGTTCTAGCTTTGGTTTTAGGTTTTTTTGCAACGTGGTTCTATGCAGTTCGTGCTCTCGGCAAAAATTACGCAGCATTAATTAAAAAAAACCACGAGTAATCTAAATTTTTTACGCTATACGTTACGCTTATTTTTCATCTTTAAAAACTACTGTTTCCTTTCAATTGAAATTTTTAAAAACAACACACACATCGCCAAAAAAAGTGTAATCGAATTTGCGAGAATAAGAGATAAGGAATTCAAAATCATACCATAAATAATCCAAAAAAAGACTCCAAAACAAAAGAGGGTATACATTAAGATAGAAATTGAACTTACATCCTGTTCTTTCCATATTTTTAAAACTTGAGGTAAAAATGAAATCGTTGTTAGGGTCCCAGCAAGAATCCCTAAATATTCTACAATTGGAAGCATTCGAGTACCCTTTTTAACCTGAATTTTGGGTAAGATATAAAAAATATGGTAGTCTAAGCCGTTCTGAAAATCGCTAAAAAATAAGAAGGGGACTTAGTCAATGAGATATACTATCACAGTATTATTTTTTTGCATCGCTGAATTTTGTAAGGCTTTTTAAGAGTGGAAGAAACTGGAATTTCTATTGCGGATCCAATACCACTCAATCCTAATTGTGTTTTTAAAGAACTTGCAGCAAGAGGGAAAACAACCATGGAACGGTTGTACAGTCTCAAATCGCATCTGATGATTAATCATAAGGGGATTTGTCGCAACTTATGAATGATGAAACTGAAGTTGGATTACAAAAGTCTCAAGTTAATCTTGAAGCTTTTCTAAGCAATCCATAAACTTTACCCATTACAACACGAGATTTCTCATGAAAAATTCTATTTTAATTGCCTATCTTTCTTGTCCTTATAGTCATTCAAATCCTCAAATTCGATTGATGAGAGTACAATTAGTAAATGCCATGGCATACCATTTGATTAAACGGAAAATCTATGTTTATTCGCCCTTAACTCATAATGCGCCTCTTATTGCCTTAGGGGGTGAAGGTGGGTGGGATATCTGGGGAGAGTTTGATCTAGCCATGATTGCTCGATGTCATAAATTTATCATTTTAAAATTACCAGGATGGGAATCCTCTAAAGGTGTAGCTGCGGAAACTGAAGCTGCGCGTAAATTGAAGCTTCCAATTGAAGAAATGGAGTTCCCTGAAGTATGCTTAAACCTCATTAAGGATAAGGATATCATAGAATTACATTATAAGATGTTAAAAGCAGCAGCGTAGTATAAGATAAAAAGCCTCAAAACAACAAAGACGTTCCCATCATGAACACCCTTTCACTTGTGGATCAACGTTCTTGATGCAGCCTCTTTTTTCCATAATCTGGAGATCAAACTTAATACTCTCTTCATGTAAATATGTCCTGAAATAAATATAACCTCAATTTTGGATAAGGAAGAAAATAGAGTATTTTTTGCAACATATATCCTCTGTTACTTTCAATTTTACGATAACTTATTCTTTTTTGAAAAAAAGCTATGTTTGACATTTGTTACTAATGGCTTAAATTTATCACTAAAGAATAGGAGCTACAACTTGACCTTTTGCATTAAAGTTTTTAAAGGAGCTGATATTTTACCCTATTTACAAACGCTTGCAGACATGCGTTTAAAGGCTTTTTGCGATTTTCCCTACCTTTATGTCGGAAATATGGAGGAGGAGCTTGTCAACCTGAAAGAATATGCCGCCACACCACAAGGGCTTCTTGTGCTTGCGTTTAAGGAAGACTGCATTGCAGGCGTATATTCCGGGATGCCACTCACAACACCGGGCTCTTTTTTAGAATACTGGACGAAAAAACTCATCCGACAAGGGATAGAGGTTAAGGATACTTTTTATGCAGGTGATCTTATTATTGAACCTGCGTTTCAAAAACAAAAATGCTGTTCACTACTGATTAAGCAACTTATCCATGAAGTGGAAGCAATGGGATTTTCTAAAATCATAGGAATTACGGCCATTCGTTCCCTTAAGCACCCTCTCCGTCCTCCCCATTTTAGAGATTCAGATAGCCTATGGCCTAAGCTAGGTGCGAAAAAACTGCCGATGAGTCTATCGGCTATTTGGGATACTCGTCAGGCGGATGGCTCAATAAAAAAAGAAAAAAATCTACTAGCATGTTGGATTATACATTTAAACTTACCAAGTCTATCTTTAAAACCTTAATAAAAGAAAGGATTTTTATGTCAAAGCCATCCCAGCATTCTTCAAACGAAACTTGGATATCCCCCTATCTCACTGTTATCGATGTGGATGCAGCTGTCGATTTTTACACAAGAGCTTTTCAATTTGAGAACTCTGAAATCAAGCCAGGAGACGATGGGAAAGGGATTCATGCTGAAATGATTTACGGCGGTCATCTCATTATGTGTGGTAGAGAAAGCGCTTATGGAAGTCTCCTGAAATCACCAAAAACAAGCGGAGTTGATTCTCCTATAACACTCTGTATCTCTTGTGATGATGTGGATGCGTTTTATCAAAAAGCCCTTGCTCAAGGGGCTAAATCTATCTCTGCACCTGAAGATATGTTTTATGGTTACCGGATGTGTCGTTTGCAAGATATCGATAACTATGTCTGGTGTTTTATGAAACCAGCAGCATAGCCTTTTCTATATGTTTCTCATTTAATGACCTTTATTAACGTGCTAAGGTTATATGATAAAAACAAGGAGGGACACAATGCGAGAAGACATAAAGGTGGGGGCTCTCTTTCCAGACTACGAGCTGCCTGATCATACAAATACAAGGCGAAAATTATCCCACCTTCAAGGGGCTGACCCTATGATCCTTATGCTCGGCAGAGGAATTTATTGCCCTAAGGATCGGCAACAGTTGCATCAGCTCGTTAAATTTTCCTCTCAATGTGATGTGGGTTTTACACGAATTGTAACTATCAATTGTGATAATCTGATATTGATCAATGACTTGAGGTTAGGGGTAGGTGCCCATTGGCCTTTTTTGCATGATGAGGAGCGAATCATTTTAAATGATCTAGATATTGGAGAATATACGGACGAACATAACAAACCCATGATCCCCCATACGTTTGTTTTAGAGCCTGGGTTAAAGATTTATAAAATATACAATGGATATTGGTATTGGGGACGTCCCTCTACTGCTGAGCTTCATCAAGATTTGAGAGCCATTAGTATGAAATATCGACCTGACTTCAAAATAGATTCTCCAGAGATGAGGAAGAAATGGGAAAGTGGTCAAAGAGATGAATTCTACACTTACGGAAAGACATGGGAGCAGGTTTTCATTCGTATGGCAGGTGATGTAGACCAATTTTGAGTTGAGAGATAAGAGAAATAAATATTATGCCGCAAACCAATTTTTATCTTGCTGAAGCAAAACGATTTAAAGTGAAGATTGGTGTTTTTCTTGTCCTTATCAATGAGGGAAATCTTCTTTGTCTGCGCCGACATAATACGGGTATTGAAGATGGTTTGTACGTTGTACCTATGGGAGGATTACACGAAATAGAAACGCCGTTACAAGCTGTTGTTCGTGAAGCCGTTGAGGAAGTTAACATTACTATAAAAGAGAGTGACTTAAAGCTTGCTCACGTTATGTATCGGAAGCATACCCAACCCGATGGTTACTTCTTTTATCAACAGGATCTTTATTTTGTAACTCATCATTTTACCGGTGTTGTTTGCAACCTCGAACCTCAGAAGGCCGATGATGTTAGTTTTTTTAATATACACGCTCTTCCGTTGAACTTTTCCCCGTGTGTTGCACAAGCTATTCAATGTATTTTAACCAATGTCCCCTATTCGGAATTTGGATTTGAGATAATGTAAAAAGAGGAGCCCTAAGGGCTCCTCTTCTACCTCCCTATAAGGGTCCCTCAGGGGGATACTTTCAATAATTTTGGATGATGTGGTTTACGTTCAGATGGCTTTTTATTAGGCTTTGTCTGCGAGGGTTGAGATTGAAAATCTCTTTCATTAAAAGAAAGAGAATTCGTACATTGGGCTTTAGTTTGAGTAAGAACATTCTTGTTCCCTAGATTAAGTCCCGGTATAGATGGACTCTGATCATTAAAATGTAAGCTAAGCTCATCCGATTCAAAAGAGCTTTGTATGCTTTCTGGAGAGACACATGAAGAGGAGTTTGCATTCAATCCTTCAAAGAGGAAAATTCCTATTCCTACCATTCCTATGCTTAATAATTTTAGAGGCCCCATTTATTTACTATCCTGTCTCTGAGAGCGCCCTTATGTTACATTGAAACTCTTAAGAAAACGTTAACATCCTTGTAAGCTCTTTGAACATAGAAACCAGTTTTACTAACCCATTCATTGATCCTTTATTCAGCTCATTTGTGTCAATTTGACAACACGAGCTTTAATTCTATTGAGATAATAGACATTTTGATGTGAATATTCCGATGCATGGATATAAATTTTTATACAGCAGCTATTTAATTCAAAAAATGAGCTAGTAATATATTGGTGAAAGACGATTGGGTTACTTGAGACAAGGCAAAATGAGGGCCTTAAGTAATGAGAATGGGAGTCGAAAATGAAAAATGAACTTTTAAACACAAGTTTAAAATTAGGTGCTTTTGCAGCACTCTTCCTCACCGTAGGGTGTGCAGAATATCACCATCGCGTTTTAGATAATATGGAAGCGAAAGGCCCTGAATTTACACAGGTCCTTTCAAAGGAATACGAAGAACTTGGTAAAACGGAAGAAAATATTATGTATGATGAAGCTTCCGCGGACTACTATTTTCAAAAAGCAATTCGTGCAAAAGAAGGATGCCCTGTACTTCCCGCATGTCCTGAGAAATGGGATATTCATAAAGATCACATGCCTGAGCTTGTTACAGCACGTGCACGTTTGATAAATGCCATGAACTTTGGAGCACGAGATATAGCTCCCCGAATGACGGCTTATGCTCAAGCTCATTATGATTGTTGGGTGGAACAACAATCAGAAGATTGGCAGAAGGAAGACATTGCGAGATGCCGCAGTGAATTTTATACAGCAATGGCAATTGTTGAATTTGAGCTTATGGGTGGGCATCTCAACGCTATGCCATCTTCCATGATCATGTTTGGCTTGAATAGCTCTCATCTTGATGATGATGGCATGCGTGCCATCGATGCTATTGCACAAGAAGCACGAGACCTGAAGTTTCAGCACCATATCCTCTTAGTGGGACGAACGGATAAAGTGGGTGACCTCAAACATAACAAGCAGCTTTCTCAACATCGGGCAACAGCTGTGAAAAGGCAACTTATAAGAAGAGGTGTACCACCCCATCTTATTTCTATAAAGGCTGCGGGTGAAACTCCTGGTCCTAAGGTGGACGCCCACAATCGCAGGGTTGACGTCATCTTTCTTAATTATAGATAGATGAGAATTTCCTCTCTCCGTTATAGGGAAATAGTAAAATAAAAAGTAATTCAAACCTTAAGGCGCCTCACAAGGCGCCTTTTTTTTAATCAAATTACTGTGAATTCTCGCATTATCAGTGATACGCTAGAAATAGAATGAACTTGAAAGAAGAAGATTCTATAATAGTTATTCTTTTAATTTCCATTTTAGTTTAGCCATGCTTACAATTGCTTCGTCTTTCGTATCAATTTCATAACCTTCTTCCAAATAATGGCGAGCTGTCATTTTTCCACCCTTAATCCCAAAATAAATAGCAATGGCAAGAAAAAAAAGGGCAGTCCCCCAAGCAGCTGGTAAAACCTCATGCAGTGGCCTCCCGTGTACATAGCCACTTAGTTTTACGGCCGCAATTAAAGAAAATCCGAGAGTATAAATGCCCAACATATTCATTTTTCTCAAGAAAAAAGGTAGCCCACCAAATAAAATAAATCCCCAAAAGGCTCCCCAATCAAATCCCAAACAAGCCCAATATAGGGTATTTCCTTTGGGGTTTTTAAATGCAATTTTGGCCATTTTTTAGTTCTCCTCTTATTTTTTATTTAGTGTATTCAAAATATAATGATGGTGATGGAATTTTGATAAAAATTCAAGAGGTCGCCATTCCAACCAGTTCTTCTAAAATTTTCCTTGTTCCCTGCAGACGGTCTTCTGGCGTATTAAAGCTCCGAATATAGACAACTTTCTGGTCAGAACGAATTTTAGCTGTTCCCTTCTGATCCATAATATGGCTTAGGAGGAGAGTGGGGTTTTTAAATATATTTTGATAAAATCCAATAAGAATGCCTTTAGGGCCAACCTCGACTTTATCAACATTAGCCTGACGTGAAAGAGATTTCAGGTAAATAACCTCCAAAAGATTATGAACCTCAGCAGGAAGAGGTCCAAAGCGATCGATAAACTCAATGGCAAATTGGTCAATTTCTTCTCTCGAAGTGAGAAGACTCAATCTCTTATAAAGACTTAATCGAAGTCCTAAATCTGAAACATAGCTTTCGGGGATGAGTACGGAGAGGCCCAGACTAATCTGGGGTGTCCAGTCGGAAGATACGTAGGCTTTGCCCTGACTTTCTGCTTTATAAGCAGATATCGCTTCTTCTAACATATGCTGGTATAGTTCAACACCTACCTCTTTGATATGACCAGATTGTTCCTCACCAACTAAATTCCCAGCACCACGAATATCCATGTCGTGACTAGCAAGCGTAAATCCAGCACCAAGCGTATCAAGAGATTGAATAACCTCCAGACGCTTTTGAGCTTCTTGAGAGAGAGCTTTCCCAGCAGGGTATGTGAGATAAGCATACCCCCGCATTTTAGCTCGTCCAATGCGACCTCGTAACTGATAAAGTTGAGATAACCCAAATAAATCTGCACGATGAACAATAAGCGTATTTGCCCGAGGTATATCAATCCCTGATTCGATTATATTGGTGCTGAGAAGAACATCAAAGGCTCCGTCATAAAAATCAGACATGACATTTTCAAGGGCTACAGCAGACATCTGGCCATTGGCAATCGCAAATTTGGCTTCGGGGACAAATTGACGGAGACGCTCGGCAACCTTATCAAGATCAGCTATACGAGGGCAGACATAAAAAGTTTGACCACCGCGAAATTGTTCCCGCAAAATAGCTTCCCGCATGACCATGGCATCAAAAGGTAAAACAAATGTCCTCACAGCCATGCGATCGAGAGGAGGTGTTGTAATAAGGCTCATTTCTCTCACACCCGAAAGAGCCATTTGAAGAGTTCGAGGGATAGGCGTTGCCGTTAATGTAAGTATATGAATATCTGCCCGTAGTTTTTTAAGCTTTTCTTTTTGACCAACGCCAAAATGCTGTTCTTCATCTACAATAAGAAGCCCAAGGTCATGAAATTCAACGGATTTAGCCAAGAGAGCATGAGTCCCGATGAGAATTTGGATCTCACCATTTTTAAGTTGTTGTTTAATGAGTGTTGCTTCTTTAGGTTTTACCAGACGAGAGAGTTGAGCTGTCTTTAATCCTGTATCTTTAAAACGTGAAACAAAGGATTGATAATGCTGACGTGCAAGAAGGGTTGTGGGCACAATTATGGCAACTTGTTTGCCAGTAGAAGCAACAATAAAAGCGGCACGCATAGCAACTTCTGTCTTACCAAAGCCTACATCCCCACATACAAGTCGATCCATGGGTTTGCCTGCTGATAGATCTGAGAAGACGTCTTCTATGGCAGAAAGTTGGTCTTCTGTTTCAGGATAAGGGAAACGAGCAGCAAATTCATCATAAAAGCCCTCAGGCCTTTGAAAAACGTCCGCACTATGCAACTTGCGGGCTGCAGCAATCTTTAAGAGATAATCGGCAATATCCTTAAGACGCTTTTTAACTCTTGCTTTTCGCGCCTGCCAAGCGACTCCTCCCAACTTGTCTAAAGAGGCAAAGGCGTCGGCCGCACCGTAACGGGAAAGAACGTCAATATTCTCAACTGGAACATAGAGTTTATCGCTCCCTTCATAAATAACTTCGAGACAATCATGAGAAAAACCGCTTACATTCAATGTCTTGAGCCCTTCATAGCGACCAATACCGTGTTCAATATGGACAACAAAGTCTCCAATTTGAAGGCTTGAAACCTCTTGAATAAAGAGATCGGCTCGCTTTTTGGATTTCAGTGACCGTCCCAAACGTTCACCAAGAATATCTTCTTCTGTTAATACTGCAAGGCCAGGAGCTAAAAACCCACGTTCCATTTCAAAGACTGCTAATGCCGGAGATTTGTCTTGCAAGGTTTCAGAAAAGGATTGAACGCGCCGAAGAGAAGTGAAATCATGTTCTTCTAGAATATGAGCAAGTCTCTCAGCCGATCCATGTGTCACACCTACGACAAGGATTTGAAGCTCGTCTTTTTCATATGCGTTCAAGGTTCTTTTAACCTTTTCAAAAATATTTTTTTGAACTGCCTGAACATTTGTAAAAGACGGTGTTGTTTTTCCATTTCCATCAACAATATTCCCTTTGAAATCGGGGTGGGAAAAGGGTGAGAAGGTAATCTTATGAGAAGAAGGAATGCGAGTTTCCCAGTTATCCTTCATTTCATAAAGATGTTCGGGAGGAAGTGGATGGTAGGGAATACCATGCTTTTCTAATGATTCGAACTGAAGGCGGGTTTGATAATGATCCTGAATTTGATCTATGTGAGTTTTTCGAGCCTCTTCAATGTGTTCATCAAGACAATAAAGGGCTCCCTTTGTATAATCCTCAAGTGTTTTTAAATCATGATAAAAGAGAGGAAGCCAATGTTCATAACCTCCATAGGGCCGTCCTTCTGAAATCGCTATATAAAGAGGATCCTTTGGATCAGGGGTTCCAAAAAATTTACGATACCCCTTACGAAATAGCTCAATAGTTTCAGGTGTTAAGTTAATCTCTCCCATAGGCTTTAAAGTTAAGATTTCAGCATTTCCAGTACTTACTTGGGAAAGAGGATCAAATCTACGCAAATTTTCGAGAGAGGAGCCAAAAAAATCTAAACGGAAAGGAGTTGAATACCCAGGGGGAAATAAATCGAGTAATCCTCCTCGAATCGCAAATTCTCCCCATTCTCTGACTGTTTCTCGACGAACGTATCCGTTTTTTAATATGAATTCGAGAAAAAGGGCATGGTTAACCTCTTGCCCTACTTTTAAAGTCCATAATCTTCCCTCTAGGGCTTCAGGAGGGGGCAATTTTTGTAAAAAAGCCTGAATGGTCGTAATCAATAGATAAGGTTCGTTTTGAGTTGTAAGTGTAGTTAAGACGTTTAATCTTTGTGCAAGGACATCGGGATGAGGAGAGGTCCTATCATAGGGTAAGCAATCCCACGCAGGAAAGAACAGAGTCTCTCGAGAAGAATCGAAGAAGTTCATTTGCTCTTTGAGACGTAAGGCCCTACCTTCATCTCGAGCAACATAGACAACGTGCTTTTCACGAGCGGCGAGCTCAGCCAAAAGCAACGTATCGTATCCATCAGGCACGTTACAAAGAAGAGCTGGCGGTTTAAAAGCGGGGAGGAAAGTCGTTTTCATTCCTTTGTTCTAATCTTCCGTATATGTACACATAAAATAGGGAAATATATCTACCCATTTTTAGATTCAGTTCTTTAGAAGGCCCCTCATGCCGTTTATTCAAGTAAACGTTGCCACCATCCTTTACGAGATGTAGCTTTTTTTCGTTCTGACGGTGATTCAGAAGGTTTTTCTTCAACCTTTTTAGGCTCCATTTTTTTAATATTCGCTTTTACAACTTTACTTTTTTCAAGGGATTCGGGAGAACGAGGTGTAGCGAGTTCGGTTCGCTCCTTAGGAGGAAGATTTATATTCCCTTCTGAAGTTTGTAGCGTTGCAGGCTGTGCTCTCACTTGTGTTCCAGCTTTATGGGGTCTTCGTTCAAATTTGCGAAATCTTCTACGAGGCTTAGAGCGAGAAGATTCGCCTTCAGGAAGTGTAGGTTGAAGTTGAGCCTCAGAATTGATACCAAACTGCTCTCCATCTTCTTTCGAGAGCTTCTGAACTTTTCCTTCCAAGGGAGGTTCGGAGAGGACCGCGTTTTGGTTCTCTTGAAGAGGGGTACGTTCCCTTCGATCATGATGTCGACTACCGAATCGATCTCTTCCACTTCTACGGCGTTTTGAAACCTGAGAAGAGGTTTGAGATGTCATTTCACGACCCCTCGTCCCCTCTTCTTTTTCTTCTATGAGGAGAGAAGGCACTTCTTCCATAAAAGGTTCTCGCCGTAAACGAACACGTTCAATTCGATAATCAGGAGGAATAAGAACATCGTCCTTAGAAAAATTCACAGAAATTTTCCAGCGGGCTTCAATATCAAGAAGGGTTTTTCTCTTATGATTCAGTATATAAAGAGCAATGGAAGTAGGAACGTAGACGAGAATTTCGCTAAGTTTTTGTTGAATAGCTTCTTCCTCAATTGCACGAAGAACGTGGAGAGAAGAAGACTCAACAGAACGAATCATTCCTGTGCCACGACAAGACAGACAAGGAAGACTCGTAGATTCAATGATATTTGGTCTAAGTCGTTGACGAGAAAGTTCTAAGAGGCCAAAAGCACTTATTCGCCCAACTTGAACACGGGCACGATCATGTCTCATCGTATCCTTTAAACGGCGCTCTACAGCTTCTATATTTCGAGAGTCATCCATATCAATAAAATCGATGACAACAAGCCCAGCAAGATCACGAAGACGAAGTTGCCGTGCTATTTCTTCAGCGGCTTCTAAATTAGTTTTAAAAGCTGTTTCTTCAATGTGTCGTTCTCGTGTGGCTTTTCCAGAATTGACATCAATAGCAACGAGAGCTTCGGTTGTTCCGAAAACAATATATCCTCCTGCTCTTAACTGAACGATCGGATTATGCATAGCATCAATTTGTTGTTCGACACCATAACGATGGAAGAGAGGAATTCTGTCATCTTTATACAGCTTTACCTTTTTAACATGGCTAGGCATTAACTTTCGTATAAAGTCTTTTGCTTCCCTAAAGCCTTCTTCTCCTTCAATCCAAATTTCTTCAATATCGCGTGTATAGTAGTCTCTAATGGCTCGTTTTATGAGATCACTTTCCTCATAAATAAGAGCAGGAGCAATAGAGTGAAGTGTTTTTTCTCGGATTTCATTCCAGAGACGCATTAGATAATCACTGTCCCGTTTAATTTCAACTTTACTCCGCGCCATACCAGCCGTTCGAATGATTAATGACATTGTATCCGGGAGTTCAATTGACTCGATGATTTCCCTAAGACGCTTACGATCAGCCATGTTGGTAATTTTCCGGGATATTCCTCCCCCTTTGGCTGCATTTGGCATTAAAACACAATAACGACCTGCAAGAGAAAGATAAGTTGTAAGAGCTGCTCCTTTCCCTCCTCGTTCCTCTTTTACAACTTGTACAAGCATAACTTGACGTCGTTTAATGACTTCTTGAATTTTATACTGGCGCAAGGGGCGAGGACGATGGGGGCGGTCTTCAATTTCTTCGACGTCCTCTCCTCCCAGAATTTCTACCTCAGTGTTTTTAACGTTGTCTTGAAAGGGTTCTTCGAGAGAAGAGTCATCTTCTTTTAGAATAGTCAAGGCTTCCCGGTCTTCCACAGGAACTCGATAATAATCTGGATGAATCTCATTAAAGGCTAAAAACCCATGACGATTACCCCCAAACTCAACGAAAGCAGCTTGAAGGGAAGGTTCTATACGAATTACCTTTGCAAGGTAGATATTACCCTTGAGTTGCTTTTTCGTTGTTGTTTCAAAATCAAATTCTTCTAGTCTATCGCTACTTAAGATCGCCACCCGTGATTCTTCAGGATGGGAGGCGTCAATTAACATTTGTTTACCCATGTTTCAACTCCATAGCTAACCCTCTTTCAAGAGTATTTATGGCATTCAGAAACTGTGGACGATTCGATTAAATTTCCTAAAACCTCATGTAATCAGGGCATTAATAAGGGAAAGGTGACCAGGAGGCGTTGAGCGCTTAAGTCTGTTGGCTTTCATAATGGGTCTCATTCCTCAATTTTTCTTTTGGTGGTCATAATTTTCCTAGTCGAATTTTCATCAGTTTCATCTTGCGTTTCATTTCAATTCTTCTTAGCGATCAACCAAAAAATCAAGGCTCATTCTGCTTATCTTTTATGGCCCTTAAACCATCGTATTACGCCAAGAGGTAATCTTTATGAGAACAGCATACCTTTATCTTATCTCCGGGACAACTTTTTTATTTAGCCTTGTCGCTAGCACGTGGTATGTCAGAAGTAAGTAGCGCATGAGCTAGTTCTAAAAATCCTTGTTGATTCGAGAAGAGAGACTCTCTATAGTTCCCTTGTTCGGAGCGTAGCGCAGTCTGGTAGCGCACCACGCTGGGGGTGTGGGGGTCGTGGGTTCAAATCCCGCCGCTCCGACCAGAAATTTATTTTCCTAGCTATTTTGAAATTTATACCTTACATATAAATTAAACAACTGAATTTCACATACATTGGTATTTTCATGACAACATTTACGACTTTCGGTTTGCCTTCATTCCTTAACGAATCTCTCAAACGAATGCAAATTACGACACCAACGCCCATTCAAATGAAGGCCATTCCTCAAGGACTTGAAGGATCGGACATTTTAGCTTCTGCTCAAACAGGTACGGGAAAAACGATAGCATATCTCGTTCCCCTTCTTACCCATTTATCAAACACTTCAGGAACAACAGCTCTTATTTTAGCTCCAACGCGAGAGCTCGCCTCTCAAATACAAGCTGCCGCTCGTGCACTTTTAAATAATAAATTTCAGGTCACCCTTTTAATTGGCGGCGATTCAATGTTCAAACAAATTAACTCTCTAAAAAGGAATCCACGACTTATTATAGGAACCCCGGGACGTATCAACGATCATCTGAATCGAAGAACACTTCGTCTTCATGAAACACACTTTTTTGTTCTCGATGAAATGGACCGTATGCTGGACATGGGATTTAGTGAAGCTCTTAAGAAAATTGTTCAATACCTCCCAAAAGAACGCCAAACCTTTATGTTTTCTGCAACTATGCCTGAGAGCATTAAAAAACTCTCCCTTTCATACCTTACAAATCCTCAACGTATTTCTATGGGCTCAACAACTGAACCTTCAATTCAAATTAAACAAACAACTCTCAAAACATCAAACGCCGATAAGTTCCCCTCTCTCATAAAAGAACTTAACGAACGAGAAGGATCAATTATTATTTTCGTAAAGACAAAGCATGGTGCTGATCGCCTCGCAGCAAAATTATCAGGCCAAAATCACTTTGCTTCAGCCATTCATGGCGATTTAAAGCAACGTAAGCGAGAAGAAGTTATTAGAGACTTTAGAAACCTAAAAAAACGTATCATGGTTGCAACAGATGTAGCAGCGCGCGGTCTTGATATACCTCATATTATGCATGTAATTAACTATGACCTTCCCCAATGCCCTGAAGATTATATTCATCGAATTGGTCGGACAGGACGGGCAGGCATGGAAGGAAACGCCCTTTCTTTCATTTCTCCTGAAGATGGACATAAATGGATCCGCATCCATAACCTCATCCACCCAGGACAACCTTGCACCTCTTCATCTGAACCTAAATCACGCAGAAAGCTTAAACAAGGAACCTTTAAAAAAACTGAGTCTTCTTATAACCCTTCTTCCAAACGAAAAGCACATTCTTCTGAAGCGTTAAAAACAACAAATGGCAAACCGTCTTTTAAAAAAAGAAGCTATAAGAAACATAATGTTAATAAAGCAGACTCTAAACGAAGCTCAGCAAAACAATACCATTCTGAACGCAGAACAGGGGCGTAGCTCCTTATAGGAATAAAGATTCTTGGTCACCGAATATGCTTACTCTGAGGGTCGACACCCAATATACCATAAGGCTGCCTGTAAGTACTTAATTGTCTTAGGAGTATAGGTTTGTCCCCCTCCATGGGCATATGTTCCAAAAAGTGAATCTCCTTTTGGCCCAATAAGCAATTGATGAGATCCTCCATGACTTGATACAATGGTCCCCTTTTGTTTTTCCCAAAAGAGCCTAAATTCTTTAAAGGTGAGTGTTCTAAATCTTCTCTTATCAAAAATTTGATCCACAAAAGCCTGATCCTGAGCAGCTAATTGTTGGATAAGATAGGGCGTTTGAGGCATAAAAGCATGAAACTTACGTATGCCTGAGGGCATGATGAAATCGAATGAATAAGTTGTACTTGCGCTAGCAGAAGGCGCAGGCAACGCAGAAGAACCGGGAGTCAGGCATGAGCTGGCAGAAGTCTCTTCATAAGAGTCCACCTGCTCTGCAGCAGGTTCTGCTACAACTTCTTCATCTATTGAACGTGCTGTTATTAAGCTTTGGCCTGATTGGGATAGAGAAGAAGAGAACATTACCTGAGGGGCGAGTTCGTCTTGGATTGCAAGTACTTCCTCGCTCTCCTCAAGTTGTTCAAAAGGAAAGGCCTCAAAGAAACTGGGCTCATTTAACGTAACTACCTCTTCTGACTCAACATTTTGGCGTACTGGTTGCAAGAAAGGTGGGTAAGGAAGGTCTTCTTTCCACTCTCCACATTCAAAAAGTGTCAGTTCTTGGTAAATACCTTGGTCGGAAGGGCAACCAAGCCCCTCAAAAGGGGTAAAATTTGTCCTTTTCTCATAGTGAGCCTCACATAATGCTGCATCATTGCGCAATTTTTCTTGTTCCCATAGGGGACAAAAAACCTTCTTTTCTATTCTTATCGCTGCCTTTTCAAGTGGATTTAAACCCCTTTTGCCATCAAGCCCCTCACCCCCTCTAAATGGATATTGCAAATATGCATTAACAATCGCAAATCCACCTGCTTCATCAGGATGGCCCAAGTCTTTTGTTTCGCCCCTTAAGAGAGGCCATAACTTGGGAGAGGCTCTTAATAATTTTACTGTCCCCTCACTTAATTCATCCCGTCGTAAAATTTTGTACAAGGTAGAACATAAGAGATTTAAAAATTGGTAGCGTTGTACATTTCTTGCGTTTGCATATTCATTTGATGCCTCGTTATTGGATTTTAATTCGTATTTTCTCATACATTCGAAGCAATAAGGATCAGAAGGAAGAATAAGGTCTGTTTTTCTGCATGAATTAATGGCACGTATTGTACGATTCGAAAGATACTGCAAACGCGATTGTAGAAGAGTTTCTCTAAAAAATTGATCCCCAGTTAGTGTTCCATTTAACAGCCTTTCCCCAAAATCAAGAAGATTTGTAGCCATGTTTAGGTCAGAATCAATCGCCGCTTGATTAGCTTTTGCTATACTACTTCTGCTATGAGAACTCACATCTGCCATTACCGCAATATCAAGCTGAGGACCTCCCAAGAATTCTTGGAAATGCACGATCTGCTTGAAAACAGGCATAAACCGCTTTCTTGGTTCCATCTCCGATTCCATCGCAAACAGTTCAATTTTTACCAGCGCAAAGACGGAGAAAAATAGAACCACATTTCTTTTTATCATAGAAAAACTCAATAATATTATAATTGAAATTATTCATATAATAATTAAAAATTTTGTCAATATTTTTATTTTAAAGACAAGAATATTGCAAGTAACGTGAGTGGAGATACGTAAAAAGTTGATTAACTTCTTATATAACTTCGTGAAAAAGCATCTAAAAAGCCTTGAAGAATATAACTAGCTGCCATTTTATCTACAACCTTCTTCCGTTTCATTCGCGAAAGGTCGGCATCAAGTAACGTTCTTGTAACGGCTATTGTGGATAATCGCTCATCCCAAAAACAAACGGGAAGATCATATAATGTTAAAAGATTACTCACAAATTGACGCGTAGATTGACATCGTGGCCCCTCACTTCCGTCCATATTTAGAGGAAATCCAACAACAACGCCAAGAATGCCAAAATCTTTTATAATTTTTAACAGGACTTCAGAATCTTGTTTCCATCGCGTACGGTTAATGACTTGGTATGGAGATGCGATTGTGCGGTTTCTATCCGAAAGGGCGAGTCCTATAGTTTTCTCCCCCACATCGCAACTTAGAAATCTACCTTCTTTTTCAAAAGAATAACGAGAAAATTCTTCAAATGTCAAAAGGGACATATTTATTCATCTTTTTTTAACGCCTCAGGATATATGATGATTTCAGAAGTTCATCTTCCGGAGGGTTCCATGACACTATCACGACAATCTCTTGAAATCTTGCTCGATCTTATCGAAATAAAGGTTAGTGCCCTCCTCATTCAAGACAGGGATGACGCTCGAGAGCTTAACAAACTCAGAAAGTGCCGGCAAGAAGTTCTTTTAGAGTTAAACCACTTGCAGTCAAAGCGCGCAGAAAAGATTCTGAATACTGCCACGTTTTCTGAAAGGCCTTACGAGAAATCATCCTATTCAGCTTTTAAGGGTTAGCTGAAACTTGAGATGGGTTCATACCAAATATATTATTATTAAGATTTAAAGAATAATTGTAGGTACCAATATTTTTAAGTGTCAGATTAAACATAACAATAGTTGCAGGTCTTACATCTCTGGCTTTATAATATTGACGTTTAACCGTAATTCCGAGTCCAAAGCAGTCATCGGCATATAAAAGACCAATATTTTTTTGTAGAGTTCCTCCATTGTCCTTCTGTTTATTGAGATTCTGTATTATTCCTGCCACAAAAGTCCAATTCTTGACAAATGCACTCGAAAAATTAAGGGAGATTTGGTTGAAATCTCTGTTATTTGGTGTACCTGCGTGCCTACTAATAAAAACGTAATCACCAGAAAGTCTAGCAATCGCTGGACCAATACCACCGCCAATTTCAGAAACTCGCCAATTAAATGTTTCCCTATCTAAACGGAACCTATAGGTAAGAGTCAGCCAACTCCATGGACTCGCTTCCACACGCCCTACATAATCTGAAAACCTGTGTCCAATACCCTGTTTAGCTTCCTGCTTAGCCCCTATCTCATCACTCGCAAGAATAGGCTTCGATAAGGAGTAACTCTGGCCAAAAAAAATGTCCACATCGCCAAACCATTTTCCTGTACTCAGAATCTCTCCTCCATAGACAAACCGACTGCCTGTATCAATCCTATCATATCCAGGAAAGCGATCTGGACTAAAGAGATTCGCATCATTAAATTCAAAGTCCACGCTATCCACATTCGGAATTTGCGAGAAAGATGCGCCATAAGGTTTATTAGGTGCAATGACAATCTCGGCTGCTGGTTGAACTATAAAGCTTTGGTGTTGCCATGTATTAACAAATGGCCACCGCCAGTCAAGTCCAGCTTGAGGGAAAAATCGGGAACCTCCTAGCTTTTTCTTAGAAGGATGTTTTCTAAAATCTTCAACTTGATAGAGATCTCCACGTACAGAACCAAATGCGGTAAAAACTTGACCAAAAGGAACCATCCAAGGTCGTTGCCAACCTACCTCACCAATCCCCCGTTGATAATTAATCCCGTGTTCGCGATAAATATTTAAAATGTTAGCATCAAACTTAAACCGCCCCCCTATTGGGTCAACCCCTGAATATCCGCTATATTCTATAAGAGGGAGGGCTTGAGCAATATTTCTTTGTACGTTCTTATCCCTCAATCCCTGGAAATAATACATCTTTGCAGCAGCATAATCCCGGGGGTTCAAAAAACCATCTAAAATAGCTTTAGAGGTAAGAGCTGGATCATTCTGCCACCCTCCGTATTTATATTTACGGAAGTATGTTTTGTCACTAACATATCCCCCAATAACTTTAAACCTCCACGTATCATTAAGATCAAATTTTCCATAACCAACAGCATGTCCACGAATATTGGGAATTTCATATTTGTTATTCTTCGCAGCTTTTTTGTCTTTACCCGATTGTCTATATTTTGCAATGCTTCCATCAAGTTGAATATCACCCTTCTTAAAGGCTTGGCGATATTGTCCTAAGAGAAGAGGATCTTGTTGAGTGAAAATAACCGGTGTAAGGGTCATATCTTTATCTTCAGACAGAGCAAAGTAATAAGGCACTTCTGCAACAAAGCCAAAGTCAGACGTAATTCCCGGTTGAGGAATTAAAAACCCACTTCTTCTCTCTAATGGTTGAGTCGCATAAGGCATATAAAAAAGGGGAACATCAAAGACTCGAAATTCACTATCAGTGAAGTGGATATCTTTACCCACATTATCCTTAACCGCACGACGTGCATTAATTTGCCATGTGGGGGGTTTATCTCCACAAAGCTGGCAAGGCGTATATACAGCTTGATCTAATTCTTCACGATCTTCGAATTTACGAGCTTCTAAAGCTGCTAATTTAGAGTTGTCTTCTAAAAGGGAACGAAGTTGTAAAGCAATTCCTTCCTTCATATCCCCGGTCAATTCGACATACTCTGCAAAGTTAACCTCTCCATTAGGCTGGCGAAGACGCACGTTTCCAGATGCAGTTACGATGTCTGTATTCTCATTATAGGTAACATAATCTGCTTCTAATATGGTTCCTTGGTGGTCAAATTCAACATGCCCTTTTAAAATGAGAATACCAAGCTCACGATCATAAGTTTGGCTATCCGCATAATACAACACAGGCTGACTCTCATCTACCTTTACGTCCTTGAATCCATAAAGGTGAGATGTCCAAAGGCTACCCAGAAAAAACCAAGCTATTGTTTTTAATTTCATTTTAACCGTCTTCTTGATTAAAGACTAAAACAGCTCCTACCATAGCCGTTACAGCTGGTGGAAGCCAAGCAGAAATCAAAGGTGGAAGCGCTCCCGATGCGCCCAATGCAAAAGTCATGTCTTTAAAGAAGTAAAGAAAAAAGCCTACAACTAGCCCAATCAAAATCATTAAAACTGTTTTCCCTTGGCGTAGTGGTTGACATGAAAACGCAGCAGCAAGTAAAATCATAACCCCCACCCATACAGCACTCGCAAGCATAGAATGCCATTGCATCCGGTACTTAAGACTATGAAGGCCGGAAGTTTCTAAGAGGAGAATATAGGAGGGAAGCTTCCAGAAGGAGATGGAAGAACGGTTTATTTTCATTTTCTCTATTTTTGTTCGATCTAGAGAAGTTTCAATTATTTTCGTAGAAAAGGAAACGGCTGATTTCCCAATCTGGGTATCCCACCCCTCTTTTAACTCTAGATGATTATCTTTGATTTGTGCCGTTTTTGCGTCGATTCGCTCGAGAAATTTATTTTCAGGTGATGTAATAATTAAATTCAAATCTTGAAATTCTAATTTTTTTAGATCAATCTTACTGGCCCTATAAATAGCTTGATTTGAACCCATTTTTTCAGAAAGCCATAAACCAGTTGCAGTAACCTTTACATCTTCCTTAAATTTATTAAAATAACGCTTATCCAATTTTTCATAACGTGCCAACATTGCACTTGCTAAAGGATTAAAGGCTGTTAAGTCAATAAGCCCAATCATTAAAGCCGTTAAACTTATAGGCAAAATAAGACGCCATAAAGAAATTCCCGTTGATCTGAAAATCACAAGCTCATTTGTCCGATTCATTCGCCAGAAAATAAAAAGAGCCGATGCAAAAACAAGAAAGGGAAGAATTTGTTCTAAAAGATGAGGGACATGAAGTAAAACCATATTAAATTTGGTCCAAAAGCTAATTTCCTTAGATCCAGAACGTCGCTGAAGTTCAGCAAAGTCAAAGAGAGTGATGATGGCAAACAAACAAATAATTGCTGCCCCAAAGCTTACGAGAAATGATCGGCTAGCATACCGAGATAAGAGATTAAAAACCATCATCGAAACCTCAAGCGCTTTAGTGAGTTAACCGCCCTATTTGCCCAGGGTGAAAGAAGAAACAAACAAATCCCCACTGTTACGATGACAAATCCATATGACAAAGGAATCATAATGGCTGCATATTTTAAGGTATGCAAAAAAACCATTGCACCCACTTCCAGAAGGCTGGCAATAACACACGCCATCACAATTTTTCCTGTGCGTCCTTTCCGATTAAAATAACCTAAAACCATAGTACACACGCCTAAAAGAGCAAATGCTAAGGAGTAAAGAGGTGAAAGAATCCGTTGATGTGCTGCAGACAAGTATTCCATGCGAAGCGATGGCGAGATACTTTCCTTCGGATAAAGTAATTCCCCAACGTAGCATTCATACGCTTTCAAAATACGCCCTTCTTTTCCTCCTTCGGAAGATTTATCTTTAGCCTCAATTGTGTATTGATCAAAATACAAAATCGAAGGTTTTCCAGTTTTTATGTCTTTCTCTTGCCGATTTCCTTTAAGGAGGAGAAGACGTCCTCCTTCCTCCTTATTGAACATCACCCCTTTTTCAGCCATAAAAGTTGTAGCTTTTTCTCCCTGACTGCCATCATATATTAAAATACCGAGGAAATTACCTTGGGAATCTTGGCTCCGAGCATAAACAGTATATCTCCCTAAAGAGTTAAATTGCCCAACTTGAACAAGGCTTGCTAAAGATTTCTCTCTCAAAGCGAGAGTGATATCGCGATATTTTCTAAAAGAGAGAGGAAGAAAATAAAAAGTAAACGAATAAAGAAAGAGAGCAAACAAACTTCCTAATAAAACGGCTGGTTTAGCAAGTTGCCAAAAGCTAATGCCAGAACCTTGCATAACGACAAGCTCATGATCTGCAATGAGTTTATTATAAATAAACAACACGCCAATAAGAACAGCAACGGGAACAACAATCACCACAAGATTAGGTAATAGATAAAAGATCATTTCAAGAAACAAGAGCATGGGTATACCCTTATTAGCGATAAAATCAATATAGCGTAATGACTGCGCAAGCCAAAGAATACAGGTGAGCACCATGGTTGCGACAAGGACTGTAAAAAAGAGTTGCCTAAAAATGTAACGTGTAAGCTGTGTCATAAAATCCATCAAAAAATGGGAATAGGGAGACAATCGTCTAGATTTAAAAAAATTTCAAGCTGCAAAGATCATATTCCCTAAAAGGACAAGAGTGACTATATTACCCTCAGGTTTAAATCTATAAGAGGGCAACATAGATGTATCGTTTTTTAATGTTAGTGATTCTTTTGACGAATGGGATAGTCAAGGCAGAGCCTCCATCTTCAAGTCGCATAGCAGCTGTTGTCAACAAGGGTATCATCACACAAGCCGACCTCATGAACAGACTTCGTTTGGCAACGATTACTTCGGGACTTGAGCCAAACTCCCAAAATTTTGAGAAGATTAAACCACAAATATTACGAATAATGATTGATGAGCAGTTGCAATTTCAAGCGGGCCAAAAATACAAAATAGAGATCAATCAGGAACAGATTAAACAAGCCATTAGCAATCTTGAAGAAAGCAATGGCATGCCCAAAGGTAGTATTGCTCGAATGCTAAAAGATAATAACATTCCCCTTAAATCTCTTGAAGATCAAATTCATTCCAACCTTATATGGGTTGAATTGATACGAGAAAAATTCACCCCTACTCTTCAAATAGCTGATTGGGAAATCGACCAGGAACTAAAACTTCAAAAAGAACGGGATACAAAGACGCAGCACCATCTGGCTGAAATTGTCCTGCCCTTTGATGGCCCTGAGCAAGAAGAGCGAGTAAAAAGCGATTTAGCTAACCTCATTGTAGAACTTGAAAAGGGCGCTCATTTTTCCGCACTTGCCCAACAGTTTTCTCAATCAGCTACCTCAGCTCAAGGAGGAGATATGGGCTGGCTTACAGAAGATCAATTAGAACTTGAAGTACGAGAGTTTTTATCTCATCTCCAACCGGGTCAGCTTTCTCAACCTATTCGAACACCTCGCGGATACATCCTCTTAGCCTATCTAGAAAAAAAATTGCCGACTAATGATGCTCAAATGCTTGTAAAAACTCAACAAGTTCTCCTGCCATTTCCCAAAAATGTCACTGAAGACGTTGCACGAGCAATTATGGTTAAAGCGGAAGAAATATCTCAAGAATCAAAAAGCTGCGTTGACCTTGAAAACATAGCCAAAAGTAAGTTTCCCTCATCCGTATCCCGTATGTCAAAAGGTGAACCACTGTCAAATCTTCCCGGTCCATTGCAGGAAATTGTTCATTCACTCCCTCTAAATCAAGCTAGTAAGCCCTTACTCTCTAATGACGGCGGGGTTATTATCATGGTTTGTGAAAAAAAATCACAAAAAGTTGCCGAATTAAAAAAAGAAGATATTCAAGCTATTATCGCAGAACGAAAACTCTCTCTTCTCGCAAGAAGAGAGCTTAGGGACTTAAAAAGGCATGCTTTTATTGATGTGCGGATGTAATGCTTCCTTTAAAGGAAGCCATTCAGGCCCTAAGAGCGAAGAAAAGATTGGGTCAAAATTTTCTTTCCGACCCCCATATATTGGGGCGAATTGTTGATGGGGCTGCTCCCCTTGAAAATCGAACTGTTATTGAAGTCGGTCCTGGACCTGGTGGCCTTACCCGCGAAATCCTAAAACATTCTTGCAAAGAAATTGTCTTAATTGAACAAGATGATCGATGCCTTCCTTATCTTGAGCCTTTAAGTATTTTTTTCAAAGGTAAATTTTCTCTTCTTCATACAGATGCACTCAAGATCTCTCTCCATACTCTCGGCAATCCCCCCCGAAAGATTATTGCAAATCTACCTTATAATATTTCCGTTCCTCTTCTTCTCCAATGCCTCAGGCAAATGGATGACTTTGAAAGCTTAACTCTCATGTTTCAGAAGGAAGTTGCAGACCGACTTCTAGCCTCCCCAGATACATCAGATTATGGGCGTCTTTCTGTTATGTGTCAGTGGAAAGCAAACATAAAAAAACTGTTTGACTTACCTCCTGGAGCTTTCATACCAGCCCCTAAAGTAAGATCCACGGTTGTCCACCTTACACCTCGCCATCCACGCGAAGAAATATCCTGGAATGCATTAGAAAATATGACTAAAGCTGCTTTTTCTCAAAGACGAAAAATGTTGCGTTCAAGTTTAAAAAGCATTTTAGATAATCCTCTCGACCTTTTAGAAAAAACAGGCATACATTCTGAACTACGCGCAGAAAATTTGACAGTTCAAGACTTTTGTTCTTTAGCTAGAGCGTGGGAAACCAACATCGTCGAAAGGGATAAAGAATAAATACCCCGTCGACTTGCCAACGAAGTACTTTATTCATACCAGCATTTATAAGCGTGAGCTTACAAGGCTATTTTTTTTCCATTCACTTGCTAAAATCAATGGGATTTCTAGCTTTAGAGACATCTCCTTAAGATTAGCAAGGTTACTAGAGGAAACGATATCTGGCCGCCATTTTTCCTTCCTAGGAATCGACTCCCCACAGTATAACCTATCAACGATTCTTTCGTCTGCTTTGTCACGTGCCCAAAGACCTGTAACAGTAATCGAGTATAATACACCATCAACCATGGCTTCAGGAACAAATTGAATTTCATTATGCCAAGTTTCTGTAGTACCTTCTAAACAATCATCTCGACTCAATATTGCTTTTCTTTGAAAATTCCTATCTGAATAGGACCCAAAAGTCCGTATCTCATAATTGGCATACGCATGTGTTGTACGAGGGACATCCTTATAATCAGCTAAATATATCAATTGATAAGGAACCCTTAAGATAAGCCCTTGAGGAGCCCAAGTTGGCGATTTCGAAGGATGAATTAATGATGCTGAAGTACAGACATTTGACCATAATCCGCAGAGTAACATTTTTGTAAGAGATGGAGCTGTGAAGTCAATGTAATCGCCATATAATTCTCTAAATCCCCCAACTCCAAAGGAACCCATGTTTACCCCATGAAACATCAAAAAATCTCTTTTCTCTAACTCAGGAGGATCAAAAGTTTGAAGATTTGCTGCTATTTTTGGATCAAGATTTAGAAGACTAAAGAGTTCTGGTGAGGGACGAGGAACAGGTTTCTTCACTTTAATATCTGAATGTAAGGCAAAAAAATCGTGTTTACTTAACTCCCTTGAACTTTTTCTTCTTTGTGCTTCTTCCTGCTCTGCCTCATTCATTCCCCACGAAGAATAGGAAGGAAAGAACAGAGAAATTGCAACTATCAAAATATGTCTATAACTAAACATATCAAACCACCTCTTAAATCTAACATTTAAACTATATAAAAATTACTTATAAAGAAGAATACGGCTTCTATACATGACAATTTAATAAAAAGCAATAACTAATTTAATTTAATTAATTGTACGCCAGCACTATATGCACTTAGAGATGAAAAGTGAGATCGCTTTTCCATTGAAGCTAGCGAAGAGAATTGCTGAAGCAATTGATTTAAATATGGAAAACAAAGTAAAATATGGTATTATTTCGGAAAATTTATTTTAAAGGAAGTCTAATGCGTACCCTTAAATTTAAAATGATTCTCTTTCTTGTACTTTCTGCTCTCTCTCCTTCTCTTTCGGCCCATAATTTAACAATCTCATGTCCCCATAGGGAAGTTACTTTCACCGTAGAGCTCGCTCAAACACCTGATAAGCTTATGAAAGGTTTAATGTTTCGACATCATATGGAGGGGAATGAAGGCATGCTTTTTCTTTTCCCCCAACCAAAAGCCGCTGCAATGTGGATGAAAAACACGCCCCTTTCTTTAGATATGATCTTTTGTGACTCTCATGGAAAGATCCTTGCCATTCATGAAAATACGACTCCTTATTCCTTAAGAACAATAGGTCCGGTTGAAAATACGGCTCAAGTTCTTGAGGTTCTTTCAGGAACCATAAAGAAACATGAAATCACAAAAGAATGTAGATTAATGTTGAAAAATTAAAAACCATGCTGAACCCTTGTTATCTAACTTACCTTTCTTGAGAAAATGCTTAGCTGATATCCAAAGAAACTCCACAGCCCACTTATTACTTCAACAATTAAAAGGACATAAGTTGCTTTATGAAACAATTTGTGTTATTATGAAACATATTTATAGGAGTCTACACTGTGACAACAACCATTCGAATTTCAGATGCCATCGTCCATGACGCTCAAATCTTTGGCAAAATATACAATCGATCTGTACCTAAGCAGATTGAATTCTGGTCACGCATTGGTAAAATCGCAGAAGAAAACCCCGATTTGTCTTATGAAGAAATCCGTATGCTTCTTTTTGCTCTCGAAGAAAAAAAGCTTGGAGATGTAGAGGAATTTAAATTCTTATCATGAAAATTCAGCAGACCCTTAGTTTTAAGTCTAAGGTAAAAAAGTTGCATCAAAATCAACTTAAAGAGCTAGAGGCTGTGATCAAAAAAATATGTAATAGTCCTAGAATTGGCATGAGAAAAAAAGGAGACCTTTCTGAAGTTTATGTTTATAAGTTTAATATGGGTAATTCTTTACATTTGATTGCCTATTCATGGGATGATAAAGAGAGTCTACTGACCCTTTTGCAACTTGGCGTTCATAAGAATTTCTACCGAGATTTAAAACCTTAAACTCTTCAAAAGTTTCTTCTTAACCCGTTGATATGGCTTAGATTGTGTGTATCTTGCTGTTTTTTATGGTTTTATTCTTTTATGAAGTTGCCCTAGTCAAATCCCTTGATCCAAAGGAAGACTTAAGGTATATCAAGTTTGTTCGGGGTGTAGCGCAGCCTGGTAGCGCGCCTGGTTTGGGTCCAGGATGTCGGGGGTTCAAATCCTCTCACCCCGACCATTAGTCTAAACTAATCTTGATTAAAGTTCCCCCACTTTGAATGAGCCGTATTTTTTGCATTCGCACTTGATTTTTAAAAAAATTTACATACATTATCTGTAGAATTCAACTTTATATTTGAGGTTTAAATGCTACAATATTTATCTAAAAGAACATCACTGATAGCTGTGTTGTTAACTGCCCTTTTCCCCATCATAGGAACAACCCAGCTTTCTGCAGGGGATGACGATAAAGTGCAAATTGTAATTAATCCCGTCAGACCAAAAACAATATCTAGTCATGCGAGTCCCGAGGAGAAAGAACGTTTTGCAACAATGGAAGCCCGACGTGCTGCTCGCAAACCAGATCCCTTGATTTCAAAATACGCAGCCAAACCATTTTCTAAATACCGTGTAAGTGGTGCAGAACTCGCTTGTTTTTATATTTCTGTTCAGGAACCAAGAAAGTCTTTAATATCGCGCATTATTCATGCCCTACAATCTTCAGAGCCTGTTAAAAAAGAACCTATTCTTAAAGTAATAGGCAAGATGAGCAGCTACAACAAATTTAGACAGGATAATCTTCGACTTCCAGAAACACAACGTGCTATAAAATTTATAGAGACTTATCTATCAGATCCGCTAGGTGAGGCCGAACTAGCTGTCATGAAAGCAATTCTTGATGGAGATAAAAACGTATTTGTTTGGAAATGTCATGATCAAGAATTGCCCGTTATGCTTTATACTTATCACATAACTAATGAAGATGCAGACAATTTTCATATTTACCACACTCCCGGTCACTTTTCGTTTCTTGCATCCCCAGTGGATAAAGATTACATCCGGCAAAGAGCATTAGGACAGCTAATTGAAGAAGCGTACCTTAAGCCGGAGAAAATTATTTCAAAAGAGAAGATTAATCAAAGAATGGTTGCTCTTGGGAAGTTAAAACCAAGAGTCCAAAAGACATTAACAGCAGATCCAAGGATAGGAGATCAACCCACCGTTTCCCCCAAATATATATCAACCTCTTTTAAAGAGGTTGCTTGCGGGATAAGAAAGATTCAACCTCCGACTTCTATGTCTGACTTTTCAAGCGCAGGAGGTAGAGATCTTCTAAAACCGGCGCACGACCCACAGACGCCTCTTCATGCAGGGGTTGATGAAGCCCTTCGTGAGAACATTGCACATTCCGTTTTTAAACTTAATTATGAGTTTGAGTCCATCTTAGGAAACCCTCCCGCACCCAAAGGTTATCAATTCGTTGCTGATCCTGAGCAAAAGGCAAGAAAACATGGGCCTAAAGTTGTTGCTCAAAAGTATCCTGGACGAGTGGCCATTACAGGAGATGGGTATGTTTTATATTCTCAACTTCCTGCTGCCGAAATGAAAAAACTTCATGATCAAAAGTTTAGGTTTGAAGTTGAGATGAAAAGCACGACACCAGGTGCTTATGTTCAATACTGGGGTTTCAAGAAAGGCTCTGAAAAATTGAAATCTGCTCCTCACATAGGAGATGGGAAATGGCTTACACTTAGTATTGACTTTACGATAGATAAAGAGGCTACGCAGTATCTTATATATCCTGCCATTATGCCAGCTGTCCCTTCAAACAGCGAAGCCCCTGTCGTTAAAGTTAGAAATGTAAGAATCACACAACTTTAAAATATTACTATAGAAAGGCTCTTCTTGATAATTCAAGAAGAGCCTTTCTATAAACTTACTTTTTTTCTAGAACGAAATATCTGATCTTTATTTAGAAAAAAATTAAAATATTTTGATCCAATTTATTCGCATAAATTACAATAATATATATCCCTTATTTATTCAAAACACCCATTTTACACACTTTTTTTATTAAGAGGGGTTTACAACACAGACAAGTCATCTTATTTAAAATATACGATATATATTTAATTAAATTATTTTTTAGAAAGGTGACACCATGAAACGGTATTTAACTCTTTTAACTTTATCTTTTCTCTCAACCAGTACGCTCGTGGAAGCGGGTAAAATCAATATTTTTGACCTGCCCAAAGACCCTGATGAAAGAAGAGCATCCCTTATAGCTAAAGCTAAAAAATTAGAGCAAAATATTGATGGGACACAGGGCGAAAATCTTAAAAAGGCATTCACAACAATGCGTCTAGTTATTAATAATCTTACCAGAGTTACCGAATTATCTCAAGATGACGCTGAAAATTATATAGAAGCAAGTGAATTAAAGACTACGATCGTAGCTGATTTTCTTAAAAGAGCACACTATAGAGAATTTGATGGCCAATTTGATACCATTGAAAGAATATTACAATCAGGTATCTATACAGAAAAATCACAAGAATTCGAAGATCTTCAAAGAGCTATGCAGAGTAGTAGGGAGTTATTTTCCTACTATAACGGCGAACCAGAAAAACTCAAGGCGGCTGCTCGTTATCTAAAAATGGAGAAAATAGTCAACCGGATCGTCCAAAATGCTAACGAAATCATAGCAGACGTCATGACTGAAGCCGAGCTAAGGCGAAAATCTAACCTTCTAGAAGAGCTAACAGATATTCGAGAAATGCTTCCATACAAAAATGAGAATTACGAACTTGTAGATAAGGCATTTTGGTCGATGAGAACAATACAGGAGAGTACGATTGAGGGAGATATAATACAGGCCGTTTTAGAGTATAGAGGTTTAAAAGAAAAACTTGAGCCTTTTCTCCTCAAGCATCGCGGGCTAAAACAAGAAACACCTTCCTACGTATCCTCCATCCTTTCGGGGAACTATACAGAGTTGGAAAGAGGACTCTCAAGCCTTCGCTTTGAATATGGCACCCCTGAACACGAAGCTATACGCGATTTCTTCAGACTTATAGGGCAGGTTAAAGAGCTTCCTGGTTTATTAAGCAGATTTAAGGAGGTAGAACCAAAGGTTCAAGCAATACTATCAGCTAGCCAAAGTTTAGGAGATACTTTCGCTCAACCTTGCAGTTCTTCTGGACTTCAACCGGAATCTTATATCGATTTTTTTGACCATGATGACATAGCATTTAGGCAAGCTTATGAAGCCCCTCGTGAGAACATTGCAAATTCCGTTTTTAAGCTTAATCATGAGTTTGAGTCCATCTCAGGAAACCCTCCCGCACCCAAAGGTTATCAATTCGTTGCTGATCCTGAGCAAAAGGCAAGAAAACATGGGCCTAAAGTTGTTGCTCAAAAGTATCCTGGACGAGTGGCCATTACAGGAGATGGGTATGTTTTATATTCTCAACTTCCTGCTGCCGAAATGAAAAAACTTCATGATCAAAAGTTTAGGTTTGAAGTTGAGATGAAAAGCACGACACCAGGTGCTTATGTTCAATATTGGGGTTTCAAGAAAGGCTCTGAAAAATTGAAATCTGCTCCTCACATAGGAAATGGGAAATGGCTTACACTTAGTGTTGACTTTACGATAGATAAAGAGGCTACGCAGTATCTTATATATCCTGCCATTATGCCAGCTGTCCCTTCAAACAGCGAAGCCCCTGTCGTTAAAGTTAGAAATGTAAGAATAACCCAACTTTAAAATTCCCCTATAGAAAGGCTCTTCTTGGTAATTCAAGAAGAGCCTTTCTATAAACTTACTTTTTTTCTAGAACGAAATACCTAAACTTTACTTAGCAAAAATTAAAAGAAATGCTAACTAAAAGAGAGGCGATGGCCATAGCAAACGACAATCCAAACATGAACCATAATTTAGACTAAATAACCCCAAAATTGTTTTTAAGAATCTACCACTTAAATTTCTCATTGTACCTCCGGAAATGACTTCAAAAATCTGAAACTCCTGAAATTATTTTCCTTAGATTCAGGTCCTTCTTTTGGATTCACTAATCATTTATTTACCCTATTTTTTAATTTTTTTATTAAGTGGCCTTTACAAAAAAGAAAATAGCACTATATGGTATTTACTGTAATACTTTGTAATAAAACATTTAATTAAATTATTTAGAAAGATGACATCATGAAACGGTATTTAACTCTTTTAACTTTATCTTTTCTTTCAACCAGCACATTTGTGGAAGCGGGTAAAATCGATATTTTTGACCTGCCCAAAGACCCTGAAGAAAGAAGAGCATCCCTTACAGCTAAGGCTGCAAAATTACAGCAAAATATTGATGGGGCACAGGATGAAGCACTTATAAAGGCCTTCACTACAAAACACAGGGTTATCACTAATCTTTTAGGAGCTAACCAGGTAACTGACCAAGATGCTGAACATTATTTTGCTGCAAATGAACAAATAGGTAATATCAAGGCCAGTTTTCTTCAAAAAGCACTTACTAGAGATTTTAAGGGCCAATGTGATAAAGTTAATAGAATATTACAATCAGGCATCTATATACATGGATCGCAAGAATTCGAAAATCTTGAAAGAGCCATATTGAATATTAGGAACTTATTTTCTGAATATACAAAAGAATCGGAAAAACTCAGGGCAGCTAGTCACTATCTGAAAATAGAAAAATTAGTCAACCAAACTGTACAGAATGGTCACGTGATAGTAGATGACGCTATGGCAGAAGCCCAACAAATAAAAAAATCTGGCCTTCAAAATGAGCTAAGGCTCATCCAAGAATCTCTAACATACAACAATGCTGATTATGAAATAATAAGAGAGGTATTGTGGCCTGTTGGCACAATATATGATAGTGGGGATGAATCAGAGGTATTCCAGGCTGTTTTAGAGTACAGAACGTTAAAAGAAAAACTTGAGCCTGTGTTAGAGGGTTACCGCAAACTAAAACAAAAAACGCCTGTCTTCGTAACCTCTATACTTTCAGGTCAATACACGGAGCTGGAAGAAAAACTCTCAAGATTTCACAATAGACATGATACCCCTGAAGGACAAGAGGCAACTGATCTCTTGCGAATTATGTATCAGATTAGAGCACTTCCTTTTTTATATCAGAAATTTAGGGAGCTAGAGCCAAAAGTTCGAGACGCCTTACATACAGACCCAAGTTTAGGTGATACTTTCGTTCAACCTGGCAGTTCTTCTGGACTTCCACCTGCACCTGTTTTTTTTAACGATGATGAAGCCCCTCGCGAGAACATTGCGAATTCCGTTTTTAATCTCAATTCTGAGTTTGAAACCATTTCAGGCAATCCTCCCACACCTAAAGGTTACAGCTTTGTTGCTGATCCTGAACAAAAGGCAAGAAAACATGGGCCTAAAGTTGTTACTGAAAAGTATCCTGGACAGGTGGCCATTACAGGAGATGGATATGTTTTATATTCTCAGCTCTCCTCAACAGACATGAAAAAACTTCATGGTCAAAAATTTAGGTTTGAAGTTGAGATGAAAAGCACTACACCAGGTGCTTATGTTCAATACTGGGGTTTCAAGAAAAGCTCTGAAAAATTGAAATCTGCTCCTCACTCAGGAAATGGAGCCTGGCAAACGCTTAGTGTTGACTTTACGATAGATAAAGAGGCTACGCAGTATCTTATATATCCTGCCATTATGCCAGCTGTCCCTTCAAACAGCGAAGCCCCTGTCGTTAAAGTTAGAAATGTAAGAATAACCCAACTTTAAAATATCACTATAGAAAGGCTCTTCTTGAACATTCAAGAAGAGCCTTTCTTGTACCCCCTTGACATTGAAGTTTCTTATCTTCATCTCTTTGATAGGATTAACAACAGCAAAGTTTGATACATGAAAGCATTTCTTTTTCCAGGACAAGGATCTCAAAGTATGGGTATGGGTCGAGAGGTTTACGATACTTTTCGATGTGCTAAAGATGTTTTCCAGGAAGTGGATGATGCTCTCCAGCAAAATCTAACTAAGGTTATTTTTGAAGATCCGGATAATGAACTTGTATTAACAGAAAACACCCAGCCTGCGCTTATGACCGTAAGTATCGCCCTCATGCGGGTTTTAGAAAAAGAAGGCGGGTTAGCCCTTTCCCAAATCGCTTCTTACGTTGCTGGCCATTCTTTGGGACAATACACGGCTCTTTGCGCAGCAGGTTCCCTAAGTCTTTCTGATACCGCCCGACTGTTAAAAATACGTGGTCAAGCCATGCAAAAAGCCGTTCCTTTAGGTGAGGGTGCAATGGCTGCCCTTCTTGGGCTTGAAATGGATAATGTCGAAAAGATCGTCCAAGAAGCAGCCCATGGACAAGTCTGTGAAATTGCCAATGATAACAGCCCCGGTCAAATTGTCATAAGTGGACACCAGCAGGCTGTTGAAAGAGCCATCGAGCTTTCCAAAGAATATGGGGCAAAGCGAAGTATCCTCCTTAATGTAAGCGCCCCTTTTCATTGTACTCTCATGAAACCAGCTCAAGATCGTATGAAAGAAGCTTTTCAAGAGGTCGTTTTCAAAGACTCTATTCTCCCTGTTATCGATAATACTTCGGTAGATGCTATTCGAAAAGGTGAACACCATGCTTCTCAGTTAATGCAACAAGTCACAGGCCGTGTAAGATGGAGAGAGAGCATAATGGCTATGGCTGAACGGGGAGTAGCAGCAACCATTGAAATCGGAGCGGGAAAGGTCCTCACTGGACTTACAAAGCGTATTGCACCTTCACTCGAAGCCTTTGCGCTTAATACCCCTTATGATATAGAGTCTTTCTTGAAAGAAAGTTAGATAACTTTATTTCTTTTAAAAGACACAAGATTAAATAAACTATCGTATGTTTCTGTTTTCACTGTCAGGAGATTTTAATGTTTAAATATTTAAAATTTGTTACTTGCTTTCTTGTTTTTAATGCTTCTATTTTTGCTACCAAAGGGTCACCGAAGATTAATCTACCTGAGGAAGAAAGAAGCCTCAAAGGTATTTTTAAAGTTCATCAAACACATGATGATCAAGCTTCAGGCATACTTTTTGAAGAAGGCGAAGGATTGTATGGACTTATTGCAAAACATAACTTTCCTCATCCGATCGGTCCAGAAAATACTCCAAGAGCTGAATTCAGAGGTGAGACAAGAAAAATCACTCATATCTATTCTCCACCTGAGGAAAGAGATCTTGTACTTATTCAATTTGATCAACCTTTCACGAATACAGGCTCATTCCCTCGCCTCCCTGAAACCCCAACAGAAACTGGAGAAGGGTACCTTTTAGGCCAGAATTGTCCTTTAATTCACTTTTCTTCACTAGATCTAGTATCACCCGAAGTAAAAAACTTGCTCTTAAATCGAGAAAGGGTAAAAAGCACAAAAAATGATCTTATTGCCTTTGCAATGCGTGAGGAAAGCCCAGAATTTTCCCAGCTACGTGACCAACGCCCCCAATTTAATTTGGAGACAGATTTCGTTACCATTGTTGGGCCTTTATTCGTACCTAAAGAGGGGAGTCCTGGTCTAGACACCGTTATTCTTAAAAAGAAGGGAATACCTTTAATAAATGACGAGGTACTTCTTCCAAGCTCGCTGTCCCTCAGCAACAAGGGAGGAATGATTTTAATAAATCCAGATAACCAAATTCAAGGGCTCTTGCGGAAGAGGGTTCCTGGATACCGAGAAGATCTGATCCAAGTCGCATCATGTCCACCAAATGACGAAGGATATAAAGCTATTGGCCCCCATGTTTTTGATTATCAATCTCTTTATAACAACTATAAATTTAGAGTCACATTGTATGCACATCCAAATAAGAGCTTACTAGCTTCTGTAAGACCCTTAATGGTTGATCTTGTAGACCTTAGTGTTCTTTATGACTTTGCTCCTGTGTTAATAACTCATCTTCTTAAAGATCTCACAGCTTATTTTTCTGATAACCCAGAACAAAGTGAGATTTTTTATCCTGCTGTTGTGACAGAACAAGATGGGGATGAAACTATTTTGGAAACATCTCTTAATAATGTGCATGCTTTAACCTATTATTATTTTTTGCCCATCTATGAATTAAAAGATTGGATTTTAGATCAAATTAAAATAGGTTAAAGCATAATAAATGTACAAAGAGCTTTATTAATGTGAAGGAGATTGAATGTTTACATTGAAAGGAAAGAGAGCCCTTGTTACGGGAGCAACAGGCGGGTTAGGGGCGGAAATTGCCCGGGTCCTGCACAAGCGAGGAGCTCACGTTGCTATTTCAGGAACACGGAAAGAAAAGCTTGATGAACTTGCAAAAGAGCTCGAGAATCATGTTAGTATCCTCCCTTGCGATCTTTCTTGTTCCACATCAACTCAAAAGCTAATTTCACAAGCTGAGGAAGCCCTTGGAGGTCTCGATATTCTCATCAATAATGCAGGTCTCACTCAAGATGGGCTGATGCTCCGTATGGGCGATGATCAATGGTCAAAAGTCATTGAAGTCAATCTTACATCCATCTTTCGTCTTTCCCGTGAAGCCATCAAGGGCATGATGAAACAACGAAACGGGCGGATTATTAACATCACCTCTGTTGTAGGGGTAACGGGTAATGCGGGACAAGCAAACTACGCAGCTTCAAAAGCAGGAATTATTGGCCTCTCAAAATCTTTAGCAGCAGAGGTAGCTACGCGTGGTATTACCGTAAACTGTATTGCTCCAGGGTTTATTGAATCTCCCATGACAGATGCCCTCAATGATAAACAGCGAGAAAAAATCTTAAATGGAATCCCTCAAGGCGAAATTGGCTCATCTCAAGATATTGCTGCGGGTGTTGTATATCTAGCAAGTGATGAGGCCAAGTATGTGACGGGTCAAACTCTTCATATTAATGGTGGCATGATAATGGTTTAGAAATTTTTTTACACTCTTGGCTAGCCAAATGAAGAAGAGTATGCTAGCTACCCATAGTTAAAGAATAGGTAAAATTATTTTTGCCTAGTATTTGTCAACAACGTAAGGAAGAGAAGTTAAATGAGTGACGTTGCTGCACGTGTAAAAAGAATAGTCGTTGAACATTTAGGCGTTGACGAAGAAAAAGTCACAGAAAACGCTAGCTTTGTAGACGACTTAGGAGCTGATAGTTTAGATACTGTTGAGCTCGTAATGGCTTTTGAAGAGGAATTTGGTTGTGAAATTCCTGACGAAGCTGCTGAAAAAATCATGACCGTAAAAAATGCGATTGATTACGTTCAAGAGCGCGCTTCAAAGTAATTATATAGTAATGGTGTAAATCTATGCGTCGAGTTGTTGTAACTGGCTTAGGCCTTGTAACTCCCCTAGGAAATGGTGTCAAAGCCACTTGGGAAAAGCTTATAAAAGGTAAAACAGGCATTCGACGCATAGATACATTTAATACAGAAGCTCTATCTTCTAAAATTGCTGGTCTTCTGCCGCAAGGAACAGAAGATGGTGAATTTAATTTTGAGGACTATGTCCCTTCTAAAGAACGGCGTCGAATGGATGATTTTATCATCTATGGAATAGCGGCTACAGAAGAAGCCTTGAAGGATTCAGGATATATCGCCGAAACAGAAGAGCAAAAAGAAATGACAGGCGTCATGATTGGCTCGGGTGTAGGTGGACTTCCTCGAATTTATGAATCTTCCGTTACTTTAAAAGAAGAAGGTCCTCGCAAAATAAGTCCCTTTTTTATTCCCTCCTGCCTGATCAATTTGGTGTCAGGTCAAGTCTCTATTCGTCATGGCTTTAAGGGCCCAAATCACGCCGTTGTAACTGCGTGTTCTACGGGCGCACACGCGATTGGAGATGCGGCTCGTCTCATTCAGTGGGGAGATGCAGATGTAATGGTGGCAGGTGGATCAGAAGCCTCCGTATGTGAAATTGGTGTTGCTGGGTTTGGTGCCTTAAGAGCCCTATCTACAAATTTTAATGATGAACCTACAAAAGCTTCCCGTCCTTGGGACAAAGATAGGGATGGTTTTGTTATCGGGGAAGGCGCAGGCGTTGTTGTTTTAGAAGAATATGAACACGCTAAAAAGCGGGGAGCAAAAATTTACGCTGAAATTATTGGTTATGGCCTTTCGGGAGATGCCCACCACATTACAGCCCCTGCTGAAGATGGAAACGGGGCTTTTCGGGCTATGCGTAGTGCTTTACAGCGCGCCAAAATTAATCCAGAGGACATTGGTTATATTAATGCCCATGGGACGTCAACCCCCCTCGGTGATATGATTGAGCTCAATGCAGTAAAACGCCTTTTTGGGGGAAACACCCATAATGTGAGTATGTCTTCTACGAAGTCTGCCATTGGACATTTACTAGGGGCAGCAGGCGGGGTTGAAGCTATTTTCTGCATCTTAGCCCTAAGAGACGGAATCTTGCCTCCAACTTTAAATTTGGACAATCCTTCCGAGGGAACGGAAGATATTGATCTTATTCCTCATAGAGCCAAAGAGAAAAAAGTAAAATATGTAATGTCCAATTCCTTTGGATTTGGAGGTACAAATGCTTCTTTGGTATTGACCACGATTTAATGAATTTCGTATCTTACTTTTTACTTTGATCTCCAAGCTTTTTGTTTTGATTTCTAGGTATTCAATGAAAAAAATTATCTTTCTTTTATTCTTAATAATACTTATTGCACTACTCATTATTACTATGGGGATTGCCTATTGGTATCAACACCCTCAAAAAAACCAACAGACCGTTGTTCTTATCGAAAGGGGAGCATCTCTTTCACAAATTACTAACAACTTAGGTGCATTTCATGTTTTGGATTTTCCAATTTTATTAAAAGGAATCTTGTACGGAAGTGGTGGATGGCACCAATTAAAGGCTGGCGAGTACTTGATCCCAGCATCCGTGACACCTGCTCAATTGATTCATATCCTAAAGTCAGGGGACGTTATTCTGCATCCTGTTACAGTTGTTGAAGGAGAAACAAGCTATCATTTGACTCAAAAGCTCTTGAAAGATGATCATTTTCAAGGACCTTGCGAGCCCCCTACCGAAGGGAGCCTCCTTCCTGAAACCTATCACTTTCCGCGAGGAACAGAACGTCAAAAAATCGTCATACGGATGCAAAATGCCATGCATGCCGCACTCTCAGAAATTTGGGCTAAACGTTCAATTGAGCAAAGGCTTCAATCCCCCAAAGAGCTTGTTATCCTTGCCTCCATCGTCGAAAAAGAAACCTCTCTTCCCCAAGAGAGACCCCTTGTAGCTGCCGTTTTTTTAAACAGGCTAAAACAAGGCATACCTTTGCAAGCTGATCCAACGGTCCTCTATGGCTTAACGCAAGGAAAACAAGATCTAGGGCGAGCTCTTACTAAAGAAGATCTTCAGGGAGAAAGCCCCTATAATACCTATCGTCAACTAGGTCTCCCCCCCTCACCCATCGCAAATCCAAGTCTCGCCTCTTTAAAGGCGGTGGCCAATCCTGCAACTGCCGATTATATTTACTTCGTCGCTAATGGCACAGGAGGGCATGTTTTTGCTGTAACTCTTGAAGAACATCAAAAAAACCATGCAGCGTGGCGAAAAATAAAGGTAAGAGAATTAAATGCCCCTTAAAGAAGCTGATTTGAAGAATAACCTAGGCGTTTCTTTAAAAGAGGCTTGATAAGAAAAAAAATCCGCTGATTTTTTTTGCCAGCATATAAGCCATTCGCAGATTAAAAACTTTGAATATAAACAATGGCTCTTTAGATTTTTAAGGGATAACCTATTTCTTTTTCCTCACGTATTATGGGAATATAATCTATGCGCTAGCTTTTTAAAAACTCAAAATACAAAAACTCCTTTACATCATTGTTTTCTTGCGATGCAAGTTCTCAAAGAAGCAGGCAATGTGCACGGAGTTGTCGAGAACAGCTATGATTTGCTCTTATCGTCTACTACACAGGAGGATCGCCCACCACAAGAGCTTACTGAAGAATACATACAAAAAAGACAAACTGAAGTAGAACTGAAACGTAACAATTGCTTTCTTGCACTTATTCGCATTTTTTCTCGATGTTTAAATTCTAGTACAAGAGAGAGTCATCGTATTCATCTTAAGAACGCACCGGACCATTTACGTCTTTTAGATGATCTGAATGAATATCTGATTTTCAATACAATTCCCTCCTTTGAATTTGAAGGTGTTCCCGCAACTCTTTACACGATTATAGAACGAGAAGGAAATCAACGCGGAGACTTTTCCTCTAAATTCTTATCTATTATGAAAAGGTTTACACAAAACCAATCTGCACAATCACAGAAATTATTATCTATACTAGAAGAAAAAGCAACATTTGAGGAACGTCGCACAGCTTTAGACACACTATATAATTGGGCCTTATCTCCAGAGTTATCGGCAAATGAATTCCAGTTCAGTTTTGACTTTATTTCCCCTAGCTGTGGATTTTTTGACCCTATATTTATGTTCAATGAGAACTGCAAGTTTTCTTTACTTCTTTTTAATCATGAAAACCATGATGATGAAGAAGAACCATACTAATCTGATGAGTATTATGATTAATTTAACTTGCAATTTTTATGTGGTTACAGTACATTGTTAACTAAGTAATTACTAGGATTTTTATCATGTTTTTTCGTTTTTTATCATCTTTTTTTACATTTATTGTTGCTTCTTTACTATCCGTCACAGCCCTCTATAGCATGTTAGATGAAACAAACTCTCATCCAATAATGACAACCAAACCATGGTTTTTAGACAATCCTAAAGCCAGATCTCGCATTTCATTTATTCTGAGCACTTTTAAAGACAATCCAAATTATTATGAAGAAAAGCTATATTCATTATTGTCATTAGGACATTCGGAGAAAGATACTTTGACAAATTTATTAATAATTTATAAATGGAGGCTCCATCCTAGCCTCTCATCGGATGAATTTAGGATCAATTTCAAATGCTTATCTCTTAAAACTGGACTTTTTAACCCCCTCGTCATGTTTGAAGAATACTGCAAGTTATCGGTATTAGCTAATCCTTGGCCAATTGTTGGTAGACAAGAAGCCCATAACTTATATTATTTTTAGCTAAAATAAGCTTCGATTTTTTTTACTCGTCCTTTGAAAAACACAGAATCTAAAGGACAAAGCTCAAATTCTTTGGGTAAGTCTTTTTTTGAAATACTCTCAAACCCAGCTTTTGTATAAAAGCTCAAAGCTACCCTTAAGAGAGGAACTGTCCCCAAATAAAGATATTCGAACTTGTTCTTCCTTGCGGCTTGCACCATTTTTTTCATGAGTTTGTGAGCAATGCCTTTTCCTCGATAATTCTTATGGACAAAGAACTTTTTAACTTCTCCACATCCTTCTTTAATCCTTTTTAAGCCAACCGATCCAACAATTACGCCAGCCTCATCTGTGGCATACCAAAAGTGACACCGGTTATTATAGGAAAAATCTTCTTCCGCCTTAAATATACAAGCATTTATATCTGGTGTGATGGGAATAGAAAACTCATCTACTTGAACCGTCTCAATCATATGGACAACCTGTTGGCGAATAGCTCGGGACGTCGAAAGCGTATGAATTTTAATACTGTCCCTTTGCAAACGGCTTTTTTCTAAGGCATCCGCATATTTCGCAATGGCTTCTAAAATAAGTTTTTGCTCTTCATCTGTTAGATAGTCAAGAGCTCCAATAATGCGTGGGTTTGAAAATGTATCTATTTTTTTAATCTCTTCTAATCCTATTTGAGTGATTTCTAAACTCTTCTCGCGCTTATCCATTCCTTCCATAGCTTTAATTAATTTTCTTTCTTCCAATGAATCAATAATGCGAGACATTGCGGATGGAGATAAAAGCAACAATCTTGATAGGGCTGTAACTGTTATTCCTGGGGTCTGCCCAATCTCAATCAAAGCATGACAATGAGAGGGTATTTGCCCTCTTAAGGATTGATTCAATTGCAAAAGACCCCATTCACGAACGAGTTTTCTTGATTCCCGACGAAGGGAGGAGATGTAAGCCTTATTCATCACAAATTCACATTTAAAATTGCATCATTCTTATTTAATAACAGAATTATATGAATTTAGCAAGCAATAATATTCTATTTGCAATAAACCCAAATTTCAGAAATCAAGCTGTTGCCATGACGAAAGGGGCTTGGAAAACAGGCTAAGTTTATTGTTTATAAAGACCCACGAGAGTCCCTTTCGCAAGGATATGGCCCTCCATAGCCTTATTAAGTTCTGCTTTTGTTGCCCCCTCTTTAAGGTCCAGAACTGTATCTAGAGCATAGAGTGTAAATTGATAATGGTGGGTCCCCTGTGGTGGAGTAGGACCTTGATAATCTATATTTCCCCAGCTATTTGTCCCTAAAAGGGACTCTACGGGGAGGTTTTCACTGTCTTCACCAAGAGAGTTGAAAGTCGCAGGAATATTAAAGAGAATCCAATGTACCCAAGGAGCTCCTTCCGCATCTGGATCCGTACAAATAACGGCAAAAGAGCGAGTGCCTTTAGGCGCATTGTCCCATTTAAAAGGGGGAGAAATGTCATTCCCTCTTCCCGCATATTTATCGGGAATGTAACCATTATCCTTAAAAGCAGGGCTTTCAAGTTTCAAGGAAGATATGGCTTGAGATTTGTCCTTCTCACTTAAATTCTTCGGTGTTTGGGCTGTACCCCAGGCGGGAAGAGTGTAAGCTCCTCCTTGAAGGATTATGACTACAACACATAAGCTGATTTTCACTATCGTCATCAAAGCTCACCTTTCTTTAAATAAATAGGTATATTTAAAATATCATATGTTTTTTATTTTATGAAAAAAATATTATATTATCTTATCAAAAGCCTGTTTAAAGGTTTTTGCATGCACAACAATAATTAGGGACAAAAGAGCAAGGACACCACACATAACAAATCCAATTTGAATACCAAACAATTGAGACATACCCCCAATAAAAAGAGGGCCACCCATATCACCAAACTCTTTGAAAAACTGAGCAGCCCCCATACCAGCCCCCAATTTTTCATCCTTAACGAGAAGACTTACGAGTGTATCACAATTTGTCCATACTATGCCTGCCCCACAAGCAGCGAAAACAACACAAAAAACAAGAGCTGTTCCTGACGTAAAGGTTGCAATGCTGATCCCCAACCCAGCTAGGAAAAGCCCAATAATAATGGTGAGGCGAATGTCAATACGGTCAGCAAGGTATCCCGCAATCGGTTGAATACTCACATAACTTATGGTTACAAAGCTAATGACAATTCCCGATTCCACAGGTGTATAACCTCTAGAATAGAGATAAATAGGAAGAAACCCAAAAAGGGCTCCTACAAGAAAGGTGTTTATAACAATGGCTCCATAAACCGGAAGCAATCTTCTTTCTTCAAAAGGCTCAAGAAACTGTTGAAATGTAGATTTTGCAACGACGCCATCCCTACCATCCATTTCTCTATCACTCGGAAGAAAACAGCTCATGAGAAAAGCAAGAGACGCAATAAAAGACGTTACAAGAAAAAGAGAAGAGAATCCCCAATTTACAACAAGAACACCGCCTGATAGGGGTGCAATTGCATAACCTATCCCTTTAATCGTATTATAAATACCGTAAGCTATTCCTCGACCTTTTATAAAGTACTTTGCAACAAGCGCAACTGAAAGCGTTGAAAATGCTGAAGCTCCTAATCCCTGCAGGAACCGGATTAAAATAAGATATGTAGGATTAATAAAAAAGAAGAGAAAGGAAGCAAAAATAAAGCCTACTATTCCAATTTGGAGGACACGTTTCATCCCTGCACGATCCGCAATGAATCCTGCTAAAGGTTTTGTAAGAAGCTCTGCAAATCCATAGGCTGCAATGATGAGGCCAATGATAAATGCTCCAACTCCCATCGTTGTTCCATAAGCAGCGAGATTCGTATTTACAACGTGGGCAGCAAAAGAGGTTACAAACCCACAAAAAGCAACAATCAAAAGATAAAGATAACGCCTTGGTTGTTCGGAAACTTGAGAGGTTGTCATCATGCTGTATTTTCTGAATTTTGGAGCATAATAAAGCATCCCATAAGAAAATTAAAAGGAAAACTTTCACTCCGTCCGGACTTTCATTCGGATTTTATTGTTTTATCCGTGCTTTCATTCTATCTTTTTTCATCACGTTACGATTAATCTCATTCTAAAGCTTGACCCTAAGAAATAACGAAAAAAGAGGAAAGAACATAAAATGTCATTTCAACCTCTGATCTCCTTTATCCCACTACATTCCTCCCATTTTCCCTTACTCCATAAATGGATGAATGCCGAACATGTGCAAAAGTGGTGGGGAGAAAATCAGTCTTGGACTCTTGAGGATATCTCAAGTAAGTATGATACTTATTGTAAGGGATATAAGGTTGTTGAAGGTCAAAAAAAAACTATTCATTCTTTCATTATTGAAATTTCATCTCAACCGATTGGCTTCATTCAATATTACAATGCATATGATTTTCCAAGAGAACGTGGAGAAATGCTAACAGGATTACCAAAAAGGCTTGCAGCTCTTGATCTTTATATTGGAGAAACTTCATTTTTTGGGAAAGGATTTGGATTTTATATTCTTGATAGATTTTTAAAAGAGCATATTTCACCTTCATTTGAAGCCTGTTTTGTAGACCCCAATTGTCATAATATCCGAGCCATTAAGGCTTATGAAAAGGCTGGATTTGTGCCCATATCCCATTCTTCTGAAAAAAAGGATATTTGGATGATAAACTTATTAACTCATCCCGCAAATTAATTCTGAAGTTTTGTTTCCGTATAGAGTGTTCGCGCTAAAGTATCCATTAAGAGGCCGATGATAATAACTTGATTATCCGAATTAATCTTCATGCCCTTTCCTACGGCTTCAAATTGAAGGTTTTTATGTTCATAACCTAGTTTCTTGAACATGAGTTTAGTAACTCTTTTTTGGTAGTAAATATAAGGATTCTCTGAAATAATTAAAAATGATGACCCTTCCGGCACAACCTGCGTCTCTACAAATTCTTTAACACAGTCTTCTGTTTGAGCACGAGCTGCCGCAGGTTTCTTTTGCGCTTTTATAAATAGTGGCTTCAGATCTCGTAGTTCAGAAGGAATATCTAATTGTTCCCATGTAAATTCACCCAAATCCATCTCATTCATTGGAAGAGCTTTAGGAGGCAACCAACCTTCTCTTAATTTAAAGGGCGTAGGATTAAGAAGAACCTCCGGCGTTTCAACATCAAATAGATTTCGATCTCCCATTAAAAAAACAATTCTTGTTTCAGAAGAGAGCATAACCCTTTTCTCAGTGACTAAAGAGGCAAAAAACATTAATCGTTCGCGTAGGTTTGAAAGCGTTGACCCTTGGATCAACACATAATCTGGATTCTTGTGAAGGGGGTAGATAGCGTCGATATTTCCTATCTTCTTGAAACTATTTATTATGTTGTCCCGATCTTGAATAGATAAACAAGAACAGATTTTTTTATAATGCTCTATGGCTTCTTTTGAGAATCTTTCAGCATTAAGTGGCCGAAGGAATTCCTCCTGTCCAATCTTATTAAGATAAGAAAGAGTAGGCTGAGCCATCAGATCAGGCTTAAATTTTTGGAAAATAATTACGACTTCTGGAAGTGGTTTTCCTTCTATATTTAAAACAGCTCCAACTTCGGGACGGTAATTTCTTGACTCGTTCAAAACAGCCCCCCATACCTGACATGAAAAGAAAAGAACAAAGAGAGAAGGTATCCATAGCCTAAAAATAATCATCACACCCTATCCTAAATTATATAAATCTTTTCAGTTATTTTCTTCATTTTTTCTAAAGCCATCAAATGACATAAAAATTTACATTTAATTCAATTTTATAAAGTCATCAACTAAATTTATCCTTACTCTTTTAGCTCCAATTCCTTTTCTTCAAAATATTTGAGCTCATCCCTCAATCTTGCTGCTTCCTCAAATTCAAGATTACCCGCAGCAGCAAACATCTTTTTCTCCAAAGTTTCCATATAAACTTTTCTCTTTTTTGGGCTCATCTGTAGATAGGGATCTTCATCAATAGGGATAGTTGTATGATCCTTTTCATATACGCTTTCGAGAATGGTGTGAATCGACTTTTTGATGGTCTCTGGAGTAATGCCATGCTCTGCATTGTAAGCTTGTTGCCTTTCTCGCCTCCGGCTTGTTTCTTCAAGTGCTGCTTTCATCGATTTTGTGATGTTGTCAGCATAGAGAATGGCTCTACCCTCTACATTTCGTGCAGCCCGGCCAATAGTTTGGATGAGCGATGTTTGAGAGCGTAAGTATCCTTCCTTATCCGCATCCAGGATGGCAACAAGACCACATTCAGGAATATCTAGCCCTTCTCTTAAGAGGTTAATGCCGATAAGAGCGTCAAAGACCCCTAAGCGCAGATCTCGAATAATCTCAATACGTTCAAGCGTATCTACATCCGAGTGAACATATTGCACTTTAAGGCCTGTTTCGCTCAAATACTCGGTTAAGGCTTCTGCCATGCGTTTGGTAAGCGTCGTTACGAGGACCCGATAGCCTTGTTTCGCCATGAGTTGGCATTCATGGATGAGATCATCCACTTGATTTTCAACAGGCCTCACGAGACAAACAGGATCCATTAATCCAGTAGGCCGAATCACCTGTTCTACAAAAACACCCTCCGTGCGGGTCATTTCCCAAGGCCCTGGTGTGGCAGACACAAAAATGGTGGACGGTCGCATGGCATCCCATTCTTCAAATTTCAAAGGACGATTATCTCGACAGGAAGGTAAGCGAAATCCAAAATCCGAAAGTGTCTTTTTCCGAGACGCGTCCCCCTTATACATCCCCCCCAATTGAGGAACAGAAACATGGCTTTCATCCACAAATAAAAGGGCATCTTTTGGAAGATATTCAAAGAGTGTGGGGGGAGGCTCTCCTGGTGCACGACCTGTCAAAAAACGAGAATAATTTTCAATGCCTGCACACATTCCCGTTGCAGACAACATTTCCAGATCAAACCGAGTGCGTTGCTCCAGACGCTGAGCTTCGAGGAGCTTTCCTTCCTCTTTAAACTCATTAAGCCGTTCTTTAAGTTCAATTTTAATCCCTTCAATCGCCTGCTGTAAGGTAGGACCTGGCGTTACATAGTGGGAATTTGCATATACCTTGATGGATTCAAGATTTGATGTTTTCTTGCCTGTTAAAGGGTCCACTTCAACAATAGATTCAATTTCGTCTCCAAAGAGAGAGAGTTTCCAAGCTCGATCTTCATAATGGGATGGAAAAATCTCGATAATGTCTCCTCTAGCACGGAAGGCCCCCCGATGAAAATCAATATCATTCCGCTTGTACTGGAGATTGATCAACTGGCGGAGAAGAATCTCTCGTTCCACCCGTTCACCCACCTGTAAAGATATGACCATTTGGCTATAGGTCTCAACAGAACCAATACCATAAATACAGGAAACACTCGCAACGATAATAACGTCTTTGCGCTCCAAAAGAGACCGTGTTGCTGAATGGCGCATACGATCAATTTGTTCATTAATAGTTGCTTCTTTCTCAATATAAGTATCCGTGCGCGGAACATAAGCTTCCGGCTGATAATAGTCATAATAAGATACAAAATACTCAACCGCATTGTGGGGGAAAAAGGATTTCATCTCTCCATAAAGCTGGGCCGCAAGCGTTTTATTAGGTGCCATAATAAGAGCTGGCTTTCCTTGTTCTGCAATGATTTGAGCCATGGTAAAGGTTTTTCCTGAACCTGTAACACCGAGCAGAACTTGATCTCTATCCCCCTTTTCAAGCCCTTCTCTAAGGCTCCCAATCGCTTGAGGTTGATCACCAGCGGGTTGAAAATCAGAGACCAAGGTAAATAAGGATGAGGACATATCTAGATCGGTCCTTTTATTCATTCTATCACCTTTACCTTTCTATCAAAGAATACACTTCTAAAGGTGCGTTCAGCAATGTTCTCTAAGGAATCATCTAAAAAATTTCTAATTAAACTTTAAACTCAAAGAAAAAAATGGCATAATGATAATATGATTTTTTCAAAATATAGTCCGATCATGGGCACAAACATCATAAAATCTCCATGGTTATTCTGTCTTACTTTTCTTCGTATTACCTTTTTGGCTTTTATTTTTTTTCTTCCCAGTCAAATCCTTGCTAGCAAGACTGTCGTTCTTCTCGACGTCAAGGGAGCTATAGGTCCTGCAACTGAAGAGTACATCCACCAAGGTATAGAACACGCTTTTTCAGAAAATGCGGAATTTATAATTCTAAGGCTCAACACTCCCGGAGGACTCGACAAAGCCATGAGGTCTATTATCCAGGATATAATCAGTGCTCCCCTTCCTATCATTACTTATGTCGGCCCGGAAGGATCACGTGCTGCCAGTGCCGGAACCTATATTCTCTATGCAAGTCATATTGCTGCAATGGCCCCCGCAACAAATCTTGGCGCTGCCACACCCATTAGTCTAGATGTGGTTGGCTCAGAGATGGGCAAAGAGAAACATCCTCAAGAAAAATCAGCTGAGGAAAAGAAAATCCTGAGTGACTCTATTGCCTATTTAAAAGGTCTTGCTCACCTTCGCCATCGAAATGAAGAATGGGCAGAGCAGACCGTAAAGGATGCAGCCAGCCTTCAATCGGACGAGGCTTTAAATCTTAAAGTTATTGATATGGTTGCTCAAAATATTCCTGACCTACTCAAACAACTAAATGGCGTACCCGTTACTGTTCAAAACCAAGTAAAGGTTCTTCAAACCCAAGACCTTAATGTGGAGGTTTGGGAACCCGACTGGCGTCTTCGTTTTTTGGAAGTCATTACAGATCCTAGTATTGCATATATTTTGCTCATTATTGGAATTTGGGGCCTCTTTTTCGAGTTTTATAATCCAGGGTTTGTCCTTCCAGGTGTGGTAGGTACCATTGCCCTTTTATTGGCCCTCTATGCTTTTCAACTTTTACCGATCCATTATACGGGTCTTGCTTTGACTCTTGTTGGAATTGGTTTTATGGCCGCTGAACTTTTTGTTCCAAGTTATGGGGTCTTAAGTGCTGGAGGGCTTATCGCTTTTTTTGTAGGATCCGTTCTTCTTCTTGATTTAAACGGATATCAAACGCCTTGGGGGCTTATTATCGGTATGAGTATTGCATCTATAAGCTTCTTTTTATTCATCATTGGGTTCGCTATTAAAGCAAGGCGAAGAAAGCTAGTTAGTGGGTCTGAGACTTTGATAGGAATGATTGGTGTCGTTCAAAACGATTTTAAAGACGCTGGGTGGGTAAAAATCGAAGGTGAACTTTGGAAAGCTCATACCCCTCTCCCCTTAAAAAAAGGGGAAAGCGTAAGAATTGTTAAATGTAAAGGATTAGAAGTTATTGTGAAACCACTGGACCAGAAAGAGGCTAAAGATGCATGAACTATCAGGAGTTGGTGATTTTTCACCCCTTCTTACCATATTTGGCATTGTAGGTGTTGTACTCTTATTCATCATTTTTCGTAGCTTTCGTATTCTTTGGGAATTTGAAAGAGGCGTTGTCTTCACGCTTGGACGTTTTTGGAAAATTAAGGGACCCGGCCTTATTCTTGTATTCCCTGGAATCCAAAAAATGACACGTGTTGACCTCCGCGTCATTGTTCTCGACATACCTACTCAAGAAGTCATCTCACGAGACAATGTCTCCCTTCAAGTTAATGCCGTGCTTTATTTCCGCGTCATTGATCCTCAAAGGGCTATTATCAATGTGGAAGATTTTTTTGAGGCCACGAGTCAATTAGCACAAACAACTCTCCGCTCTGTTTTAGGTCAACATGAACTCGATGTTATTCTAGCCGAACGTGAAAAACTCAATACCTCCCTTCAACGCATTCTTGACGAACAGACGGAAACATGGGGAATTAAAGTTTCGAACGTTGAAATTAAACAGGTTGACCTTAATGAAAGTATGATTCGCGCCATCGCCAAACAAGCAGAAGCTGAACGGGACCGCCGTGCAAAAATTATCCATGCAGAAGGCGAACTCCAAGCATCTGATAAGCTCCTAAAAGCAGCACAAACTCTTGCAAAACAACCACAAACGATGGTTCTTCGTTATCTTCAAACTTTAGGTTCCATTGCTGAAGAAAATAATTCCACGATCGTTTTCCCCCTTCCCATTGAGCTAATGCCAATGATTGAAGGCCTTACAAAAAACAAAAAAGAATAGTAACCCTTAGTTATACAAAAAACACATGAATGAAACAAATTTAGATAAAGCGCAGGTATTTCTATCCTTTTTACTTATCTAAGAACTTGCGTATTCCTGTTGAGTTGCTCTTTTTTTTATTTGTTTTTCTTTTGTTAAAATAAAAAACAAAATATAATATATTATATAAGATATAATTGCCGCGTAAACCAAAGATGAAAGAACACTTTCTAAACTTCCATAAAAAAACCACGCACTTATGGTGCTTATACTAATCATAAAAAGATAGAAGGTTTGCCAGTATAAATCCCATGTCTGCTTTTCAGTTATATAAATCATTGTACTTAAAGGCGAAACAACAAAATTAACTGCAAAAAGAGGGATGAGAATCTTGATATATGTACTTGTAGCTTCCCAGTTCGATTCGAAGAAAATATTAAACACAAGATCCAATGAGAAGTATAAAATACCAAACCCTAATATACTAATTACGGCTAAAAAAGCTGATGTAAACAAGAAAAGATGACGACATTGATTTTTTTCTCTCATTTCTTTACTCGCCCGTTGAAAAAAAACTTCTGCTACAGCCGTTGATACAAATCGCGCTGGGATAGCCACTATTCGATAAGCAAGAGTAAGAAAACCTGCAACTTCATTCCCAAATAAGAACGGGAAAATAATAAGAGGATAACGTACGGTTGTATTGTTAATCAGTTCGGCAGGCAAAGAAAAACGAGGGAAATTAATATAACGTTTTGCTATCCTAAGAAGGTCCTTTTTCCTTATAGCGAGATTATTTTTATTTTTTTGCTGAAGTAAAACTGTACATATCGCATAGCCTAATACAAAAGCCCACACCATTCCATGCGGTATAGGGCCTATTAAGCCAAAACAAACACTAAAGAATGTGATCATGAGACCCTGAAGAACCTTAATTTTTGATACAAATTTATAACTTTCTCTCCGATTTGCTAAGAGAGTTTGGACTCTAAAAGCAGCCGTGCTTGCGGCTACAAGAGGAATAATTATGTACCAAGAACACCACCATGCTCCCAAATCGAAAAGAAAATGTCCCATTTGCAATCCAGCTATCACTATAAAAACAAAAAGATTAATTCCAACAATCAAGCATTCACAAAGTCTTTGTGCTTGTTGAGCTTCCCTGTCATTCCTAGCAATAACAATCGAATGTTCATACCGTAGTGTACAAAATACACCTAAGATAATACCGATAGAATAAACAAACCCATACTGCCCAAAGTCTTCTGGAGTATATAAACGTGTAAGTATAGGAACAACGAGAACTGGAATTAAAACAGATATGGTTGTACCTGAAAAAACAATAAATACATGTCGTAAATATATATTAAACGAAAGCACAGCTTCGATAAGCTGATTTAAAACTCTTGACATAGAGGCTTCTTTCTAGCAAATTCACATCACTGGAACACAAATATTAAAATTACTTCCGAATGTCTATAGCAATTGTTGATCATGGTTTGGCAAATATTCACTCAGTTGTGAATATGTTAAAATATCTGAATTTTTATCCGCGAATTATCCAAAATCCAAAGGAACTAAAGGAAGCCAATAAAATTATTCTTCCTGGTGTGGGATCCGCTGCCGCGGTCTGGAATAATCTTGAAGACAAAGGCTTTATAAATCCGTTAAGGGAATGGATCGAAGTTCAAAAAAAACCCATCCTTGGAATTTGCGTAGGTATGCAAATTATGACAGAGGGAAGTGATGAAGGAAATTCTCCTGGTTTCGGTTGGATTAAGGGGAGGTGTATTCGCTTTCGACAACATGAAATGAATCGAATGAAAGTTCCTCATATGTCCTGGAATCAAGTGTTTCCTAGGCCAAATATGCGCCTCTTCGGGCACTCAACGGAACCTCAAAAATTTTATTTTGTTCACTCTTTCCATGTTGAATGTAAGGATAAAGGAAATATCTCTTCCCTTTGCCACTATGGATATGATTTTCCAGCTTCGATAGAAAATGACAATGTCTTTGGCGTTCAATTTCACCCTGAAAAAAGTCATACCTTTGGAATGCGTCTTTTGCAGAATTTCCTGAGTTTATAAGAGGGCCACATCTCCATGCTGCTTAATCGTATCATTCCAACTCTCCTTGTCGATGGACCTGCATTAGTTAAAACAAAGCAGTTCAAAGACTGGAAGTATCTTGGGGATGTCATTAACGCAATCCGTATTTTCAACGAAAAGCAAGTAGATGAAATCATTCTTTTAGATATCACGGCAACTCCGAATTGTCTGGAACCCCGTTTAAGCTTAATTCAAGACGTAGCACAAGAAGCTTTTATGCCTTTTTGTTATGGGGGAGGAATACAAACAGTAAAACAAATTGGCGATATTCTCAGTCGCGGTGCTGAAAAAGTAGCGATTAATTCTGCCCTTCATGAAAACAACAACTTAATTAGCGAAGCCGCCTCACATTTTGGCTCTCAAAGCATTGTCGCATCCATTGATGTTAAAATGATGACAAATGGTAAATGGGGCGTATTCTCTCACAAAGGAATAAAAGAACGCAACATATCCCCCCTTGATTTAGCAAAAAGAGTTGAGGATATGGGCGCGGGTGAAATTCTATTATCCGATATTAGTCGTGACGGAATGAAATGCGGCTACAATTTGGAGCTTATAGAGACTATATCAAATCACGTTGGCATTCCTATTATTGCTTGTTGTGGAGCATCTAGCCCTAAAGACTTAAAATCCGCTATGGATGTCGGAGCATCAGCCGTTGCCGCAGGCGCTTTATTCACGCTTATAGGAAGGTTAGATGCTCCTTTGCTAAGCTATCCCTCCGTATCTGAAATGGAGGGTTTGTTTTCTTGAGGATTATAAAATGAATGTGAAGTTGTCAGAAATCCAACGTCCTTACCAAATTTGTTCCCGATGTATTATGGATACTTCAGATCCTCAAATTTCGTTTAATGACAAAGGATATTGTAATCATTGTGTCATTGTAGAAGAAGTATATCTAAACAAAACATGGTTTCCTCTTAATGGTCATTCTAGATTAACTTCAATTTTAGAACAGATTCGTAAAGATGGAAGAAAGAATACTTATGATTGTATTATAGGTCTTTCTGGAGGTGTTGATAGCTCTTATCTTGCTTATCTAGTTGTTAAAGAGTTTGGTTTGCGTCCTCTTGCTATTCATGTAGATGCTGGATGGAATTCAGAAATCGCTGTTCATAATATTGAAAAAATTGTAAGAAAATTGAATATTGACTTATATACGGAAGTCATCGATTGGGAAGAGGTCCAAGACCTCCAACGGGCATACATTCGAGCTGGAGTGGCAAATCAGGATGTTCCTCAAGATCATGCCTTCTTTACTGTACTTTATAAAAAAACAAAAAGTGACAACATTCGTTATTTCTTATCAGGTGGGAATTTTGCTACTGAGTCTATTCTTCCTAGAAGTTGGGGGCATAGCGCTATGGATGCACGGAATCTTAAAGCCATTCATAAAGTCTTTGGAGAGCGCTCCTTAAAACACTATCCAATGCTAAGCCTTTATGAAAACTATCTTTACTACCCTTATATCTCTAAACTCAAGAATATTCGTCCCTTAAATTACATTTCTTACAATAGAGAAGAAGCTATCCTTGTGCTTCAACGTGAACTTGACTGGTGTAATTACGGAGATAAGCACCATGAATCCAGATGGACAAAATGGTTCCAAAGTTATTATTTGCCAACTCGCTTTGGTTACGATAAACGAAGAGCTCACCTCTCAAGTATGATCATGTCTAACCAAATAACAAGAGAAAATGCATTGGCACACCTTATCACCCCATCGTATGATGAAAATGAACGTCGTATTGATGAGGAATTTATCATAAAAAAATTAGATATTGATGCCCAGGAATTTTCAGAATGCTTTCAAAAGAAACCTCGTCATTACTCTGAATTTGCGAACCTGGATATCTTTTATAAGCTGAAAGACAAAGCAAAAAAACATCTTCCATTTTTAAGAAGAGTTTAAGCAATCAATTTATCTGTAAGAAAACTATTAAGAAAATCATAGAGTATTTTTTGCTTATCTAGGACGTCCCCAAAATCCCATTATTGACTGGATTTTATCTTAAATGATTGTAAAACAAGAGTTAACAATTCAAGGCATTTTTTAAAAAATTGTGCAATTTCAATCCTATAGCTCCACAGACCTACAATTATTATACTAATTAAATAGCCATGTGAAATTAGGGAAGCCCCATAGGTACTAGATGTAAATGAGATCAGCAAAATACCGATAACCGACAAAAATGGAATTAGAAACATTCTTGAAAGACGCTTCATGATAAGAAGGGCTACATCAAGAGATACAAACATGAGAAGACTAATTGGTAACCCTGCTAAACCCCAAGCTACATAGTTAACAAAAATAAACCCCGCATTAGCCGCAACCGAAGATAGAACCTCATGATTAAAATAAAGTGGAGCGTATAATTTACCGATAAAATTAGGAAGATAAATTTGCTCCTCCCCTAACATTACAGCGAGCTTTGGAAAAGCCGAAATCCCAATAAAACCATTCACTTGAGCATAATGAATAAACCATGTTCCTACTTTGAATGTAACAATAAATGTCCTATTAATCATGGGCCATATTGTTGCTGCGATGAGATCTAGTGAATGGTAATATCCTATGCTTGATACTAAAACGGCTAAAATGATCGCTGCTACAATTATAAAGCCACCTCCTATAAATACTTTAAAGGAACTTTGAATATTCCACCAAATGTAGTTTAAAAAAAACCCAATTAACAATAAGCTAAAAGTGGATTTGTTAAAAACGACTGAGCTAAATAAAATGGCCAATAAGATGGCCACCGAATAGAGAAAGAGGAGCATATATGATTTTTCTTTAAAACTCTGAATTAAGGCAAATCCAGAAAAGCAGACCACACAGATAGCTAAACAAGAGCGTAAGATCGTATAAGCATATTTGGGGAGAAAAGATTCAAGGGTTTTAAGAGCGCTTTCCCGAGCCATAATAATTGTATTTGTATCCGCACCTTTAAAAGAAAGCATAATAGGAGTATCTTCAAAAGAAACGTAGCTAAAATACACTATAGAACAAATAAGAATAAGCCCCAAAAGAACACATATGAATAAATTATAATTAGATTCAATAATATCAATTTTATTATTGTGTCTTATTAAATTATGCCATACTTCCTGAGTCTGTGGTATAAACAAACGTGACGTCAAAAATAAACCTATAAACATAAAACCATGAATCATTACTAATAACGCGTAAGGATCAGGTAAAAATTTTTCACACTCATAAGATAAATATGTAAAGGGAACTTGCCAAAAAATAAAAGCATAGATTAAAAATAAGAAGGTTGGCTTAACAACCAAATAGCGTTTGTATAGAAAAATATAAACAATAAAAAAAAGTGTTATAGCCGTTAACAAAAGATTAAGCGTTGTGTAGCCATCTAATAGAAATTCAGGGGGCGCCATACTTAACATTTTATACTTTCTTTAAAGTCTCTCAACAACATCCCTCCATAAATTTGCATATAATAGTTTTACTATTTAAATGAATATCATGCAAGAAAAATTAAACACTTTAGATCATACCCATGTTCACAATTTAACTGTTATTCTTCCCTTCTTCACACACAGTCACCATATAATTACTATATGCATAGACAAAAGAGAAACGATTAAAGGTGGATATTATAATTTCTCATACTAAGTTTCTTAAAAAGAATACTTAAATCATAATTTGAAAGCAATAGACTTTTCAAAAAAGTAGTTAATAAGCCTTGTTTAAAAATAAGGACTTGTTAATTAAAAGAGAGACGTAAATTTCTCTCTGATGACTCCAAGCTGAGAGGGATCTTGCAGGAATCTCCAGAGA